>DATGMK010000050.1:0-8802 GCA_035293665.1 Reyranella sp. | reverse complement strand
CTGGGCTGAACTGCAGGACGACGGTTCCCTCAAGGGCGAGATCTCCCTCGACAACGGTGATGACATTGCCTTCATCGCTCGCCGTTAACCGACTTCTTCAACAGCCTGCTAGAGCGATTTCCGTTCAGATGGAACCGCGCCCGCACGATCATCGCTTGTTTCATTGACCAACGGCGCGGTTCCATCTGAACGGAAATGCGCGCACGGACGATGCCTGTTGCAGCAGGCATATTCCGTCCGGCCGATTCCGGCCGGACGGAATATGTTCTAGCCCCATTCCCATAGTCATCCCAGGGCCGGACCTCAAAGGCCGTCCGCGCCAGCACCGATCAGGGAGATGACCACCAGTTGCGACCCGGGCACGCCCAGCCGGGGGGCAGCCGCGAGTTCCCTGTCGTCGCTCAGGATGTGACTCCAGCGGTCGACGACGATTGCGGTTGCATTGAAGTCTCTCGCGGCTTGGCGCACGGCGGCGGGGCCGTTGGTGGGCAGCGCCACCGAGGGAATGCCGGTCGTGGTGGTGAAGACGGCGGGATTGGCGACCATCGCCAGCGCCTGGCGGGGTTTGGGGCTGCTCCTCTCGATGAGCTGCGCCTCCGCATGGTATTGCGCCAGCTCCTTGCGGTTGTCGTCGAGCGTGATGCGTGCGCGATTGATGCCATCGAAGGCCAGGAAGCTCACGACGACCGTCGAGAGCGCCAGCCATGCCGGTCGCGAGACCGCGATCTCGTCGATGCAGTAGGCCGCTAGAGCCGCCAGGATGGGCAGGAACCCCGTATAGCTGCGTTGCGCGGCATGATCGCCGATGGCCGGAAGCACGAAGGCATAGACCAGCACCATCGACAACAGGAAGGCAGCGGGTCCAGCCAGCGTCCGCGCGAAGGTGGATGGCCGGGACAGGAGGCCGATTGCGACTCCCACGATTGCGAGCACCGTCGCCGCTCCGCCGAAGCTCATCATGAGATGATGCATGATTTGAATCAGAACTGCGCCGCGCTGCTCGAGGAGAGCCGCCGGTCCGATCGCCCACCAGCTCGCGAAGTTGAGCCGCCGGCCGTAGGAGGAGAAGTCGGCAATGTCGTGGAAGAAGAGTACGGAAAGAATCGATCCATTGGTGAGCCGGCCGGTAATCCACCAGGTCACGAGATGAGTCGGCAGCAGCGCGAGCGCGAACGCGCCGGCGAGGACGAGCGCATAGCGGCGCTCGACGGCAGACTCGCGCGTTCTTATCGCCAGCACGGCAGCAAACGGCACGGCGAGGAGGATCGCATCGTTGCGGATCAGATAGGCCGCGGCGAGGCAGAGCAAGGCGAGTACGTCGCGCGCGACGTTGCGGTGCGTCGGCAGGAAGAGGACGAGGAACCACGACACGGCCGCGCCATAGAACACGGCCGAATCGGCCTGGAGCGCGATCACCCAGAAGGTCGGCAGGCAGAGGGCGATGATGTAGGCGAGCAGCGCCGTACGCGTTCTGCTCGTCAGGCTCCGAACGAAATCGGCCGCGGCAAGCGCGGCCACGATCGTGGCGAGCGAGGCCATCATCGCACTCGAGCGAAGCGACACCTCGCCGAGGGGCGCCGTGATCTGCAGCAGCAGGCTGGTGCCTGGCCGCCAGTAGGTGCCGGCGAGATTGGGCAGGTCGATGCGATCGCTTTGATAGTTCCAGACGAAGTTCAGCAGGAAGTCGTGGCGGCTCGCGATTTCCCGCGCGAGAGCGAAGTAGTAGCACGCGTCCGCTCCGCCGCAGAAATTCACCTGGCTCGCAAAGACGAGGCGCACCGCGAGCACGAGCGCGGTTGCCGCGACGGCGACGCCTGCAAGAAGGCGTCCTGGGCTTTCGTTCGCTCGGGTGCTTTTGCCGATCGTCACCGACAAACCCTTCGAAGACCACGTCAGGCGCCGAAGATGGCAGCGTCCTCATCGTATGCGGGCGCCATCGGCTTACCGTCCCTGTCGTCCAGGCGCGCTGCAACAATGAGAGCGGCTGAGCGCAGCGAGACAGTGACAAATCTGAGGCGCGGGCTATTTGCGACTTCGGTGGGTCTCTGGAGGACGCCGCCGCGAACGGCGGGAATTGGAGCTCGCTACGAGACGAGGCCGATATCCTGCCGATGGTCCTTGACCACCAAGCGCCAGCGCTGGGCCTGCGCCATGACCATGAGCTGGTCCTGCGGCTTGTACGTCCGGAGCGCGGTGTCGAGTGCCGTCAGCAATGCCGTCGACTGGACATGGATCTCAGTGGCCGCCATGCGCATCGAGCCACGCGGCGAAGCCATGCCTGCCTGTTCGAGGAAGGGGGTCCGAGCGGCCAGCTCGTTGCGCAGCGTCATGGCTTCGTGGACGGCGAAGGTGCCCGCGAGCGGCGACAGAAGTGTCTCGAGCCGCAACACGGTGTTGGCATAGCGCGTCTGCAGATCGCTCTCCGACATGCGCGGACTCTTGCATGGTGCCGTGACACGCAGAAGGAGAATCGCCGTCCGTTCACGTACGGGTCGAGCGGGGGCTGGAACGGCGCGCAAGCGGATGACGTTGGCTCGACGGCCTTCTCGCGCGAGTGGAATTCATGCGGGCTCGTGCTGGCACGGCAGGAATGACGCTCGTTGCGAGAAGGTCCCCGATCCGGCGATCCAGACGGATCTGGGGAGACGCGCTTGCCGCCGTCGACGCGCCTCGTCGACGTGGTCTTGGGCCTGGGTCAGGAATTGCTGAAGCGTTCCCGTATCATGTTCGACGTCTAACGACTCCTCGGTCGGCCGCGAACAGTCCGCAAACGCCGGTTCCGAAAGGGTCGAAGAACGGACGGCGGCCCCGCTCGAAGAGCCAGCCGCGTGTGCCGTTCATGCCCGCGCTCCCAGGCAATCGGTCCATCTTCGTACCGATGCTCCGCGTTTCGTCGCGCCAAGCTTGGGCAATCGGAGCAACTCGACCGGCGCCAGGTTCATTTCCCCCGGCAAGGGGTTCGAATTGAGCGATCAGGATCAGATTCCAGCCAAGAGAAAGGCAGCGGCAAGGGCGCGGCGACTGGCTCAGGGGTTGCTGCTCGATGAAGACCGAACGCGGATGCTTCAGTTGGCGGCCCAGCTCGATGCCGAGGCCGACGCGCTCGAAGGAAAGGCCCAAGGACAGAGGCAGACGACCGCCGCGCCGGAAATCTCCGACCAAGACGAGAAGCGGTAGCGTGGTGAATTCGCGCCGGACGCGGGTCACGTTTTCCGGCTGGTCCCGACTCCCGGGGGATCATCGCCGACCCTGGCTTGGCACGTCGGCTTGTAGACTGGCTTGTCGAGCAGGGTGTGGGACCGCACGATTGCCCGCCACGTCTTCCGCAGGAGACGGCAGTCCTGGCGCGCCGCCTCCTGTTGCCAGCGCTGTAGCTCGACGCGCTTGATTTCCGCATCGGTCCAAGCGTCCATGGGCCATCCCTCACGGCTGCACGCCGGCAAGCCTAATCGCCCACCGATCCGGCGCCTGTGACACTTTGCGGGCAATTTCCGCATTTCGGCGTTGCCCCTCCGGAACCGGGGCCCCTCGGCGGCGTTTGCGCGGGATGCGTCTATGTCTTCTGGACCGCGATGGTGTGGTCGTCATCAACCGCAGCGACAACATCAAGCGGCCCGAGCAGTTGGTGCTGATCGACGGCGCCGCCGCGGCGATTGGCCGGCTGAATCGGGCCGGCGTCGCCGTCGCGATCTGCACCAATCAGCCTGAGGTCGGGCGCGGTGCGATGACTCGGGAGGAACTCGACGCCGTGCATGACGCGCTGCATGCCCGGCTGCGCGAGCACGGCGCATTCGTTGACCGCATCTTGACGTGCACGAGCATCTTCAAGTGTCCGCGCCGCAAGCCCGGCCCGGCGATGCTGCGGGAGGCGTTGGCGGCCCACGGCGCAGGCCCCGCCGAGACGCCATTCATCGGCGACCAGGCCGACGACCTCCAAGCGGCGTTCCACGCCGGCTGCCGGCGAGTCCTGGTCAGAACGGGACTGGGGGAGAAGACCTTGGCCAAGGGGCTCCCCGGCTACGTCGCCCCTGTCGCCGTCTATGCCGATCTCGCTGAAGCGGTGCAGTCCTTGCTCCCGGCATGACCGGCGTCCGATTACGTACGCGGCGACCGTCGATGGGCAACGATGTGTCGGACACGCCGTTGGCGACGCGTTCGGTACGGAGGTAACAATGGCTCGTTATTCCCGCAGCGCATCGAAGGACGTGAAGCGTGCCATGAAGCGGCGCAAGAGCGGCAAGCTGAAGAGCGGCCGCGGCGGCAAGGGCGGCACGGTGAAGAGCCGCAAGCAGGCGATCGCGATCGGTCTCTCCGAGGCCCGCAAGAAGGGCAAGAAGGTGCCGAAGCGCAAGAGCGCCAAGAAGAAGTCAGCGAAGAAAAAGTCCTCGCGCAGGAAGAAGCGCTAGACCCGACGTCGTCCCGCCAGACGCCCTGGCTCTTCCGGTAAACATCCGGCCTGCCTGCTATCCCAGCGGTGCCATTCCGACCTCGAGCATGCGGGCCTTCCAATGCTTCATGTGCTCGGCGATTCGGATGCGGGTTTCCCCGGGTGAGCTTGTCTTGGCCTTCATCCCGATCAGTTTTACGGCACCCGCGACGTCAGGATCGGACATCACCGCATCGATGTGGCGATGCCATTCCTCGATCACCGGCTCCGGCGTCCCTGCCGGGGCGAAGAAGGCGAACCACTCGACGGTTTCGAGGCTGCCGACGCCGAGCTCGCGCGCTGCCGGAATGTCCTTGGCGACCTCCAGCCGGTCGGGACCGCTGGTCATCAGCAGCCGCAGCCGCCCGCCGCGATGATGTTCCAGCAGTGACACCATCCCCGAGGCCGCCGCCGGCAGGCGCCCGTCGGCAAGATCGTTGATCATGGGCACGGTTCCCCGGTAGGGCACGACCTTCAGGGCGACGACGAGCTCCCGTGCGAACATCAGATTGAAGGCCTCGATGAAAGCGTTGCTCGCGGTGTTGCCGAGCCTGTGCCGGTCGCTATCGCCTGCGCGCATCCAGTCGAGATATTCCTTGAAGGTCGACACGCCGATCTTCGGCGAGACCGCGAGGCCCATCGGCCAGGTGCCGGCGAGCGAGATCGGCGCGAGGTCCACCAGAGGATCGAACGGAAAATCGCGTTGGCCGAGCTTCGAGACCAGTGTCGTCGACGCGAGGAAGGCGAGCATGGAGCCGTCCTTCGGGCCGTGCATCGCCAACTCGCCGGGAATCGTGCCGTTGTTGCCGGGCTTGTTCTCGACGACGATGTGACGGCCGAGGCGGCGTTCGAGGGATGCAGCAATCAGACGCGCGGTTACATCGGTCCCGCCGTTGGCCTGGAACCCGGTGAGCAGGCGCAGGGCCTTGTCGGGCAGAACGGTCTCTGCGCGCGATCGTGCGGCGAGCAATGCCGGCGCGGCCAGAGACGAAGCCAATAAGGCGCGACGCCGTAGGCCAAGAATCGGTCGGATGCGGCGCGAAGGCATCGAAGGACTAGCGTCCCGCAAGCTGCGTCAGCGTGTTCGCAAGCAACTCGATGCCCAAAAGAGATCCACCGAGCATCGCGATCGCCGTGATGATGAAGCGCCAACCCATGAGTGAAATGTGCGCCTCCTAATGGGAGAAGCAAGGATTGCCGCATTTCGCCTGCGAAAGAGAAGGCGACATGAAAGATACATGTCACCAACTCTGCAGCCAAATTGCAGATGCAAATACAATCCGGTTTGCTTGATCCAATCGTCGAAGGGCTGCTCCCGACGCGCGAGCCCGAAGGCTTGCTGCGCCCCTTGGACTTATGTCCTCGTCGGCCAAACCAACCAGGCCATCAATGCCACCGACAGCATCCATAGCGCGACGATGAATGCCAATCCGGCGCGGCTGGTCGGCCGCGAGCGGCTGACCGCCGCCGATCGCAACTCCGCCATCAAATCGGCCGGGATCAGCCTGACCGCGAGGAGGACGCCGAGGGGGACGATGATGAGATCGTCGAGATAGCCCACGACGGGGATGAAGTCGGGGATGAGGTCGATCGGACTGAGCGCGTACGCCGCCACCGCCGCAGCCACCGCTTTGGCGTACCACGGCACGCGAGGATCGCGGGCGGCAAGCCAGAGAGCGATCACATCCCGTTTGACCGAGCGCGCCCACGCCTTGAGCGCATCGATCACGGGCGTCTCGAGACCGCGAGGATCGCCTGCAGGCCTTCACGGTAGGTCGGATAGCGCAGCCTCACACCGAGCTCGTGCTTGATGCGGTCGTTTCGCACGCGGCGGTTCTCGGCATAGAACGAGCGCGCCATCGCGCTCAGGGTCGGCGCGACCTCGGCCCACGGCACGAGCGGCGGCACCGGCCGCGCAAGCAGCCTGCAGGCATGGGCGATGACGTCGGGGGTCGGCGCCGGCAGGTCGTCGGCCACGTTGTAGATCGCGCCGGCCGAAGGACGCTCGATCGCCGCCAACACGGTCGCCGCGATGTCCTCGACATGGATGCGCGAGAAGACCTGGCCCGGCTTGTCGATGCGGCGCGCCGTGCCCGCCTTCACCTGGTCGATTGCGCTGCGCCCCGGGCCATAGATGCCGGGGAGACGAAAGAGCGTGCTGCCCAGCGCCTGCCATGCGCGCTCCGCCTCGAGCCGGTCCACGCTGCGTGGCTGACCTGGATTGGGGGGCGTCGTCTCGTCGACCCAGCCGCCGGCGTGGTCGCCATAGACGCCGGTGGTGGAGAGGTAGCCCAGCCAGCACGCCTCGCGCAGCAGCGCTGTGCAGGTCGCGAGCACCGGATCGCCCGTCCGGCCCGGCGCGATGGTGCAGAGGACGTGCGTCGTTCCGCCGATCAGGCCCGATGGCAGCGGCTCGGCACCGTCTAACAGATGCGCCTCGATGCCCTCCGCCGCGAGCTGCTTCACCTTGGCGGCGCTGCGTACCGTGCCGGCGACGCTCCATCCGGCGGCCTTCGCCTGGCGAGCGATCTCCACGCCGCTGTACCCCAGGCCGAAGATGAAAAGGCGATTGGTCATCTTGTCAGGATCGCCGGCACGCGGTTCTTTTCAACCATGTTGTTCAGGACGATCCTTTTGCTCGTCGCGCTCGCGGCGCCGCTGCCGGTGCTGGCGCAGCCGAAAGAGCTCAGCCCCAACCCGTTCGCGCCGACGCCCAATCACCTGCGCCGCTACACCGAGTGCATGAAGCTCGCCCGAGAGGAGCCGTTGAAGGCGCTGCCGGCGGCGGAGAAGTGGATGGCCGAAGGCGGCGAGCTCGGCGCGCGCCATTGCGTGGCGATCGCCATGTTCGAGGCCGGCCGGTACGTGCCGGCGGCGCGGCAGCTCGAGGCTATGGAGCGCGACATGGGCAACGAGCGGCCCGGCCTTCGTGCCGAATTGCTGGCGCAGGCGGGCCAGGCCTGGACGGAAGCCAATCAGCCGGAGGAGGCGGCGCGGGTGCAGAGCAAGGCGCTGGGTCTGAAGGCCGACGATCCCGACCTGTGGGTCGATCGCGGTCTCAGCTACGCCACCCTGCGCCAATGGCCGCGCGCGATCTCCGACTTCGAGCGGTCGCTGCAGCTGAAGGCCGGCAACGTCGAGACCCGCGTGTTGCTGGCGGCGGCCTGGCGCAATGCCGGCGATCCGACGCGGGCGGCGGCGGAGGCGGAGCGCGTGCTGCGCCGTTCGCCTGATCATTCCGGGGCGCTGCTCGAGCACGGCTTCGCCCTGCTGGCGCGCGGCGAGCGCAACGCCGCCAATGACGACTTCAACAGGGTGCTGAAGCTCGTGCCCGGCACCGACGAAGCCCGGCGGGCCGAGGCGGGGCTGCGCGGCGAGTTGCCAACAGCCCCTGCGGCCAGTCGTCCCGAGACCGCGCCCAAGCGCTAGAAAGCCGGCCTCGCGTGGGCTAAGACCGAGGGCAATGCAACGCCTCGGTCTCGCCCTCTCGCTCGCTGTCCTGGTGCTTGCCGGCACGGCGTTCGCCCAGTCCTCGTCCTCGTCTTCCGGCAGCGACGCGCCGTCGTCCTTCTATCCGGCGCCGCCGCCCAAGAATGCGCCCGAGGTCGACACCGGCGCCCCGGTCAACAATCTCACCTCGCCGCTGGCCGCCGACCAGGTCAAGCCCACGCGCACCGCGATCGACTCGGAGGCCGAGGCCGAGATGTTCAGCCACGCCTCGCGGATCGTCTGGGGGCGCTATTCCAGGATCAAGGGCGCCAAGCCCGGCGCTGCTGTCGTGACCAAGGGCGCGCTGTGGACGGTCAAGGGCAAACTCGACAGTGTCGCCCCCGGCACCGAGGGCGACTGGACGTCGATCGACGCCGTGGTCGAGCGCATCTCGCCCAACCACATCACGGTGCGTGGCGAAGTCGCGTTCCGCGTCGCCAAGGTCCAGAACGGCACGCCATGCAAGGTCGCAGGTGTTCTGCACTTCCACCGCTCCGGCAAGTCGCAGGTCTGGCGCCTTGCCGAAGGCGACAATCCCTGCGACGGCAGCCAGGAATTCTTCGACCTCGTCTACGAGAAGGCGCCGGTCGAGAAGAAGCCGGTGCCGAAGAAGGGTTGATCTCTTTTGCCGGACCGCGGGCGTCCCGCCCGCTCTTTCTTCTTCTTGAATCATGAGGCGGGCGGGACGCCCGCGGTCCGGCACGACTAGCCCGGATATCTCACGGAGTTAGGTGCATCGGGGCGCAGGCTCTGCGAAAGTTGTTGTGCAGCAACAGTTTTCAGCACTCCCAAAGGAATGCCCCGATGCAAACAGAGTGTATCCCGGACCTGTTCGGGTTTGAAGCGGTGGAAAGGCGTCGAGTTGAGGCATCGTTCGATGGCGGCCG
>DATGMK010000049.1:0-3467 GCA_035293665.1 Reyranella sp. | reverse complement strand
CCTTGGCGTGCCTGTGCCAGTCGGGCTTGAAGGCGATCTGCGGCACCTTGCGATGGTCGGCCCAGCGGGCGGCGATACGCTCGGCGCCCTTCGGCGAGCCGCCGTGCAGCAGCACCATGTCGGGATGCTTAGCGTGGGCCTGATCGAGCTTGGCCCAGATCAGGCGATGGTCGTTGTAGTCCAGCCCGCCGCTGAGCGCGATCTTGGGGCCCTTAGGCAGCAGGACCTCGGTGTCGGCGCGACGGCGGGCGGCGAGGAAGTCGCGGCTGTCGATCATCGCGGCGGTGAGCGTGCTGCGGCTGACCATCGAGCCGATGCGCGGCCGCCAGGCTGAGCCGGTGTGGCGCTCGAACTGCTCGGCGGCCTGGTCTCGGAAGAGCTCCATAGCGTTGCGCCGCTCGATCAGCGTGATGCCCTGGGCGGTCAGCCGTTCGAGCTCGACCGAGCGCACCTCCGAGCCGTTCTGCTCGCGCTGGCTCTTGTGCTGCGCCTGCTCGTTGTGGTCGAGGTCGCGCTCGATGCGATCTACCGCGCGGTGAAAGAGATTGGCGGTCGACCACAGCAGGTCCCCGAGGTCAGGTTCGAGACGGGTGTCGCTCAGGGTCGCGACCAGAGCGTCGAAGATGCCGGCGACGGCGCCGGCAATGGCGTTGCCTTCGGGCAGCGGCCGCGAGTCGGGCTCATCGTCGAAGGGACGCCAGCCGTAAAGCTGCAGCTCGCTGAGGACGTGCTCGGTCGGGGATGCGGTGTCGGCGGGTTCGAGATCGTCGTTGGCGGTCATGATGAGGTCCTTTGCCGGCTCGGCCGCGCCCATCGCGGCCTTCGTGGGCGCCGAGAGACGGCAGGCGGACCGGGCCTGCACCGCGGAGCGGCCGGAGCGTCAGCGGAGGACGGCAGAGCGCGGCTATTTTGCTTCGCGATGCAAAGGCGCGTCAGCGCCGGCGGAAAATAGCCGCGCGCCGCCGTTGCAGGAGCCGGACCGCCTGCCGTCCGATCGCCCGCAAGAAGGCCGGGCGCGGCCCTCTCCCGGCGGCCCAGGACTTCATCGTTGCCGACCACGACGACTACCCGCCCGTCACCTCGTCCCGGCCATCATCAGATCGCAGAAATGCTGCGCGTCTCGCGGCACGAGTTGATGCCGCAAGGCTGCCCGCAGGTCGTCAACGCCGAACGTGCGGAGGTCGTCGTTGAAGTCGCCGAGCCTAGGCGAGAGCGTGATCGCCTCGAGCCCGACCTCCTTGGCGCGGGCGCTGAGCGTCGTCGCCGCGCGGTCGCCGGCTGGATCAGCATCGCGCGCGATGTAGAGCCGGCGCAGCGTTGCAGGAAGCAACAGGGCGGCCAGGTGATTGGCCGAGAGTGCCGCTGCCATGGGCATGGTCGGCAGAGCGCATCGCAGCGACAACATGGTCTCGATGCCCTCGCCGGATGCGAGCACGTCGTCGGCCGCGCCGAAGCGCACGGCATTGCCCAAGAGCTCGCCCATAGCGCGACGCGGTGTGTCGATCGGCGCCTTGCCGCGACCGGAGCGGTCGAGCCAGGTGCGATGGACGCCAGTGATGCGGCCGTCGAGGTCCGTGATGCACGCGACCATGGCTGGCCAGGCCTCGGTCGGGGCGTGCTCGTCGGGGCGATAGTAGCAGCGCGGATGGAAGCGCAGGGCTCTGCCATGGTGCACGGTGACGATGCCTCGCGCGTGCAGGTATGCCTCCGCGAGCGTGCCCGCGATCGGCCGTGACATCGCGAACAGCCGTCGGGCAGATTCAGGCGAGCCACGGGGTGCTGGCTTCGTGCCTGGGGACACGAGCCGGCGTTCGGACTTGGGCAGGCCGAGGAACCGTCGTGCCTCCTCGGCGACATCGCGGAAATCGACGAGACCGCAGCTCTCGCGGATGACGTCGAGCAGATCGCCATATTCGGCCGACGCTGCATCTGTCCAGTGCCCGGCGGCGACGGGACCGGATTCTGGCCCGCTGAGCCGGACGAACATCGACCGGCCCGGCATGTTGTGCACATCGCCGACCAACCAGTAGCGGCCCTGGCGACGGCCGTTGGAGAGATAGTGGCGGCACACGGCCTCGGCGTCGCGCGCGAGGCGGCGCGCCAGATCGGCGGCGAATGGGGCCATGACCGCCTCCTCACGCTGCCACACGCTCGGCGATCCGCCGCAGCGGATGCCGCTCGAGCAAGGCCTCGAGGATCGCGGGCCCGTTCGCGCCGGTCGGCACGAACAGCCGGAGCTTCCAGGCAATGATCTCCGACATCAGTCCCATCGCCTTCAGGCGGTCGAGCATGCCCTCGCTGAAGCCTGACAGCTCGACCCGACGGGCATTCATGATGGTCGCGCGGCGAAGTTCCAGGCCTTCGGCGAGCGTCAGCACCGCACCGCGCTCGAAGAGAGCGGTCCACGCCTCTTCGGCCGAAAGCTGCGGCGTCTCGCCGACGGCGTCGGCCACCCAGGCCGCGGAGACCTGCCGGCCGATGACGCGCTGGCCGTCATCGGTCTCGAGGCGCCAGACGCGACAGCCCTCCTCCGGCAGGCGCCGCCAGATCGGCAGGAGCAAGCCGGTCACCACATAGAAGTGGCTCTCGGCGAACGCCGGCAGCTCGGCGACCTCGGCCTGCCACGCTGCAGCGAAGGCGGCCTTGTCAGCCTCCTCCCAGGCTGACATCGCGAGCGAGTCGGCGGCGAGAGCCGGGCGCTCCATCGGACGGACGAGGCGCACCCGCCGCTCGATGGCACCGTCGTCCAGCATCACGCTCGGGGCTGAGACCTGAACGGCCGCACGGTGGGATTTGGCATTGACCAGCAGCCGGCCCCGTTCGCGGGCCAGGTCGAGGGCCTGGTCGAGCGCCAGCGGCCGGTTGCGATCGCGGCGCAGGATGGTGAGCACCTCGGTCTCGGCACCCGTACCGGCATGGCTGTAGATCGTGCGGCGATCGACGATGCGGAGCGAGTCGGCCACGACCGTCTCGACGCCCCGGTCATACGTGCCGGAGGCGATGGCGCCCTCGATTTTGGCCCGGAGCAGCGCCTCGAAGGCCTCGAAGAGGGTGTTCTGCAGGCCGATCGTGAGCGCCAGCAGCCGGTTGAGGAACTGTGCGGTCGAGGGCAGCTCTTCGCGCAGCGAGCCGTCGCGGTCGGTGAGCGCGAGCCCGGTCGCCGCCTCGAAGCGCTGCAGCGAGCAGCCCTCGACCTTGCCGGCATAGACCAGCGTGTAGAGCTGACGCAGCGCCGCGCGGGCATAGGGGCTCTCCAGATTGTCCTCGGGCCGGAACAGGCCCTGCCCGCCGGTCTGGCGCTGGCCGCGCGTGATGGCGCCCAGCGTGTCGAGCCGGCGCGCGATTGTGCTGAGGAACCGCTTCTCGGCGGCGACGTCGGTGGCGATCGGCCGGAACAGCGGCGGCTGCGCCTGGGCGGTGCGGTTGGTGCGGCCGAGGCCTTGGATGGCGGCATCGGCTTTCCAGCC
>DATGMK010000048.1:0-39297 GCA_035293665.1 Reyranella sp. | reverse complement strand
GCCAGATCATCGAGCGGCCGGCTGGCAGTCAGAAGGGTCAAATGCCGTCGCTGTTCGACAGAAACTGCCGGGCTCATAGCGGCCCATTCGCGCAGATAATCAGGATCCCGGCGTAGGAATTCCCATCCCCAGCCGCGCTTCGGCAGTGAATCGGTGTAGTCATAGGCATCGGCACGACGCCATGGCTGCTCGTCTTCGGATGGGGGACGGCCGACCATCGTGGGCTCCTCGCGCTGTGGCAAGGCAGACCGTCAGCCGCCTCCGTGATGTAGTTGGACGGTCCCGTCTCGCCGAGATTGCTTCCTTTCCGCTGCCAACGAGGGGGCTCTAGGCTGTGGCCATCGTGACCGGCGCCCAGAGAACTGGTTGTTCGAGACCACCCTCGCGCCGCAGGCGAGCGAGGGCGTCGCGCGAGACCTCGAGGTAGCCGGCGATGGCTCGGGTCGTACCGATTGCGTGAGGGGCGCCGATGCGCTTCAGTGGCCAGCTGGCCCGCCGCAGGATGCGCTCCATTCTGAGGTCCGTGACCGTGACGATGGCGTTGAGACCGCGTGCCAGGCCAAACTCGACCATGCCGATGAAGAGCTCAAAGGTCGCCTTGGCGATGCCGCTGACTGCCGCGGCGGCGTCGTTGTGCACATCGAGAGCGAAGCGGCTGCTCTCCCAGATGCTCGGGCTGGCCGGCGGCGATTCGCCGTTCAGGAGAACGCCGAACGCGTCTCGCAGCATCGTGGGACCGGTCGACGGCAGCAGGCGGACACAGCCCTGAATACGCCCATCGCGGCCGCGTTGGAGGAGGTAAATGGGGTGAAAGGCGTCGAAGTCGTCGACCTCGAGATCGCCACTGACTTGAACGTCCCAATCGAGCCGCTGCTTGAAGACGCGATAGCGCAAGCGGTGCATGTCGGCGAGCTCTTCCACGAACTCACCGTAGTGATCCCGGCTGATGAGCTGCATCATGGTCGCCTCCTGGATGAACAGGCAGCGACAATGAAAGGGTCAGAATTGGGCCCGCGCACCCTGTACACCTGAACAGGGTTGACGGCGCGCCGGTCGTGTCAGGGCATGGTGCGCATCGAGGCCGAGTAGCGCGCGACAGCCTGGGAGATGGTGCGGACGCCAAGCTTTTGCTTGGCATTCTCGAGGTGGAAAACCGTCGTGCGACGCTTGATGCCCAGGATGTCTGCGGTGTCTCCGGCGGACTTTCCCAAAGCGGCCCAGCGCAGGCAATCGAACTCGCGCGGCGAGAGCGCGACGCCGGCGATGATGCGATCGCCGGACAACTTTTGGCGCACCTGGGCGTGGTAGTGAAGCGCCATGAATTGCAGGACTTCCCCGTGTCGCTCGACGCCGCGGCTGAACGCTGGATGGCGCTCGTGGGCGGCGAAGGTGATCGCCGCCACCGGGCCACGCCCATCGTGAATGGGAATGGTGAAGCCGGAGCGGATGTCGAACTGGGCGGCTTCGTCAAAGAACTGCTGTTGCCGCTTGGAAAGAATCATGGCCCCCGCGCCGAGGCCCCATTCAAACGGGTCAGTGCCATGCTGGGCCTGAAGGATCACGGGATCGAGCCGTTCGTAGCGGCTTTGCAGATAGTGTGTCGTCCACTCGGTTGGATAGGTGGATATGAGGAGCGGTTTGTCATCGGGCCGGGGCGGCAAGGACAAGTACGCGAAGCAGTGCAAGCCGAATGCGCCTGCCGCATCGGCCAAGGCAGACTGCAAGTCAGCGCGATCGACGCTTTCCGACAGCCGGTCGATGAAGGTCTGGAAGACCCGGTGCATCGCTTGGCCCCAATGACGCGAGACCCAGCGATCTTTTCAGGTGCAGTGGCACGGTCGCGCCAGTGACAAGGTGAGCCGCAATGGTGCCATGCACGCGCGCGGGAAAGGACTTTTCCGTTTCCCTCCGAAATATCGACTGAAATGAGCAGGCAGTATGACAGTTCGGTTTCACGGCGGCCTCGGGGTGATATCCGGGGTGTGGAGCGGGGTCAGCCGCGGAGCAGCTGGCGATAGCCAACCCGGCTCATCCAGCGGGCGCGGCGTAGGTGGCTGTCGACGGCGCGCTCGGCGCGCTGCGGCTCCTTGGCTGGATCGATGCCGAGAACGATCTGAGCCATCTCGTCTTTGCTAGCGCCGTCGGCGCTCGCGTCGAGAAGACGAAGGTAAACGACCAAGTGCCCCTCGTCGTAAGGCGTGATCGAGTCTGACCAAGGGGCTTCGTCGGCAATCGGCTGATTGTGGCGCCGAGCCACCATTGCGACCTCCCTGCCGTTGATCTTCCCAGACCTTTTCGATGTCACTGTACGAACTGAGACTCGACCCGCCAGTGACATGCTCCGGTGCGGATGTGGATAGAAGTGGTGGCGACGCTCGCCACTTCTTCGCGGCAGATGGCATGAGACACATATTATAGTTGATAAACTTTATAGTGTGTATCCCGCTGACTTGCGCGCATGGACATGCGCAAGCTGGTGGGGCGGAATGTACGGCGCCTCAGGCTGAGTAAGGGCCTGACCCAGGAGAGGCTCGCCGAGATTTGCGGCTTCAGCCAGCAGTACATCAGCGGCTTAGAACAGGGTCATCGGAACCCGACCGTCGTGACGGTCTATGAGATCGCCTCCGCTCTGAGCGTCAGCTACCTTGAGCTCATGCGGCCGCCCCGAAAGCGGTGATCGCTCCATTGCAGACATAGCGCTACCACGCGCCCAAGTATGTTCGCGGCCGCTGCACTCGCACTTATGCCGTCAGGAATAGGCGCCCGCGCGCTCCAGTCACTTGAGATAGTGATCGCTGATTGATCGTGTCGGTGACAGGCCTCATTTCTGGCGGCACAGGTTTGGGGAGCCGAGCCTCCCGACGCATCTCCTTCACGAGTGGTTCACATGATCCTCTCGGACGTCACCGGTACTGTCGAGTCTATCGGTCAAGAGCATCAGTCTGCCGAGCTGATAGCGCGGCGACTTGGCAAGTCGCTGCGCTGGCTGCAAGCTCTGCTCACTGAGGACAGCCGCAAGCCGGTGCACCAGCAACGGTTGCAGCATCACCACTTCGTCGGCAGGTCCAAGCGATGGTCAGAAAGGGAATACCGGGCTCTCGAGGCCGAAATCGTCGCCCAAAGCAGTCACCGGGCCTGTGCATCGTCGAGCGCGATGGCTTTTGGCACGTCCACGGCACAGTCCGCGTATCAACCCCTGACGGCAGCCGACGCTCATGCCGCATTAGAAAGGGTACTGGACTTCCCGCTCTCGCCGAGACCCTCGCCGACGCGGAGACGCTCCGGGACACCTGGGCGCTCGAGGCGCGCCAAGAAATCATCCACGGCCGCCAGCCCAGTCGTCCCCTTTCCATCGCGGTAGAGCGTTGGCTCAAGCGCCCGCGCAAGCACGGCCGCAAGCCTAGCTGGCGCGAAGTGGCGATGACCAAGGCAACCGCCAAGCGCTTCGGCGTGCGCCTGATGAGCGATATCCTCCCTGAGGAGTGGGTGTCTTTCGTCGAAACCGAGACGCAGGAGGTCGCGCCCTCGACGCGCGAGCGCTACCTCAACGGCTTCATGTCCTTCATGAACTGGTGTCACGCCAGGCCACGGCGATGGATCACCGAGAAGTCCATGCCGTATTTCGAGCGCGATCCCGCGGCTCGGAAGCCCAAGCATCGGCAACGCCGGCGCGTAGCAGAGCTTCGGCCCGACCTCATCATGCTGATCATCGAAAATGCCGGTTGGCACCTGAAGCCGCAGCTTTGGGTCGAATGGAGCACTGGTCAGCGCACCACGGCGGTGCTCAAGCCGCGGCTGTGCGAGGCCGTGCTCGCACCTGGTCGCGAGCAGATCACCTTCCCGACCACCAAGTCCGGCGAGCCGGTGACGGCGTCCTTGCATCCGGCCGCCGGCGAGGCGATCCGCCAGTACTTGAAGCGCCGCGGCCGCCTGTGGGACCGCGAAGGCCCGCTCTTCCTGACCAGGGCGGGCAAGCCCTATAAGACGGAAAACCAGCTCAGCGGGCACAACCGCACGGCCTTCAACAACGCGAAGCGCAAGGCCGTCGTGGCACGCCGGCGCTTGGCGCTCGCCCGCTGCCTTGAGCTGCGTAGCCAGGTCCGCATCGCCGAGGCTCGCGCCGAAGCCGGAACGGCCTGGAACGATATCAAGCTGATGCGCCAGGTGACGCAGCACTGGTTCCGTCACCTGCTAGCCACCACGATGATGGCGCTGCGTGCGCCAGTGCGCGTCGGCATGGACCAAGGCGGCTGGCTCACTGTCGAGAGCTACATGGCCTATGCGCACGACGTGCCCGAGGTTAGACGGCAGACTGTCGACCAGCTGCCGATCGGCACACCAACAGCCAAGCAGGAGACGGGGTGATGGTCGCCTATCGGCACCCGCGGAGAGGGCTTGGTGCGAAATCTTCCCGCCGTCCTTCATTCCATCGATCACAAAGCGAAGGAGGAGAGAGGCAAACTCGTTGTGAGCTACAGTCCGAGCCTAGCTTGGATGGGTACCGGCGTGGGTTGGCCCGGTGGCGGGATCTGACACGTCGTTGACACGCCATCATCCGGTCACTAGGAAAATCCTCGACGGATCAAGCAGATGGCCAACCTCAGCCTCGCCCCTCCGAAGGCAGAGGTCGTGAGTTCGAATCTCGCCGGGTCCGCCATAACCGTTCGCCTCGCCAACCGACATCGGCGTCTCGCGTTGACCGCGTGCTCCGGCCCCAGCAGACTTGGGGATAGGGAGAGACGCCATGAACCTGCCCGCTCGCCGGGCCTTTGTGGCCCTGCTGGCGGGCGCGGCGGCGGTCGTCGCGGCGCGACCGCTGCTGGCACAGCAGCCGACCCTCACCCTGCCCCCCGTCGAAGTCATCGGTGCATCGCCGCTGATCGGCTCGGGCATCGACCGCAACACGGTGCCGGCGGCGACCCATGTTCTCGATCGCGACGATCTCGCGCGGCAGGGTCCGGCCGATCTGCTGGGCTCGCTCAACCGCGGCATCGGCGGCGTCAGCCTCGATTCGGCATCGGGCAATCCCTTTCAACCGAGCTTGTATTACCGCGGCTTCGCGGCTTCGGCCCTGCAGGGCACATCGCAGGGCCTGGCCGTGTACATCAACGGGATGCGCTTCAACCAGCCGTTCGGCGATACCGTCGACTGGGACCTGATTCCCGGCAATGCCATCGACCGGCTGAACGTCGAAGGCTCCAATCCGGTGTTCGGGCTGAATGCGCTGGGCGGTTCGATCGACATCCGGATGAAGAATGGCTTCATCTACAATGGCTCCGAACTCAGCCTGTCGGGCGGATCGTTCGGACAGAGGCAGGGCCAGTTCGAATGGGGCTATCGCGCGGGATCGTTCGCGAGCTATCTCGCCGGCACGGTGCTGCACCAGGACGGCTGGCGGGACCTGCAGTCGACGGACCTGCAGAATGTGTTCGGCGATTTCGGATGGCGCGGCGCCCGGGGCGAGCTGCACCTCAACCTGACCGCGGCGCATTCCGGCCTGAACGGTCCCGGCACAGCGCCGGTCCAGTTGGTTGCGGTCGACCGCTCGGCGCAGTTCACGGCACCGAACTTCATCTCGAACGACTACAGGGCCGCGAGCATCAACGCCACGTTCGATCTCAGCGATACGATCTCGCTGCAGGCCGTGGCCTACTACCGCGATCTCCTGCAGAACGTGAACAACGGCAATGCGCCCAACGATAGGCCGTGCAACGACGGATCAGGCCTGCTGTGCACGGACTCCGGCGTCAGCACGACGTTCGGCGGCGCGCCGATCGCGGACTTCCTGAACGGTGCACAGTATGGCCAGCTCGACGTGCAGCGGACTTCCACGCACGCCTATGGTGCGTCGGCGCAGGTTACCGACGCGCAGGACGTATTCGGACTGAAGAACCAATTCGTCGCCGGCCTCGCGTTCGACGGCGGACGGACGCAATTCAACGCGGCCTCCTACGTCGGCGGGCTGACGACCGACACCCGCGTCTTTGTCGGTCCCGGCACGGTCATCGTCGAAGCGGGAACGAACATGCCGGTGAGCGTCGGCATCACCAATGCGACCTATGGCGCCTATCTTGCCGACAGCCTCCATCTCACGGACCGCCTGGTCGCGACCCTGTCGGGCCGCTTCAACGCCACTTTCATCGAGTCGACGGACTTCAACGGCGGCGATCTCGGCGGCTCGCACAGTTTCCTGCATTTCAACCCGGCCGCCGGCCTCACCTACGAAGTTGCGCCGTGGCTGACCCTGTACGGCGGCTACGCAATGGCCAACCGCGCACCGACGCCGGCCGAGCTCAGCTGCGCCTCGCCCGCCAATTCCTGCAGCCTCGCCAACTTCTTCGTCGGCGATCCGGACCTGCGCCAGGTGGTGGCGCAGACCTTGGAGGCCGGTCTGCGCGGCAAGCTCAAGTTGGCCAAGGATGCGAACCTACGCTACAGCCTCGCCTTCTTCCGGACCGACCTCGACGACGACATCGCCATGGTCAACAGCCCGACTCAGGGCCGTGCCTTTTTCACCAACGTCGGCACCACGCGGCGGCAGGGCATCGAGGCCGATTTGACGTACAGCGACCAGCGTTGGCGGATCTGGCTGCTCTACGCCCTCGTCGATGCAACCTTCCAGTCGGGCTTCGTGGCATCGTCACCCCTCAATCCGGGCGCCGACGCCAGCGGCAACATCGCAGTGCAGCCCGGCAATCGTCTGCCGGGCATCCCCTTGCACCAGCTGAAAGCCGGGGTCGACTACAAGGTGACCGACAAATGGACAATCGGCGCCACGCTGCGAGCGGCGAGCAGCCAGTTCCTGTTCGGCGACGACGCCAATCTCGTTGCGCCGCTTCCGGGTTACGTGACGTTGGGCGTCAGCACGTCGTACCAGGTGACCCCCAACCTGCAGCTCTTCGCCTGGGCGGAGAACGTCACCAACGCCAGCTACTCCACCTTCGGCACCTTCTCGCCGACCAGTTCGGTGTTCATCGCCCAGGCGCCCGGCGCCAACATGACACAGAGCGTCAGCCCCGCGGCACCCTTCGGAATTTTCGTGGGCCTGCGCGCGACATTCTGATGGGCGCCTACAAGCCGTAGAAGCGGATGGCAGTGCCGCCGAAAACGGCGTCGTGCGTATCCTGGGGCAACAGGCTGGCCGCGGTCTCGCGCCAGCGCCGGTAGTTGCTGGCGAGGGTGACGACCGGCCAATCGCTGCCCCACATCAGCCGGTCGGGCCCGAAGACACCGAGCAGGTGGTCGACGTAGGGACGGAGATCTTCGACCGTCCAGTCTGCCCGCGCCTCGGTGACGAGGCCTGACAACTTGCAATACCACGACGTCTCGCGGGCGAGCCGCGCCATGTGGCTCGCCCACGGCTGGAAGGCGCCGTTGGCGATGTCCGGCTTGGCGGCATGATCGATGACGACGCGCAGCTCGGGATGGCGCCGGGCAAGCTCGCCGATGATGGGGAGATGGCGTGGCTTCAGCAGCGCATCGAAGCGCAAACCGTGGCGCGCCATCGCGGCAAGGGCCGGCTGCACCGCTGGAAGCAGTATCCAGGTGGTGTCCTCGATATCCTGCAACATCGGCCGAAGGCCTTTGATCAGCGGATCGCCGGCAAGCTCGGCGACGCGCGTCGCAGCATGCGGCGCCGCGAGATCCGTCCAGCCGACCACGCCGCGGACCAGACCCGACGATTGCCGCGCGACCTCCAGCATGAAGGCGGTCTCGGCTTCAGTATCTGCGGCCTGCACCAGAACGGTGGCGGTAATGTCGTCCAGCAGCGTGCGCAGATCGGCCAGCCCGTAATCGCGAGCTATCGAAAGCTCCGGCGACATCCAGCGATAGTCGCCGCGCGCAATCGTCCAAACATGATGGTGGGCGTCGACGCGGATCATGGCCTCGGACCAGCGCTTAGGCTCAGAACATGGGCGTGCGCGCATTCTCCGGCAGCAAACCGGCTCTGTCCAAAGGATATCCACACCTGGGGATAAGCATTCGCGAGCAAATCCCGCGATGGGCATTGGCTGCGAGTCCGGCTCTGATTTTCCTGCCGAAAAATCCGAGCCAATGCCCATAATAGGGATGCGGCTCACACAGAGGTAAACTCCCCGCCATTCGAGCGATCTGCCGGGAGTTCAGTCATGTCCAACGAGTCCTTCGTCGATCTTCGTCATGCCGACGGCCAGTCTTGATCCGAGTCGCGTTCGCCGCGAGCGGATGACGCCACCGTTTTTGCTCCGTTTTCGACCGTTTATCGCGGCGCGGGAAGGCCGCAAAATGCCGACGCGCCTGGGTTTTGGCGCATTGCACCAAGAGACGCCGTTCCAAAACGGCGAAAACCGTCGAAACCGATGCCTGCGTTCAGGCGCGCGAAGACTTCCGCCGGCGACGGCCGGGCAGCACGACGTCGCGGCTGAGATTGTCGTGCTCGGGATCCATGCGGCGGTAGTCCATCGTCACCTCCTCGCCCGGATGGATGTCCTTCAGCGCGTAGTAGGTGACGTCGCCGTCGTCGGACTGCAGGTTCGGCGTCTCGGAGTGGTTCATGTACCAGCCGACGGAAATGCGCAGGAAATCGACGGGTGCCCAGTAGCCGCCGTCGACGCGGATGCCGAACTTCTTGATCAGCTTCTTGTGCGGCGAGGCGTGGGCCTTCTTGAGCGGCACCCAGCGGCTGTCCTCCGGCGCGAACACCCGGACGAACTCGCCCTTCCTGATCACGATGTCCGAGTAGCAGCCGATCCCATCGATCTTCGACGGCCCCAGGTACAGCAGGGCGTTGCTCCACTTGCGCTTGGCCATCTCGACGAACTCGTACGTGCTGACGGAGGAAAGCGCTTCTGCCCATTCCCGGCGCAGAGTGCAAGGCTGGCGCACTGCGAAAGCGCCGCCGTATCAGGGCGGCGTCAGCGACGAATTGCGATCGCAGAACTTGTCGTTTTCCTTGCTGACCCAAGTGGGGCGGCGGCCGGCGACTTCCGTGCAGGTCGTGAGCGTCTGCTGCCGCGAGCAGAAGGCGGCACCGATCGAATAGAGTTCCCCGCCCCAGAAACAGTAGCTGTTGCGGTCCTCCGGGCTCAGCCAGCCGTAGTCGCCGGTGATCCGCAGCTTCGGCCGCGGTGTCGTGCCCGGCTGCTCCTGGGCCGCCGCCGCCAGGGGAAGCATGATCGCAACGATCGCTGTCAGGGCGCGCATGAGTACCTGCCGTGTTTCACCGGCAGCGTAACGCGCGGCCCGGACCGGCGGAAGCCATGGGCCATCGACCGGGCGTCAGTCCCTGCCATCGCGGAAGGCGCGGACGGTCGACACGATACGCTCGCGCAGGCCCACTTCGCGCGGCAGCGCAGCGCGATGCCGGGCACCGTCATCGGCGACGACGATCGGCGCCGCGGCTTTCGGCGTGTTCGCCTCCGCGACGATCTGAAGGGCGCTGCCGGCCGCGAACGTGACGACGAGCGCCGACACGGCCAACAGCAGCGTCCAGATGAGCTTGCGCATATGCCCTCCCCGCCTCTGAGCTTAACGCCCCGTGGCCTTCGAATCACGCAGCGATGTCTGCAGGGCAAACGGCCTTCGGTGCAATTTTCAGATGTCCGTGCGCTGCCGCTTCTGTCCCCGGAACATGTCGAGATGGATCGTCCGCGGCGCCGTATAGAACTGGAAGGTGATGACCCGCCCGACGAGGTAGGCGGCGAGCAGCGCCGCGAGCGCGCCGAGGACGCCGTATCCGCCGGACTGGCGGCCGGTGAAATCGGATGTGACGAGCCGCACCACGGCCAGGAGGATCAGGGCCGCGGCTGCGCCGACGCCATCCCAGGCGCGATAGACGCGAACAAGGTTGTTGCCGAAATCCTTCGCACCCTGCAGGGTCACCCCCATCGCCAGGCCGCCCAGCAGCCCCGCGCCGACGGCAATCAACCACAGCTCGAACCGCTTGCCTGGCGACACGATCAGCAATACCGCCGCCGCCAGGATCGCGAACAGCGCCGGCACCCACCGGTCGAAGACGGTGACCGCCCGCTCACTCAGCTCGTGGCGCAGCGACCACAGGGCGAGCACCGCGAGCAGCACGGCGACAAGATGGGAGAAGAGCTGAGCATTCATTTCGGCGCAACGCTCGCACGACTGTGCTGTGCGCTGCAATTCACCGCCGCGTGGGGCACGGTGGCGCAGAGACCGACCAATTTGCATACTTGCACCTCGAGGAACCCCACGACCCGAGCATGACCCAGGACAGCCCCACCTACTGGAAGAACGCCCGCACCGAAGTGCGCGCCGCAGGCTTCGACCCCGACCGCGCGGCGAAGACCAATGCCGTGATCACCATCGCCAGCGCCTATACCAATGCCCATCGCTGCAACAATCGCGTGCGGCAGATCACCGACCTCCTGGTCGAGCTGATCGACGAGCGTGGCGGCACCGGGCTGATCGTCGGCGCGCCGGCAGTCTCGGATGCGCTGACGCAAGGGACTCCGACCGCCGGCTACAGCCTGGTATCACGCGACGTCGCCGCCGACTGCTTCGAGATCGGCCACCACGCCCATCACGGCGAGGCGATGATCGTCATCTCGGGCTGCGACAAGACCGGGGCCGCCGCGCTGATGCCGCTCGCCCGCACCAACGCCTTCGGCCTGGTGCTCTATCCCGGCACCAGCTCGCCGGGCAGCGTCTCGTTCGGGCCATGGGCCAGGAAGGGCACCAACCTCACCATCATGGACTATGCCGAGGGCCGTGCCGCCGCCGAGGCGGGGCGCATCACCCAGCAGGAGCTGCTCGAGCTCGAGCGCAACGTGCTGCCCGGCAGCGGCACCTGCGGGGCGATGTTCACCGCGAACACCATGAGCACCACCGCGGAGGCGATCGGCATGATGCTGCCGCGCGGCGCCTCGCATCCCGCCGACTACAACGCGCAAAGCGACATCCACGACGATGTGCGCGCGCAGACCAAGGCGTCGGTCGATGCGCTCTATCGGCTCATGGCAGCCGGCATCCGGCCCCGGGACATCATGACCGAGCGCGCGTTCGAGAACGCCATCGCCACGGTCTATGCGATGGGCGGCTCGACCAACATGTACCTGCATCTGCTCGCCGTCGCGCGCGAGGCGCAGGTGCCGATCACCATCGAGCGCATCCAGGCGATCGGCGAGCGCATTCCGCTGCTCTCCAAGCTGCAGCCGCACGGCCCCTACGCCATGACCAGCCTGCATGCAATCGGCGGCGTGCCGGTGGTGATGAAGGAGCTGCTGCGCGCCGGTCTGCTGCACGGCGACGTCATGACCGTCACCGGCAAGACGCTGGCGGAGAATCTCGCGGGAGTGCCGACGCTCGACCAGCTCGGCGACCAGGACATCATCCATCCCGTCTCCAATCCGGTCGCGGCGGCGAACAACCACATCAGCGTGCTGAAGGGCAACCTCGCGCCCGAGAGCTGCGTGCTGAAGCTGTCCGGCAAGACCCTGGAGAAGGGCGAGTTCCGCGGCACCGCGCGGGTGTTCGACTCCGAGCCGGCGACGATGAAGGCGATCCGCGCCGGCGAGATCAAGCCCGGCACCGTGATCGTGGTGCGCAATGTCGGCCCGGTCGGCGGGCCCGGCATGCCGGAGATGGTGATGCTCACCATCCAGCTGCAGGGCCGCGGGCTCGGCGAGGACGTGGCGCTGATCACCGACGGCCGCTTCTCGGGGGTGAGCCACGGCATCCTGATCGGCCATATCTCGCCGGAGGCCGCGCGCGGCGGGCCGATCGCGGCGGTGCGCGACGGCGACACCATCGTCATCGACCCGCGCGCGCGCACCCTGAACCTCGACCTGCCGCAGGCCGAGATCGACAGGCGCATGGCCGAGTGGCGCGCGCCCGATCTCGCCGCCCGCATCCGGCCGGGCTCGGTGCACGACAAGTATGTCCGCTTGGTGAAGTCGGCCCACTATGGCTGCGTGCTGTAGCCGTCTCGCCCTGCGCAACGGGAATTTCTTTGCGCGCGGCGGCGGTGCTGCCTAGGCTTTGCGCATGAGCACCACGGCTTCCTTTCGCACTCACGAGGTGCCGGACGATCTGCTGGCCGCGATCGACTATTGCTACGACCAAGGCTGGACCGACGGCCTGCCGGTCGTGCCGCCGGTGGTCGATCGGGTGAAGGCGATGCTGGCGGCCGACAGCCGGCCGGCCGACACCGTGATCGCAAGGCATCCCGCGACCGGTCTCGACCTGTCGCTGCACGCCGCCGCGGTGAACGCCGTGATGGCGGGTTGCCTGCCCGAGTATTTTCCGGTGGTGGTCGCGGCCTTCGAGGCGATGGATAAGCCGGACTTCAACTTCCACGGCTCGACCGCCAGCACCGGCGGTTCGGCGCCGCTGGTGATCGTGAGCGGCCCCTATGCCGACGAGATCGGCATGAATGCCGACGTCAACCTGTTCGGCCCCGGCAACCGTGCCAATGGCACGATCGGCCGAGCAACACGGTTGATCCTGCGCAACGTGTTCCAGATGCTGCCCGGCATCTCCGACAAGTCGACGCAAGGCAATCCCGGCAAGTACAGCTTCTGCATCGCCGAGCGCGCGCGGGGCAATCCGTGGCCGCCGCTGTGCGAGGCACAGGGATATCCGAAGGGCACGTCGAGCGTCACCGTCTATGCCGGCGGCGGCTTCTGCAATGTCGAGAACCATGGCGGCAACACGCCGGAGCAGATCCTGAGCTCGGTCGCGGATGCCATGGCCAACTACGGCTGCATTACGCTCGGCCAGGCCGTGGTGATCCTGGCGCCGGAGCACATGCAGATCGTGGCCGGTGCCGGCTGGACGCGGGAGAAGGCGCAGGCCTACCTCTTCACCCAGGCCAAGCGCTCGGTCGACGGCATGAAGAGTGTCGGCAAGTACCGCGACCGCGAGTACGACACCCAGCACGGCGAGGGCGCGCATGCGCTGGCCGAGGCGGGCTTCATGCATCGCGGCCTGACGCCCGACGACATCCTGATCACCATGGGCGGCGGCGATGCCGGCGGCCATTCCTGCTTCATCCCATCGTGGAGCCGCGGCCGCGGCTCGATCATGCAGCACAGCGCGATCCGCGCGCCCGACAAATAAGCGAGGTCCCGATGCAGCTCTATTCGCCGCTTTCCACCACGCCCAAGCGCAAGGCGGTCCGTGCGCCGGCGCTCGGCAGCATCGACGGCCTGCGCATCGGCATCCTGGAGAACGGCAAGCTCAATGCCGAGGAGATGCTGAACGAGGTGGCGGCGCTGTTCGTGCAGCATCACGGCTGCACCGTGCGCACGTTGGCCTCGAAGAAGAATGCGAGCGCCCCGGCGCCATCCAATACACTGGTCCAGGTCGCCCAGGAGGTCGACTTCCTGATCACCGGCCTGGGTGATTGAGGGTCCTGCTCCACGTGCAGTCTGCACGACGGCATCACCTTCGAACAGCTCGGCAAGCGCGCGGTGGTCCTCTGCACCACACCCTTCGAGGTCACGGCGCGCAACATCGCGCGGGTGCTCGGCCTGCCCGACTACCCGTTCCTGACGGTCCAGCATCCGATCGGCAGCTGCACGCTGCCGGAACTCAAGGCGCGCGCCCAGGTCGCGTACAAGCAGGCCCTGCCCATCCTGATGCAGGCCTGAGCACAAGAAGGAACCGGCCATGAAGTTCGGGATTTTCTACGAGCTGCAGCTCCCGCGCCCGTGGGCGCCCGGCGACGAGCACCGGCTGTACCAGAATGCGCTGGAGCAGATCGAGATCGCCGACCGGCTGGGCTACGACCATGCCTGGCAGGTCGAGCATCACTTCCTCGAGGAGTACTCGCACTCGCCGGTCCCCGAATCCTTCCTCGCCGCCGCCAGCCAGCGCACGAAGCAGATTCGCCTCGGCCACGGCATCATGCAGCTCACCACCAACCATCCGGCGCGGGTCGCCGAGAAGATCGCCACGCTCGACCTCTTGTCGAACGGCCGCTGCGAGTTCGGCATGGGCGAGAGCGCCTCGATCACCGAGCTCGAGCCGTTCGGCGTCGAGATGGAGAACAAGCGCGAGATTTTCGAGGAAGCCGTCCGCGCGATCATGCCGATGTTCAAGGACGGCCCGAGCCAGCACCAGGGCAAGTACTTCAACATGCCGCTGCGCCAGGTGGTGCCGAAGCCGCTGCAGAAGCCGCATCCGCCCTTGTGGGTCGCCTGCTCGCAGCTCGAGACGCTCGCCAAGTGCGGCGAATGGGGCATGGGCGCGCTCGGCTTCCAGTTCGTCTCAGCCGATGCCGCGCACGCCTGGGTGCACGCCTACTACAACGCCTTCGTGAAGCGGCAGAAGAAGCTCGCCGACTACGTCAGCAACCCCAACCTCGCGCTGGTCTCGTTCTTCATGTGCGCGCCGACCGACGAGGAGGCGCGGGCCCGCGCCGACGGCGATACGTTCTTCCAGTTCGCGCTGCGCTTCTATGCGGCCGCGCCCGGCCGGCGCCGTCCACCCGCCGGCACTGTCAACATGTGGGACGAGTACCAGAAGTGGAAGCAGGCGAACCCGGACGCCCACCAGGCGGCGCTGCGCGGCGGCCTGATCGGCTCGCCGGAGACGATCCGGCGCAAGCTGCGCCGCTTCCAGTCGTCCAACATCGACCAGGTCGTGCTCCTCAACCAGGCCGGCCGCAACACGCACGAGCACATCTGCGAATCGCTCGAGCTGTTCGCCAAGGAAGTGATGCCCGAATTCCAGGAAGCGCATCCCAAGCTGCTGCAGTGGAAGCAGCAGGTCCTGAACCGCGAGATCGACCTCGAGGAGATCGACACCTCGGCCTTCACGGATCGCTACGGTGGGACGATGAAAAACATTTCGCCCACCGCGGACAAGCGGGTGCAGGCCGCCGAGTAGCCGTCGCGGCGCCACCAACCTCGGCACCGTCGCGGCCGCTTCGACCGCAGCCGGCTGGGCATGACTTTTCACCGGTATTCGCAGCGATGTCCTGCGCTCGGCGTACTGTTGGCGAAGGCAGTACGATAGCGGGCGTTGCGGATGTCGCCGCAAGATCACACTGCAGGTCCCGGCAAGATCACACCGAATAGCGCGACCGATCCCTATCCTCGACCCTCTGTTGCAGCCACGGAGTGTGTAATGGCGACGGATTGTCTTGGGGGGTCTGTCTTCCAAAGAATCCTGGCCGTTGCCCAAGCGGATCCTTCGGCGATCGCCGTCCGCGACGGCGACACTCCGCTCACCTATGGCGACCTGCTGAGCCGCGCCCGCACCCTGGGCTCCGCGTTGAGCACGTTGGGCCTCGAGCCGCAGCAGCCGGTCGGCCTCTGCCTGCCGCGCAGTCTCGACCAGATCGTGGCCATCGTCGCCATCCTGCGGGCTGGCGGCGCCCTGTTGCCGCTCGCGCCGGATTGGCCGGCCGAACGTTTGCGCGGCGTCCTGGCCGATGCGGGCGCAAGCGTCGCGATCGTGCCACAGCATCGCACCGCCGACCTTGCCGACAGCGGGCTGAAGCTGATCGTCCAGGGCAAGGACATGGCCGTCGATCCGGTGCGGGCAACCCCCGGCGAGGGCGAGCAGCTGGCCTATGTGGTCTACACCTCGGGCTCGACCGGCCGTCCCAAGGGCGTCGAGATCAGCCATCGCAATCTCGCCAACCTCGTCGATTGGCATCTCTCGGCGTTCGGCGTCGGCGCCAGCGATCGCGTCAGTTGCCTGTCCGGGCTCACCTTCGATGCCCTGATCTGGGAGCTCATCCCTGCGCTCGCGGCGGGCGCCACGATCTGCCTCGCGCCGGACGATGTGCGCGCCGCGCCCCGCGCGCTGCAGCGCTGGCTGGTGCGCGAGGCGATCACCGTCGCCTTCGTGCCGACGCCGCTGGCGGAGCCGTTGATCGACACCGACTGGCCGGCGGACACGCGCCTGCGCATCCTGCTGACCGGCGGCGACGCGCTGCATGTCTGGCCGCGTCCCGGCCTGCCCTTCACCGTCGTCAACAACTACGGCCCGAGCGAATGCACCGTCGTCGCCACGTCCGGCGTCGTCGAGCCGGAGGGCGAGGGCCTGCCGTCGATCGGCCGACCCATCGCCAACACCAGCGTCCACCTGCTCGACGAGGCGGGCGGACCGGTGCGCGAGGGCGAGACCGGAGAAATCTGGATCGGTGGCGCGAACGTCGGACGGGGCTACCGCGGCGACCCACGCCTCACAGCCGAGCGCTTCGTGCAGCGCGGATCGGAGCGCCTTTATCGCACCGGCGACCTCGGGCGTCTGCGGCCGGATGGAACGCTGGAATTCCACGGTCGCCGCGACGACCAGCTCAAGGTCCGCGGCCATCGCATCGAGCCCGACGAGGTGTCGGCGGCGCTCGATCGCCATCCCGACGTGCAGCAGAGCGTCGTCGTCGGCCGCGGCGTCGGCGGCGACCGGCTTCTGGTAGCCTATGTCGTGCCGCGCGACGGCGCCATGCCGCGCGCGTCGGAGTTGCGCGCCCAGCTGGCGCGCAGCCTGCCGGACTACATGCTGCCCGATCTGTTCGTCCGGCTGGCGTCGATCCCGCTGACGTCGAACGGCAAGCCCGACCGGGCGGCGCTGCCCCAGGCGTCGCCCGCGCTCGCCATGCCTGACCAGGACTACAGACCGCCGGCGACACCGACCGAGACCCGGATCGCGGCAATGGTGCAGGAGGTGCTGGCGATCGACCGGGTCGGCGTCGACGACAACTTCTTCCTGCTCGGCGGACACTCCCTGCTCGGCACCCAGCTGGTGCTGCGCCTGCGCGACGCGTTCGGCACGAACATCTCGCTGCGCGACCTGTTCGAAGCGCGCACGGTCGCCCAGCTGGCGCGCAAGATCGAGCGGCAGGTCACGGACATGGTCATGGCGATGGACAACGAGGAAGTCGCCCGCCGGCTGGCGACCTGACCGCCATGTCGGTCGCCGCCGATCCCAGCAGTGGCGCGGCCGGCGCTTCGCCGCCCAGCCTCTACAGTCTGCTCGACCCCGACGTCCTGGCCGATCCCTATCCGCTCTACCGCCGCCTGCGCGAGTTCGATCCGGTCGCGTGGGATCCGTTCCTGCATGCCTGGGTGGTCACGAGCTACGCCGGCGTGGTCGAGGTGCTGCACAAGTTCTCCGCCGACCGCACGCCGACGCCCGAGCAGCTCCGCGCGATGGGCATGCAGAGTCTGGGGCCGGTCGCCGAGGTGATGGTCCGGCAGATGCTGTTCCTCGACGCGCCGGCGCATACCGGCATCCGCGGGCTGTGCTCCAAGGCCTTCGTCTCGCGCCGGGTCGAGGGGCTGCGCGAGCACATCCAGGACATCGCCGACAGGCTGATCGACCGGGTCAGGCCGAGCGGGCGCATGGACGTGATCAACGACTTCGCGGCACCCCTGCCCGCCATCGTCACCGCCGAACTGCTGGGCGTGCCCTCCGCCGACCACGAGCAGCTCAAGGACTGGTCCGCCGATTTCGCGGGCATGCTCGGCAACTTCCAGCACAATCCGGATCGCGTCGCCGTCGTGCTGCGCAGCCTCGACGGGATGACGCGCTATTTCACCGCGGCGGTTCGCGACAATCGCCGTTCGGCGACAGGCCTGATCAACCTCCTGATCGAGGCCTCGGAAGGGGGGATGCGGCTCAGCGAAGACGAGATCGTCGCCAACATCATCGTCACGATGGTGGGCGGCCAGGAGACCACCACCAACCTGATCGGCAACGGGCTGCTCACCCTGCTGCGCCACCCGGCCGACCTGGCGCGGCTGCGCGACGACGGATCGATCGTCGAATCGGCCGTTGAGGAGCTGCTGCGCTACGAGAGCCCGAGCCAGCATACGGCGCGGCTCAGCCCTGCCGACCTGACCTTGGGCGACAAGTCGATTCGCAAGCGCGATGCCGTCATGGCGGTGATGGCCGCCGCCAATCGTGATCCCCAACGGTTCCCCGATCCCGACCGGCTCGATCTCGAACGACGCAACAACCGCCACGTCGCCTTCGGTTGGGGAGCGCATTTCTGCTTCGGCGCGCCGCTCGCCCGGATCGAAGGCCAGATCGCGTTCCCGACGCTGCTGCGCCGCCTTCCGGGCCTGGCGCTCGAACCGGGTCCGCTGACTTGGCGGCAAAATCTCGGATTGCGCGGGCTCGAGGCGCTGCCGGTGACGTTCCAGGCCTAGCGCCATGCCCGACGACTCCGCTCTGTCCGAACAGAAACGCCGCCTGGTCGAAGACCTGCTGTCAGGGCGGCACGAGACGATCTTCGTCCCGTCCGAGCACATTGCGCCCCGACGACCGGACGACATCGTTCCGCTTTCGGCCGAGCAGACCAGCGTATGGCTGCACGGGGCGATGGCCGCGTCGCCGCTTTATAACGAGTCGTTCACCCTGCACCGTCACGGTGCGTTCAGCCGCGAGGCGATGCAGGCCAGCCTCGACTATCTGCTGGCGCGCCACGAGATATGGCGCACCGCCTTCGTCGAACAGGGCGGCACGGTCCGCGCTGTCGTCGATCCCCTGGCGCGGATCGCGCTCGACTTCGTCGATCTCACCCATCTGCCCGAGCAGGAACGGGACGCGGCGGCGATCGCCCTGGCGACCGAAGAAGCGCGCCGGCCGTTCGATCTCGCCCGCGCGCCGCTGGTGCGCGTGACGGCGGTGCGGCTCGAGCCGGAGCGCCATCGCCTCTATTTCAGCCTGCACCACATCGTCTTCGACGGCGTCTCGATCTACCGCGTTCTGCTGCCCGAGCTCGCCGCGGCTTACGCCGCACTGTCCCGCGGAGAGCCCCCGCAGCTGCCGCCGCCGGCGCTGCAGTACGGCGACTATGCGGTGTGGCAGCGGCCGCGGCTGGGTGGGCCGCACGAGGCGCGGTGCCTCGCCTACTGGCAGCGACGGCTGGCGAACCTGCCGTCGGACCTGAAGTTGCCAATCGACCGCCTGCCTGCCGCGGTGCGGCGTCATGAAGGCGGCATGCTGACCTTCGACCTGCCGCACGCGCTCACCGCTGCGCTGAAACAAACGGCGGCATCGCTCGGCGTCACCTTCTACGCACTGCTCCTCGCGAGCTTCAAGGCGCTGCTGCATCGCTATTCCGGTCAGGACGACATCGTGATCGGCGGCGTGGTGGACACGCGCTCGCGGCCGGAGCTGGAGCAAACGATCGGCTATTTCCTGAACGGCGTGGCGCTGCGCAGCCGGCCGAGCGGTGCCAAGACATTCCACGCCTACCTCGACGAGATCCAGGCGATGGTGATCGAGGCGGTCGACGCGGCAGCGGCGCCCTTCGACCGCGTGGTCCGCGCGGTCCGTCCGCAGCGCCAAGGAAGCAGCCATCCGCTGTACCAGGTCCTGTTCTCGATCCAGCCGCCGAGCGAGGGCTGGCCGGAGGGGTGGGACCTGACGCAGATGGATGTCGCGACCGGCAGCGCGAAGTTCGACCTGTATCTCGAGCTCGACGAGCGCGATGGGCAGCTGATCGGCCGCTTCCTCTACGACCGCGAGCTGTTCGACGAGGACACGATCGGCCGCATGACCGGTCACTGGCGGACGCTGCTCGAAGGCGTCGTCGCCGATCCGCGGACCAGGCTCCGCGACCTGCCGATCCTGACTCCGCAGGAGCGCCAGATCGTGCAGGCGATGAATGCTGGGAGTGCCGCCGAGATCCCCGACGTGACCCTTCACGGCTGGGTCCGGGCGCAGGCGGCGAAAACCCCTGACGCTGTCGCGATCGAAGCCGAAGGCACGTATTGGACCTACGCGGAGCTGCATCGACGGGCGCGCGCCATCGCGGGTCGTCTGCGGCGGCTCGGCGTTGCCCGCGAATCGGTGATCGGCATCGCGATGGAGCGCACACCTGATCTGGTGGCGGGCCTGCTCGGGATTCTCGAGGCCGGATGCTGCTATCTGCCGCTCGATCCGGATCTGCCGGCAGCACGCCTCGCCTTGCTGATCGACGATGCCGCACCTGCCGCCCTCCTCTCGCAGGCCGAGGTGGCCGGCCGGCTCCCGCGCTCCAATGCACCGGTCCTGTTGTGCGAGGAGATCGGCGATCCCACGCCCGACGACGCGCCGCCGGTGACGCCGGAGACACTCGCCTACATTCTCTACACCTCCGGCTCGACGGGACGCCCCAAGGCGGTCGAGATCGAGCATCGGTCGGTCGTGAACCTGCTGTCGGCAATCCGGCGGGAGATCGGCTTCGACGCGCGCGACAGGCTGCTGTCTGTCACCACCATCTCGTTCGACATCGCCGCGCTGGAGCTGTTCCTGCCGCTGGTGACCGGCGGCCGCCTGATCCTCGCCGCCAGGGCCGATGTCATCGATCCCCACCGCCTCGCCAACCTGATCGACAGCAGCGGCGCCACGGTCATGCAGGCAACGCCCGCCCTGTGGCGGGCCCTGATCCAGTCGGGCTGGGCCGGCCAACCGGATCTCAGGGTCCTGTGCGGCGGCGAGGCCCTGTCGGCGGGGTTGGCGCAGGAGCTGCGCCGGCGCACCGCCGCCGCCTGGAACGTATACGGTCCGACCGAGACGACCATCTGGTCGCTGATCCAGGCGGTGGCCGACGGCGCCGATCCGGTGCCGATCGGCCGGCCGCTGGCGAACACCTCGATCCATGTGCTCGACGCCAACGACGCCGCCGTGCCTGCCGGCGTGCCGGGCGAACTGCTGATCGGCGGGATCGGTGTGGCGCGCGGCTATCGCGGCGATGACGCGCTGACGGCCCGCCGGTTCGTCTCCCTGCCGCACGTCGCAGAGGGGCGGCTCTACCGCACCGGCGACCAGGTGAAGATGAGGCCCGACGGCACGTTGCTGTTCCTCGGCCGGATCGACAACCAGGTGAAGATCCGCGGCTTCCGCGTCGCGCTCGAGGAAGTCGAACAAGTGCTGGCGGCGCACGCCGGCGTGCGCGCAGCGGCAGTGAAAACCGTCCCGGATGCATCGGGGGAAAGATCGCTCGTCGCGTTCATTGTGCCGAGCGACGCGACCATCGACCTCGCGGCGACGCTACCCGCTTTTCTTCGCCAGCAGCTGCCGCCGTACATGGTTCCCGCGCACTACGTGGCGATGGCGGCCCTGCCGCTCACCGTCAGCGGCAAGATCGACCGGGCACATCTGCCCGATCCGCCGGCTGGGGCAAGCGCTCGCTCCACGGGCTCGCTCGGCGAGCTCGAACAGGCGTTGATCGCGTTGTGGCAGGATCTGCTGCAGCGGCCCGAGATCGGGCTCGACGACAATTTCTTCGATCTCGGCGGCCATTCCCTGCTCGCCTTCACGATGCTGGCGAGGCTGCGCTCGATGGCGATCGCCGAGCCGACGATGTCCGCTTTCTTCGCCGCGCCGACCATCCGCGGCCTGGCGTCCCTCGTGCGCCAGGGCCGCCGGCCCGCCTTCTCGCATCTCGTCCCGCTGCGGCCAGGCGCGGGGCCCCCGCTGTTCATCGTGCACGGCGTCTTCGGCAACGTGCTGCAGTTGGCGCCGCTCGCCATGCAGCTCCGCACGGACCGGCCCGTCATCGCGATCCAGGCGCGTGGCGTCGACCCCGCCCTCGAACCGCACCGCACCATCGCGGAGATGGCGCAGGCCTACCTGGAGGTGGTCCGTGGGATCCAGCCGAACGGGCCGTATTCCCTGGCCGGCTATTCCTTCGGCGGCATGGTGGCGTTCGAGATGGCCTGCCGCCTGCGCGCGGCAGGAGAGCCGGTCGCGCTGATGGCGCTGCTCGAGACCGATCTGCACCATCGCTTCCTGCCGGTTCCGCACAAGCTCGCCTACGCGAGCGTGCTGGCCGTGCGTGTGCTCCGCAAGCTCTGCACCATGTCGCCCATCGACTGGCGCCGCTATCTCAGCGCGAAGATTCTGAAGCTGCGCCGTACGATCTCGCCGCCGCCGCTGGAGGGCTTCGACTGGCCGCTCGAGGACGTCCCCGAGGAGCTGCGCCGGCGCTACCGCGAGATGTATGCGATCGGACTGCGTGCGTTCCACACTTTTGCACCGTCGCTCTTCGACGGGCACCTGCACTTCTTCATGACCGCCGGCCCGCGCTACAACACGTGCGATCCCCGGCCGATCTGGCGACGGGCGGCGAAATCGTTCGAGGTCATCGAAATTCCCGGCGAGCACACAACGATCATGGATACGCCGAACGTGCCGATGCTCGCGGCGCAGCTCAGCGCCTGCCTCGCAGCCAGCGCGCGGCAGACCTAGTCAGTTGGATGCCTGGACCCCGGTCGCGGCCATGCGGCTCTGCCAGGTGCGGCGGTGCCCCTCGATCAACGCGACCAGCTCCTGCGGCGAGCCGGTATCGACCTCGAGGCCGAGCGGCCGCATCAGCCCGACCACTTCCGGATCGTCGATCACGCTGCGCAGGCGGCGGTTCAGCTGCTCCACCTTGTCCGCCGGCATGCCGGGCGGCCCGAAAAGACCGAACCATTCCTCCATGTCGAGGGTCGGATAGCCGAGTTCCGCCGCGGTCGGAATGTTGGGCGCGACCTGGAGCCGGCGGTTCGCGGTGATCATCAGGATGCGGCAGCGGCCGCCCCGGTGCGGCGGCAGCAGCGAGGTGAGCGTGTTGACGGTCGCGGGGATCCGCCCGTCGCGCAGGTCGCCCAGGATGGCGACGACGCCGCGATAGGGCACCGCCTCGAGCTGCTCGCTGATCGAACGGCGCAGCAGCACGTTCAGCACCTCGATGAAGGTCGTGTTGGACGACACGGCGATGCGATGGCGCTGCGCGTCGCCGTCGTGCATCCAGTCGAGATACGCCTTGAAGCTGTCGACCTGCACCAACGGCGAGACCGCAAAGGCGATCGGGTAGGTGCCGACTTTTGTGATCGGCGTGAGATCATGGATGGGGTCGAACGGAAAGCTCTTGCTGGTGAGGCGCGACACCAGTGTGGTCGACGACAGCAGAGCAAGCTCGCTGCCGTCGGGCGGCGCCTTCTTGACGACCTCGCCCGGCATCGCGCCGTATTGGCCGGTGCGGTTCTCGACCATCACCCGGCGGCTGGTCCGACGCTGCAGCTGCACGGCGATGGCGCGCGCCACCGAGTCGGCGCCGCCGCCCTGCTCGAAGCCGACGAAGATGCGCAGATCCTTCTCGCGCGGGAGACCCTGCCCCAACGCCGGGCCGATCAGGAGCGCCGGCGCGGCCAACGCGCCGGCGGCAAGACAGGCTCGACGTTTCACAACAGCGCAGCCCCCAAACCAAGGTGGCCTGCAGCATCGCCAACCGGCATCGCCGCCGCAAGCAGTGCCGCACAGATTTCAAGATGCAATTTCATAGTCGCTGTTGCCTTGCCCAACCCGCGTCAGCCGGATTAGGACTCCTCATGCCCATGGTTGAAGGTTCGGATGCCAGCGCCCCGGGACGGGGCAACATCGCCCAACGGATCACGCGCTTTCTGGCGGGTCTGGAGCGCGCGCGGCGGCAACCCAATCGGCGCGAAGCCTATCATCTGCGGGACGCGCTCCAGCGCATGGAGGCGCAGGAATATGCAGAGAGCGAGGACGCGGTGCTGCGCGCAGAGCGCTCGATCCCGCTGCCGAGCCATGTTGCCAACCTGTTGGCCACCAACGAAAGCGTCACGGTTCGCCAGCTGCGCGACGAGTTGGACCGCATCCTCAAGAATCAATAGTCGAGGTGCGAATTCCGGCGCAGCGCATAGGCTCTAGAAGCCGGGTGCGGCGCGCGAATCGTACCAGAGCAGACGACGGTCGAAGAACATCATGTCGGTCTGGCGGAACAGCGATGTCGGGCCGGCCCATTCCGCGACCGCGTAGCCATCGCCGTCGCCAAGGGACCCGCGGACCAGCCGGCCTTGGCAGCCCATGACGGCAGTGACGTCGTCGTAGCTCATCCCCGGTGCCAGCTTCGCCAGCTTCTGGTTGTTGCTGACGCAGGTGCTCGAGCAGCCGCCCAGGGCCAAACCCGTCAGGACCGCCAGGGTCGATGTGAAACGGAGCGTCGTTCCGACGGTCATGGCGAGAAGGTGGCGGGCTTACCTTACGGCGGCCTTACTACGGTTTTTACGGCCGGAGCGGAGCATTACGGGGCGTGATAATATCCAGTTGCGCCCTCACAGGTTTTTGACCCCGTGAGCGACGATCTGCGTGCGTACGCAGCCGCGCTGCGGACATAAAAGGGCCGGACGACTCGTACTGCTGGGGGGATGGAAGGGAGGCTGGTGGATGGCCAAGGTGAGGAAGTCCGGCGTCATGATCGTCGGCGTGGTGCTGGTGGTCGCGGCCGTCGGGTATTTCTTCTTCGACCAGGCCCTCCGCGACAAGGCGCGGGCAGCGGTGGGGCCGTCGGGTCCTGCCGGCATCCCGGTCACCGTGGCCGTCGCCGAGGCCAAGGATGTGCCGGTCTATATCCGCGGGCTGGGCACCGTGCAGGCTTACAAGACCGTCGCGGTCAAGACGCGGGTCGACGGCCAGATCGTCAAAGTGGATTTTCATGAGGGCCAGGACGTCAAGGAAGGCGATCCGCTGTTCCAGATCGATCCCCGGCCGTACCAGGCGGCGCTCGATCGCGCGGTCGCTGCCAAGCAGCGCGACGAGGCCCAGCTCGAAGCCGCCCAGCTCGATCTCGAGCGTTACGGCAAGCTCCTGGGGCCGGGCTTCCAGTCGCGCCAGAGCTACGACCAGCAGAAGGCGACGGTCGACGGGCTCAAGGCGGCGATCGCCGGCGATCAGGCGGCGATCGACACCGCCAAGCTCAATCTCGTCTATTCCGACATTCGCGCGCCGATCGACGGCCGCACCGGCCAGCGGCTGGTCGATCTCGGCAATCTGGTCCAGGCGAACCAGAACACCACGCTGGTGACCATCACCCAGATCAAGCCGATCTTCGTCAATTTCACCATACCGCAATACGCCAACCACAATCTGCGCAAGACCCAGGCGAAGGAAGCCTTGACCGCCTACGCCTACAGCGCCGACGACACCTATAAGCTGGCCGAGGGCAAGGTGACGCTGGTCGACAACCAGATCGACACGGCGACCGGCACGCTGCGCCTGAAGGCGAGCTACGAGAACAAGGACGAGCAGCTGTGGCCCGGCCAGTTCGTCAGCGTCCGCCTGCAGCTGTCGACCCGCAAGGACGCGACCACTGTGCCGCAGCGGGCCGTCATGCAGGGCGCCAGCGGCCCTTACGGCTATATCGTCAAGGCCGACAACACCGTGGAGCGGCGCCCGCTCGAGGTTGCCGCGACGCAGGACGGCATCGCGGTGATCACCAAGGGCGTCGCCGTCGGCGAGAAGATCGTGGCCGACGGCCAGTACCGCCTGACCGACGGCGCCCATGTGCGCGTCGACCGGCCGACCGCTTCGTCACCAGCAGGCGAGCAACCCGGCAAGAGCGGCTGACAAGCGGATGAACATCTCTGAAACCTACATCCGCCGGCCGATCGCCACATCGCTGATGATGCTCGGTCTGCTGGTCTTCGGATCGGCGACCTACAGCCTGCTGCCCGTGTCGGCGCTGCCCAATGTCGACTTTCCGACCATCACCGTAACCGCCAGCCTGCCCGGCGCCAGCCCCGAGACGATGGCTTCCTCGGTGGCAACGCCGCTGGAGCAGCAGTTCGCCGCCATTCCGGGCCTCGCCTCGATGAATTCGGTCAGCGGCCTCGGCGCCACCTCGATCACCCTGCAGTTCGACCTCAACCGCAAGATCGACGGCGCGGCGACCGACGTGCAGACCGCGATCAATGCCGCAAGCGGCCTCCTGCCCAAGGACCTGCCCAACCCGCCGACCTATCGCAAGGTCAACCCGGCCGACCGATCGGTGCTGATCTACGCGATCTCGTCCGACGATCTGCCAATGTACAAGGTCGACGACTACGCCTACGTCATCCTCGCCCAGAAACTGTCGGCGGTGACCGGGGTGTCGCAGGTGCTGGTCGCCGGCCAGCAGGATTTCGCCGTCCGCGTGCAGGCCAATCCGGCGGCGCTCGCGGCACACGGCATCTCGCTCGAGGATGTCCGCGCGGCCCTCACCGCCTCGACGGTCAACCAGGCCAAGGGCAACCTCGAGAACGAAAACCAGTCGGTCATGCTGGACACCAACGACCAGCTGTTCAACGCCGACGCCTACAAGAACATCATCGTCGCCTACCGCAACGGCGCGCCGGTCAAGCTGCAGGATGTCGGCAACGTCATCGACGCCACCAAGTCCCCGCGCACCGGCGCCTGGTACAACGGCAAGCGCGCCGAGCTGCTGCTGATCTTCCGCCAGCCCGGCGCCAACACCGTCGAGATCGTCGACCGCATCAAGGGGATGATGCCGCGCCTGCTCGCCTCCATCCCGCAAAGCGTGCACGTCACCCTGATGTCGGACCGCTCGCAGTCGATCCGCGACTCGGTCGAGGACGTGCAGTTCACATTGATGCTCACCGTCGGCCTCGTCGTGCTGGTGATCTTCATCTTCCTGCGGCATCTCTGGGCGACCATCATCCCGAGCATCACCGTGCCGCTGGCGATCGTCGGCACCTTCGGCGTGATGTATGTCTGCGACTACTCGATCGACAATCTGTCGCTGATGGGCCTCACGATCGCGGTCGGTTTCGTGGTCGACGATGCGATCGTCATGATCGAGAACATCGTGCGCTACATCGAGGAGGGCGAGAAGCCGTTCGACGCGGCGCTGAAGGGCGCGGGCCAGATCGGCTTCACCATCGTGTCGATCACCTTCTCGCTGATCGCCGTGTTCATCCCGCTGCTGTTCATGGGCGGCATCGTCGGCAGGCTGTTCCGCGAGTTCGCCGTCGTGGTGACGGTGGCCGTGTGCATGTCGGCCTTCGTCTCGCTGACGCTCACGCCGGTGATGTGCGCGCAGTTCCTCAAGCGCCACAGCGACGAGAAGCGCGGCCGGCTGAACCAGTGGTGCGAGGACGTCTTCAACGGCGCGGTGCGGACCTACGACCGCGGCCTGGTTTTCGTGCTTCGCCACCGGTTCATCGCCTTGATGTCGACGATCGCGCTGATCGCCGTCACCGGGTACCTCTACGTCACCATCCCCAAGGGCTTCTTCCCGGAGCAGGACACCGGCTTCATCTTCGGCCAGGCCGAGGCGCGGCAGGACATCTCCTTCTATGCGATGGCCGACCTCGCCAACCAGCTGGCCGATATCGTCAAGCAGGACCGGGCGGTCAGCGGCGTCGTGGGCTTCGTCGGCTCGACCGGCGGCAATTCGGCCGAGAACACGGCCCGCATGTTCATCCAGCTCAAGCCGTTCGCCGAGCGGCCGGGCGATTCGGCGCAGAAGGTGATCCAGCGGCTCCGGCCCAAGGTGGCCCGGGTGCCGGGCGTTAAGTACTTCATGCAGGCCGGGCAGGACATCAATGTCGGCGGCCGCCTCAGCAAGACCGAATTCCAGTACACCCTCACCTCGACCGATGCGGACGAGCTCAATCGCTGGGCGCCCATCATCGAGGAGCACATGGCGAAGCTGCCGCAGCTGCAGGACGTCGCGTCCGACCAGCAGATCGCCTCGCCGCACGTCGCCATCGACATCGACCGCGACACCGCCGCGCGGCTCGGCCTGTCGCTCTCGATGATCGACCAGACACTGTACGACGCGTTCGGCCAGCGCCAGGTGGCGACCATCTACACCTCGAGCACGCAGTACAAGGTGGTGCTCGAGGCGCAGCCGGAGTTCACCAAGGATCCGACCTCGCTGTCGCGGCTCTACGTGCCCGGCGCGAACGGGGCACAGATACCGCTCAGCACGGTGGCGCACTTCACCAACCGGATCGCGCCGCTCACCGTCAGCCACCAGGGCCAGTTCCCGGCCGTCACCCTGTCCTTCAATCTGGCGCCGGGCGTGGCGCTCGGCCAGGCGGTCGACGCCATCAAGGGCATGGAGGCCGACCTCAAGACGCCGATCACGCTGGACGGCAGCTTCCAGGGCACGGCGCAGGCCTTCCAGTCGTCGCTGTCGTCGACGCCGTTCCTGGTCGCGGCGGCGATACTCGCCGTCTACATCGTGCTCGGCATGCTCTACGAGAGCTACGTGCATCCGATCACGATCCTGTCGGCCCTGCCGTCGGCCGGCGTCGGCGCGCTGCTGGCGCTGATGATCACGGGCTACGACCTCAGCGTCATCGCGCTGATCGGCATCATCCTGCTGATCGGCATCGTCAAGAAGAACGCGATCATGATGATCGACTTCGCGCTCGAGGCCGAGCGCGTCCACGGCAAGAGCCCGCAGGAGGCGATCCACGAAGCCTGCCTGCTGCGCTTCCGGCCCATCATGATGACGACCTTCGCCGCGATCGGCGGCGGCCTGCCGCTGGCGATCGGCCAGGGTGCGGGCTCCGAGCTGCGCCGTCCGCTCGGCGTCGCCATCGTCGGCGGCCTGCTGGTGTCGCAATGGCTGACGCTCTACACGACGCCGGTCATCTACCTCTACTTCGACCGCTTCGCCCACTGGCTGAGCGGCAAGCGGCGGCGGCCGACAGGCGAGATCCCCGCGAACGTGCCTGCCAAGGATCAGGTCCCCGGCGAAGCCGGCGCGCGCGCCGCCGACTGAGGGCCGCCGTCATGACCGGCCGCTACGAGGACGAGGAGTACCTGGAGCCGGACGAGGAGGAGCGCGAGGCGGCCGGCCGGCGCAGCAAGCTGATCGTGCTGGCGATCATGGCGGGGCTGGTGGTGGCCGGGCTGTTCCTGGTCCATCGCCTGCGCGAGGCCTCGGTGGTCGAGGACTGCCTGATGGCCCACGGCAGCAACTGCAACGATCTGGTGCAGCCGCCTATCCCGGCCGGCGGCGCGCCTTCCACCACGCGCTGAACTCGCCGACCAGCCCGCGCCGCGCGCCGAGCACGATCACCACGAAGATCGCGCCCTGGATCACCAGCACGAGCTGGCCGACGAAGGCGAGATAGTCCTGCATGGCGACCAGCACGAAGCCGCCGACCACCGGCCCGGTGATGGTGCCGAGGCCGCCGATCAGGGCCATCAGCACGACCTCGCCCGAGGTGCTGGCGGCGACGTCGGTCAGCGTCGCGAAGTGCACGACCATCGCCTTGGTCGCACCGGCCAGGCCCGCGACCGCGGCCGACAGCACGAAGGCCAGCAGCTTGTAGCGGTCGGCCTCGTAGCCGAGCGACACCGCGCGCTGCTCGTTGTCGCGGATCGCCTTCAGCACCTGCCCGAACGGCGAATGGATGAAGCGGTAGATCGCGCCGAAACCGAACAGGAAGATCACCAGCACGACGTAGTACAGGACGTAGTCGTTCTCGGTATCGATCAGGCCGAAGAACAGCGGCTTGCGCGGAATGCCCTGCAGGCCGTCCTCGCCGCCGGTGAACGGCATCTGCACGCAGAGGAAGTAGATCATCTGCGCGAAGGCGAGCGTGATCATCGCGAAGTAGATGCCCTGACGCCGGATCGCGAGAGCGCCGGTGACGAGGCCAAGCAGTGCTGCGCCCAGCACCGCCGCGACCAGGCCGAGCTCGATCGGCCAGCCCCAGACCTTCACCATGTGGCCGAAGAAATAGGCCGCCATGCCGAAGAACATGGCATGGCCGAAGCTCATCAGGCCGGCATAGCCCAGCAGCAGGTTGAAGGCGCAGGCGAACAGCGCGAAGCACAGCGCCTTCATCAGGAAGACCGGATAGAAGAACCATGGCGCGACGAGCGCCAGGACCGCGAGCACGACGGCGACGAGGGTGCGGTTCATTTGGTCTGCCCGAACAGGCCGGCCGGCTTGACCAGCAGGACCAGCGCCATGACGACGAAGATCACGGTGTTGGAGCCCGGCGGATAGCAAACCTTGGTGAAGCCCTCGACCAGGCCGAGGCCGAAGCCGGTGACGATCGAGCCCATGATCGAGCCCATGCCGCCGATAACGACAACGGCGAACACGACCAGCACGAGGTTGGTACCCATCAGCGCCGAGACCTGCTGGATCGGCGCCGCCAGCACGCCCGCCAGCGCCGCGAGGCCGACGCCGAGGCCGTAGGTGAGCGTGATCAGCCGCGGCACGTTGATGCCGAAGGCGCGGACCAGGGTCGGGTTCTCGGTCGCGGCCCGCAGGTAGGCGCCGAGCCGGGTGCGCTCGATGGCGAACCAGGTGGCGAGGCAGATCACGAGCGCCGCGATCACCACGAAGCCGCGATAGGCCGGCAGGTACATGAAGCCGAGATTGTAGCCGCCGGCGATCGGGCTCTGGTATGGCGCGCCGGACGAGCCCCAGCGCCACTGGAACAGGCCCTCGATGATCTGCGCCAGGCCGAAAGTCAGCAGGAATCCGTAGAGATGATCGAGATGGTAGATGCGTTTCAGCATCAACCGCTCGATCAGGATGCCGAACAGGCCGACCAAGATCGGCGCCAGGATCAGCGCGCCCCAGAACGGGATGTTGAGCTCGGTCAGCATCAGCCAGGCGGCGAAGGCGCCCATCATGTACTGCGCGCCGTGCGTGAAGTTGATGACGTTCAGCATGCCGAAGATCACGGCGAGCCCCAGGCTCAGCATGGCATAGAAGGCGCCGTTGATCAGGCCGAGCAGCAGCTGGCTGAACAGCAGCTGCGTCGAGAGCTCGAAGATATTGCACGAACCCATGGCGCCTACACTCCGAGATAGGCCTGCAGCTTGCCGACATTGGCCTGGACGTCGGCTGCGGCCATCGTGTCGACCACCCGGCCGTCCTCCATCACGTAGTGGCGGTCGGCGACGGTGGCGGCGAAGCGGAAGTTCTGCTCGACCAGCAGGATGGTGAAGCCGCGGCTTTTGAGCGTGCGGATCACCTCGCCGATGCGCTGCACGATCACCGGTGCAAGGCCCTCGGTGGGCTCGTCGAGCAGCAGCATGGTGGCGCCGGTGCGCAGGATGCGGCCGATCGCCAGCATCTGCTGCTCGCCACCCGACAGCTTGGTGCCCTGGCTGCGCCGCCGCTCCTTGAGGTTGGGGAACAGCTCGTAGATCTCGCCGAGGCTCATGCCGCCCGCCTTGACCTGCGGCGGCAGCAGCATGTTCTCCTCGACATTGAGGCTCGAGAAGATGCCGCGCTCCTCCGGGCAGTAGGCGATGCCCTGCCGCGCGATGACGTTGGACGGCTCGCGGATGGTCTCGCGGCCGGCGAACTTCACCGAGCCGGTGCGCCGCTCGACGATGCCCATCACCGACCTCAGCGTGGTGGTCTTGCCCGCGCCGTTGCGGCCCAGCAGCGTGACCAGCTCGCCGCGGCCGATCTCGAACCCGACGCCGTGCAGGATGTGCGATTCGCCGTACCAGGCCTGCAGGCCATCGACCTTCAGCAGTGTCTCAGCCATGACCCGTCCCGACATAGGCTTCGACCACCTGCGGATTCTTCGACACCGTCTCGTAGGGTCCCTCGGCCAGCACCTCGCCGCGGGCCAGCACGGTGATGGTGTCGGACAGATCGGCGACGACGCTCATATTGTGCTCGACCATCAGGACGGTGCGATTCTTGGCGACGGTGCGGATCAGCGCAGCGATGCGCGTGATGTCCTCCTGGCCGAGACCGGCCATCGGCTCGTCGAGCAGCATCATCTCGGGATCGAGCGCGAGCGTGGTGGCGATCTCGAGCGCCCGCTTGCGGCCGTAGGGCAGCTCGACAGCGGGCAGTTCGGCGAAGGCGGACAGGCCGACCGCGTCGACCAGCTCGAGTGCCCGGCCGTTCAGTGAATCGAGGATGCGCTCGGACCGCCAGAAGAAGAAGGAATTGCGCAGCTTGCGCTGCAGCGCGACGCGCACGTTCTCGCGCACCGAGAGATGGGGAAACACCGCGGAGATCTGGAACGAACGCGCGAGCCCCATGCGCGCGATTGCCGCAGGCGAGGAACCGGTGATCTCCCGCCCGTTGAAGTGGATGCGGCCCGCGGTAGGCGTCAGGAAGTGCGTCAACAGGTTGAAGCAGGTCGTCTTGCCGGCACCGTTGGGCCCGATCAGGGCGTGGATGGTGTGGCGCCGGATACGCAGATTGACGTCCTTGACTGCAACGAACCCCTTGAACTCCTTGGTCAGTCCCTGGGCTTCCAGAATTGTTTCTTGTTCCGCCATTGCCTCCCCATGCGGTGCCGCGACTAAATCGAAGCTTTATCGCGATGTCCAGAGCCCAAGCGGGGGCGCATGAGCAGACGCGCGTTCCTGCCGCTGCTCGTGCTCGCGGCCGGCGTGCCGGTGCTGACGGCAGGATGGGCGGTCCTGTCGCCGTCGCGAATGATCTCGAGCGAGATGACGTGGGATCTGATGTTCAACCTCGCCGGTGCCTGGCATCTCTGGTTCGGACACGTACCGCACGCCGACTTCCATGAGCCGGTCGGCACGCTCACCTTCCTGCTCACCGAGGCCGGTTTCCGGCTGATCGGCCCGTCGCCAAAGGCTGTGGCCGTCGGCATGGCGATCGCCGCGGCCGTGATCTTCGCGATCGCCTGCCTGGCCGTCGCGCGCCGGCTCGCGCTGCTGCCCGCCGTGCTGTTCGTGGTCTTCGTCTGCCTGATCGTGCTGAGGCCGGCCAATGTCGGCGACCATCCGAACGCCTATTCCTTCGCCATGGCCTACAACCGCTACGGCTGGGGCGGCCTGTCGGTGTTGGCCCTTCTGCTGTTCGAACCGCCGGCCCGACAAAGCCGTGCCGACATCGCCGAGATGCTATGCGCCGCCCTGATCCTGGCGGCGCTGTTCTACTTGAAGATCACGTATTTCTCGGCCGGCGTGGCGATGGTGATCGTGGCGATAGCCGCCTCCCCGCACGTCCGGTCGCGATGGCGCGGCTGGGCCATCGTCTTGCTGGCATCGGTCGCGCTCGTCCTGCTGCCGTTCAACTGGCCCTATCTCGCCGACCTCGAGGCCGCTGCGGATGCAGGCATCGTGCGCGATGACGCGGCTTTCTTCTTCAACGACTTCGCCGAGAATGCCGGCGAGTACGCGGCCTACGTCGCGGCTGTCGGCCTCGCCGTCTGGCTGTGGCATCGCGGTGAGGCGCCGGCGCGGCTGGTCATCGCCACCGCGTTCCTCCTGCTCATGGGCCTGCTGTTGCTGTCGCAGGATTCCCAGAGCCACAGCGTGCCGCTGGCGGTCGTCATGGCCTTCCTGTTCCGGGCCGAGTTGCAGCGCCAGTCGACGGCGCCCGCCCTGCGCTTGGCGGTTCTGGTCTTTCCTTTCGCCGCCATCGTCAGCTCGGCCACCAGCCTCATCGGTTACCATATGCGCCTCGGCGAGGGTTACCTCCGTACGGTCGACAAGACCAATCTCCGCGGTCTTGCCGTGCCGAAGGAGCCCGAGGGCCTGCTCGCCGACGTTTCGGCCGGCCGCGACCGTTTCCTCCTGTTCGGGCGCACGCGCGCGATCCGTCCGCGCTACGAACTTTCGCCGTACGAATACATCGAGACCTTGACGGCGGCCGCCGCCTTGCTCGAAGAGCACGGCCTCGCGAAGGGCAAGATCGCCGTGCTCGACCAGGTCGATCCCCTGCCCTTCATGCTCGGCGTCGAGCCGCGGCGCGGCGGCAATCTCTGGTCGGGTGCCGGCGCACCGACGCCTACGCCCGAGGACTATCTCGCCGACGCCGATACCGTGCTGGTCCCGAAGTTCACCACCAACTTCGCCTGGACCGAGCAGGCGAAGGCGGCCTACGGCCCCTACCTCGCCGCGCACTTCCCGACCCGGCTCGACGGAGCCCTGTGGACCGTCATGAGTCGCGCGCATGGCACTGCGGAGGTGACACCGAACGATGCGAGCCGGTAAGGTTGCCGCGTCAGTCGCGTTTGTCGCGTAGGGGAGGAAGCAAAGCTTATGCGTAGAGTTCGTGTGGCCCGCTTTGCGGGCATGCTGGCAGCCGGCATCGGTCTTGCCACGCTCGGCCAGTCGGCCGTTTCCGAGAAAAGCTGGGCGCAGGACACCAAGCCGCTGAAGATCGGCATGCTGGCCGGCCTGTCGGGCGTCTACGGCGACCTGACCCAGGGCAATGTCGAGGCGATGCAGCTGGCGATCGAGGATGTCGGCGGCAAGGTGCTGGGCCGCCCGATCGAGATCGTCTCGGCCGACCATCAGAACAAGCCCGACATCGGCGCCGCCATTGCGCGCAAGTGGTACGACGAAGGCATCGGCATGATCACCGGCGTCGACACCTCGTCGGTGGCGCTCGCGGTCCGCAAGGTGGCGCAGGAGAAGCACCAGATCGATCTCAACGTCGGTGCCGGCACGGCCGACCTGACCGGCCCCGCCTGCTCGGAGACCGGCGCGCACTGGGTGTTCGACACCTACGCCCTGGCGCACGTCACCGGCAGCGCGGTGGTCAAGTCGGGCGGCGACAGCTGGTTCTTCGTCACCGCCGATTACGCCTTCGGCAAGTCGCTCGAGGACGAGACCGCCGCGGTCGTGAAGGCGGCCGGCGGCAAGGTGGTGGGCGACGTCAAGCATCCGATCAGCACCCAGGACTTCTCGTCCTTCATGCTGCAGGCCCAGGCGTCGAAGGCGAAGATCATCGGCCTCGCCAACGCCGGCATGGACACGGTGAACTCGATCAAGCAGGCGGCGGAGTTCGGCATCGTCGCCGGCGGCCAGAAGCTCGCGGCCCTGCTGATGTTCGCCAACGACGTGAAGTCGCTCACCCTGCCGGTGGCGCAGGGCCTGGTGCTGACCGAGGCCTTCTACTGGGACCAGAACGACGAGACCCGTGCCTGGACCAAGCGCTTCCGCGCCAAGCGCGACAAGATCCCGAACATGACGATCGCCGGCACCTACAGCGCCACCCTGCACTACCTGAAGGCGGTGCAGGCGGCGGGCACCGACGAGCCCAAGGCGGTGATGGCCAAGATGCGCGAGATGCCGATCAACGACGTCATGACCAAGAACGGCAAGCTGCGCGAGGACGGCCGTGTCATCCGCGACCTCTATCTGTTCCAGGTCAAGGCGCCCGCGGAGTCCAAGGGACCGGACGACATCTACAAGCTGATCGCCACCGTGCCGGGCGACCAGGCCTTCCGTCCGCTCAAGGACGGTCACTGCCCGTACATCAAGTAATTCGCAGCCATCGCGACGAAAAGGCGCTTCCTTCGGGAGGCGCCTTTTTTGCTGGGCGCTTGGCAATGCGTCACCCCCGACCGTAAGCTCCCGTCGCTCGCCATAATCAGAAGACGAGAAACGCTTGGGAGACTTGGGAGAATGAGCATGAAGATCAGCAATTTTGCCCGGCTGGGCGGCGTCCTGGCCGCAGCCGTCGGGCTCACCACGGCCGGCGTGATGGCCGTCGCGCAGGCGCAGCAGTCGCCGGGCCCGCTCAAGATCGGCGTGATGGACGGCTTCTCCGGCGTCTACGGCGACCTGACCGCCGGCGAGGTCGAGGCGATGCAGCTGGCGATCGAGGACGTCGGCGGCAAGGTGCTGGGCCGTCCGGTCGAGATCCTGTCGGCCGACCACCAGACCAAGCCCGACGTCGGCGCCGCCATCGCGCGCAAGTGGTACGACGTCGACGGTGTGAAGATGATCACCGGGCTCGGCACCTCGTCGGTCGCGCTGGCGGTCCGCAAGGTCAGCCAGGAGAAGGGCCTGATCGACCTCAACACCGGCGCCGCCTCGAGCGATCTCACCGGTCCGGCCTGCTCGCCGACCGGCGCGCACTGGGTCTACGACACCTACTCGCTGGCCCACGTGACCGGCGAGGCGATGGTGAAGAACGGCGGCGACACCTGGTACTTCCTGACCGCGGACTATGCGTTCGGCCACGCGCTGGAGCGCGACGTGACCGAGGTAGTGAAGGCGGCGGGCGGCAAGGTGCTGGGCAGCGTCAAGCATCCGCTCAGCACCCAGGACTTCTCGTCGTTCCTGCTGCAGGCCCAGGCGTCCAAGGCCAAGGTGATCGGCCTCGCCAATGCCGGCCAGGACACGATCAACTCGATCAAGCAGGCGGGCGAGTTCGGCATCGTCAAGGGCGGCCAGAAGCTCGCCGGCCTGCTGGTGTTCGCGACTGACGTGCAGTCGCTCACCCTCCCGGTCGCGCAAGGCCTCGTGCTGACCGAGTCGTTCTACTGGGACCTCAACGACGAGACCCGCGCCTGGACCAAGCGCTATCGTGCCAAGAAGGACAAGCTGCCCTCGATGCTGACGGCCGGCGTCTACAGCGCCACCCTGCACTACCTCAAGGCCGTGCAGGCCGCCGGCACCGACGACGCCAAGGCGGTGATGGCCAAGATGCGCGAGATGCCGATCAACGACGTCATGACCAAGAACGGCAAGCTGCGCGAGGACGGCCGCGTCATCCGCGATATGTATCTGTTCCAGGTGAAGTCGCCGCAGGAGTCCAAGAGCAAGGACGACATCTACAAGCTGATCGCCACCGTTCCCGGCGACAAGGCCTACCGGCCGCTGAACGAGGGCAAGTGCCCCTATATCAAGAGCTGACGCTTCTCGTATAGACAGACCGGAAAGGGCGCCTGCGGGCGCCCTTTCCTTTGCCGCCATCGCCTGTCTTAATGGCCGCAACGAACCGGAGTAGACGCCAAAGTGACCGTGCAGGATCGCCCGCCGCCAGACCGGCCGCTCAAGGGCGCATGGGGGATCACGTTCCTCCTCTTCCTCTTCATGCTGATCAATTTCGCCGACAAGATCGTCGTCGGGCTGATCGGCTTCGAGGGCCTTGGGCTCAGCGCCGAGCAGTTCGGATTGCTGGGCTCCTCGTTCTTCTTCCTGTTCGCGATCTCCGCAGTGGTCGTCGGCTTCGTCGCCAATCGGGTGCAGGCGAAGCACACCCTGCTCGTCATGGCGATGGTCTGGGCGCTGGTCCAGTTCCCGATGCTGTTCACGGCGAGCTTCGCCGTCATGCTGGCCAGCCGCATCGTCCTCGGCGCCGGCGAAGGCCCGGCCGCGCCGGTCGCCACGCACGCGATCTACAAGTGGTTTCCCGATTCGCGCCGTGGCCTGCCGACGGCGATCCTGGCGCAGGGGTCGGCGATCGGCGTCATCGTCGCGGTGCCGCTGCTGACCCAGATCATCAAGCACTTCTCGTGGCACTGGGCGTTCGGCTCGCTCGGCATCGCCGGCCTGCTGTGGGTGCTGGCCTGGGCGATCTTCGGCCGCGAAGGCACGCTGGTCGATCCGCCGGTCAGCGAGGCCCAGGGCGGCATCGACCGCGTGCCCTATCCGTACCTGCTCACCTGTCCCAGCATCATCGCCGTGTGCTGCGCGGGGTTCGCCGCTTACTGGGGCCTGGCGCTCGGCCTGACCTGGTTCCCGTCCTACATGATGTCTGGCCTCGGGCTCGATCCCACGCTCGGGCGCAACCTCACCATCCTGCCGTGGATCTTCGGCAGCATCGTCGTGCTGACCGGCGGCTACATTTCCCAGCACCTCAAGTCGAAGGGCGTATCGAGCCGCGCCTGCCGCGGCGTGCTGGCCGCAGCGACCATGATCATCGGCGGCTTGGCGATGCCGCTGGTCGCCAGCATGCCGTCGGTGCCGCTGAAGATCGGCCTGCTGGTGTTCGGCTCGGCGATCGGCAGCACGATCTATGTCGTGATCCCGATGATCGTCAGCGAGCTCACGCCGCAATCGCAGCGCGCCGGGATGCTGGCGATTGTGAACTCGATCGTCACGCTCGCGGGCGTCATCGCCCCGTTCGTCATGGGAGCGATGGTGCAGCACGCGGCGACGCTGAAGGACGGCTTCGAGAACGGCTACTTCGTGCTGGGCGCGCTGCTGCTGGCCGGCGGCCTGATCGGGCTGCTGTTCATACGCCCGGAAACCGATCGCAAGCGCTTGGCAGCCCTTGCCGCTGCCGAATCCACGCGCGGAGCCCAACCCATCCGCGCCTGAACACGGGAGAGAGCCATGAGTGGTCCGATGTCGCGTCGTCCGGTTGTCGCTTCGCTCGGCCTCATGCCGCTGATCGCCGGCACTGCCGCTCGCGCCGAGGGCTCGGTCGGCATCGTCGAGACGAAGAAGTTCAATACGAAGAACTTCAAGCTCCAGAGCGGCGCCGTGCTGCCGGAGATGACGATCGCCTACGAGACCTACGGCAAGCTCGCCGCCGACGGCCGCAACGCCGTGCTGCTGACGCACGGCTACACCTCGAGCCATCACATGGCCGGCCGCACCACCGCCAACGGCGCCGAGGGCTCGTGGGACGGGCTCGTCGGTCCGGGCAAGGCGATCGACACCGACCGGCTCTACGTCGTGTCGTCCAACATGCTGGGCTCGTCCTACGGCTCGACCTATCCGGCGTCGAAGAACCCGGCAACCGGCAAGCCCTACGGGCCCGACTTCCCGGACATCACCCTGGTCGACATCGTCGGCGCGCAGAAGGCGCTGCTCGACAGTCTCGGCGTCAAGCACCTGGTCGCGGTCGCGGGCCCGTCGTTCGGCGGCTACCAGACCTTCCAGTGGGGCGTCACCTATCCCGACATGATGGACGGGCTGGTGCCCGTGGTGACCGCCCCCAAGGGCTCCGGTGGCGAGGCAGCGGTGAAGTCCCTGGTCGATACGCTCGCCAGGGACCCGCACTGGAACGGCGGCTGGTACTACGACAATGGCGGCATCGTGAACGGGCTGACCGACATGCGCGTGGCGACGCTCAAGCGCTACGGCATCGACGACCAGCTCGCCGCGCAGTTCCCCGACAAGGCGGCGCGCGAGGCCGAGATCCGGAGGCGCGCCGAGACCTGGTCCAAGGTGTTCGACGGCAATTCGCTGGTCACCCTGCGCAAGGCGAGCGTCCGCTACGACGCCGAGAAGGATCTGGCGAAGATCAAGGCCAAGGTCCTGTACGTCCTGTCGCGTACCGACAAGGTCTTCCCGCCGAAGGTCCTGGCGGCCGACGTGATGGCCAAGCTGAAGGCCGCAGGCGTCACCGCCGACTACTACGAGATCGACAGCGACTTCGGCCACTCGGCCTCGGGCCTCGACGCCGCCAAGTGGGCGCCGCGCCTCAGGACCTTCATGGCTGGGCTGGAGAAGCGCAGCTAGAACATATTCCGTCCGGCCGGAATCGGCCGGACGGAATATGCCTGCTGCAACAGGCATCGTCCGTGCGCGTATTTCCGTTCAGATGGAACCGCGCCGTTGGTCGATGGGACAGGCGATGATCGTGCGGGCGCGGTTCCATCTGAACGGAAATCGCTCTAGCGAGGCTGCCAGCGACTGCCACGCCACGTGGCAGCGATCCGTTGCAGCCAAGCCAACGTTATCGGCCTGTCCTGCCACTCTGGCCGCACCCCCCTGCTCCCCCGCGGCAACCCCCCTTGCCCGAGTGCAGTTGTGTGCGTCAAGTTCAGCAAAACGGTCATAGCGGGTGATGTTGGGCATGGTCGTCGCGGAGCCCCGTGTAGCGCCGCGGCGCCCATGCCCGCCCGCCGCATCAGGCGGCCAAGGCCCGTAGGGCGAGTTTCTTGT
>DATGMK010000047.1:0-58089 GCA_035293665.1 Reyranella sp. | reverse complement strand
GAAATGGAACCGGCCGGCGGCCGCGGCTGGGCTGAACTGCAGGACGACGGTTCCCTCAAGGGCGAGATCTCCCTCGACAACGGTGATGACATTGCCTTCATCGCTCGCCGTTAACCGACTTCTTCAACAGCCTGCTAGGTCCAGCGCGCCTTGTCCTGCTTGTCGGACGCCGTCAGCAGCGTCGCCGTCGAGACGATGGTCCAGTCGCAGAGGTCGTAGCGGCGGCTGAGCGCGTCGCGGACCTTCGATTCCGCCTTGCCCTGGGGGATCTTGGAGCGCTCCCACATGGCGAGGTTGGGCCGCCGCGTCAGCAGCAGGCTGCGCACGCCGGCATGGATGCCGGCGCCCGTCACCTCGTCCGCAGCGGTGGCCGTGCGGTCGCCGACTGCCTGCCACAGGCCGATGATCTGCGAATCGTAGGCACTCTCGAAGCCCGGCCAGGCCTGGGCGCAGAGATCGAGGAACTCGGGCCAATGGTTCTCCGGCGTGGCGAACCAGCGGAAGGCATAGTTGCCCTGGCGTTTCGGCGGCGTCGTGTCCTTGGGTCGCAGGGTCGGGTACAGCAGCTCACTGCGCCGCGTCCACACGTCGGGCTCGCCTTGCAGCAGCAGGCGCTCGGCCTCGGCGGCGCGGATGGCGCCCGGCCACGCGGTGATCGCCTGGATCTCGTCGCGCGGCCGGCCGATCTGGCTGCGCCACAGGCCGTACAGTATGCCATTGGCCGCCGCGATGCGCGCGGCGCCCTCGGATGCCAGCCGGTCGGCCACCGCCTGCCACTGACGCGGCGCGGTATCGATGCGGTGGTAGACGTAGACGTGGTTCAAGCGGTGACGGTCTCGTGTCGACTGAGGGTGAAGCCCCGGTAGCCCTGCGCCGCAACGGCGTCGCAATGCTTCTTGTAGCGATCGAACCCGCCGACATAGGGCATGAACACCCGCGGCTTGCCGGGAATGTTCGCGCCCATGTACCAGGAGTTCGCGAGCGGATAGAGGGTCGAATCGGCGACCTGGTTGACGTGATGCACCCAGTCGGTCTCGGCGCTCGTCGTCGGCTCGATGCGGTCGAGCTGGTGCCTGCCGAGATGGTCGATCGCGTCGGCGATCCAGTCGACGTGCTGCTCGATGCTCGCGATCATCTGCGTCTTCACGCCCGGGCTGCCCGGCCCGGTGACGATGAACATGTTGGGGAAGCCCGCCACCATCAGGCCGAGATAGGTGAGCGGTCCGCCGAGCCAGTGCTCGCGCAGCACGGCGCCGTCGGTCGTACGCACATCGATCTCGTTCAGCGCGCCGGTCATGGCGTCGAAGCCGGTGGCGAAGACGATCGCGTCGAGCTCGAAGGCCGCGCCCGAGTTCAGCTTGAGGCCTGTCTGCGTGATCGACTCGATGGGATCGGACCGCACGTCGACGAGCCGCACGTTCGGCCGGTTGTAGGTCTCGTAGTAGTTGGTATCGAGGCACAGACGCTTGGTGCCGATCGGATGGTCCTTGGGCGCCAGGAGCTCCGCGGTTTTCGGGTCCTTCACCATGGCGCGGATCTTGTTGCGCACGAACTCCGATGCGGTGTCGTTGGACTCCTTGTTCACCAGGAGATCGGTGTAGGCATAGAGGTAGCTGATCGAGCCGCCCTCCTGCCATTTCGCCTCGTAGGCGGCATCGCGCTCGGCCTTGTCGACGGCCAGCGCCGATTTGGTCGGCTTGGCATGGCCGCCGATCGCGAAGGGCGTCTCCATCGCCGCCGCTCGCCGCTGCGCATACTCGGCCTTGTGCGCGCGCTCCTTCTCCTCCGGCATCGGCGTGTTGCGCGCCGGCAGGCTGAAATTGGCGGTGCGCTGGAACACCGTGAGGTGGCTCGCCTGCTGGGCGATGATCGGGATCATCTGCACGCCCGACGAGCCGGTGCCGATCACGCCGACGCGCAGGCCCGAGAAGTCGACACCCTCATGCGGCCACAGGCCCGAGTGGTACCACTTGCCCTTGAAGTCCCTCAGGCCCTTGAAGTCCGGCACGCGCGGAGTCGACAGGTTGCCTGCCGCCATCACGCAGTACCGCGCATGGATCTCCTCGCCGCCGTCGGTCTTCACCACCCACTGGTTGGCCTGGCTGTCGAACACCGCCGATTTGATGCGGGTGTTCAGTTGCACGTCGCGGCGCAGGTCGAAGCGGTCGGCGACGTGGTTGATGTACTTCAGGATCTCCGGCTGCGTGCCGTAGCGTTCCGGCCACTTCCAGTCCTGCTGCAGCTGCTCGTCGAACGAGTAGGAATATTCGAGGCTCTCGACGTCGCAGCGCGCGCCGGGATAGCGGTTCCAGAACCAGGTGCCGCCGACGCCCGAGCCCGCCTCGTAGGCCCGCACCTTGAGGCCGACCTTGCGCAGGCGATGGATGGCGTAGAGGCCGGCCAAGCCTCCACCCACGATCACGACGTCGAGCTGGCGCGGCAGCGACTGCGAGGCATCGGGCATGGCGAAATCCTTGGATGGTTTAGATGATTTTGCAGTGCGGGCGGAAGAAGGCGATATGAACGGCTATTCACCTATCATCGTCTGATTTGGCAAGGGAGGGGCGCTTTTGCATGCATGGTCCGCGATTTGTTTCACCTTTATGATTTGTCATCTTGGATCAGACGGTTAATCCCCCGGCTCTTGGACAGGCCCAGAGCCAGCCCGGTTGGGCCAGCAGTCGCCGCCGCCTCTTTCTCTTCCGGCCGCGAGTCGCCGCCATTGCAGCCGTGGTGCTGCTGGGCGTCGCCTATGGCGCCTACGAGACCTATCTCCGCTTCACCCACATCTACGAGTACGACGCGCGGGCCACCGCCGACATCGTCACCATCTCGAGCCGCGCCGACGGCTGGATCGTCGACATGCCGGCCCTCGAAGGGGCGCATGTCGGCCAGGGCGACGTGGTGGTGAAGATCGACGATCGCGCCTCCAAGCTGAAGGTCGACGCCCTCAAGGCCCAGATCGAGGGTATCCGCACCGAGCGCTCGCGACTCAAGGCCGAGCGGACCTTCACCCGCGAGCAGGTCGAGACGGCGATTAAGACGCGGACCTCCGGCGTCGCCGTGCGGGAGAAGGCACGCGAGGCGCTGCAGTCGGACCTCGACTTCGCCAAGATCGAGCTCGACCGCACCCAGAAGCTCTACGCCACCAAGGTCGCCAACGAGCGCCAGCTGCAGACGGCGCAGACGGCGGTGAACAAGCTCGAGTTCCAGATCCTGCAGCTCGAGGCCGAGTACCAGCAGGCCGAAGGCAGCCTCGACGAGGCGAAGGCGGGCGAGCAGCGGCTGAAGGTGATCGACGCGCAGATCGAGGCGCTGACGCATCAGGTCGCCAACCTTGCCGCGCAAATGCACCAGCAGCAGGTCGACGTCGAGGACCGCACGATCAAGAGCCCGATCCCGGCCGTGATCGACCGCACCTTCGTGCTGCCGGGCGAGTACGTCGCCGCGGGCCAGCGCATCCTGATGCTGCACAATCCGGCCGAGGTCTGGGTCGAGGCGAACATCAAGGAGACCCAGGTCGGCTCGGTGAAGCTCGGCCAGCCGGTCCATGTCTCGGTCGACGCCTATCCCGGTCTCGCTTTCGAAGGCAAGGTGACGCGCATCGGCAGCGCCACCACCGCCCGCTTCGCCCTGCTGCCGACGCCCAACCCGTCCGGCAACTTCACCAAGATCACCCAGCGCGTGCCGGTGAAGATCGACATCGCCAACCCGCCCAAGCCGCTGACGCCGGGCATGATGGTCGAAGTCGAAATTGACATCCGGTAGCGCGTCAAATTCCTCTCCCTCGCTATGGCATGGCAATCGCATATGGGTGCCGGAGCCAAACGTCATGCCTTCCCCCGTCTGCGGGGGAAGGTGGCGCGCAGCGCCGGATGGGGGTCCGCCGACGAATGCCGACGTGCCGTACCTGGGCGTGACCTTCGACACGGCCGGCTCGACGACGAGGCTCATGACCCCTTCCGGCCCTTCGGGCCACCTTCCCCCGCAGACGGGGGAAGGCTGGGCTCATCTGCAATTGCCCTGCGCGCTAGGCGCAGAGAGTAGGAGGGGGAATCGACGTGCGTAGTCCCCTCTCCCAACCTCTCCCCCGATCGGGGGAGAGGAGTGAAGATGCTCAGGAGCTGAGCCGCCGCTACGGCCCCAATTACCGCTGGTACGTGACCGTCACCGGCATGGTCGGCGTGGTGTCGATGGTGCTGGCGATGACCACCGTGAACGTCGCGGTGCCGGACGTGATGGGCGCGTTCGGCATCGGCCAGGACAAGGCGCAATGGATGTCGTCGGCCTACGCCGCGGCGATGACCGCGGGCATGCTGATGAACGCCTGGATCACCGGCGTGCTGGGCGAGCGGCGCACCTTCGTGGGTGCGCTGTTCTTCTTCTCGATGGGCGCGCTGATGGGCGGCGCGGCGCCGACCGAGGACGTGCTGATCATCTTCCGTACCGTGCAGGGGTTCAGCGCCGGCGTGGCGCAGCCGCTGGTGATGGCGATCATCTTCACCGTCTTCCCGGCCGAGCGGCGCGGCATGGCGATGGGCGTGTTCGGCCTCGGCGTGGTGTTCGCACCGGCGATCGGCCCGACCATGGGCGGGATGATGATCGAGTACTTCTCCTGGCGGTACGTCTTCTACATCTCGCTGCCGTTCTGCGCGCTCGCCGCCGTGCTCGGCCTGTTCTTCATGCCCAGCCGACCGCTGCCCCGGCAGATTCCGCCGTTCGACTGGTTGGGCTTCGCGCTCCTGTGCAGCGCGCTGCTGGGACTGATGACCGGCATCGCCGACGGCCAGCGCGAGGGCTGGTCCTCCGACACCATCGTCCTGCGTCTCACTGTCGGCGGCCTCGCGGCCGTGGGCTTCGTCCTGTGGGAGTTGCACACGCCGCGGGCGATGATCGACATCCGGATCTTCGCCAACGTCGAGTTCGCCGCCGCGGCACTGATCGCCTTCGTGTTCGGCTTCGGCATGAACGGATCGACCTACGTCATCCCGGTGTTCGTGCAGACCATCATCGGCTTCACGCCGTTGCTGGCCGGGCTGATGATGATGCCGGCCGGCATCATGCTCGCCTTCATCTTCCCGCTCGCGGGGCGCATGGCCGACGCGATTCCGGCCTCGACCATGATCATCGCCGGGCTGCTGCTGTTCACGACCGGCTTCATCTTCATGTCCACCGCCGACGTCGCCACGACCTTCTGGACGCTGGTCGGCTGCGTGATGATCTCGCGGCTGGGGCTGGGTTTCATCAATCCCAGCCTCAATGCCTCCTCGCTCAAGGCATTGCCGGCCGACAAGGTCCGCCAGGGCGCGGGCATCGCCAACTTCATGCGCCAGCTCGGCGGCGCCTTCGGCACCAACCTGCTGGTCGCCTTCTTCGAGGTGCGCACGCACTTCCACGCCGAGGCGCTGACGGCGACGCAGGACTGGGCCAACGAGACCTCGAGACGGCTGATCACGCTGGTCGAGCAGATCATGCTGCAGGCCAAGGGCCTGCCGCACGAGCAGCAGAAGGCCGGTGCCTACGACTATCTCGGCACCCTCGTCTTCGCGAAGGCGGAGATGCTGGCCTTCTCCGACACCTTCATCGTGATCGGCGCGGTCGGCCTGGTCGCCCTGATCCCGGCCGCCATGCTGTCGCGCCAGCAGCGCCGCGGCCGCGGCTTCAGCCTCCTCGGGAAGATGGCGCGATGACACTGTCGTCCCGACCGAAGCGCAGCGGAGTAGGGACCGACGGATGAATGACTGAATATGATGTCATCGTAGTCGGCGGCGGCAGCGCGGGTGTTGCCGCGGCCATCGCGGCCTCGCGCTGCGGGGCGCGCACCTTGTTGATCGAGCGGGCGGCATGCCTCGGCGGCGCCTCGACCCTGCGCAACGTCGTCACCTATTGCGGGCTCTACACGCTGGGCGATCCGCCGCGGCAGGCGGTGGCCGGCATCGCCGAGGAGGTGATGCAGGGCCTGCGCGGCATGGGCGCCGTCACCGGGCCGCAGCGCCATCGCGGCGTATTCGTCGTGTTCGAGCCCGAAGCCGTGAAGCGGGTCCTCGACCGGCTGTGCGCCGAGGCCGGCGTTGATGTCCTGCTGCATGCCTTCGTGAACGGCGCGACGCGCGATCGCGACCGCATCGTCGAGGTCGCGTGGCAGGACCATGCCGGCGCCCACACGGTGCGCGCCAAGGCGTTCGTCGATGCCAGCGGCGAGGGCGATCTCGCCTTCTTCGCCGACGCCTCGACGCGCTACGGCAACGACGGCCTGGTCAATCTCGGCACCCTGGGCACGCGCTTCGGCGGCATTCCCCGCGACGTGACCGTCACCGCCGATCGGCTCGCCGAGGCGGTCGCTTCCGGGAAGGGACCGTTCACCAAGGACCGCAGCGTCATGACCCGGCTGCCGATCTCCGGGGACGTCGTGTGCTACGTCGCCTCGGCGGACTACGATCCGCGTGACGCGGCGAGCTTCTCCGCCGCCGAGCGCAGCGGCCGCGAACAGGCATGGGCCTATCTCGAGGCGATCCGCACCATTCCCGGCTGCGAGAAGGCCTATCTCGTCTCGACCGGCCCGGAGTTCGGCACGCGCGAATCGCGCCACATCGAGGCGCGCTATCGGCTGAGGTGGGAAGACGTGGTGCAGGGCCGCACGGTCGACGACGCGATCGCGCTCGGGGCGTGGGGCGTCGAATGGCACGACCGCAAGACGTTCGAGAGCACCTTCGTCTATCCGCCGGACAAGGGCACCTACGAGATCCCGCTGGGCTGCCTGATGAGCCGCGACACGGCGAACCTGTTCGCGGCCGGACGCCTCGTCGATGCCGACCAGAAGGCAGGCGCGTCGGTGCGCGTGATGGGCACCGCCTTCGCGACCGGGCAGGCCGCCGGCGTCGCTGCGGCGGCGCTCGCGCAGCATCGCCACGTTGATGCCGGCTCGGTCCGCAGAGTTCTCCACAGGCAGAACGCGCTGATCGACCGGATTTAGAGCCTCGATGGGCAATGGACCGCGACTCTCGGCCTGATTTCCGCGGCGTTTCCTCCCGGCCATTGCCCTTAATAGGTGTTCGGCGCGTGATCGTGCAGAGTCGCGCGCATGATGATGATCGTACTGCGCCCGCTCTCGCTCCCGGGGACGGGATAGGGGTGTTTTTCAGTTGGGACAGAATCGGTGGATTCGTGGACTCCGGGCCCAAAACCCTTGTGCCATCGGCATCCAACCGGTCCACACCCGAGTGGACTCTTGTGGACTCCTGGGGACTGGCGGCGTCTAGATTGTCGTCTTGGCGGTTCTACGTGGCCTCGAATCGTTTGGCGGAAGGAACAGGGGAGTAGCGTGATGGTCGATGCGGCGCTGAAGACGCAAATCATGAACCAGGTCGACAAGCAGTTCGACGACCAGACCAAGGTGCTGGCCGATCTGGTGCGGATCCCCTCGACGCGTTTCCGCGAGGCGCCGGCGCAGGACATGATGGCCCGGTTGTTCAAGGAGGACGGGCTCAGCGTCGATCGCTGGCAGATCAAGATCGACGACCTCAAGCATCTGCCGGGCTACTCGCCGCACAGCCAGGACTATGACGATGCGTGGAACGTGGTCGGCGCGTGGCGGCCGAATGCACCGAAGGGCCGCTCGCTGATTCTGAACGGCCACATCGACGTGGTGCCCGAGGGGCCGCACGAGATGTGGTCGCGCAATCCGTTCGATGCGGTCGTGAAGGACGGCTGGATGTACGGCCGCGGCGCGGGCGACATGAAGGCCGGCATCGTCCTGAACCTCTATGCGCTCCGGGCCTTGCGGGCGTTGGGCTATCAGCCGGCGGCGGACGTCTATCAGCAGTCGGTCGTCGAGGAGGAGTGCACTGGCAACGGGGCGCTCGCCTGCCTGCAGCGCGGCTATCGCGCGGATGCGGCCCTCATTCCCGAGCCGTCGGGCGGCACCATGACCATCGCGCAGGTCGGCGTGATGTGGTTCCAGGTGAAGGTCACCGGGCACCCGGTGCACGTCTACAAGGCCGACGCAGGCTCGAACGCGATCGAATCGGCCTATCGCCTGATCCAGCAGCTGCGCGAGCTCGAGAAGAAGTGGAACGAGAAGAAGGCGCACGATCCGCACTTCCACACGCACCATCATCCGGTGAACTTCAATGTCGGCAAGATCGCCGGCGGCGACTGGGCCTCGTCCGTGCCGTCCTGGTGCACCTTCGACATGCGCGTCGGCGTGCTGCCGACCCAGACCCTCAAGGAGTGCCGGCAGGAGGTCGAGGAGGTCATCCGCCGTGCTGCCGCGAACGACCCGTTCCTGGGCAACAACCCGCCGACCGTGACGTGGGAGGGGTTCCAGGCGGAGCCCTTCGTCCTCAAGAACCACGAGCAGGTGCGGCAGGTTCTTGCAGAGGCGCATCAATCAGTTTTTGGTGCTGCGCTGCAGGACAGAACCTCGACCGGAACCGCCGACAACCGGTTCTTCGGCCTGTATGCGGGCATTCCGGCGCTGGTCTACGGCCCGCAATCCGATGACATCCACGGGTTCGACGAGCGCGTGAATCTCGATTCTGTGCGGAAAATCACACAGGCGACGGCCCTGTTCGTGGCAGAGTGGTGCGGCTTGGAGAGGATTTAGCGGGTGCGATAAATTTAATCGCATCGCAATTGCGGATTGACGCTCGGCCGCAAGACGGCTAGATTTATCCGCATCGAGACTGCAGTTCGAAGTGCCGGCGAGGCCGCTGCGGACTGCCTCATTGGGGGAAAGCGGGAGCGAAAGCTCCCGCTTTCTATTTTACCCGCCGGCCGGATGTGAAAATGCCGAGGGCGACCCCACCCAGCACGACGGCAATTCCCGCTAGTCGCCAGCCGTCGACCGTCTCGCCGGTCAACAGACTGGAAAAGACCAAGGCGCAACAGGGGACGAGCAGCGAGATCGGACCGATCTTGCCCGCCGGGTAGGTCCGCAAGAGGGTGCCCCAGGCGAGGTAGCCGACCCACATCACGGGCACGACCGTATAGAAAAGGACGAGCCAGCCGCGAGCGGTCGGCGCCAGGATCGGCGACAGGGTGGCCGCCCAGCCGTCTTGCACCAGGCCCGCGACCAGGAGCGGGATCGGCGGGACCAGGCTGGCCCAGGCGGTGACCGACAGAACGGGCGCGCTCCGGGTCTCGCGCAGGAAGAGGTTGCCGGCGGCCCAGCTGAGCGCCGACAGCAGGGCCAGCCCCACCGCGACCAGGCTCGCGCTGCCCTCGACCGAGCGGGCGATCAGGATCACGCCGGCCATCGCCACGGCGAGGCCGGCCCACTGGCCCGCCGTCGCGCGCTCGCCAAGGAAGATCGCGGCCACCACCAGGGTGAGCGGACCCTGCAGCTGGACCAGCACGGAGGTGAGGCCGGGCGGCAAGCCGGCCTGCATGGCGAAGAACAGGAACACGAACTGGCCGGCGAACAGGAAGATGCCGGTGCCGGCCAGCGCCTTCCACGAGATCGCCGGCCGCGGCAGCACGAGGACGGGCAGCGCGCCCAGCAGGAAGCGCCAGCTCGAGAAGGCCAGCGGTGTGAACTCATCGAGCCCGAACCGGATGACCGTGAAGTTCAGGCCCCAGGTCGCGGCGATCAGCAGCGACGCGGCGATGTGTAGAGGTTTCAACGCCGGATGGTATCGCATCCTTTCCGAGACGCGGCCAGACCGCGGTGCGCGGACGATGTCTCAGCGGCCGAGCGCGCGCTGCATCAGCACGGTGTCGACCCAGCGGCCGTGCTTGTGGCCCACCGAATCGAGGATGCCGATGAGCCGGAAGCCGCAGCGGCGATGGAGGGCAATCGAGGCATCGTTTCCGCTATTGCCGATCACCGCCAGCATCTGCCGCCACGGCCCGGCCTCGCAGCGTGCGATCAGCTCATCGAGCAGCGCCCGGCCGATGCCCTGCCCGGCCAGCCCCTCGCGCACATAGACCGAGTTCTCGACGGTGAAGCGATAAGCAGGCCGCGGCCGGTAGGCGCTGGCGTAGCTGTACCCGACGACCGCGCCGTCGAGCTCGGCCACGAGATAGGGCAGGCCGAGATCGAGCACCTTCCGCCAGCGCGACCGCATCTCCTCGACCGGCGGCGGCTCCTCCTCGAACGAGGCAAGGCCATGCAGCACGTGGTGCGCGTAGATCGCCTGGACGGCCGGCAGGTCCGCTTCACGGAGCGTGCGGACGACGACATTCGACATTCGATCAGACTCCTGGAGTGGTCCCGGTGGTGTCGCGGGACCACACGGCGCCGCTCGCAGCGGGCCGGCTGATGCCGATGTCCCGCAGCAGGTGGTCGTCGAGTCCGCGCAACGTATCGACCTGATGCCAGCGCGAGAGCGGCGAGGCGCCGACATAGAGCGCGGTCTCGCGTAACAGCCGGCCCAGGGAACGAGGGAGGGAGCGGGGAAGGAAACGCATGCCCGCAAGCTGCGCGCGCTTGGTCTGTCGGAGTAGGCCACCGCGCTTATGCGGAGCATAAGCGTTCGTTGCAGCTAACGCCGCTTGCGCGAGAAGCGGGGTGCGGCCCGGCGCAGCGCGGCGATGGTCTCGCGCAGGCCGCGATGCAGCCGCTTGTCGCGCCGCACGACCAGGCCGATGCCGCGCGTCAGCCGCGGCGCCAGCGACTGGATCTGCAGCTTCGGCGCACGCTCCGGCGTGTCGACCGCCATGCGCGGAATGATGCCGACGCCCAGGCCTGCCCGCACCAGCTCCTTCATCGCCTCGACGCTGCCCAGTTCCATGGTCGGCCGGATCGCGAGGCCCTGCGCAGCGAACCAGTCGTCGACTAGGCGCCGGGTCAGCGCCCCCGGCTCGTAAAGCACGATCGGCAGACGCATCAGGTGTTGCGCGGTGACGGTGCGCGGCAATGTCGGCCCGTCGGGCGAGGACAGCACGACGAACTCGTCTTCCAGCAATTGCGTGACGTCGAACATGCGGCCCGAGGCGGGCAGGGTGACGAGGCCGAGGTCGAGCGTGTTGTCCTCGAGCTGGCGCAGGACGTCGGTGGCGTTGCCCGTGCTGATGGTGATCTCGAGCTCGGGGAATCGCTTGCGCAGGTCGCGCAGCACCGACGGCAGGAAGTGGATGCAGGCGGTGGCGCCGGTGCCGATGCGGACTCGGCCGAGCGTGCCGCTGGCATAGGGGGCGAGGCTTTCCTCGGCGGCCGTCACGGCGCCGGCGATCAGGCGGGCATGGGCCAGCAGCTCGGTGCCGGCTGCGGTCGGCCGCGCCCGCCGTCCGACGCGCTCGATCAGGCGCACGCCCAGCCGCTTCTCGAGCTGGCGCACCTGCAGGCTGACGGCGGGCTGGGTGAGGTCGAGCCGGTCGGCGGCGGCCGAGAAGCTGCCGCGCTCGATCACTTCGACGAAGGTGCTGAGCTGGTCGAGGTTGAGCCCGCGCATGCCCGAAGATTAGCGCACCAGCTCCAGCGCGGCATACCAGGGCGACGGTCCGGACTCGCGGCCCCACAGCCAGTCGGCTTTCGCCGGCGGGCGTATCGTCGTGGCGATCCCCTGGCGGGCGGCGAGATGGGTTTGCCAGGTGTCCTCGCCGACCACCGGTTCGCGACTCTCGCTCTGTTTGCGCAGCGGCGGCGCCGGCGGCAATGAGTCGAGACTCCAGTTCAGCAGGTAGGGCAGGCTACGCAACGGCGCGGCGGCTGCGAAGCCATCGAGCGGATCGCCGCGGCGGATGGTCGGGCCGTCGAGCCAGCCGGCCAGCGTCTCGCCGCATTGCACGACCGCGTCGACGCCGCGCGCCAGCATCAGCGTGTCGCGCATCGCGGCGTCGCTCTCGATGTCGGCCTGCTCGGGATAGATCAGCAGACGGTCGACCGGCTCGCCCTGCCAGCGCGGCAGGTCGGGGGCGTAGACGCCGGGAAGTCGCAGCCGCGCCTCGTAGTCGGCCAATCCGCGCATCCAGTCGCCCTGCTGCAACAGCAGCTCGCCGCGCCGCACGAGCAGCGCCGCATCGTCCGGCCGGTTGGTGAGCGCCATATCGAGATCGGCCAGCGCGCCGATCCAGTCGCCGCGCGCTTCCAGCAACCCCGCGCGCGCGATCAGCGACGGCATCAGGCGATGGTCGGCCAGCAGCGCCTCGTCGTAGGCGCGCTCGGCCTCCTCGAGCCGGCCCAGCGCCTCGAGCGCATGACCGCGATTGTGGTTGATAACCGGATCGTTGGGCTTGAGCCTGGCCGCGCGATCGAACGCCCACAGCGAGGCCTCGTGTTCGCCCAGCACGATGAGGCAGCCGGCATAGTTGATCTGCGCCGCGACTTCCCTGGGCAGGAACTTGGCCGCGCGCTCCAAAGGCTCGCGCGCCTCGGCAAAGCGGCCCAGCTTCAGCCGCGCCTGTCCGAGCAGGTGCAACGCCTGGCCGGAGTTCGGCCGCGCCGCGACGAGCTCCGCCAGCAGCGGCTCGGCGCCGGCGAAGTCGCCGGCCTGGGCGCGCTGCATGGCGTCGCGCGCGAGCGTCTGGATCTGGGCGTCGGACAAGGGCACGCGCGGCCTCTAGCAGAGGCCGGCGCGTTGGCAAAGAAAAAGCCGGCGGTCGACAGGGAGGCTGAGAGTCGACCGCCGGCAGTGTCCGGAGAGGGAAAGGAGCCTGGCAGGGTAGATCAGGCCCCGGCTCCGGAAGAAATCAGTCGCGCCAGAAGGGCTTGTTGATCTCGAAGCGGGCACTGGCCTCGCTGAGGCCGAGGTCGCGCAACGAGCGGGTGTCGAGCTTGGCGAGCTCCTGACGGTCGTGGGCGCGCTGGCGCCACAACTGCAGGACGTTCGCGAAAGCGGTGAAGGTGCCGGCCAGCGGCGCCTTGGAACTGTAATGGAGCGAGATGTCAGCCATGGGACTCTCCCCGGAAAGTGGTGGCGTATCGATGGCATCGATGTGCGCCCGGGGACCCCCCTTTACAAACAACCGTTTGTCGTATTTTGATTAAATTAGCTCATGTGAAAGACACCTCTTTCCGAAGGGAATTGGCATGAAGCGAACGCTTCCTCCGCTCAATGGCTTGCGCGCTTTCGAGGCGGCTGCACGCCATATGAGCTTTACCGATGCGGCAGACGAGCTCTCGGTCACCCAGGCCGCGATCAGCCACCAGGTGCGCGGGCTGGAGCAGCGGCTCGGATTAAAATTGTTCGTGCGCAGAAATCGCTCGCTGCTGCTCTCCGAAGCGGGCCAGGCCTATCTGCCCGCGGTGCGCGCGGCGTTCGACCAGCTCAACGAAGCGACCGAAAAGCTTTTGCAGAAGGATCGCGGCGGCCATCTCACCGTCACGACGACGGCGTCGTTCGCGACCAAGTGGCTGGTGCCGCGACTCGGCGGCTTCCAGCGCAGCAATCCCGAGATCGACGTGCGCGTCTCGACCGGCACCGGCCTGATCGATTTCAGCCGCGAGGATGTCGATATCGGCATCCGCTACGGGCGCGGCCAATGGCCGGGCCTCGTCGCCGAGCGCCTGGTCGGCGAGGACGTCACGCCGGTCTGCGCGCCGTCGCTGGTGAAGGGACCGAACCCGCTCAAGAAGCCGGCCGACCTCAAGCGCTTCACGCTGCTGCACATCGGCAGCTTCCCCGACGACTGGCAGGTCTGGCTGACGGCCGCCGGTATCAAGGGCATCGACTACACGCGCGGCGTCACCTTCGACAATGCGCTGGTCGCGTATCAGGCGGCGATGGACGGGTTGGGCGTCGCGCTCGGCCGCGACCCGCTGGTCCAGCCCGACCTCAAGGCGGGCCGGCTGGTCGTGCCGTTCGACTACAAGATGCCGAGCGACTTCGCCTACTACCTGGTCTATCCGGCGGAGGCGATCCGGCGGCGCAAGATCAAGGCGTTCCGCGACTGGTTGATGACCTTGGCAGAGGCAGGCCCGGTCATCCCGGCCACGGCGGCGCGCGCAGCCTGAGGGCGGGCATATGGGCCCGCTCGAACAATACGTTCCGTATCTGCTGAACCGCGCCGGCGCGCGCATCGCGGCGGCGTTCAATGCCGACATGCGGCAGATCGGAGCGTCGCTGCAGGTGTGGCGCGTGCTGGCGGCGCTGCGCGAGCAGGACGGACGACGCATGGGTGACCTCTCGAAAACGACGTCGATCGAGGTCTCGACGTTGACCCGACTGGTCGACAACATGGAGAAGGACGGGCTGGTGGTGCGCCGGCGCGAAGCGGGCGATGCGCGCGCCATATCGCTGCACGTGACGCCAAGTGGCCGGCGGCTGACGCAGCGCATCGTGCCGATTGCCGAGCGTTACGAGGCCATGGCGCTCAAGGGCTTCTCGGCCGCCGAGATCGCGGTGCTGAAGAAGGCGCTGCGCCGGCTCTACGACAACATGGACGCGCTTGATGGTTGAAGGCGAGCGCTGACGGGAGAGAGTGGATGGCCGGACTTCTGCAGGGACACATCGCCGCCGTGACCGGCGGCGGATCGGGCATCGGCCAGGGCATTGCGCAGGCCTACGCGCGCGAGGGCGCGCAGGTGATCGTGCTCGACGCCAATCCCGATGGCGCGAAGGAGACGGTCGACCTGATCGCTTCCGCGGGCGGCAAGGCCTCGGCGAAGACGCTCGACGTGACCGATCGCGCGGCCTGCCAGGCGGTCGCGGCGGAGATCGCCAAGGCCGGCAGCATCTCGATCCTCGTCAACAACGCCGGCATCAACCGCCGCAATCCGATCACCGCGGATCCGGCCGTGATCGGCAAGGACTGGGACGACATCCTGTCGATCAATCTCGACGGCATATTCAATGTCACCCGGGCCTTCCTTGATCAGGTGCGCGCGACCAAGGGCCGGATCGTCAATATCGGCTCGATCCAGTCGTTCGTTCACGTCGCCTGGCCGAACTCGGCCGCCTACACCACCTCCAAACACGGCGTGCTGGGCTTCACCCGCGCCTTGGCGGCGGAGCTGGGCAAGGACGGCGTGCGGGTCAATGCCATCGGCCCCGGCCTGATCGAGACCAGGATCAATGCCGAGGCGCGGGCGAAGAATCCCGACATGGTGGCCAAGGTGATGGCACACACGCCGCTCGGCCGTCCCGGCAAGCCGGACGATATCGCCGGGCCGGCGGTGTTCCTCGCCTCCGACATGTCTGCCTATGTTACGGGCTGCATCATCATGGCCGACGGCGGCTTCCGCACGGTCTGACCTATTTCGCACATTTGAGGAAACGACCCATGCAAGACCGCTACCTCCGCACCGGCATCTTCCTCGCGCCCTTCCATGCGCTGAACGAGAACCCGACGCTCGCGATCGAGCGCGACATGGAGCTGGTCGAGCATCTCGACCGGCTGAACTATCACGAGGCCTGGGTCGGCGAGCACCACTCGGGCGGCTTCGAGATCATCGCCTGCCCGGAGATGTTCCTGGCCGCCGCGGCCCAGCGCACGCGGAACATCCGGCTGGGAACCGGTGTGGTGTCGCTGCCCTACCATCACCCGTTCACCTTGGCCTCGCGCATGATGCAGCTCGACCACATGGCACGCGGGCGCGCGATGTTCGGCGTCGGGCCGGGCGCGCTGATCTACGATGCCGACAAGATCGGCCTGAAGGCCGCCGACCAGCGCCGCCGCATGAACGAATCGCTCGACTGCATCGTCGAGCTGATGGCCGGCAAGACCGTCAGCAAGCAGACCGACTGGTTCACGCTGAACGAGGCGCGCCTGCAGCTGCAGTCCTTCTCGCAGCCCGGCATGGAGATGGCAGTCGCCTGCTCGCGCTCGCCGGTGGGCGCGGTGGCGTCGGGCAAGCACGGCATCGGCATGCTGTCGATCGGCGGCACGTCGGACGAGGCGCTGCTGGGCCACGCCAAGAACTGGTCGATCCACGAGGAGGAGGCGCGCAAGGCCGGCAAGACTCCGGACCGCTCGAAGTGGCGCATCGTCACCTTCGCCCATGTCGCCGAGACGCGCGAGAAGGCGCGCGCCGACATGGCGTACGGCCTGGCGCACTTCGCCAAGTACTTCACCGACGTCGCCACCTTCCCGATCATCCCGCCGGGCGTTGCCGATCCGGTCGAGTTCCTGACGTCGAGCGGGCTGGCCTGCATCGGCACGCCGGACGACTGCATCCGCCACTTCGAGCGGCTGTGGCTGGGCTCCAACGGCGGCTTCGGCGCGGTCCTGCTGCTCGCCCATAACTGGGCCGACTGGGAGGCGACCAAAAAGAGCTACGAGCTGATGGCCCGCTACGTCCATCCGCACTTCCAGCGCCAGTCCAACAGCCAGCGGGTGGCGAGCTACGACAACGCCACCGCCAAGCATGCAACGGCCGGTGCGGAGTCGGCGAAGGCCGTCGAGACCGAGATCGAGCGCTATGCGGCGGCCAAGGGCAAGACGGCGGCCGGCGGCAAGGCCTGGTAGCACTGCCATCGGACCGCGCCACTCCAGTGGCGCCTCATGTCTGGACGCCAGAGGATGAGCGCCATTGGAGTGACGCGGTTCGATTATCATTTGTATTTGCAAATAATAGCCGTCGGCGTATCCTGCCGGAAGAACAGCAGGGGAGGCCAGCCATGCAGTTCGGCTACTTCACGCTCTCGGACAACCGCTATCCCGGCAACTCCCGCTCGGCCGAGCAGTTCCTGAAGGACATCTTTGCCGAGGCGCTCTATGCCGAGAAGGTCGGGCTGAACTCGGCCTGGATCGGCGAGCACCATTTCAACCTCTTGGGCGTCAATGCCTCGCCGCTGGCGATGCTGGCGCAGCTGGCCGGCGCGACCACGAAGCTCAGGCTCGCGCCCGCCGTGACGCTGCTGCCGGTGCACCATCCGCTGCATGTCGCCGAGGAGTGGGCGACGCTCGACCTGCTGTCGGGCGGCCGGGTCGATTTCGCGGCCGGCCGTGGCTACGACCGCAAGGAGTACGAGCCCTTCCAGGCGCCGTTCGACGACTCGGCAGAGATCTTCGCCGAGGGGCTGGAGGTCGTGTGGCGCGCCTGGACCGAACCGGGCAAGTGGAGCCACGACGGCAAGTTCTACCAGTTCAAGGACGTCGAGGTGCGGCCAAAGCCGGCGCAGAAGCCATTGCGCCCCTACGTGGCCTGCTTCTCGCGGCCGTCCATGGAGCTCGCCGCGAAGCACGACTGGAACGTGATCTACGCGCCGTTCGCGGCGGCGATGGTCTATGGCTCGCTGGCCGACGCGGTGCGGGTCTACCGCGAAACGTGCGAGTCCCAGTTCAAGCGGCCGATGCGGCGGGCCATGTGCTCTTACTTCGTGCACATCGCCTCGACGCCGCAAGAGGAGCAGTACGGCAAGGAAGCGCTGGTGCGCTATTTCCAGGACGCGCTGATTGCGGCCTTCCCATCCTCGTCGGGCGCGAAGGTGCCGCCGACCTACAAGTATTTCGTCGACATCGTGAACATCCTGCGCGACATGCGGCCGGAGAAGCTGACCGACAAGTCGATCCTGTGCGGCAGCCCGCAACACATCGTCGACACGCTGAAGACGGTGGAGGCCTCGGGGGTCGCCGAGGTGATCCTCTACTTCAACTACGGGCAGAAGCCCCACGCCCAGGTCAAGGAGCAGATGGACCGCTTCATGAAGGAAGTCGCGCCGCACTTTTCTTGACCGTCGTCCCGAGCGTAGCCGAGGGACCTCTTTTGTCGTCGAGGCAAAAGAGGTCCCTCCACTGCGCGCTACGCGCTCCGGTCGGGACGACGGGTCACCCCACCGCCTCCTTAACCAGCTTGACGAGCTCGGGTGAGAGCTTGGCGTCCTTGATCAGCGAGCCGGCGGCGTCGATCATCGCCGTGCGGGTGGTGGCGAGCTCACGGGCGGTGGCGTCGTGGAAGGTCACGCCGTTCTTCTCGAGGATGCCCCGGGCGCGGGCCTGGCTGTCGATCGAGCCCTTGTCGTAGGCGGCGATGTTGCCGGCCCACAGGTCGGTCATCAGCGCCTGCTGCGCCTTGGAGAGCTTCTCCCAGGTGGCGTTGGCGACCATCGGGATGTATTGCGCCAGGAACTGGTTGTCCGTGTAGGAGTATTTGACGCCGGCTTCCCAGAGCTTGGCCGAGTTCACGCTCTCGTCGGAGCTGATCAGGGCGTCGAACGTGCCCTGGCTGAGCGACAGCGGCACGTTGGGCCAGGCGGTCGTGTTGGCGATGCCGCCGGCGAACTTGATGCGCCAGGAGTTGGCCGCGCCGCCGGCGCTCCGGATCTTCAGCCCCTTCAGCGAATCGAAGGACGTCAGCGGCGTCCTGGTCGAGTACCAGTTGTTGTAGCCGAGATCGATCCACGGCCCGAGCACGTGCGTCTTGAGCTTGCCTTCGAGCTGCTTGTTCACATAGGCGCCGGGCTTGCCGGCGGTCGCCTTGTGCGTGATCTCGATCGGCACGCCATAGAAATACGGCAACCCCACCAGGTCGGCGTCGGGCACCAGGCCGGTCACCACCCAGGTGCCGGGCACCGCCATCTCGATCTGGCCCTGCAGCAGCGCCTTGGAGACGTTGAGGTCAGCGAACAGCTGGCCGGAATGGAAGACCTCGGTCTTGATCTCGCCCTTCGATTCCTTCTCGAGCTTGGCCATGTAGTCGACGATGGCCTGGTTGCGCGGATGGCTCGGCGCGGTGTCGAGCGAGCAGCGGATCTTCACGGGTTCGGCGGTGCGGCCGAGCGTCGGCGCAGCCAGCGTTGCCGCTGCCGTGCCGACGAACAGCCGCCGGGACAGGCGCTGTGACATGGACGTTCCTCGTACTTTTTGTGCCTATACCGTCGGGCCTGACTCAGCCGGACGGAATGTGCCTTATGCGCGCAGCATCATCGCTGCGCTCGCTCGAGGCAAGGTGCCTAGTGGCCGTAAACCAGCGTGGGCAGCCACATGGTGAGCGGCGGCCAGTAGGTGATGATCATCAGCACGATCAGCAGCAGGACCAGGAAGGGCAGGATGCCGCGAATGACCTCGCCGATCGGCGCCGTCGAGATGGTCGCCAGCACGTAGAGATTCAGGCCGACCGGCGGATGGACCAGCGCGATCTCCATGTTGTGCGTGAAGATGATCGAGAAGTGCACCGGGTCGACACCCAGCGGTACCAGCGCCGGCGCCAGGATCGGCAGCACCAGCAGCAGGGTCGCCACCACTTCGAGGAAGCAGCCCAGGATCAGCAGCAGCACGTTGATGGCGAGCAGGAACTCCCAGGTCGACAGGTGGTGGTCGAGCACCCACTGCACGAGCTGCGCCGGAATGCCCGAATCGGTCATCCAGTGGCCGAAGGCGATCGCGGTGGCCACGATCAGCATGATCGTGCCGGCGCTCTTCAGGGCGTCGGCGATCACCCACAGCGACTGGTTCCAGTGGAAGCCCTTGTAGTAGGCCACGCTGATCACCAGCGAGACCACCGCGGCGATGGCCGCCGCCTCTGTCACGGTGACGAACCCGCCATAGATGCCGATCAGCACGATCGCCGGCAGCAGCAGCGCCGGCACGGCGTTCAGCGTCACCCGGATGCGCTCGCGCATCGGCAGGCTGGGCTCGACGGGGAAGTTGTTCTTGTGCGCGGTGTACCAGACCCAGGCGAAGAAGGCGGCGGCCTGCAGCAGGCCCGGCAGGATGCCGGCGAGGAACAGGCGCGGCACCGACTGCTCCGCGACGATGCCATACAGGATCAGCGCGAGGCTCGGCGGGATGACGATGCCGATCGTGCCGGAGGCGCCGATGACGCCGAGCGCGAAAGAGCGCGGGTAGCCCTTCTCGATCATCGCGGGCAGCAGGATCGTGCCCATGGCGAGCGCCGTCGCCGCGGACGAGCCGCAGATCGCGGCGAACAGGGTGCAGGAGACGACGGTGACCAGGCCGAGCGACCCGCGCACGCCGCCGATCCAGGCGGTGCAGAGATCGACCAGCGCCTTGGCGACGCCGCCCTGGCGCATGAAGGCCGCGGCCATCACGAACAGCGGCAGAGACATCAGGGTCGTCGAATTCATCGAATCGATGACGACCTGCGTCATGCCGATCAGCGGCTGGTCGGAGACGAAGAACAGCACCGCGGCGCAGGCGCCGAGCACCAGGAAGATCGGCATGCCCGAGGCGAGCAGGCCGAAGAACATCACGAAGAAGAGGAAGGTCCACACGGTCTGGTCAGTCCTGGCGCGTCAGTCCTGGTGCTTCAATCCTGGGGCACGATCATGTCGTGCTCCGCGGTGTGACCGACGGTCATGGTCGCCGGGTCGAAGCGGAACAGGTAGCGGTAGAGGCGGATGCAGTAGCGCACGAACATCAGCAGGCCGCCGACCGGCAGCGCCGTGTAGTAGATCCACATCGGGAAGGCGAAGTCGCTCGCGCTGTGCTCGTCGAGCATCCAGCTCGACTGCGCGATGTTCACGCCGTACCACACCATGCCGGCGCAGAAGACCAGCGCCACGATGCAGTTGAAGCTCTCCATCCAGCGCTGGCCCCGGGGCCCGACCAGGCGCAGCACGAGGTCTGGCCGGACATGGCCGTCGGTGCGCACCAGCTGGCTGGAGATGATCATCACGCCCCAGACCACGAGGTAGACGATGACCTCCTCGGCCCAGGAGATGGCATAGGCAGGAAACAGGTAGCGCCCGACCACCTGGATGAGCCCCACCAGCATGGCGATCGCGCCGAGCAGACCCACCAGGGCCCGCTCGATGCGATCCCAGATCGTATCGTGCTGATTCACGAGGTGAAGGCTATCACGCCGTTCCGACCGATTCCTTCACCAGTTTGACGACTTCCGCCGAAAGCTTGGCGTCCTTGATGAGCGAATCGATGTCGCCGAGCATCGCCTTGCGGGTGGCGGCGGCCTCGTCCTCGCTCGGGTCGTGGATCTTGATGCCGTTGGTCTCCAGCACCTTGCGGGCATTGGCCTGGCTCTGCGCCGCGTTCTTGCGGTAGTCGCCGATGTTCTGGGCCCACAGGTCCTTCATCATCTTCTGCTGGTCGGCCGACAGCTTGCCCCAGAAGCCCTTGCCGATCATCGGGATGTACTGGCCCATGAACTGGTGGTCGGCATAGGAGTACTTGACGCCCGCCTCCCACAGCTTGGCCGAGTTGCAGCTCTCGTCGGTCGATACGAACGCGTCGAACGTGCCCTGGCTCAGCGCCAGCGGGACGTTCGGCCAGGCAGTGGTGTTGGCGATGCCGCCGGCGAACTTGATGCGCCACGAGATCGCCGCACCACCCGGGCTGCGGATCTTGAGGCCCTTCAGCGCGGAGAACTTATCGAGCGGCGTCTTGGTCGAGTACCAGTTCTGGTAACCGAGATCGATCCACGGTCCGAGCACGTGGCTGCCGAGCTTGGCCTCGAGCTGCTTGTTGATGTGCTCGCCCGGCTTGCCGTCGGTCGCCTTGTGCGTGACCTCGAGCGGCACGCCGTAGAAGTACGGCAGCTGGACCATATCGCAGTCGGGCACGAGGCCCGTCAGCGTCCACGCGCCGGGCGAGGCGATCTCGACCTGGCCCTGCAGCAGCTCCTTGGAGACGTTGAGGTCGGCGAACAGCTGGCCGGAGTGGAACACCTCACCCTTCAAGGTGCCGTTCGACGCTTTCTCGAGCTTGCCGACATAGTCGACCACGGCCTGGTTGCGCGGATGGCTGGGCGCGGTGTCGAGCGACCAGCGGAACTTCATCGGCTCGGCGGCGCGCAGCAGGGAGGGTGCGGCCAAAGTGGTCGCAGCAGCCGCGCCGACAAAGGCGCGCCGGGTGAAACGGACGGTCATGGATCTTTCCTCCTGAACCCAACACAAAGACTTATTGTTGAGACTAAGTCCCCGATGACCACGGCTTTTGCGAATAGGCCAAGTGTCGCATGGTTTGCGCAATGGGCCGCCGACGGTGCTGGCCGTGCGCGCCTATACGGTCAGTCGCGTCATACTCGGTCTGCTGCAAATTCCGATAATCTTGAGGGCGCGCGGATAGCGTCGCGCACGCTGTCGTACGTTGGCCCGTGGCTCGTCATCTCGCGCTGCGGACGGCCGTGCGGGCGGTCTCGCTCTTGGGCAGCGCCGTGACTTGCCGGCGGCGCTTGCGGCCCTCCACCGTTGTGCGAAAACAGGCAAGCGGAGGAGTGCCATGGCCCGACTGACCTCGATCGACGAGCTGCGCAAGATCATCGCCGAGCCGCGACCGACGACCTTCAAGAAGATCCTCGACGCGCTGGACGAGCAGTCGATCGACTTCCTGAAGCGCTGCCCGTTCGCCCTGATCGGCACGACCACCGCGGACGGCACCATCGAGGTCTCGCCCAAAGGCGACGAGCCCGGCTTCATCCGCGTCGAGGATCCGAAGACGCTGCTGATCCCCGAGCCGATCGGCAACAACCTCGCCTTCGGCCTCAGCAACATCATCGCCACCGGCAAGATCGGCCTGATCGCCCTGGTGCCGGCGACCGGCGAGACCTTGCGCATTTCCGGCACGGCCGAGGTGTTCGACGATCCCGAGCTGGTGCAATCGCTGTCCTCGCTCGGCAAGCCCGCGCTGCTGGCGACGCGTGTGCACATCAAGCACTGTTACTTCCACTGCGCCCGCTCGGTCCTGCGCGCCAATCTCTGGAAGCCCGAGGCCTGGCCGGCGCCCGCCCGCATCTCCTTCGGCAAGATCATCGCCCCGCGCGTCGGCGCGGACCAGGAGCTGGCGGCGAAGATCGATGCCAGCGTGGCCGGCTCCTACCAGGACCGGCTCTGGAGCAACAGTTAGGCGGACGACTTCGCGAAGATCGCGTCGACGTGGATGTCGGCGCAGTCGACCAGCGGGAAGGGCGGCTTCTGGCCGACGAAGGCGAGGAACAGGTCGGTGCCGCCCAGCATGATCGCCTCGGCGCCGCGCGCCATCAGCTCGCGGCCGGCAGCGAACAAGATCTGGCGCTGTTCGTCGGTCACCTTGCCGATGCCGGCCATCGCCGAATAGGTGTCGCCGACCTGGCCGAAACGATCGCCCTCGGGCGCGATCAGGTCGGCCGACGAGATGCTGCCGTAGAGCTTCGTCTCCATCACCAGCCGCGTGCCCAGCACGCCGATCTTCTTCCGGCCGGATTTCGCGATGGAGGCCGAGACGGCCTGGATGCCGTGCACCAGCGGCAGCGGCGAGATCGGCAGCAGCTCGTTGATGCAGAAATGGCCGCCCATCGAGGTCACGGCGGCGACCTCCGCGCCAGCCTTTTTCATGCGCTCGATCAGGCCGGCGAAGATGGCCGCCTGCTCGGCGCGCTTACCCTCGGCGAGATTGCGGCCCATGGTGCCGACATCGGCATGGGCGATGGTGCATTCGAGCGGAATGTTCGCCGCGCGGTGACGGTCGATCAGACCGCGATAATAGAAGTTGGTAGCGGCCGGCCCGATGCCGCCGATCAGTCCGATGTGCATGCCTTGCTCATCTCCCGCCGATGTCGATGTCACGGCGTCCGCCGGCCCGATCTCGGGCGCGGCCGGCCGGCGGGCCTCGGTTTTGCCCGGATGCGCATCGCCCCGCCATCGCGCTGCTCGATGTCGAACGCGCCGGTGCCGCGCACCAGGTCGCTCAGCTTGCGAAAGCCATAAGTGCGCGGATCGAAGTCCGAGGCGATGTTGGCCAGCCGCCGGCCGACGACACCCAGCCCGACCCAGCCGTCCTCGGTTTCCATCTGCGCGATCGCCTTGGTGAGTATCGCGACCGCAGCACTGGCCGGCTGGATCGCGGCTGCGGGAGCCTCGCCGGCCGTGGCCGCCGCCGTCTCGGGCAGAAGATTCTCGGTATAGATGAAACGCCGGCAGGCCTGGCGGAAGGCTTCGGGCGTCTTGTGGGCGCCGAAACCGTAGACGTCTGCACCTTCCTCGCGCAGCCGCGACGCCAACCGGGTGAAGTCGCTGTCGGAGGAGACTAGGCAGAAGCCGTCGAACCGGCCGCTGTGCAGCAGGTCCATGGCGTCGATCACGAGGGCGATGTCGGAGGCGTTCTTGCCGGTCGTGTAGGCGAACTGCTGGTAGGGGTCGATCGCGTACTTCTGCAGGATGTCGGCCCATGACCTGAGCCGCGGGCTGGAGAAATCGCCATAGATGCGGCGCACGCTCGCCTCGCCGAACTTGGCGATCTCCTCGAACAGGCCGGCGGCGATGCGCGGCGAGGTGTTGTCGGCATCGATCAGGACGGCGAAGCGGCGCGAGCGGGACTCGTCGGTCATGTCGCCACCACCCGGGCATCGCGCCGGCGGAGCAACATGTTGGCGGCGATCGTCAGGCTTAGCGTCACCGCCATCAGGATGAAGGCGATGGCGGCGCCGAACGGCCAGTTCGTCTTCTGCGTGAACTCGTTGTAGATCACCGGGGCCATCATCTTGAACAACGGGCCGCCCAGCAGGAACGGCGTCGCGTAGGCGTTCATCGCCAGGATGAAGCACAGGATGGTGCCGGCCAGGGTGCCGGGCAAGGCGAGCGGCCACAGCACGCGGCGGAACATGGTGATCGGCGGCGCGCCGAGGCTGAAGGCCGCCTCCTCGACCGCACGGTCGATGCTCTCGATCACGCTCTGCAGGGACAGCACCATGAAGGGCAGGTTGACGGCGATGATGCCGATGATGACCGCCTTCTCGGTGAACATGATCTCGATCGGCCTGCTGAGCAGGCCGAGCCCGATCAGGGTCGCATTGAAGAATCCCTTGTTGCCGAACACCACCATCCAGCCCGCCGCGCGGACCGAATTGCCGACGAACAGCGGCAGCACGATCGCGATGATCAGCAGGTGCTTGTAGCGGCTCTGCGTGCGCGCCACCACGTAGGCGAGCGGGTAGCCCAGGATCAGGCAGACGACCGTGACCAGCAGCGCGACCCGGACCGTCGTGCCGAGCGCCCCGGTGTAGTAGGCGTCGGTGAAGAAGGTGACGTAGTTCTGGATCGTCAGCGCCTCGACCATGGTCTTGGTCTGCGCGACGAAGCTGTTGAGGCTGTAGCGGAACAGGATGGCGAGGGGCGCCAGCAGGCCGACGGCGATGAAGATCGTCGCCGGTCCGAGGAGCGCCGTTGCGGTAAGGGCCTGGGAGCGTCTCATGGCTCAAACCTCCTCTCCCCCGTTAGGGGGAGAGGTTGGGAGAGGGGGTCATGCACGTCGCTTCCCCCTCTCCTGGCCTCTCCCACTGGCGGGGGAGAGGAATATGAGTCTCGAATGCTCATCCCTTGAACGACTTGTTCCACCAGTCCTGGTTGGCAATGTCGGTCTTCGCCATGTAGGCGTAGTCGAGGTCGACCAGGCGCTTCTTCTCCTCGTCGGTGAAGCCGATGCGCTTGGCGACATCCGCCGGCACGTCGGCGTTGGTGACGGTCGGGTTGTAGCCCATGTCGATGGCGAAGTTCTTCTGCGCCGACGGGTCCATCATGGCGTTGAGCCAGGCATAGGCCGTCTCCTTGTTGGGCGCGTTCTTCTGCATCACGAAGCCCGAGACGTACATCGGCACGCCCTCCTTGGGCGCCACGGTCTCGACCTTGATGCCGGCGTTCTGCCACTGCACGGCGCGCGCCTTCCACATGATGCCGCAGGCGATCTCGCCGGTCTTGAGCGCCTGGGCGAACGCCTCGTTCGACGGATAGATGCGTGCGCCGGCCTTGCGGCAGGCGATCAGCCGCTCCTTGCCCGGCTCGAAATCGTGCACCGAGCCGCCCGAGGCGAGCGCCGCCGCCACCATGACGTACTGACGCTGGATGTCGATGATGCCGAGCTTGTTGCCGAGCTTGGGGTCGAGCGTGTCGGCGAAGCCTTCCGGCGCCTTCATCATGTCCGGGTTGTAGAGCACGACCTTGCCCGAATAGATGTGGCCGATGCCGTAGGGATACTTCATCGCCGGGATCAGGTTCTTGGCGTTCGACATCTTCGAATAGTCGAGATGCTCGGCCAGGCCCTGCTGGTCGACGTCATACATGTCGTTGGCCGACAGGCCTTGCACGTCGGTCGTGCCGCGGCGCAGCGACTTCTCCGCCATCATCTTGGCCTTGCGCGGGTCGGCGTTCTCCTCGGCATGCACGACCTCGGTGCCCTTCATCAGCGAATCGATGTTCTTGGTCAGCAGCCGCGAATAGTCGCCGCCCCAGGTGCCGATGATCACCTTGTTGTCCGCGGCGGCGGCCGGGAACGCGGCGAGCGATGCGGCGCCCGCGAGTGCGGTTCGACGATGGATGTTGAAGGTCATGGTGAAGCTCCCTTGCTTGTTATTCCCCGAACACTTGCCCGGCCGAGGCGCGCCAGCCGACATGAACCGGCTGTCCGACCTCCGGCGTGAAGCCGCCGCGGTTGGCGATCTGGACCACCAGGCGGTCGGCCGGCGACAGCCGCACATGGATGTCGATCTGGGCGCCGAGATAGGAGACGAATTCCACCGTGCCGGGCAGGTCGTTGTCGAGTCCCGCCAGCGGGCCGGGCCCGATCTCCAGCCGTTCGGGCCGCAGCGACAGCGTCGCCTTGCCCGGTCGGCCGCCTTCGATTGCGAGGTCGAGACCGCCGTCGGTGCGGAAGCGCCCGTTTCCGACGGTACCGGACAGGAAGGTCGTGCGGCCGACGAAGCCCGCCACGAAGCGGTCGGCCGGACGCTCGTAGAGGTCGCGCTGGGTGCCGACCTGGTGCACGGCGCCCTCGTTCATCACCACCAGCCGGTCGGCCATGGTGAGCGCCTCTTCCTGGTCGTGGGTCACCATCACCGTGGTCAGGCCGAGCTGCTTCTGCAGCTCGCGAATCTCGACCCGCACCTCCTGGCGCAGCTTGGCATCGAGATTGGAAAGGGGCTCGTCGAGCAGCAGCACGTCGGGCCGGATGGCGAGCGCCCGGGCCAGCGCCACGCGCTGCTGCTGGCCGCCCGAGAGCTGCCGCGGCAGGCGGGCACCGAAGCCGGCAAGCCGGACCAGCGCCAGCGCCTCCTCGACGCGCTTGTCGATGTCGGCCTTGGGCAGCTTGCGCATCTCCAGGCCGAACGCGACGTTCTGCGCCACGGTCAGGTGCGGGAAGAGGGCGTAGCTCTGGAACACCATGCCGGTGTTTCGCTTCCAGGGCGGCAGCAGGGTGACGTTGTTGCCGCCGAGCTTCACCTCGCCGTCGGTCGGTTCGATGAACCCCGCGACCATGCGCAAGGTCGTGGTCTTGCCGCAGCCCGAGGGACCCAGCAGCACCAGGAACTCGCCGTCGGCGACCGACAGCGAGACGTCCTTCACGGCGTAGAAGTCGCCGTAGCGCTTGACCAGCCGGTCGATGTCGAGGCGTGCCATCAGATAACCCTGGCCATCAGACGACCCGCGCCAGCTTGACGTACCGGTCGGTGATCAGCATCACGATTCCAATCAGCAGGATCTGCAGCACCGAGACGGCCGCGATGGTCGGATCGATCTTCCACTCGAGGTACTGCAGGATGACGATCGGCAGCGTCGTGCGGCCGGGTCCGACCAGGAACAGGCTCATCTCGAGATTGCCGAACGAGGTCACGAAGGCGAACAGCGCGCCGGCCACGATTCCGGGCCGGATGGCGGAAAGCGTGATGCGCCAGAAGGTGACCCAGGCATTGGCGCCGAGATTCTGCGCCGCCTCCTCGGTGGTGCGGTCGACGCCCGCCAGGCTCGCCAGCACCAGGCGCACGATCCAGGGGATCACGACCACCACGTGGCCGGCGACCAGCGCATACAGCGTACCCAGCACGTCGACGTCGAGCGTGTTCTCGGCGGTGACCTGGAAGACGTACATCGCGGTGCCCAGCACGACGCCCGGGACGATCAGCGGCATCAGCAGCAGGTTGGAGAGCGGCCCGCGCAGCCTGAAGTCGAAGCGCGAGAGGCAGAGCGCGGCCGGCACCGCCAGCACCAGGCCGATCACGGTGGCCAACACGCCGACCTGAAAGGACAGCGAGAAGCCCTCGATGAACTTGGGCTGGTCGAAGATCGCCCTGAACCAGCGCAGGCTGTAGCCCTCGGGCGGGAAGGACGGGATCTCCTGCCGGAAGAAGGCCAGCCAGGTGACGAAGATCAGCGGCGTCAGGATGTAGAGCAGCGCAATCGCCGCCGCCCCGTTGAGCGCCCAGCGTCCGGCACGGCGTTTGAGGATCGCGATCATAGGACCGCGCGCATCCTGCGCGCCTCATATTCCTCTCCCCCGCGAGGGGGAGAGGTTAGGAGAGGGGGAATCGACGTGCGTCGCCCCCTCTCCCAGCCTCTCCCCCTAGCGGGGGAGAGGAGAAAGAAAGAGGAGAACCGCATGATCACAGCGTGTTCTTGTGGAACGTGCCGGCCTTCATGATGGCCGACAGGTTGGGGCCGCCGTCCTGGAACAGGGCGAGGTCCTTCAGGGGATTGCCGTCGACCACCAGCAGGTCGGCGTAGGCGCCGGGCTGGATGGTGCCGAGCCTGCCTTCCTGGCGCACGACCTCGGCGCCGACCAGCGTGGCCGAGCGGATCACGTCGATCGCCGGCATCACGCGCCCGCGGATCTCGAACTCGCCGGTCTGCTCGTTCTCCAGCGCGCCCAGCAGGTCCGAGCCATAAGCCATCTTCACGCCGGCCTTGCGGCAGTGCTCCAGCTCGGCGAAGCCGTATTTCAGCACCTCGTCGTTCTTCTCCAGCATCACGTCGGGCATGCCGAGCTCGCGGGCGCGGCGCTTCATGGCGTCGTAGGCGATCAGGTTCGGCACCATGTAGACGCCGTTCTTGGCCATCAGCTTCGCGGTCGGCGCATCGACCAGATTGCCGTGCTCGATGGTGCGCACCCCGCACTTCACCGCACGGGTGATCGCTTCGGGCGTGTAGGCGTGGGTGAGCACGTAGCGGCCGAAGGCTTTCGCCTCCTCGACCGCGGCGCTGATCTCCTCCTCGCTGAACTGCAGCGACTCGAGAGGATCGTACGGCGAGGCGACGCCGCCCGAGACCATCAGCTTCACCTGGTCGGCCCCCTGGCGCATCTGCTCGCGCGCGGCCTTGCGCACCTCGTCGGGGCCGTCGGCGATGGCGCGGATGAACACCATGCCGTTGCAGCACAGGCACGGCGGGCCGGTGAAGTCGGTGCGCCGGTTGCGGTCGTTGTGGCCACCCGTAGGACCAATCGAGCGGCAGGAGATGAACATGCGCGGGCCCGGGATCAGCCCCGAGTCCACCGCCGTCTTGGTGCCCCAGTCGGCGCCGCCGGCGTCGCGCACCGTGGTGAAGCCGCGATCGAGCATCCGCTTCAGGCGGCCGGCCGAGCGCGCCATCATCAGGGTCAGCGGCACGGCCTCCATGCGGTTGATGTAGACCTCGCTGTGATGGGTGTGCACGTGGCAGTCGATCAGCCCCGGCATCAAGGTGCGCTTGCCGCAATCGATCACGCTCGCGGAGCGCGAACGGATCGGCTTCGACGACACTTCCTTGATGGTGTCGCCTTCGACCAGCACCTCATAGCCGCCCCGCGCCTCCTTCCACTTCGGATCGAGGAGATTCAGATTCTTGAACAGGAAGGACATTCGCGACTCACGCTCCGGAATACCAAGAACGCCCTCTCCGCCCGCGAAGTGGGGGGAGAGGGAGGGGACCCGCGCGAAGCGCGGGGAGGGAGAGGTGGGTCATGCGCCCGCTCCGCTACGAAGCGGCAAATCGTTGAGGCACCACCTCACCCTCCCATCGCTTCGCGATGGGCCCCGCCCTCTCCCCCGCTCGCGCGGCGGAGAGGGAGTCCGAGGCGAGGTGCGGTCGAGCATCACTTCAACGCATTCTTATGGAACTGCCCGCCCTTCATGATCATCGGCAGGTGCCTGCCCTGGTCGAGGAAGAGGTCGAGCTTCTTCACCGGATTGCCGTCGACCGCGATCAGGTCGGCGAGCGCGCCCTCCTTGATCGTGCCGAGCTTGCCGTCCATGCGCAGGATCTCGGCGCCGACGGTGGTGGCCTGGCGGATGATCTCGATCGGCTTCAGCACCTTGGCGCGATGGATGAACTCCAGGCTCTGGTCGACCTGCAATGCGCCGAGCAGGTCGGTGCCGTAGCCCACCTTCACGCCGGCCTTCTTGCAGATCTCCAGCGAGCGCAGCGCGCCCTCCAGCACGATGTCGTTCTTGGCCAGCATCTCGGGCGTCATGCCGAACTGCGCCGCCCGCTCCTTCATCGAGAAGTAGGTCACCAGGTTGGCGATCATGTAGCCGCCCTTGGACTTGATCAGCCGCGCCGACTTCTCGTCGATCAGGTTGCCGTGCTCGATGGTGCGCACGCCGTTGTTCATGGCGCGGGTGATCGCCTCGGGTGTGTAGGCGTGGGCCAGCACGTAGCGGCCGAACGCCCTGGCCTCGTCGGTCGCGGCGGCGATCTCGGCCTCCGAGAACTGCAGCGAATCGAGCGGATCGTAGGGCGAGGCGACGCCGCCCGAGCACATGATCTTGATCTGGTCGGCGCCCTGCCGCATCTGCTCGCGCACGCACTTGCGCACCTCGTCCGCGCCGTCAGCCACCGCCATGACATAGACCATGGCGTTGCAGCAGCCGCACGAGGCCTGCTGGTAGTCGGTGCGGCGGCGGGAATCGGAATGGCCGCCGGTCGGGCCGATCGCCTTGGCGGAAATGAACAGCCGGGGACCGGGAATAAGCCCCGACTCGACGGCGGTCTTGATGCCCCAGTCGGCGCCGCCGGTGTCGCGTACCGTGGTAAAGCCGCGGTCGATCATGCCGCGCATCAGCTCGGCCGACTTGGCCGTCAGCAGCGTGAGCGGCACCGCCTCGAGATGGCGGATGTTCACCTCGGTCAGGAAGACGTGGACGTGGCAGTCGATCAGGCCCGGCATCAGCGTGCGCTTGCCGCCGCCGTCGATCACCTGGGCGTTCTTCGCCTTGATCGGCCGGTTGGACACTTGCCTGATGGTGTCGCCCTCGACCAGCACCTCGTAGCCGCCGCGCGGCTCGTCCCAGCGCGGATCGAGGACGTTGAAATTCCGGAACAGAAACTGCGACATCGACGCTTCCCCCAAAGACGGCGGCAACCCTACGATGGCGCGGCACGGGACGCTACAGTTCAGCGACATGCGGCGCATTGTCGTCTTCGGGACCACGGGGTCGGGCAAGAGCTGGCTGGCGGAGAGGCTTGCCGCGCGCCATGGCCTGCGCGTCATCGAGCTCGACAAGCTCAATTGGGGCCCCAACTGGGAGCCCGCGCCGATCGAGCTGCTGCGCCATCGGGTCGAGTGCGAGATCGGCGACGGCGACTGGATCGTGGTCGGCAATTACCCTTCGGTGCGCGACCTCGTGTGGGGCGCAGCCGACACGCTGGTCTGGCTCGACCTGCCGTTCCCGCTGGTGATCTGGCGGCTGTTTTGGCGGACGCTGCGCCGCTCGGTGACCCGGGAAAATCTCTGGGGCAGCGGCAATACCGAGTCCCTGGTGCGCTCCTTCTTCACGCGCCAGTCGATCCTGCTCTACGCCATGAGGACCCACGGCCGGAACCGTCGGCGCTTCACTGTGGACACGGCGGCCTATGGCAAGGACAAGAAGGTCGTGCGGCTCACGGATGCGCGCGCGGTCCAGCGCTTCGCTCTGTCGCCCTGAAAGGCATAGCCCGTCGGACGACGGATGTCGTTCACGGCGGCAATGGGCTAAGACTTCGCCTCATGTCCGTGCACACCTTCTCCTGCCTCGACGGCCATACCTGCGGCAACCCGGTGCGCCTGGTGTCGGGCGGCGGTCCGTTGCTGAAGGGCGCGACCATGAGCGAGCGGCGGCTCGACTTCCTCGCGCACCACGACTGGATCCGGCAGGCGCTGATGTTCGAGCCGCGCGGCCACGACGTGATGTCGGGCTCGATCCTCTATCCGCCGACGCGGGAGGATTGCGACATCGCCATCCTGTTCATCGAGGTGTCGGGCTGCCTGCCGATGTGCGGCCACGGCACGATCGGCACCGTGACGATGGCGATCGAGAACGGCCTGGTGACACCGGCGACGCCCGGCGTGCTCAATCTGGACGCGCCGGCCGGCCGCGTCGTGGCGCGCTACGACCAGCAGGGCCGCTTCGTCGAGAGCGTGCGCATCACCAACGTCGCCTCGTATCTCGCCGCAACCGACGTTGTGATCGACGTGCCCGGCATGGGCGAGCTCGCGTTCGACATCGCCTATGGCGGCAACTACTACGCCATCCTCGAGCCGCAGAAGAACTTTGACGGGCTGGAGTCGATGTCGGCCGGCGATGTGCTGCGCCTGTCGCCGATCGTGCGCCGGCTGATGAACGAGAAGATCCAGCCGGTCCATCCCGAGAACGAGACCATCCGCGGCGTCAGTCACGTGATGTGGACCGGCAAGCCGCGCGACAAACGTGCCCACGCACGCAACGCCGTGTTCTACGGCGACAAGGCGATCGACCGCTCCCCATGCGGCACCGGCACCTCGGCGCGCATGGCGCAACTCGCCGCCAAGGGGAAGCTGAAGGTGGGCGACGACTTCGTGCACGAGAGCATCATCGGCTCCCTGTTCGACGGCCGCGTCGAGGCGACGGCCCGGGTCGGCAACCATGATGCGATCGTGCCGTCGATCTCCGGCTGGGCGCGCCAGCACGGCATCAACACCATTTTCGTCGATTCACGCGATCCTTTCGCGCACGGCTTCCAGGTGGCGTGACGACGGGTACGGCGGCGCCTTCGCTGTCGCCGGGGAGAACCGGATGGAAGGCCGCTTTCGCGATGGCCTGCTGAACGGGCGCGGCATCGATCCGGCTTGCCCACGGGTGAGGATTGAACCAACCGAGTTTGCAGCCCTTCGGTGAGGCCTTGTACCAATCGAGGCGACCTTGGTCTTGCGCCCATGCTGGACCGCACAAGGCGACAGACGCTATGGCCAGGACACAACGCAGCATCATCACCCCACTCCGTGCTCCCGTTCCGGGTTGAGTACCAACGATCGAATGCGACTTCTGTACGCGAGATGACACAGGCACTGACGGAATCACGCCCCCTGCTTGTCGCGCCTACGGCTTTGCGGCAGAATTTGTTCAGGGAGCGGGGAATTTCATCGTGATGTTTGGTCGGCGGTCGGTGATCACGGCGCTCGTCGGCGCCAGCGTAGCGGCGTGCACGCCGGATGGTTCGGGACTCACGACGAGCTTGGCGGGTAGCGGCGGCGGCGCGCCGGTGTACAGCGATCCGCTGGCCGGCCTCTACAACATGCCGGCGACCTCGGTGCCGAACGACGTGCCGGTCGATTACTACACGCCGGGCGCTTCCCACAGCGGCAGGCCCAACACGCGCTCGGTCCTGACCATGGCGGTCGTGCCCGGCGCCAACTTCGAGCGCCTGCAGCAATATTTCGACGCCAACGGCCGGGGCTCGTCCGATCTCGACACCCGCACCGCGGTGCGCCGCGTGATGGACGTGCTGAAGGAGCGCTATCCCTGGCTCGAGCTGATGGACGACGTCGCGACCGCGCAGCAGCGCAATGTGTCGCTGACTCTCGTGGTCGACATCAGGGCCGTTCTCGGCGGCACGTTCGGATCCACGACCGCGCAGCTCGACGTCATCGTGTTCGACGAGCAGCGCAAGCCGATCTCGCGCATCGCCGTCGAGGGCCGCGGCGGCAATTTCCAGGACGCGCTGGGCGACGCGCTCGCCAAGCTGCAGGCCAAGGCCAAGACTTATCTGACCTGAACGGGGTGGGGATCATGACGAATCGCGCTCTTCTTCTGGCGGGCACGTCACTTGCGACGTCGCTGGTCTTCGTCAGCGCCGGCAGCGCCTGGGCCGACAGCTGCATCGACCTGCGCACGGGACAGAACTACGACTGCAACGGAGCGCCGCCGCAGGCGGCGCCCGGCCAGCCCGCACCGCCGCCGACGCAGCTGCGCGAGCTGCTGAGGAAGCGGTTGGCGCAGAAGGATGTCCCCACCACCGAGGCCGCCCAGCAGCGCTGGGCCGATGCCGCCAACCGGGCGATGCAGGCGAGTGCCAGCGCGAGCCTCACCTCCGATCCGCAGGAGCAGGCGCAGGCCAAGGCCAAGTACGCCGCGGCCGTGCGCGACATGCAGCAGGCCGGCAACGAGGTGGTCGCGGGGACCTCCGATCCGGCTGCAAAGGCAAACATGCAGGCGTTCTTCGCGCGGACGCTGGGCTCTGTCTCACAGCAGGCTTCGGCCGCCGGCATTGGGGCCGTTCAAACGCAACCGCAGGCGATTCGCGATTCCGTCCAGCAGCCCGCGGCCCCAGCCGCCGCTTCGGCTGGCGCTTCCCCGCAACCCAGACCCGACGTGTTCTCGGTGTGCGAGGACCCCAAGAACGGCGTCACCACCTGCTACGAGATGAGCCGCAGCGGCAACGATTGCCTCGAGGTCCTCTACCAGGGCGGACAGCGCACCTGGGAGAACGGCCGCAAGACCTGCAGGCCTGAGGACCTCCAGCAGCGCGACGCCTATTTCTCCGGCCAGCCGGTCGGCCAGGGCGCGCCGGCCGATCCGCGCAGCCAGCAGCTTTCCGGTCTGATGGCCTCGCTGTCGCCGCAGTGCCAGCAGGACGTGAAGAGCTACCTCTACAGGTCGCGCGACAGCAGGACGTCGGGCGGCGCCGGCGATCAAGCGATGCGGAGCTTCGCCAACATCAACGGCAACCAGGACTGCAAGGCGGGCTTCGAGCGCCTGGCCAGCATCGTGGGAGTCGAGATTCCGCAGCGCCACTTGAGCGGCGGGGCGCGCAGCGCCTGGGCGAGCGGCATGGCCGACAAGCCGCGCGAGACGGTGAACGTCCCGGACGTGAACAACATGCCGCAAGGCTACTACGGCCCCAACGATGGCGGCGGCGGCTGGAACACCGGCGAGGTGCTCGACGCCGGCGTCCAGATCCTCGGCGTGCTGGGCGCGATCCTCGGCGGCTTCGCCGAGGGCTATGGCGGTGGCGGCTACTCGGGCGGCACGGTCTATAGCAGCGGGCCGTCGCGCGGCTATGGCGGACCGAGCGGCGGCGGCTACGTCTATCGTGGCAGCTCGCGCGGCAGCAACAGCACGATCACGGGTACGAGTCGCTGAGGATCCACTCCGTCTGCGGTGAAAGAATGGTTGCGCCGATCCTCTTCGTGATTGCTGTGACCCTGCTGCCGGGTTTGGCGTGCAACGCCTGCGGTGACTGACGAGCTGCCATAGACCTTGGTGAAGTCGTGCTCGCACTCAACATTCGCGGGATGAGTATGGTGCTGCTGGTGGCGCTGCTCGTCCCTCGCGCGGTTCACGGGCAGGTCCCCGGCCGCTTCGTCAACGACAGCAGTACCGGCTGCAAGTTCTGGTGGCCGAACTACGTCTATGGCGACGTCAAGTCGTTCCGCTGGAATGGGCCGTGTGTGAATGGCCTGGCCAATGGCCACGGCAGCTTCGAGCTGGTCACCGAGGGAGGTGCGCCGCGCAAACGCACGACCGAAGTCGGAGAGGGCGAGGCGTCCGAGGGCAGACTGAGCGGCCGCGCCTTCGTGAACGGGCCCACCTGGCGCACGGAAGGCGAGTTCCGCAACGGCGTGCTCAACGGACGCGGCATCGTCGCGTCGGAAAACCGTTACGCCAAGACCCACTACGAGGGGGAGTTCAAGGACGGCGTCGCGACCGGCAGGGGCACCAGCGATGACGAGCTGTACGACGAGAATGGCGGTCCGCCGGTGATCGTGCACAGACAGGCCGACTGGAACGGCAACGCCAGCAAGGCCATCGTCACCATGCGCGTTCCCGGCTGCTCCGCGCCGTACCGCTACGAAGGCGAGATGCACAACGGCGGCTACTACGACGGCCGCGGCACTCTGCAGGCACCCGACGGCAAGACCTATACCGGCCTCTGGAGCAACGGGGTCATCACCACGGAGGGCCGGGAGATCGACGGGTCGGATCCCAACCTCATACGCAGGGCCTGCCGGAAATGATCAGGCATGCAGGCCCCGCGGTTCTGGCCGCAATGATCGCATCGCTCTCGAGCGCGGCGGCGAAGGTGGTGAGCGATTTCCAAGCGGAAGGACGGCGTATTCCAGTCCCGGCCGTCGATGGTCTTCAATCCGATCGCAGGCAGGTTGCGGAGGCAAACGGATTTGTGTCAGCTGTGAGGGAAAAATGAGGCGGCATGGATTTGCGGTGACGTTTGCGGCGACGATGGTGTTGCTCTGGGGCAGCGCCCAGGCGCAGGTGCCGGGCCAGTTCGTCAGCGACAGCAAGACCGGTTGCAAGTTCTGGTGGCCGGAGAAGATCTTTGCCCAGGTCGTCTCATTTCGCTGGAATGGCGCCTGCGCCGCTGGGCTCGCGAGCGGCCGCGCGACATTCGAAAGCGTTCAGAAATATAGCGACGGCACACTCGTCACCTGGACCGGCGAAGGGGACGCCGTCGGCGGCAAACTGACCGGCCGCGCTTTCATCGTATCCAGCGTGGGTAACCGGACGGAGGGCGAATACAAGGATGGCGTCCTGAACGGACGCGGCTTCTTCAGCCGCCAGACCAAGACCGTGACAGAACGCTGCGACGGCGCGTTCCGCAACGGCAAGCAGGAAGGCACGGGCGTGTGCGACAAGCAGCTGATCGTGTTCTCGAACGAGCCACCGTCCATCATCCATGAGCAAGGCGAGTATGCCGACGGCAAGCTCGTCAAAGGCATTCTCAGCGAGCGCATCCAGGGGTGCGCAAAGGAAGAGCGCTACGAAGGCGAGTTCGCGGACAATGCCTTCAACGGCCGAGGCACCCTGAAGGCCGCCGACGGCACGGTCTACAGCGGCATCTGGCACGACGGAAAGATCACCATCAACGGAAGGCTGATCGGCCGAAGCGATATCCGCGGGGTGGAAAGCGCGTGCGGCTTTTGATGCGCATGAGATGCGGTAGGGCGGGAGATGATGACTCGTGGCCCGTAAGGGGGGATCAATGTTTCGAGCGATCGTTGCGATTTCCGTCGTCCTGACTTTCCTTGCGGGCGCCGGCGCGCACGCCCAGACGATGCAGGGCAAGTGGCAGTATCTCCTGAAGACGACTGACGGGATCGCCACCGGCATCGTCGAGATCGATTCGCGCAATGGCGCGCGCGCCTCGGGCAAGGTGAGCGGCATCGCTTACACCCAGAGCGGCAGCGCGAGCCAGCAGGGCGCGAATGTCGACATTCAGTTCAACGAGGCGCGGGTGCCCGGCACGTCGATGCGCTATTCACCCGATCATCTGGTTTGCCATTTCGCCTCGGCCAACATTCTCGACTGCACCATGACCGACCAGAAGGGCAGTGGACAGGGAACGGGCCAGATGGCGCGCGAGGGCACGCAGGACGCGGCGACGCTGGGGCAGAAGCCGGCGTCGGTCCAGGGCAACTATTACACCGATCGACGCACCGGCTGCCGGCTCTGGACGCCCTCCTTCCACCAGGACGCCACGGTGCAGTGGACCGGCGGCTGCCAGGGCGGAGTGGCGGACGGCCCGGGTGTGCTGACGCTGACGCACAGCGTCGCGAACGAGAGCGGCGACGTCGAGGTGCGCATCGAGGGCCGATACTCGGCGGGCAAGCTCAACGGCCGCGCGCTCGTCACCTACGACAATGGTGCGCGCTTCGAAGGCGAGATGAAGGACGGCGTTCGTCACGGCCACGGCCGTTACACGGTTCCGGGTAAAGGCTATTACGACGGCGACTATCGCGACGGGGCGTGGTGGGGCCATGGTGTGAGGGTGTTCGACAAGGACTGCAGCACCTGCGACTTGCCCGGCGCTCGCTACGAGGGCGAGTTCGTGAACTTCAAGTTCCAGGGGGCCGGCATCTTCACCAAGGCGAACGGCGAGAAGTACGAAGGCGCCTGGGGCAACAACCTGCCCAACGGGCCGGGGACCTACAGCTGGGACAATGGCCGGCAGAAGTATTCCGGCAAATGGGCCTCCGGCTGCTCGCTCAGTCCGCAGAACCAGCTCTACTCCTTCCCGGATCCCAACGTTCACAGCTGTGATGTCATGATCGACTACCTGCGCCAGTACACGAACCGATGACGGCTGAAAGATGAAATCCGTGTGCGGGCCGCGCTCGCAGCCAAGGTTGCTACACTGACCGCCGCACGGGCTTCAGATTAGAGCGCTCCAGCAAGGGCTATCGTGCTCTAGCGGAAGCCACACTCCGCCGCGGATTTGCCGGAGGTCGCCCATAGACCGTTGTCGGAATTGGCGTTGGACAGGCAGCCGTCGACCCAGACGCCGCTGAAGCTGCCGGTCTTGCGGTGCAGGGTGCCGCGGCCGTTGGGAAAGAGGCCCTTCCATTCGCCTTCGTAGACGTCGCCCGCAGCGTAGTGCACGACCGCGTGGCCTTCCCAGTTGCCGGCTCGGAAGTCTCCCTCGTAGGTCGTGCCGTTCTTCTGGCTCAGCTTGCCTTTGCCGTCGGGCAGCAGGTTCTTGAGCGTGCCCTGGTAACGGTTGCCGTTCTTCCATTCCCAGACGCCGCTCACACCCTGGTCGTCGACGAAATCGGCATCCAGCTTGCCGCTGCCGTCGCCCAGCGTGAGCAGGCCGCGGCCATTGGCCTTGCCGTCGACGTAGGTGACGTCGAGCCGGTTGCCGTTGGGAAAGGTCGTGACGCCGCGCCCGTTGGGCAGGCCGTTGCGGTACTCGCCCTCGTGGCGCGAGCCGTCGGCGTTGACGGTGAGCGCCCGGCCATTCAGCACTCCATTCTGCCATTCCCCTTCGATGCGGCTGGTCGGCTGCCCTTGCAGGAACCATTGCAGCGTGCCGCGGCCTTGGGCGAAGCCGCCTTGGCAGCCGCCGGTCCACTGGATGGATTCATTCGGCACCGGCCGAGGGTTCTGGATCCGGCAACCGCTCCGGGCGTCGGCGATCCAGGTGCCCGACGGCGGCGATTGCGCCGCGGCGAAGTCGGTGCCGATGCCGACGGCCAGTGCCGCGCCCGCAATCAAGAACATCGACTGCTTCATTCCGAGCACAAGACTACCCTGAGCGTCAGACTCGTCAAATGGAGCGGCAGGCCCATACAAGTCGGGACATGGTTGGCGCAGCAACGTGTTCACCGGCGGTCCAAAGCTTGTGGATAACGGCTCGCGCCCGAGTCTCATGCGGGCAATGGCCGCGCATTTTCAGCCGCGAATCCGAGCCGTGAACGGCCCGCCATTGTCCTTATTTGGGGGGCTCGACCCGCGATCGTGCAGAGTGGGGCTGCATGACGATGATGCTTCTCGACAAATCTGGCGCGGACGACCGCGTGGCGGCGACGGGAAGCGCGGTTTTCGACCTTGGGGCGGGGGGTGCGGGCACTGTGGCACGAAGCGCTCAAAACGCTGGCCGGCTTGCATCGAAGCAGTGCCAACCCCTGTGGCACTCGTTGGCACTCGTGGCACGCCAACGGAGTTCGCGCGGTTTCCGAGGTTTCCGCTACCCCTCCGCACGGTTGGCTCAGGGGCAGCGGTCGGGCTTCACCATTGTGAAGTCGAAAATCACCGACGGCTCCTTGTCGATCAGGATCGTGATCTTCCACGCGCCGGGCCGGTCGCCCTCATCGAGGCTGAAGGCCTTCAGGTAGCGGCCGCTGTGGTCGCCGTAGTCGTCCATCGCGTGCCGCGAGGAAGGGCTGGCATCGGGCTTGTCCGGGGGCGCCGGCCACTGCAGATCGGCCCGGACGTTGTGGGTGTCCGGCGGCAGAACGACCTCGAAGCCGTAGCGATAGCCGGTTTCGGCGGCGCACATCTTGATGGTGCGCGTCGGCATGACCCTGCCGTCGCGAATCTCGCCGAACGGACAGGCTCGTCGTCCGCTTGCGCGGCCAGCGGCCCGAGCGCGGCGAGCAGGAGGACGACCGCGCTCGGCTTCACTCCGCCGCCTTCGCGGGCGCCGCCTCCGACGGTCGGCCGACGCCGCCGCGGGTGAAGATCGCCTCGATCTCGGCGGCGCTGTAGCCCAGCTCGCCCAGGATCTCGGGGCCGTGCTCGCCGATATGCGGCGCGTGCTGCTGCGGCGCGTGGTCCGCGGCGCGCGGCAGGCCGGGGATGTTGGCGACCGGCAGGCGGCCGACGCGCTCCTGGTCGATCCAGTCGATCGCACCCGATTCCTTGACGTGCTCGTGCTCGAGATAGTCGGTGTAGTTGTTGACCCGCTCGCAGAACACGTCCTTGGGCTGGAGGATTGCGATCCATTCCTCGGTGGACTTGGACGGCATGGTCTCCTGTAGCGCCTTGATGATCTTGGGCGCGTTCTTGATGCGCGCCTCGTGGCTCTGCAGCTCGGGGTCGCTCGCGATGTCGGGCCGGCCGATCAGCTCGAACAGCAGCTTGAAATGATGCGGCCGCATCGCCGACACCATGATGTAGCCGTTCTTGGTCTTGTAGCTGCCGGCCGGCATGTAGAGCACGGGGGGCGCGCCGTTGGAGAAGATCCATTCCATCAGCTTGCCGCCCTGGAACGCCGCGGCGGACTTCATCAGGCTGGAATCGATGAAGCAGCCCTCGCCGAAGCGGAACTGCCGCATGATGGCGGTGCTGAGCGCCTGGAAGGTGTAGAGGCCGGTCGTCACGTCGACGGCGATCATGCCCTGCCGCCACGGCGTGCCGTCGGGCAGCTTGTTCATCACCATCATGCCGGAGAAGGCCTGGATCAGCCCGTCGACCGTCGGCCGCTTGCTGTAGGGGCCGGTCTGGCCGAACCCCGACACCGAGCAGTAGACGACCTTCGGATTGATCCGCTTGATGTCCTCGTAGCCGAAGCCGAGGCGCGAGATCACGCCGGGGCGGAAGCTTTCCATCACCACGTCGGCCTTGGCCGCGAGCTTCTGCACCACCGCGATGCCGTCGGCCGACTTGAGGTCGAGCGCGATCGAGCGCTTGCCCCTGTTGTAGGCGATCGAATGGGCGCAGTGATCGCCCTTGATGTCGCCCAGCGCGCGGCCCCAGTCGCCTTCCAGCGGCTCGATCTTGATGACGTCCGCGCCGTGCAGCGCCAGCAGCATGGAGGCATGCGGGCCGGCGATGCCCTGTGTGAAGTCGAGGACGGTGATGCCGTCGAACGCGCCTTTGACCATGACTGCTCGCTCCTCCTTGAAGCGCCGAGCCTACCGCTAGGCGGCGATTTCCTCCAGACGGAGGTTGTTGGTGCGCGGCCCGAAGACGCCGATGATCAGGAACACGCCCACCATGGCCGCAGCGATGAAGGTGAACACGCCGATCACGTCGTAATGATGCAGCACCCAGGCGATGATGAAGCTGGTGAAGATCACGCTGAAGCGGCTCCACGAATAGACGAAGCCCACGGCCTGCGCGCGGATGCGCGTCGGATAGAGCTCGGCCTGGTAGGCGTGGAACGAGAAGGACAGCCAGTTGTTGGCCATCGTGATCAGGATGCCGAACAGGATGATCGGCAGGGCGGCAGTCTGCTGCGCGAACAGCAGGCCGAAGATCGCGATCGCGAGCGCCGAGCCCGCGACCTGCCACTTGCGCTCGATCCTGTCGGCGACGAAGCAGCCGATCATCGGCCCGAGCGGTGCCGCAAGCGCCATGATGAAGGTGTATTCGAGCGACTTGGTGACGTCGATGTGCTTGGCGATCAAGAGGGTCGGCACCCAGCTCGAGAAGCCGTAGTAGCCGATCGTCTGCAGGAAGTTGTAGGCGGTCATCATGATGGTGCGGCCGCGATAGTCGCTGTTCCAGATCTCCCACCACGAGCCTTTGGTCTCCTCGACCTCGCCGCTGAGCGCGCGCGGCGGAGGCAGCTCGCGTCCGGTCTCGGCGCGGATCTCGCTCTCCATCTTCTTCATCACCGCCTCGGCCTCGGCCTGGCGCCCGCGCTGGGCGAGCCAGCGCGGCGATTCCGGCAGCCCGAGGCGGATGAACCAGATGAACAGCGCGCCCACCGAGCCGATCGCCACCACCCAGCGCCAGCCGTCCCAGCCGAGCACGCTGGTCGGCACCAGCAGGTAGGAGACGAAGGCCACCACCGGCACGGTGAAGAACTGCAGGGTCTGGTTGAAGGCGAAGGCGCGGCCGCGATGCTGCTGCGGCACCAGCTCCGACACGAAGGCGTCGATGGTGACCAGCTCGACACCGACGCCGATCGACGCGATGAAGCGCCACAGGTTGACGCCGAGCGCGTCGTTCTGGAACGCCATGATCAGGCTGGCCGCCGAGTACCAGAGCAGCGAATAGGTGAACATCGCCCGCCGGCCGTAGTGGTCGGACAGATGGCTGACCAGGATCGTGCCGATGAACATGCCGGCGAACTGCGCGGCAACGAAGCTCGCGAAGCCTTCGAAACCGAAGAACATCGTCGTGGTGGGCGTGAACAGCTTGCCGGCGAAAAGTCCCGCCGCGATGTAGGCGCCGAAGAACAGATCGTAGAGCTCGAAGCACCCGCCGAGCGAGATCAGGATGACAAGGTTGCGGGCGTACCTGGAACGCGGCAGGCGATCGAGCCTTGCCGCGATCGTCGAAGACGCGCTGGCCATGGTCGTTTTCCTCCGGACGTCTCTTCAGCCGAGAGACTTGGAGGCATCACAAAGGAACGACCGGCCGCCTACAAGGGCCTCAACCCGCTCTGCGCTTTGTCAGAGGACCGCGAGTCGCGAATTCAGAAGGTCTGTCACGAGCATGTAGCCGGGAGCATGCGTGATGCAGAACTCCGGCTTCACCGTCGCCACGACCGACTGCGGGGTGACGCCGCACGCCCAGAACACCGGCAGCTCGTCGTCCTTGACCGGAACGGCGTCGCCGTAGTCCGGCTTGGCGATGTCCTTGATGCCGATCAGCTCCGGCTTGCCGAGATGCACGGGTGCGCCGTGCACCGACGGGAAGCGCGTCGTCACCTGCACCGCGCGGATCGCGTCGGCCGGCTTGAACGGACGCATCGACACGACCATCGGGCCGTGAAACGGGCCGGCCGGCGTGCACTGGATGTTGGTCCGGTACATCGGCACGTTGACGTTGCAGGTCTGGTGGCGGATCTCGAGGCCGTTCTCGATCAGCGCCTCCTCGAAGGAGAAGGAGCAGCCGAGCACGAACGAGACGAGGTCGTCGCGCCATACCTTCTTGAGGTCGGTCACTTCCTCGACCAGCTCACCCTTCTTCCACACGCGGTACAGCGGGATGTCGGTGCGGATGTCGAGATCCTCGCCCAGCATCGGCAGGCGCGGGTCGCCCGGCTCCGACTGGCCCAGCACCGGGCAGGGCTTGGGATTGAGGGCGCAGAAGCGGGCGAAGTCGGCGGCGAATTCCTTGGGCAGGATCGCGAGGTTGCCCTGCACGTAGCCGGGCGCCATGCCCGAGGTCGGCGCGATGTTGTTGCCCTGCGCGCGGATGCGCCGCCGCGCGTCGCGGCCACTCTCGCCCTTGAGGCTGGTCATCGTGTCCATGAGAGACTCCTCCTATTCGTTCGCGCACTCGTGTCATCCCGAGCGCAGCGAGGGATCCATGCTGTGGCCCATAGATCCCTCGCTACGCTCGGGATGACACCGCAGCTACACGTGCTGGCCGCCGTTGATCTGGATCTCGGCGCCGGAAACATAGGCCGCGCCCTTCTCGCACAGGAAATGGATCACGTCGGCCACTTCGTCAGGCGTGCCGAGACGCCGCATCGGAATCTGCTCCTCGACGATCTTCTCGGTGCCCGGCGACAGGATCGAGGTGTCGATCTCGCCCGGTGCGATCGCGTTGACACGAATGCCGCGCGGACCGAAATCGTGCGCCATCTCGCGCGTCAGCGCCGCGAGCGCCGCTTTCGAGGTCGCGTACGCAGACCCGGCGAACGGATGGACGCGGCTGCCGGCGATCGAGGTCACGTTCACCACGCAGCCCTGCGCCTTGCTGAGCTCCTCGACCAGGCCGCGCGCCAGCGCCACCGGGGCGAAGAAATTCACGTTGAACACCTGGCGCCACAGGTCGAACGGCGTGTTGATCGCCCCGAGCCGCTCGCCCTTCGGTCCCTTGGGCGAGATCGCCGCGTTGTTGACCAGGGCGTGCAGGCCATCGCCGGCGAGGCGATGGCGGATCTCCTCGATGCCGCGCCCGAGCTCTACGGGATCACCGAGATCGAGCTGCACATGATTCTGGCCGCCGCCCGGCCACGGGCAGAGCGCGCTGAAGGGCTGGCGGGAGATGGTGATGATCCGCCAGCCGTTGGCGCCGAACTTCTTCACTGTGGCATGGCCGATGCCGCGGCTGGCGCCGGTCAGCACCAGGGTGCGTGTGTTGCCGGGCAGGGGTGCGTTCATGCCGCGACTCTACTCCGCCTTGGCGCCGGAGTCCTTCACCACCTTGGCCCATTTGACGATCTCGACCTTCACGAAATCGGCCAATTCCTGCGGATTCGAGGGGGTTATGTCGAAGCCGGCCTTTTCGATCACCTCGGCCGTGGCGGCGTCTTTCAGCGCCTTCACCATCTCCGCATTGAGGCGGCCGACGATGTCGTCGGGCGTGCGCGCCGGGGCAAACAGGCCGAACCAGGCATCGGCCTGGAAGCCCTTCATGATCGTCTCGTCGACGGTCGGCACATCGGGAAGGTTGGCGTTGCGCTTGAGCGAGCTCACGGCCAGTCCGCGCAGCTTGCCGGCACGGATCTGCGACAGCACCGACGGCAGCGTCTGGAACGAGCACCTCACCACGCCGCCGATCAGGTCCTGCACCGCCGGCGCCGAGCCGCGATAGGGCACATGCACCGCCTGCAGGCCGGTGGCGCCCTTGAACAGCTCCATTGCCAGATTCGAGGCCGACCCGTTGCCGGTGGAAGCGTAGGAGAGCTTGTCGCCCTCCGCCTTCGCCCACGTCACGAAGTCCTGCATCGTCCTGGCCGGCACGTCGGGATGCACCACCAGAACATGCGTCACCGTCGTGGTGAGGCCGATCGCGGCGAAGTCCTTCGACGCATCGAACGGCGTCTGCGGAATGAGGGTCTGGTTGGTCGCGTGCGTGGCGTTGTTGCCCATCGTCAGCGTGTAGCCGTCGGGTGCGGCCTTGGCGCCGATCTCGCTGCCGATGTTGCCGGCACCGCCCGGCTTGTTGTCGACGACGATCTGCTGGCCGAGTCCTTCGCCCATCTTCGCCGCGAGTGCCCGGGCCAGAACGTCGGTCGGTCCGCCGGCGGGATAAGGCACCACCATCCGCAACGGCTTGGCGGGCCAAGCCTCGGCCCGCACGGAGGCGGCGAGGCCGATCAGCGGCAAACTCAAAACAACGCGACGCGACAACGACATCTGACGAAGGGTCCTTTCCTGCAAAAGCGGGCGGACCATAAGGAGTGGGACGCGCGCCGTCGAACCGCGATGTGTTGTGGTGTTCGACTCGCTTGGTAACAAAGATGACTAACTTGTTGTTGGTAAATATTTTTATTGAGATCTGTGTGGCCGTGCCCTAAAGTTCGTGTGGCTGGGCCCACTGATTTTTCGGGTTTCGGCCGACCTTTTATGTAGTGATTTTGAGGTTTCGGTTATGACCGAACGTCGGACGCGGCGCGAACTTACGCCGCATCTGCAGACCCGGCCCGCCACCATGCTCACCGCCATCGGCTTGTGCGCACTCATCGTGCTCATCCAGCTGGTGCCGGACGTCCAGAGCATGGTGCGGCTGCCCGCGTCGGCGGTGGCCTCGACGCACTGATCGGCCGATCTGGCGCCGGTCCTCGTCCCGGTTTGCTGGGGACTTTTCGCGCGCTTGTGTACGCGCCTGCGAACGCGCATCTAGAAGCGGGATGCGCGTTCGATCATGACTTCGGACAATGTCCAGGCCTTGCCGCTCGGCACGATGCTGGGCGACTACCGGCTCGACTCGGTGATCGGCCATGGCGGGTTCGGTATCACCTATCGTGCCTTCGACAGGCAGCTCGCCAAGGTCGTGGCGGTCAAGGAGTACCTGCCGGTCGAGTTCGCCGTGCGCCAGGGCGAGAAGGTCGTGCCGCGCAGCGCGCGCTCGGCCGACGATTTCGCCTGGGGCCGCGAGCGCTTCCTCGACGAGGCCCGGGCGCTCGCCCGCTTCCGCCATCCGCACATCGTGCCGGTGCTGCGCTTCCTCACCGCCAACGACACCGCCTACACCGTCATGGAGTTCGAGGACGGCCGCAGCCTGGGCGAGATGCTCGGCCGTTCAGGAGGCCGCCTGCCGCCGGAAGAAGTGCGGCGGCTTGCCGAGGGTCTGCTGCTCGGCCTGGGCGCGGTGCACGCGCAGGGCTTCCTGCACCGCGACATCAAGCCGTCGAACATCATCATCCGCCGCGACGGCGTGCCGATCCTGATCGACTTCGGGGCGGCGCGGCAGGCGATGGGCGACCGCTCGCGCACGCTCACCTCGGTGCTGACGCCGCAATACGCACCGATCGAGCAGTACGCCGCCGAGGGCAAGCAGGGCCCGTGGAGCGACATCTACTCGGCCGCCGCGGTGCTGCATCATGCCATCACCGGCGCGCCGCCACCGGAAGCCGCGAGCCGCATCGGCAAGGACAATTACCGGCCGCTCGCCGACAGCCAGGCGCGCTCCTACGACAAGGCATTTCTCGCCGCGGTCGATGCGGCGCTCGCCTTCGCGCCCGAGCAGCGGCCGCAGTCGATCGCCGAATGGAGCAAGCAGTTCGGCCTGTCGCTGCCGCGCGCGCACGATGCGCCGACCCAGCGGATGGACCAGCCTGCTGCGGGCGGGACGCCGCGCCTGGGCGGCGTCAGCCGCGAGACGCATCAACCGCTCGTACCGCCGCCCCCGCCGGGGCCGCGTCAACGGAGCGCGACGCCGTGGATCCTGCTCGCGTTGTTGCTGGTGATCGCCGCCGCCGTGTGGCGCTACCAGGGCGAGGTGCGCGACCTGATGACGGCCCTGCTGCCGCAAGCGACGCCATCCGCGCCGTCGCAGGCCTCGGCACCGTCTACGCCTGCGTCCACGCAAGCGTCGACACAGGCGCCGACGCCGCTGCCGCCGCCATCGGCGACTCCGACGCCAGCGCCGCCGACTGTCACGCCGACGCAAAAGGCGCTCGAGGAGCCGGCGCGCCAGGCGGGTACAAAAGCGCGCGCCGTGCTCGACAAGGCCAAGGAAGCGGCGATGGCTGCACGCGCCACGGCGAATGAGGCGCGTATCGCGGCCGCCCGCGCGGCGTTGCCCGGGCTCGAGAATGCGCAGCAGGTCAATGGCGACGACGGTTCGAGTTACGTCGGCCAGCTGGTCGACGGCAAGCGCTCGGGCCTCGGCGTTCTGGTCTACAAGGACGGCGACAAGCAGGCCGGCGAATGGAAGGACAATGTCCTGAACGGCCTCGGCATCGAGCACCTGAGCGACGGGCCGGTCTATGAAGGCCAGTGGAGCAACGGCGTTCCGGCCGGCCTCGGCATGCGCGACAAGCCGGGCAGCGAGCGCGCCGAGGGCAATTTCGTCGCCGGTCGCCTGGACGGTCTTGGCACGCGCCGCGTGCTGACCGAGCCGACCGTCATCCAGAGCGGCGAGTTCAAGGGCGATGTGCTCGACGGCCTCGGCGTCGAGACCCTGGCGAACGGCGAGCGCTATGAGGGTACCTTCCGCAACGGCAAGCGCGACGGCTTCGGTCAGGTGATCGGGCCCGACGAGCGCGCCCGCGCCACCCGCTGGGAAGACGGAAAGCTGGTCGAATCAGCGCCCTGATCGGGTCGCCCGGGCGCCGCTGTTTCTACAGCCCGACCAAGCGAAATCATTGGCACGACTTGTGCTCCCTTGCGCTCCGGAAAGGGATCACTCTGCATGAGCAAAGAGCACTCGACCTGGATCACGGACTGGAATCCGGAAGACGAGAAATACTGGGAATCGAAAGGCAAGGCCGTCGCCCGACGCAACCTGATCTGGTCGATCGTGGCCGAGCATATCGGCTTCTCGGTCTGGCTCATCTGGAGCATCGTCGCGACCAAGCTGCCGCAAGCCGGCTTCCACTACACCACCGACCAGCTGTTCCAGCTCGTGGCGCTGCCAGGCTTGATCGGATCGCTGATGCGCTTTCCCTATACCTTCGCGGTGCCGCTGTTCGGCGGCCGCAACTGGACGATCGTCAGTGCGGCCTTGCTGTTCATCCCGACGATCCTGCTCGCCTGGTTCGTGACGCAGCCCGATACCTCGTTCGGCCTCATGCTGGCGGTCGCTGCGACCGCCGGTCTCGGGGGCGGCAATTTCGCCTCCAGCATGGCCAACATCTCGTTCTTCTATCCCGACCGCATGAAGGGGTGGGCGCTCGGGCTGAATGCGGCCGGCGGCAATATCGGCGTGAGCGGCGTGCAGTTGGTGACGCCGATCGTGATCGGCCTCGGAACGACCGGGTTCTATCTGCAGAATGCCGGCCTGATGTGGCTGCCCCTGATTGCGCTCGCGCTCTACGGCGCGGTGCGCCACATGAACAACCTCACGTCCGCGCGGTCGACCTTCAAGCACCAGCTGGTCATCGTCACCCGCAAGCACACCTGGGTGATGTCGTACATCTACATCGGCACGTTCGGCTCGTTCATCGGCTACTCGGCGGCCTTTCCGCTGCTGCTCAAGACGCAGTTCCCGCAGGTCACCGTGGCGATCGCGTTCCTCGGGCCGCTGGTGGGATCGCTGTCGCGTCCGTTCGGCGGCTGGCTCGCCGACCGTTTGGGCGGCGCCCGCGTGACGTTCTGGAATTTCATCGTCATGGCCGGGGCCACGGTCGGCGTCATGTACTTCGTCGACGTCAAGAGCTTTGAGGGTTTCCTCGCGATGTTCCTCGTCCTGTTCGTCAGCACGGGCGTCGGCAACGGCTCGACCTACCGGATGATCCCGTCGATCTTCCGCGAGGAGAAGCTCAGGACCTCGGGCATCGCCGACGGCACGGCGCGCCTGCAGGCGATCAAGGATGCGAGCATCGAAAGCGCGGCGGCGCTCGGCTTCATCGGCGCGATCGGCGCCTGCGGCGGATACTTCATCCCGCGCGGCTTCGGGACCTCGATCGCCATGACCGGCGGGCCGCATCTGGCGCTCGCCGTGTACCTCGCCTTCTACATCACCTGCATCGCGCTCACCTGGTGGTACTACATGCGCAGGAGCTTCATGGTTCAGCTTGCCCCGAGCTTGGCCGAGGCGCGGGTGTGAGTGAATTCACCGAACAGCAGAAGCGCTGGCTGGAGGGATTCACCAGCGGGCTCGCGGCGCGCAGATCGGCGGCGTCGCCTGCCGCCGCCGCGCCGGCCACGCCGGCGCAGCCGATCGGGCCGGATGCTCTGCAGTACGCGGCGCAGGATCGGGCGGTCGCGGCGGGCGGCAAGCTGGTGGCGGAGGAGAAGGCCAAGCGCCAGCGTCATCCGCTCGACCGCTGGGACGAGGTCGTCGAACGGTCGGACAAGGGTGAATTTCCCAAGGGCATCGACGTCTTCCTGACCAAGTACCATGGGCTGTTCTATGTCGCGCCCGCCGAGAATTTCTTCATGTGCCGGCTGCGCATCCCCAACGGCATCCTCAACGCATGGCAGATGCGCGGACTGGCCGAGGCGGCCCAATCCTTCGGCGGCGGCTACGCCGACGTCACGACGCGCGCCAATCTGCAGATCCGGGAGATCGGTGCCGATCGTGCGGTCGATCTTCTGACCGCGGTGCAGGCGCTCGGCCTCACCTCGCGCGGCTCGGGGGCGGACAACATCCGCAACATCACCGGCAGCCCGACCGCCGGCATCGATCCGCAGGAGCTGATCGACACGCGGCCGCTCTGCTCGGCGATGCATCACTACATCCTCAATCACCGCGAGATGTACGGCCTGCCGCGCAAGTTCAACATCGCCTTCGACGGCGGCGGCAAGGTGCCGGTCCTGGAGGATACCAACGACATCGGCTTCGTCGCCGCGCAGGCGCCGGAGGGTCTCTACTTCCGCCTGCAGCTCGGCGGCATCACCGGACACCACGACTTCGCCCACGAGACGGGTGTGCTGCTGAAGCCCGAGGAGTGCGTGAAGGTCGCGGGTGCCGTGGTGCGTGCATTCATCGCCCAAGGCGACCGCACCAATCGCACCAAGGCCCGTCTGAAGTACGTGCTCGACCGAATAGGCCGCGCCGAGTTCCTGAAGGAGGTGGAGAAGGAGTATGGCGCGCCGCTGCGTCGCGCCGGCGGACTCTCGCTCGCGCCGCGCCCGATGGCCGACAAGCACGGCCATATCGGCGTGCACAAGCAGAAGCAGCCGGGCCTCAATTATCTCGGAGTCGTGCTGCCGGTTGGCCGCGTCACCTCTGAGCAGATGCGCGGCCTGGCCGAGATCAGCGAGCGCTTCGGCAGCGGCACCCTGCGGCTCACGGTGTGGCAGAATCTGCTGATCTCCGACGTCGCCGACGAGAACGTAGGTGTCTGCGTCGCGGCGATCCAGGCGCTGGGGCTCGGCGTCGAGGCGAGTGCCATTCGACGCGGTCTGGTCGCGTGCACCGGCAATGCGGGATGCAAGTTCGCCGCCTCCAACACCAAGGGTCACGCGCTGCGCCTCGCCGACCATCTGGAGGCGCGCGTCGCCGTCGACCTGCCGATCAACATCCATCTTACCGGATGTCACCACTCGTGCGCCCAGCACTATGTCGGCGACATTGGCCTGCTCGCCTGCAAGGTCGCGCGGGGCGAGGAGAGCGTCGAGGGCTACCACGTCTATATCGGCGGGGGCGCGGCCTCGACCGCCGAGCAGGCGATGGCGCGCGAATACGCACGCGACGTGACGTTCGACGAGCTGCCGGCCATGCTGGAGAAGCTGCTCGCTGCGTGGCTCGCCCACCGTACGAGGCGCGAGACCTTCTTTGCGTTCTGTCATCGCCACGAGATCGAGGCTCTTCGCGAATTGGCTGCACGCGCACCGCTGCGCGCGATCGCGGCATGATCCGGACCACCTGTCCCTATTGCGGCGTCGGCTGCGGCGTCGTGGCGACGCCCGACGGCCGGGGCGGGGCAGGGCTCGCCGGCGATCCCGAGCACCCGGCCAATCGCGGCCGGCTCTGTTCCAAGGGCGCTGCACTGGACGAGACGCTGGGACTCGCGGACCGCCTGCTGCATCCCGAGATCGACGGCCGGCGCGTGTCGTGGACGGTGGCTCTCGACACCGTCGCGGCGGGCCTTCGCGAGACCATCGCCCGGCATGGCCCCGAGTCGGTGGCGCTGTATGTCTCGGGCCAGCTTCTGACCGAGGACTATTACGCGGCGAACAAGCTCGCCAAGGGCTTCCTCGGCACCGCCAACATCGATACCAATTCCCGCCTCTGCATGGCCTCGTCGGTCGCCGGCCACAAGCGCGCTTTCGGCAGCGACACGGTGCCCGGCCGTTACGAGGACTTCGAGCTGGCCGACCTGGTCGTGCTGGTCGGCAGCAATCTGGCCTGGTGCCACCCGGTGCTGTTCCAGCGCCTCGAAGCCGCCAAACGCGCGCGGCCCGACATGAAGATCGTGGTGATCGATCCGCGGCGCACCGAGACCTGCGGCATCGCCGACCTGCACCTGGCGCTCCGGCCGGGCAGCGATGTCCGTCTTTTCAATGGCCTGCTGGCGTCGCTGCAGCAGCGCGGCGTGACGGCAAGGGATTTCGTCGAGCGCCACACCAGCGGACTCGATGCCGCGCTCACGGCCGCGCAGGCGAGCGACATCGCCGAGTGCGACCTGCCGACAGCGGACATCGCCACCTTCTTCGACTGGTTCGCACGCACCGAACGTACGGTCACGCTCTACTCGCAAGGCGTCAACCAATCCAGCGCCGGCGTCGACAAAGTCAATGCGCTGATCAACTGCCATCTGCTGACCGGGCGCATCGGCCGGCCGGGCATGGGGCCGTTCTCGATCACCGGCCAGCCCAATGCGATGGGCGGCCGCGAGGTTGGCGCGCTCTCCAACACTCTAGCCGCGCACATGGACTTCACGCCCGCCGACATCGACCGCGTGCGCCGCTTCTGGAAGGCGCCGCGCATGGCGAGCCGGCCGGGCCTGAAAGCGGTCGAGCTGTTCGACGCGGTCGGTCGCGGCGAGATCAAGGCGGTGTGGATCATGGCGACCAATCCGGTCGCCAGCCTGCCCAACGCCGATGCCGTCCGTGATGCCCTGAAGCGCTGCGAATACGCGATCGTCTCCGAGGCGATGCGCGCCAGCGACACCGTGGACGCCTGCCGCATCCGCCTGCCGGCGCTTGCCTGGGCGGAGAAGAACGGCACCGTCACCAACTCCGAGCGCGTCATCTCGCGCCAGCGTCCTTTCCTGGCCACGCCGGGCGAGGCCTGGCAGGACTGGCGAATCGTGAGCCAGGTCGCCCATCGCCTCGGCTTCGGCGAGGCCTTCGCCTGGAAAAGCGAGGCCGACATTTTTCGCGAGCACGCGGCGCTCTCGGCTTTCGAGAACGAGGGTACGCGCGACTTCGACATCGGCGCTCATGCCACGATCGACGACGGGGCCTACGACATGCTGGCGCCGTTCGTCTGGGGCAGGGAGCGCTTCTTCGGCGACGGCGCGTTCTTCCACGCCGACCGCCGTGCGCGTTTCGTTGCGGCGGTGCCACGCGCGCCGGTGCATGCGCCGAGTATCGAGCGCCCATTGCGGCTCAATACCGGCCGCCTGCGGGACCAGTGGCATACGATGACCCGCACCGGGAAGTCGCCGCGCCTCGCCGGCCATCGTCCCGAGCCGACGATCGAGCTTCATCCGCAGGAGGCCTCGGCGCGCGGCATCGTGGAAGGGTCGATCGTCGCGATCGAAAGCCAGTGGGGCCGCGCGGTGCTGCGCGCACATCTGTCCGAGGCCGTGCGGCCGGGCGAGGCGTTCGCGCCGATGCACTGGACCGCGCAGCTATCGCGCGCGGGCCGGGTGAATGCTGCGGTCAATCCGGCGGTCGATCCCATTTCGGGACAGCCCGAGCTGAAGCACACGCCGGTCGAGATACGCCCCGTCGCCGTAACGTGGCATGGCACCATTCTGGCGCGTCGGCCGCTGACGTTGCCGCCTCTCGCCTATTGGACGCGCCTGACCGGAGCCGGCCATACCGCCTATCTTATCGCCGGCGAGCAACCGCTGGCCGAGGCCCGCAAGGCGCTTGCGGCGTCGATCCGCGCGGCCAATCCCGGGCCTTGGCTCGAAGGGGTGCAAGGTCTCGGCGCCGTCGTCGGCGATGGCCGGCTCGAAGCCGTCATGGTGACGGGCGAGTCGCGCGACGAGGCGGTGCGCGATCGTCTCGCGCCTTTCATGGCGATCGGGCGGCTGAGCGTCGACCAGCGCAACGCTCTGTTGCAGGGGGGCGGTGCCACGGATCGCGGCGGCGAGATGTGCGCCTGCTTCGGCGTGTCGTGTCATGCCATCGAGGAGGCGATCGCCGACGGCGCGACGACGCTCGACGCGATCGGCGAGGCGACGCGCGCCGGCACCAACTGCGGCTCCTGTCGCCCCGAGATCCGCGCGCTGCTGCGGACGGCGCGAGGACGGAAGGCCGCGTGATGCAGGCCTTCCCGCTCTTCCTGTCGTTGCGGGATCGCCGTGCGCTGGTCGTCGGCGGCACCGATGCGGCCGCGCGCAAGATCGAGCTGCTGCTGGCGGCCGGCGCCCAAGTGTCGCTGATCGCCGAGACGGTGACCGGCGAAATCGCCCAACTGATCGCCGACGGCCGCATCTCCTGGCTGGGCCGCAACTTCGAGACCGACGAGCTCGAGGGCATGTCGATCGTGATCGTGGCTTGCGACGATGCCCTGCTGCAGGCGCGTGTCTCGCGCGCCGCGCAGGTCCGCGGCATTCCGGTCAATGTGGTGGATACACCCGCGCTATCGAGCTTCACCATGCCGGCCATTGTCGATCGCGGACCGGTTACCATTGCCATCTCGACCGGCGGCGCGGCACCGGGGCTGGCCCGCAAGCTCCGGACCGAGATCGAGCGCGCGCTGCCGGCCGCGCTCGGCCGGCTGGCGCGCTTCGCCGAGATCTTCCGGGCGCAGGTGCGCCGTACGATCGCCGAGCCGCGCGCCCGTCGGCTGTTCTGGGACCGCGTGTTCGAGGGCCGCATTGCCGAGCTTGCCTTGGCCGGCGACGAGATCGCAGCGCGCCGCGAACTGATCCGCCTGCTCGATTCGACGCGCCACGACCCGGCGCCGGCGATGGGCATGGTGCATCTGGTCGGTGCGGGGCCCGGCGACCCCGATCTCCTGACCCTGAAGGCGCATCGCCTGCTGCAGGCTGCGGACGTGATCGTCTACGACCGGCTGGTGTCGCCCGGGGTAGTCGCGGCCGGTCGACGCGATGCGGAGCGAATCTGCGTATCGGCCGAAGAGGCCAGTCAGCGTCTCCTGACACTTGTCCGCGTGGGCCGCAGCGTGGTCCGACTCATCTCAGGCTCGTCCGCTGCGGAGTTCGAAGCGCTGTGGTCGGCTGGCATCCCGGTCGAAACCGTACCCGGAGTCGTGGAGTGCATGCCTGCTCAGTCTTCTGTGAAGTTCTCCGGCTAAATAGCTACAAAGTCCGGGAATTTCGCTTTGAGTCACGATTCGGACTCTGGTAGAAGGGCGTGTGGCAAAAATGCAACAAAGTCAGGGCAGGGGATGCGGAGTTTTGTTCTAAGTCTGGCTGCAACGTTGGCTTTTGCAGGCGTTGCCTTTGCGCAAGCCCCCGAAGTCCTCAGGGGCTCCTCCACCACCATCCACAAGAAGACTGCACCGGCCAAGCATGCTGCGGTGCAGCACACCGCGGCGGTCCAGAAGGCGGCCGCTGTCCAGCACACCGTTCAGCACACGGCGATTCCGACCCGCACCCGTGTGGTAACGCCGCAGAGCCTCCGGGGCTCGCGCTATGGCGGCTTCGCTCCATCGGTGCCCGAGCCGCCGCCGGTGCTCGATACCACCAGTCCGCGCACGCTCAGCCTGTTCAACGTCAATACCAACGAGTCGCTCACCGTCACCTACTGGTCGGACGGCACCTACCGTCGGGACGCGTTGAACCAGCTCAACCACTTCCTGCGCGACAGCCAGAGCGGCGAGCAGACCGAGATGGATCCGCTGCTGTTCGACGTGCTGTGGCACACCGAGGAGATCACCGGCTTCCACGGTACGGTGGACGTGCTGTCGGGCTACCGCTCGCCGGAGCACAATGCCTGGCTGGCGAGCGTCAGCCGCGGCGTGGCGCAAGACAGCCAGCACATGAACGGCAACGCGATGGACATTCGCTTCCCGGGCGTGCCGGTGTTCAAGATCCGGCAGGCGGCGCGCTCGCTGCAGATGGGCGGCGTGGGCTTCTACCCGCGCTCCGGCTTTGTCCATCTCGATACCGGTCCGATCCGCTACTGGTAGAACAATGACGCGCCTCGAGGTCATCGAGGGCGACATCACGCGGCTCGACGTCGACGCGATCGTCAACGCGGCCAACGAATCCCTGCTGGGCGGCGGCGGCGTCGACGGCGCGATCCATCGCGCCGCCGGTCCCGAGCTGCTGGCCGAATGTCGAACGTTGCACGGCTGCCCGACCGGTGAGGCGAAGATCACCAAAGGCTATCGCCTGAAGGCGCGGCACGTGATCCACACCGTCGGGCCGATATGGCACGGCGGCAAGTCCAACGAGCCCGAGCTGCTGGCGCGCTGCTATCGCAACAGCCTGTCGCTCGCGGCGCAGCACGGCCTGAAGAGCATCGCCTTCCCGGCCATCTCGACCGGCGTCTATGGCTATCCCAAGCAGCCCGCGACCGAGATCGCCGTGCGCGAAGTCCGCGCCCACGCCACGATCGATCGCGTGATCTTCTGCTGCTTCGACAAGACGACGGCCGATCTTTATCGCCGAATTATCTCGTCCCCGCCGCCCGCGTGAGCGCCTTTCTGAGGCGCGTAGCGGAGAGGACGTTTGAGGGCGGCTGCCGTTCTTATTGGCCGAAGCGGTCGGCGGTCTTGAGATAGTCGAGCTCCTCGGCGGTGCTGGGGCGGTCCAGCACCTCGTTACGATGGGGAAAGCGGCCGAAGCGGGCGACGATGTTGCGATGGCGCAGCGCGTATTTCCGGTTGTCCTCATTGTCGAGCGTGGCGAAGAGGGCGCAGCAGAAATCCTGGTCGCCGAGATCCTCGCTGTGCTGGAACGGCATGAAGAAGAACACGCGCATGTCGTCGGGATAGGCGGCCGGATAGTTGCGCGCGAAGGCATAGCGCGCCGTTTCGCGCGCCTTGGCGTCGCCGGAGAAGGCGCGCGCCGTGCGGCGATGCATGTTCCGCGAGAACTGGTCACACAGAAGGATCAGCGCCAGCGCGCCGTCGGGTGACTTGCGCCAGGCATCGAGCTCGCCCGCCACGGCCTTGTCTAACAGCGCGCCGAAGCGGCGGCGGATCTCGGCGTCGATTTCGGTCGTGCTGTCCCACCAGAATTTGCGCGCCTTGCCGTGCTCGGGATCGCCGAGCGGCAGGAACCAGAAGTCGAGGATTTCGCGGATTCCTTGGACGTCGGTCGAGCGGGTCACGGCATGTCCTTCTTGCCATAGACCAAACGCACGCCGGCCTCGGGCGGGATGGGCGGCATGGTGGCGTCCCATGTCTCCCAGGCGCCGCGCATCTCGGACAGCCGCTCGGGATGGCGCTTGGCCAGATTGGCGCGCTCGCGCTCGTCGCTCAGCACGTCGAACAGATATTCGTGCTCGTTGACCTTCAGGTACTTCCAACGGCCGGCGAGCATGGCGCGTTGCTCGTTGTGCTTCATGCGCCAGAACAGCGGACGCTCCGTGACGGCGCGCGGATCGGCGAGCTGCCGAACCAGCGAGATGCCGTCGCTCGGATAGTCGGGATGGGTCGAGGTGCCCGCTGCCTCGAGGAAGGTCGGCACCCAGTCCATGGTGATGGCCAGCTGCTCGGTAACGGCGCCGGCCGGGGCGCGCGCCGGCCAGCGCACGACGTAGGGCACGCGGATGCCGCCCTCCATCAGGTCCATCTTCCCGCCGACCAGCGGCCAGTTGTCGGAGAAACGCTCGCCGCCATTGTCGCTGGTAAAGACAACGATCGTGTCGTTGGCGATGCCGCCATTGTCGAGCGCGGCGAGGACACGGCCGATGCCCTCGTCCATGTGATGGATCATGCGGCGGTAGGCGTGAATGTTGCCGCCGTCGAGGTGATAGATCGGATGGCCCTTGCCGAAGGTCTTCGCCAGCTCGCCATCCTCGCGCGTCTCCCATGGCCAGTGCGGCGCCGTGTAGTGCAGGCTGAGCAGGAAGGGCTTCTTCGCCCGGCCGCAGCGCGCCACGAACTCGGCCGCACGCGCGCTCAGCAGGTCGGTGAGATAGCCGTCGCGATGGACCTCCTTGTCGTCCTCGAACAGGTCATGCGTGCCGAAGCTGTCTTCATGGGTGAAATAATCGACCCCGCCCGACAGCGGACCGAAATGCTCGTGGTACCCGCTCTTCAAAGGGCTGAAGGTCGGCGGGAAGCCGAGGTGCCACTTGCCGATCAGGGCGGTGCGATACCCGGCTTCGGCCAACCGCGACGCTAGGGTCGGATGGTCCGGCGGCAGGCCGATCACCTTGTCGCCGCGCATGGCGCTGCCGATCGGCTCCTCGGCCGCGCCGCGGATACGGTATTGGTAGCGCCCCGTTGCCAGGGCGAACCGCGTCGGCGAGCAGACGGCGGAATTGGCGTAGCCTCGCGTGAAGCGCACGCCCTCGGCGGCCATCCGGTCGATGTTGGGCGAGACCGGCGCACGGCCGCCGTAGCAGCCGAGGTCGGCGTAACCGAGGTCGTCGGCCAGGATGAAGATGAAATTCGTCGGCATGCCTGTCAGCTTAGCGCGTCTCGCCCTTCGCTTCGCCCGCCGCGATTCAGTTCTTCACCGCCAGCATGCCGACGCGCTTCAGGTTGGCGAGCTCGATGTTGACCTGCTCGCGGGCGGCTTTGTCGTAGGCCGCCGTGTCGAGATAGAGCGTCGGCATGTTGTAGGTGTTCATCACCGCCTGCGTCTCGGGCGAGAACAGCGCGTCCTTCATGGCGTCGTGGATCTTCTTCACGACCGCCGGGTCCATGCCCTTGGGACCGGCCACGCCGTAGGGCGAGTTCACCACCAGGTCGATGCCGGCGTCCTGCAGGGTGCGGGCGTCGGGGAACAGCGGCATGCGCTTGGAGCCCCACACGATGAGCAGCCGGAACTTGCCGCTCTGCACCAGCGGGATCCAGCCGCTGGCATCGGCGATCGCATCGATCTCGCCGCCCATCAGGCCGTTGTAGAGCTCGCCGCCGCCCTTGTACGGCACGTGCGTCAGCTCGGCCCCGAGCCGCTGCTGCAGGTCGACCATCACAAGGTTCTGGATCGAAGCCTGGCCGAAGGTGCCGTAGGTGAGCTTGCCCGGCTGCTTCTTGGC
>DATGMK010000046.1:0-12135 GCA_035293665.1 Reyranella sp. | reverse complement strand
GATGGTGAAGAGATAGGCATCCGCCGCCGTAAACTGCTCGCCGAACAGGAACGGCCCGCCGGCCGCCAGATGCCGTTCCACGAACGCCAGGCGATCGGCGATCTTGGCGCGCGCGACACCTTGAGCCTGCGCGCCGCATTCGGGATGGAACAGCCAGGGGCTGAACATTTTGTGCAGCTCGGCGGCGATGAAGTTGAGCCACGATTGCAGCAGGACGCGCTCGCGCGTGCCGGGGCGCGGTGCAAGCCCGCGCTCGGGCTCAAGATCGGCGAGATACTGCACGATGGCCGCGCCTTCGGTGAGCACGGTGCCGTCGTCGAGCTGCAGGGCCGGCACATAGCCGAGCGGGTTGATGAGGGAATAGTCGGTGCCCTTCTCGGTAACGTGGGGTGTTTTCCCGATGTCGACCCGTTCGAGATCAAGGGGAATACCGGCCTCGCGTGCAACGATGTGCGGCGACAGCGAGCAGGTTCCGGTGGCGTAGTAGAGCTTCATCGATGGGCTTCCTTACGATTGTAGCGCGTACGGACGTGCGGCATTTCTAACCGGACGCACCTAATGCATGCGCGATCGCAATGCACATTGGGATTTCGCCAACTGCACTTGCGTGACTGCAAGGCGGAGCCCTGCTAGGCTTTTGGCATGGACGATTGGAATGACTTTCGGCTGGTGCTTGCCGTGCATCGGGCCCGCAGCCTGACGGCGGCAGCGGGGATCCTCGGCATCGATCACTCCACCGCCTTCCGGAAGCTCAAGGTCTTGGAGGAACGGCTCGGCGTGCGGTTGTTCGAGAGGCTACAGGGCGGCGTCTACCAGCCAACCGATGCCGGGGCGCGCATGGCCGCCGGCGCGGAACGGATGGAAGACGAGGCCCTTGCGCTCGACCGCGACCTTTCGGGTCGCGATCATCGTCTCTGCGGGCGCCTCCGCGTCACCTCCTCGGAAACGCTGGCCTATCGTCGCTTGACGATGCATCTCGCCGCATTCCGGCGCGCGCATCCCGGCATCGTCGTGGAGCTTGTGATCGACAACCGTGTGCTCAGCCTGTCGCGCCGCGAGGCCGACATCGCCTTGCGGCCCATTCGCCCGAAGGAAAGCGATCTGTGGGGGCGTCGGCTCTCGGCGGTTGGCTGGACACTTTATGCCGCGCCGACTTATCTCGACGCCAAAGGCGGACCGCTCAAAAGCGCGAACGAAATCGCGCGGTATGGCCTGATCGGCTGGGAGGAGGCGACATCGGGCATCGAAGCCGCCGACTGGTTGGCAAAAGCGGCGCCGCCAGAAGCCTTCGTGTACCGGACGAACAGTTTGGTGAATCAGCTCGTCGCCGCCAAGTCCGGCATCGGGCTCGCCCTCCTGCCTTGTTATCTGGGCGACGGCGAGGACGGCATTGCGCGCGCCCTGATCAACCCCATCCCTGAGCTCGAAGGCGAGCTTTGGATCGTCACCCATGTCGACCTCAGGAGAACGGCGCGCGTACGCGCCTTCTTCGATATCATCGGCGCGGGTCTCGCGCATGAGAGTGGATTGTTCGAGGGGATGATGAGCTGAGTTGGTCGTAGGCGGTACACGTAGAGGATCTGCAGCACGAGGACGCGGAACATCGGCTCTGCGTCCCAGGGCGGCCGCCGCCCCGTGGCTGCGGTCGGCATGCGGCAGCGCCGTCTTGAGCTCTCCGCGCGGAAGAAGAAGTCCACGACCCGCAGCCGCTCCGCCGCGTTGTTGCTGAGACAGATCCGGCCTTCGTCGATGAAGCGGGTGAAGGCCGGCCACCGCTTCAGCATGTAGTCGAGGCCCGGGCGAGATCGTTGCCGCAGGAGAGCCTGGCGCGCTGCTCGCGCAGCCAGCCCTCCAGCTCGACGACCAGCGGCGCGCTCACCTCCTGCCGGACCGTGCGGCGCTGGAATGTCCCATTGGCGTTCCGGCGCAGGTGCGTCGGCTGTAGTCGTTCGGCATCATCCGAAGGGGCTTTTTCGCCCTTGGCCCCGATTGTCTTGTAGCGCCACAGCTCACGCGGCCACGCGGCTCGATCCGCACACTGCCGCCCGGCGGATGGCCGCAATGTTGTCCCGATAGCCGCCGAGGCCGTCCTTGAACACTGCCGATCCGGCGACGAGCGTATCCGCGCCGGCCTTGGCGACGACGGCCGCCGTCTTGGTGTTTATGCCGCCGTCGACCTCGATGCGAATGGGCCGGTCGCCGATCAGCGCGCGGATGCGGCGGATCTTGTCGAGCTGGCCGGGAATGAAGGCCTGGCCGCCGAAGCCGGGATTGACGGTCATCACGAGCACGAGGTCGACCTTGTCGAGGACGTGCTCGACGGCGCTCTCCGGCGTCGCCGGGCACAGGGCGACGCCCGCACTCTTGCCGAGCCCGCGGATGACCTGGAGCGACCGGTCGAGATGCGGGCTCGCCTCGGCATGGACGGTGATGAGATCGGCGCCGGCGTTGGCGAAGGCCTCGAGATAGGGATCGGCCGGACTGATCATCAGATGCACGTCGAAGAGGCGGTCGGTCGCCGGCCGCAGGGCCTTCACCACGTCCGGCCCGAACGTGATGTTGGGCACGAAATGGCCGTCCATGACATCGAGATGGATCCAGTCGGCGCCGGCGGCCGCGACGTTCCGCACCTCGTCGCCCAGACGAGCGAAATCGGCGGCCAGAATGGACGGGGCGATGACGATAGGGTCAGCCATGGGACGCTTCCGTCGTAGCGACCTGGGCGAAGACGCGGCTTGCCAGAACATCCTCCGCCTCGATGGTCATGAGGGCCTCGGCTGTCACGCGCCGCCCGGCCGAGCCGGCGACGAGGCGGTTCGCCTGCCGCAGCCGTGCCCGGTCGAGGGCGTTGCGGATCGAGCGGGCGTTGGCGAAATGCGGCTGGGCCTTGCGGGCGACGATGTAGCGGCCGAGTGCCGCTCGCGCCGCTTCGCTCAGGCGGTAGTTCTGCTCGGCGAGGATCTTCTCGCCGATGGCGAGGAGCTCGTCGTCCCGATAGTCGGGGAAGTCGATGTGGTGGGCGATGCGCGAGCGGAAGCCCGGATTCGACGTGAAAAACCGCTCCATGCGCTCGGCATAGCCGGCGAGAATGACGACGAGGTCCCCCCGCTGGTTCTCCATCACCTGGAGCAGGATCTCGATCGCCTCCTGGCCGTAGTCGCGCTCGTTCTCCGGCCGATAGAGGTAATAGGCCTCGTCGATGAAGAGCACGCCGCCCATCGCCTTCTTGAGGACTTCCTTCGTCTTCGGCGCGGTGTGCCCGATGTATTGGCCGACGAGGTCGTCGCGCGTCACCGAGACGAGCTGGCCGCGGCGCACGAAGCCGAGGCGGTGGAGGATGTCCGCCATGCGGAGCGCCACGGTCGTCTTGCCCGTGCCGGGATTGCCGGTGAAGGACATGTGCAGGGTCGGCGGCTCGGAGGCGAGGCCGAGCTTCTGCCGCGCGCGCTCGACGAGCAGGAGGGCGGCGATCTCGCGGATGCGCGTCTTGACCGGGACGAGGCCGACAAGTTCGGCGTCGAGCGCCTTCAGCACCTCGTCGACGCCGAGCTCGGCGAACTCTTCCTGGAGATCGATCGTGGCGGGAGGCTCGGAAATCGCATTCGGCAAGGCTGTCATGCGTCACCTTCAAAGAAAAGAGTCCGGCGCTCCGAGCGCCGGACCGAGTAGGCCGGCTCGATCTGCAAAAGCCGGCCAGGGGAGGATCGAGACCCGTGGCGCCCTCGATCAGGAGCTCGTGTAGCGCCGGCCCTGGGGACGCTGCGCCGCATAGGCGTGCGTCGTGTAGCGGATGCTGCGGCCGGCGCCTTCCGTGCGGCGGAGATCAAAGCCCGGCTCCTCCTTCGGCCGGTTGGCGATGAAGGAGAGCTTCACCGATTCCCAGCCGTGGCTCGCGTCGAAGGCGGAGATGCGGATGTAGCGGTCGCCGTAGACCTTGCGGCATTCGGTGAATTCCATCATCACCGCCGCCGCGTCGCGGATGTCGAACATCGGCAGGCCCCACATCTCCCAATAGGTGTTGCGGGGGTGGGGATCGTCCGTGAACTCGATGTTCACGGCCCAGCCGTTATCGATGGCATATTGCACCTGCGCACGAATCTGATCGTCCGTCAGATCCGGCAGGAACGAGAAACAGCCCTGGGTGAGGCGCATCGCGTATCTCCGTTCATAATCTCGCATAGCTTCCGCCGTTCATCGGGACAAAGCCCGGCCACGACGGGGTCGAGTGTCTTCACACCGCCGCCGTCGCCGTCGGCACGAAGTCGGGCGTGTCCGTCGAGGCGTAGTCGAAGGTCACATCCTTCCAGGTCTCGAGCGCCTGCTTGAGCGGCAGGCAATGCCGGGCGGCAGCCTCGAGCATCTCCGGCCCCTCGCGCAGGATGTCCCGGCCCTCGTTGCGGGCGAGGATCATGGCTTCGAGCGCCACGCGGTTCGCCGTCGCCCCGGCGGCGATGCCCATCGGATGGCCGATGGTGCCGCCGCCGAACTGGAGCACCACGTCCTCGCCGAGAAGGTCGAGAAGCTGGTGCATCTGCCCGGCGTGAATGCCGCCCGAGGCGACCGGCATCACCTTGCGCAGGGACGCCCAGTGCTGGTCGAAGAAGATGCCGTTCTCGAGCCGCTGCGGATTGAAGTCCTCGCGGCAGATGTCGTAGTAGCCGCGCACCGTGTGAGGGTCGCCTTCGAGCTTGCCCACCACCGTGCCCGCGTGAATGTGGTCGACGCCGGCGAGCCGCATCCACTTGGCGATGACGCGGAACGACACGCCGTGCGTCTTCTGCCGCGTATAGGTGCCGTGGCCCGCGCGGTGGAGGTGCAGGATCATGTCGTTCTTGCGCGCCCACTTGGCCATGGACTGGATGGCCGTGTAGCCGATCACGAGGTCGATCATGACGATGACCGAGCCGAGCTCCTTGGCGAACTCGGCGCGCTCGTACATGTCCTCCATCGTCGCGGCGGTGACGTTGAGGTAGGTGCCCTTCACCTCACCGGTCGCCGCCTGGGCGCGGTTCACCGCCTCCATGCAGTAGAGGAAGCGGTCGCGCCAGTGCATGAAGGGCTGCGAGTTGATGTTCTCGTCGTCCTTGGTGAAGTCGAGCCCGCCCTTCAGCGCCTCGTAGACCACGCGACCGTAGTTGCGGCCCGAGAGGCCGAGCTTCGGCTTGACGGTGGCGCCGAGCAGCGGCCGGCCGAACTTGTCGAGTCGCTCGCGTTCGACGACGATGCCCGTGGGCGGCCCGTCGAAGGTCTTCACATAGGCCACCGGCAGCCGCATGTCCTCCAGGCGCAGCGCCTTGAGCGGCTTGAACCCGAAGACGTTGCCGATGATCGAGGCCGACAGATTGGCGATCGAGCCCGGCTCGAACAGGTCGAGATCGTAGGCGATGTAGGCGAAATAGGAGCCGGGCGCGTTCGGCACCGGGTCGACGCAGTAGCACTTCGCCCGGTATTTCTCGCAGGCCGTCAGGCGGTCGGTCCACACCACCGTCCAGGTCGCGGTCGAGGATTCGCCGGCGACCGCCGCGGCCGCCTCCACCGGCTCGACGCCGTCCTGCGGCGTCACGCGGAAGAGCGCGATGACGTCCGTATCCTTCGGAACATAATCGGGCTCCCAGTAGCCCATCTTGCGGTATTCGAGGACGCCCGCCTTGTAGCGGTCCTTGCCGCGTACGGTGGCTGGCCTCGCGTCGAGAGGCTGGACATTCCCATTCATGGCGGTCTCCTCTGGTGATCGGGCCGATCGGCGATGCGAATACGGTCCGGGTTCGTCGCTCAGGCGGTTCTCAGGCGGCGCGGCTCACCTCGATGCGGGGATCGAGCGCGCCGGCGCGGTAGCGCTTCGCCATCTCGGCAAGCGACAGCGGCTTGATCTTCGAGGCGTGGCCGGCGCTGCCGAACTGCTCGTAGCGCTCCCTGCACAGGGTCTTCAGGGCATCCATCGACGGCTGCAGGAACTTGCGCGGATCGAACTCCGAGCGCTTCTCCGTGGCGATGCGCCGGATCTGCGCGGCCATGGCGAGCCGGCAATCGGTGTCGATGTTGACCTTGCGCACGCCATGGCGGATGCCGGCCTGGATTTCCTCGATCGGCACGCCCCAGGTCTTCGGCATCTCGCCGCCGTAGCGATTGAAGAGCTCCTGCAGGGACTCCGGCACCGACGAGGAGCCGTGCATCACGAGGTGGATTCCCGGCAGGCGCTCGTGGATCGCCTTGACGACGTGCATGGCGAGGATCTCGCCGTCGGGCTTGCGCGAGAACTTGTAGGCGCCGTGCGAGGTGCCCATGGCGATGGCGAGCGCATCGACCTTCGTCGCCCGCACGAACGCGACCGCCTGGTCCGGGTCGGTCAGCAACTGGTCGTGCGACAGTGCGCCCTCCGCGCCGTGGCCGTCCTCCTTGTCGCCCTTGCCGGTTTCGAGCGAGCCGAGCACCCCGAGCTCGCCTTCCACCGACACGCCAACCTTGTGGGCCATCTCGGCGACGCGTCGGGTGATGGACTCGTTGTAGTCGTAGGAGGCCGGTGTCTTGGCGTCGGCTTCGAGCGAGCCGTCCATCATGACGGACGTGAAGCCGTGCTGAATGGCGGAGAAGCAGGTGGCCTCGTCGTTGCCGTGATCCTGATGCAGGCAGATGGGGATCGTCGGATGCATCGCCTCCGCGGCCTCCACCATCTTGGCCAGCATGACGTCGCCCGCGTAAGCGCGCGCGCCCCGCGACGCCTGCAAAATGACGGGCGCGTCGCATTCCTCGGCCGCCGCCATGATCGCCAGGACCTGTTCCATGTTGTTGATGTTGAAGGCAGGCACGCCATAGCCGTGCTCGGCGGCGTGATCGAGCAATTGTCGAAGCGTGATGCGGGCCATGATCTCATCTCCCCTGGCTCGTGGTTTCGTGCATGAGGACCGCCACGCCGGGAAGCACGCGTCCCTCGAGCCACTCGAGGAACGCTCCGCCGGCGGTCGACACATAGGTGAAGCGATCGGCGGCGCCGGCCGCATGGAGGGCCGCCACCGTGTCGCCGCCGCCGGCGACGCTCTTGAGCCGGCCGTCGGCGGTGAGCCGGCCGGCCTCCTGCGCCAGGGCGAAGGTCGCCCGGCCGAAGGGGGCGGTCTCGAAGGCGCCGAGCGGGCCGTTCCAGAGCAGCGTCCTGGCGGATGCGAGGAGCCCGCTCAGCCGCTCGATGGTGGCGGGGCCGGCGTCGAGCATCATCTGGTCGGCCGGCACCGCGCCGATGTCTGCGGTCACCGTCGCCACGCCCGCCTCGAGCTTGGGCGCGCACACGGCATCGACCGGCAGCACGATGTGGCAGCCCTTTGCCCTGGCGCGCGCCATCAGCTCGCTCGCCTGGGAGACGAGGGCGGGCTCGGCCAGCGACTTGCCGACGGCAATGCCCTGGGCCAGCAGGAAGGTGTTGGCCATGGCGCCACCGATCACCAGGTGGTCGACCTTGCCGAGCATGTGCTTCAGGATCGGCAGCTTGGTCGAGACCTTGGCGCCGCCGACCACCGCCACCACCGGCCGCTCGGGCTTCTCGAGCACGCTCTCGAGAGCCTCGATCTCGACCTGCATGGCCCGGCCGGCGCAGGCCGGCAGCAGGCGGGCGAGGCCCTCGGTCGAGGCATGGGCGCGGTGCGCCGCCGAGAAGGCGTCGTTGACGAAGACATCGCCGCTCGCCGCCAGTGCCCGCGCGAACTGCGGATCGTTGCGCTCCTCGCCCGGATAGAAGCGGGTGTTCTCGAGGAGGAGCACGCGACCGCTGCCGAGCCCGGCGAGGGCGCGCTTCACCTCGCCGCCGATGCAGTCGTCGCAGAAGGCGACGGCCTGCCCGAGGGCCGCGGCGACCGCCGCGCCGACCGGGCGCAGCGAGGCCTCGGGCTCACGCCCCTTGGGGCGGCCGAAGTGCGACAGCAGGATCACGGTGCCGCCCCTGGCCAGGATCTCGCGCAGCGTCGGCTCGGCGCGGTCGATCCGCGTCGCGTCCCTCACCGTGCCCCCCTCGAGGGGAACGTTGAGGTCGACACGCACGAGGACGCGCTTGCCCGTCACGTCGACGTCGTCGAGGGTTCTGAGCCTGCCTGCCGGCGGCCCTGCCTGCACATGCCGGGCAAGTGCCGTATCGATGCGCGCTGCCATCGCTGCCTCCTCAGCCTAGCAATGTCCGTGCCGCTGCGGTAATCGCCTCGGCGGTGATGCCGAAGTGCCGGTAGAGATCCTCGGCCGGCGCCGAGGCGCCGAAGCCGTTCATGCCGATGAACCTGCCGCGCTCGCCGATCCAGCGGTCCCAGCCGAGCCGCGCCGCCGCCTCGACGCCGATGCGGGGGGCCTGCCCCAGCACCGCGCGGCGATAGGCGTCGTCCTGCGCCTCGAACAGCTCCCAGCACGGCATGGAGACGACGGCCGCGTTGATGCCCTCCTTCAGCAGCGCCTCGGCGGCGGTGACCGCGATCGCCACCTCCGAGCCCGTGGCGAGCAGGGTGACGTCACGACGGCCGGCGGCCTCGCGCAGCACGTAGGCGCCGCGGCCGCTGAGGTTGGCGTCGCCGGGCACGGTGCGCAGGGTGGGAAGGGCCTGGCGCGACAGCACCAGCACCGACGGCGTGTGCGCGGCCTGCAGCGCGAGGAGCCAGCACTCGGCCGTCTCCACGGCATCGGCCGGGCGCATGACGTAGAGGTTGGGGGTGGCGCGCAGCATGGCGAGATGCTCGATGGGCTGATGCGTGGGGCCGTCCTCGCCGAGCCCGATCGAGTCGTGCGTCATGACGTAGACGACGCGCTGGCCCATGAGCGCCGACAGGCGGATGGCGCCGCGGGCGTAGTCGGCAAACGCCAGGAAGGTGCCGCCGTAGGGGATGAAGCCGCCATGCAGGGCTATGCCGTTCATGGCGGCGGCCATGCCGTGCTCGCGCACGCCGTAATGGATGTAGCGGCCGGCGAAGTCGCCCGGCCTCACGGCGGCGAGGCCCTTGGTGATGGTGAGGTTCGAGTGGGTGAGGTCCGCCGAGCCCCCGAGCGTCAGGTCGGTCGCGGCATTGATGACGGCGAGCGCCATCTCGGAGGCTTTGCGGCTCGCGACCTTGGGCGCCTGCTGCGCCAGCTCGCGCGTGTAAGCGGCGACCTTGGCGGCAAGCTCCGCCGGCAGCTCGGTCCGGATCTGCGCTTCGAAGCGGGACCGCTGCGGGGATGCCGCGAGCCGTGCCTCCCAGGCGGCGCGTGCAGCGGCGCCGCGCCCGCCCGCCGCGCGCCAGGCGGAGAGCACCGCCGGCGGGACGACGAAGGGCTCGTGCGGCCAGCCGAGCTGGGCACGCGCCGCCTTCACCTCGTCCGCGCCGAGGGGGGCGCCATGCACCGACTCGCGGCCCTGCTTGTTGGGGGCGCCGTAGCCGATGATGGTCTTGCAGGCGATGAGCCAGGGCTTGTCGCTGCGTGCGCGGGCCGCGGCGATGGCGCCGGTCACCGCCTCGGCATCGTGGCCGTCGACCTGCGCGACGTTCCAGCCGGCCGCCGCGAAGCGGCGCAGCTGGTCGGTGGAGGTGGCAAGGCTGGTCGGCCCGTCGATCGAGATCGCGTTGTCGTCCCACAGCACGATGAGCTTGCCGAGCTTCAGGTGGCCGGCAAGGTCGATCGCCTCGTGGCTGATGCCCTCCATGAGGCAGCCGTCGCCGGCGATGACATAGGTGTGGTGATCGACCAGCGCATCGCCGTAGCGCTGATTGAGCAGGCGCTCGGCGAGCGCCATGCCGACGGCCGTCGACAGGCCCTGACCCAGCGGTCCGGTGGTGGTCTCGATCCCGAGCGCGTGCCCGAACTCGGGGTGGCCGGCGGTCCTGGCGCCGAGCTGGCGGAACCGCTTCAGCTCCTCGAGGCTCATGTCCTGGTAGCCGAGCAGGTGGTGCAGGGCGTACTGCAGCATCGAGCCGTGTCCGGCGGACAGGACGAAGCGGTCGCGATCCGGCCAGGCGGGGACGTCCGGGTCGAGCTTGATGAAGCGGGTGAACAGCACGGTCGCCACGTCCGCCATGCCCATCGGCAGGCCGGGGTGCCCGGACTTGGCTGCCTCGACGGCGTCCATCGCCAGCGCGCGGATGGCGTTGGCCATGTCCTTGTGCAGGACCGGCGCCTCGGCTGCGGATTTGGTCTGTGTCTGCAAGTTCATGGCCGTTCCCCTGCCCTCTAAGACGCGCGCTTCTTCTTTTCCATCAGCTTCCAGATCATCGGCGTGAGAATGAGCTGCATCGCCAGATCGAGCTTGTTGCCCGGGATGACGATCGAGTTGGCGCGCGACATGAAGCTGTCGTGGATCATCGAGAGCAGGTAGGGGAAGTCGATGCCGCGCGGATTGCGGAAGCGGATGACGACCATCGACTCGTCGGCCGTCGGGATCCAGCGGGCGATGAAGGGGTTCGAGGTGTCGACCGTCGGCACCCGCTGGAAATTGATGTCCGTCTCCGTGAACTGCGGGCAGATGGTGTGCACGTAGTCCGGCATGCGCCGCAGGATCGTGTCCATCACGGCTTCGGTGGAATAGCCGCGCGTCGACCGGTCCCGGTGAATCTTCTGAATCCATTCGAGATTGATGACCGGCACGACGCCGATCTTGACGTCCGCGTGACGGGCGATGTCGATGCCGTTGCTCTTCACCGCGCCGTGCAGTCCCTCGTAGAAGAGAAGGTCCGTCGGCTCGGGAAAGGGCTCCCAGGGCGTGAAGGTGCCGGGCGGCGAGCCGTAGCGTTCGGCCTCCTCGGCGTCGTGGACGTAGTGGCGCGTACGACCGGCGCCGGTCTCGCCATATTGGGCGAAGACCGCCTCGAGCTCAGCAAGCTGGTTCGCATTCGGGCCGAAATGGCTGAAATGCCGGTTCCCCCGCGCGGTCTCCTCGGCCATCTTCCGCTGCATCTCGTTGCGGTCGTAGCGGTGGAAGGCGTCGCCTTCGATGAAGGCGGCGGTAATCTTCTCGCGCCGGAAGATCTGCTCAAAGGTGTTGCGCACCGAGGTCGTGCCGGCTCCCGACGAGCCGGTAACGGAGATGATGGGGTGCTTGACGGACATCGGCGCGCCCTCACACCCGGAACAGGCTGCGCTTGCCGAAAAGCGGTGAGCGCTCGGCGAGCGATGAGGGATCGGTGTGATAACGGACGATGCGCCTCACCTCCTCGCGCGAACCGAACACGAGCGGCACCCGTTGGTGGAGCGAGGTCGGCAGGATTTCGAGAATGGGCTTTGCCCCGTTGGTTGCGGCGCCGCCCGCCTGTTCCATGAGGAAGGCGATGGGATTGGCCTCGTAGATCAGCCTGAGCCGTCCCTGGCCGTAACCCTGGCGGGCGTCCCGCGGGTAGAGGTAGACGCCGCCGCGCATGAGAATGCGGAAGGCCTCGGCCACCATGGAGGCGATCCAGCGCGTGTTGAAGTCGATGCCACGCGGGCCGTCGCGTCCCTGCTCGCAATCCCGGACGTAGAGCTGGATAGCCTCATCCCAGTGGCGCCGGTTGGAGCCGTTGATGGCGTATTCGCGCGTCTCTTCGGGCACGCGCACCTCATGCGTGGTGAGGAGGAAATTCCCGCGCGAGCGGTCGAGCGTGAAGATCTGCGTGCCTTCGCCGATGGTCAGGACAAGCGCCGTCTGCGCCCCGTAGATGAGGAACCCGGCGGCGAGCTGATGCCGTCCCCGCTGGAGGAAGGCCGAGAAGGACGAGGCATCGCCTGCGTCCTGCGGCATGGGCAGGACGGAGAAGATCGTGCCGATCGGCGCGTTCGTGTCGATGTTGGAGGAGCCGTCGAGGGGATCGATGGCGACGGCGAGCGGGGCACCGGGCGAAAGCACAAGCGGTTCGTCCATCTCCTCGGAGCCGACCACCGCCACAGGGGCAGAGCGCAAAGCCTCGATCATAAGGGCATCGGCCTTGAGGTCGAGTTCCTTCTGGGTGTCGCCGAAATTCGACTCGCCGCGCACCGCGGCGAGCGGCCCGGCGAGCGGGCCCGCGCCGACCAGGTCGGCGATGCTGCATCCGGCGCGGGCGATCGCGAGGATCGCCTGGGCCGCGGCGGCCCGCACCGCATCGGCCCCCTTGAGGTGGCGTTCGAGATGATCCTCAAGCTTGATGCCATGCGCCATGGACGTCTCCCCGCTCGTCGCCTTCC
>DATGMK010000045.1:0-19579 GCA_035293665.1 Reyranella sp. | reverse complement strand
GTGGCCGATGCAGGCCGCGATGTTGTCCTTGTTGCCCGTGAAATAGTTGTCGACGCACAGCACGTCGTGGCCCCCCGCCAGCAGGCGCTCGCAAAGATGTGAGCCCAGGAACCCCGCGCCGCCCGTCACCAGAATCCGCTTAGCCATGGCGACAAGCTCCCCTGATCTCGAAATTCCGCTGCTCGGCTACCCACTGCAATTTCAGCCAACAGCGCCGGCAATACAGGCTGTTCGTGGAGCCGAGACGGACGGCTGCAACTGTATGTCAGGTCAATCGAATGCGGTGTCGTGTAAAAGTAGATGTCCGAATGGATAGTTCAACTATCCGTAAGAGCGGCCGCCCAAAAGCCAATGATTAACGTGCGTTAATTGGCCGACCTTCCACATCCATTACGGTGGCGCGCAGATAGGGGGGCCAATGGGGGATCTTGCCGAAACCGTCGTGATCGAAGCACGTTCGCTCATGCGAGAAGCTCTTGTATCCTTGATCGAGAGCCATTCATATCGGGTCATCTGCAGTGTTGGCTCGATCGCTGACATTGACCGGAGCGTCGCCAAGGAAGCGCAGCCCGAGCTGGTCATTCTGGGCGCCTTGCCGACCGACCGAGTGGCAGAGATAACGAGCAGCATCCGAAGCCGCTGGCAGGACACAAAGATCGTCATGCTCTTCGAGAATGCGTCGGCGAAGGATCTGCACAAGCTGATGGCCGCCGGTCTGGATGCCTGCGTTCCGGTGTTCGCATCACCGCGCACGCTGATCGATACGCTACAACTGATCGTTTGCGAGCACCTTCGCGTCCTCATGGTGGGCGATGAGACGATAGCGCAGGCACTTTCTGATACCGACGAGGACGAGGACGATGAGGTGATGCCGAACGGGCATCCGCGGGTGGGAGCGCTTGCATCCTCCTTTGACATCGGGCAGCCAGCGATGCCCTGTGCGCGCGACCCGCTGGCGAGGTCCGATGGCGATGGCACCGCACACAGCGGCTGCGGTCACGGCCTTTCCGAGCGCGAGGAGCAAGTTTTGAGGGCGCTCGTCCGGGGCCACTCGAACAAGATGATCGCGCGCATGTATTCCGTCACTGAGGCGACGGTAAAGGTGCACATGAAGTCGATCCTGCGAAAAATCCGGGTTGCCAACCGAACCCAGGCTGCCATCTGGGCCATCAGGAACGCCCGCTTCTCCGAAGACGTGAACGAGACGGACTCCCGGGCGCCCGTCGGCATGTAGGTCCGATCGACACGAGAGACAACCATCAGTAGAGGTGATAATGTGGAATGTAGGACATAGACTGGCCTTGCCACCCGCGCGGAGAACGCTCTTCATTGATGCTCGCGCGTCGATTTAGCTACCTCTCGAATTGTCGACGCCTGGACGGTCAAGTTTGACACGGACGATCGCCATTGCCTCCCTCGCTTCGAAGTTCAAGAGCTTGGGGATGGACAACGATGAATTGGACGTGCTCGTTCAGTTCCTGAGGCATCAGCCGAGCGTGCCTGCCGGCGTCGACATCATCAACGCGGCCCAATCGCTTGGCCATTCCACGCTTCTACTTGCCGGCGTCGCATGCTCATACAAGCGTCTGGAAGACGGCAGCAGGCAGATCTATTCCTTCCAATATCCCGGCGATTTCTGTGATTTGTACCGGTACGTACTTCCTGAACGGGACGAGGCAATGGCGGTGCAGGCGCTCAGCAAGTGCTCGGTCGCGATCATCGAGTACGCCGATATCGAGAGGGTCCTGGCGCGGCACCCACGGCTGGGTTTGGCTCTCTGGCGTACCACGATGCTCGAGGCGAGCATCCTGCGAGAGCGGCTGTCGAATGCGCGCCGGGGATCGGCTCTGCAGAGAGTGGCCAACCTGCTCTGTGAGCAGCTGGCGCGGTGTCAGGCAATCGGGATGACCAGTTCCATCGTGCCGATCACACAGGTCGACGTGGCCGATGCGGCAGCGCTGTCCATCGTGCACGTCAATCGAACGATTCAGACGCTACGAAGCTTGAACGTCCTCTCTCGGACCACGCACGAGATCGAAGTGGTCGACCGGAAAGAGCTTGCGAAAATCGGCGGCTTCGACGGCCGATATCTCAATATGCCGCAGCTCGTTTCCGGCTGGGCGGTCCAGATCGAGGATACCGACACCTAGACGATCTCAGGACGGTCGCTGTTCCGGGCCGAATGCCAGCAAGGTTGCCTTCCGTGCAGAATCGAGAAGGGCTTCGACGCGCGTCGGAAAAGACCGGGTCGACCGCTGCAGAACCAGCAGCGGCTCGCCCTGACAAAGTTCCCAGGTGAATGAATCGGCGGAGTCCGCAAGGCTCGTTACACGGACAACAAAATTATCGTTCTTGCACATGGAAATTGGGGCCCCCAAGCGCCGCTAATACTAAAGCGCTGCCCGGATGGATCAACAGTGGAGATGTGCATAACTGAAGTGACAATCTCGACTGATCGAGCCCCACAAATTGATACTGTCGATGCAATAGTGGGCCTCCCGGCCGTGCTTTCGATCACGCAATGGGCATGGTTTTCAATCGATTAGCGCACGAGCTTTGGGTGCTAGCGCAATCGACATTTTCCTACCTGCTTCTGCTCGACAGAGAGTCATGCGCACTGGAACGACCAGCGGTGCCGGGGTGATAAGGTGCAAGTAGTACGACTATCCTATCCACCCGCGGTACTTCCGAAGTCGCCTTGGTAGGGCCGTGATCAAATGCAGCATTGCCCGCTGTGCCTTCCGTCGGCCGCTCGGATTGAGCGCACGTCCTTCGATCGATCGAGCGATTGCATTGGCGAGGACCACTGGGGAGACGAGACGGTCCATAAACAGAGGCGAGATGCAAGTGGCTGGTACTACTTCCTCCAAGTGCAAGGCAGAGACGCTGTTGAAAAGTCTCACATACGCTAGCGCAAACGACGACCGGTCCGAGCCGAGCAAAGAGATTCAAATCCGCGTTCCCATAGCGATCGTCGTTGCATTCCGTGCATCCGGCAAACTATTGAGACACCGCGGATGCCCTACTGCATCCCCCCAAGCCAGAATCCGCGCGATTCGACAACGACTCGCTGATTTGGACCTTCTAGGCATTCCTGCCTAAGGTTTTGATTCCGCAGACAATGACCGCATCTGAAAATCGCAGTGTCGCTGGTTCGACTCCGCCTCTGGGCACATGCTTCCTCGATCGTCCCTTCCTTAAATTGTCGGTCTCGGACCAGTCCGGCCAGATGCTCGGCACCGGAGGGACGTCGATCCGTCTCAATCGATGTCGATGGCCAACTTGCCTTCACGGCTGACAATCATCGCCCACAGCATCGATGAAGGCATCGGTTCCGACGTTTGAGGTCCGGGGACGAGCTGCTTGGAACCTGGCCTCAGCCGAAGCGCGCGAGAGGGATTACGTCGGCGATGCCGGCCTTCCCCACCACGATCTCGCCGCCGGCCTCCAGCCAAGCATGGGCAGTCAGGCCGCTGCGCGCCCTGGCGGCACCGAGATGCAGCGCTGATCCTTGGCCTCGTCGTGCAAGCATGGCCTTGGCGGCCATTGCCTGGGGCAGGCACACGGCGTTCCACGGCACATTGCGGGAGGCAATCGTGATTGCCTGTCCGACCGCCAGGACCATTCGCGCATCGTGCGAGCCTGAATCGGCCGAACGCTGAAGCCAAGGCGCGATCCGGCCGAACGGCGCGGTGAGCAGGAGCAGCCGGGAGGCGCCGAGAAACAGCGCCGCCTCTACCAGCATTAGGCGCTGGCCCTGGCTCATCTGCAGGAATCGACCCACTTTGCGTACGAGCTGCACGGCTATCCCCCTGGTCGCGGGTGACGGACTATAGCCGCAGGGACCATCGGTGGCGATGCAGCTGTCCGGTTTGCCTACCTTCCGCACACGGCTGGACCCTTAAGTGCAGCATGCCGCAGGCTGATGGACCTTGGTCCTGCACATGCAAGACGAGGTGATTGGCACGTCGACCTTCGCCAAGGCCGCCGCGAGCTTGGCCTCGAGCGCCGGCAGCTCCTTCGTGTCGCCGCGCCGCTGCAGGCATTCGACCAGGCCGTGCAGCGACCAGACATTGTCGGGATGTTGGGTGCAGCGCTGGACGCGGCCGCTGAGTCCGAGATCGTCGCGGTAGACGGCTTCGGCCTCGCCGTACTGACCTTGCTCCATCAGCAGCGCGGCCAGTGCGTGGCGCGGCGGATGCATCCAGGACCACGGCTCGGTGTAGTTCAGATTATCGTCGCGATCTACGGCCTCGCGGAGATGGGCGAAGGCTTGCTCGTGGTTTCCCCTGTGATATTCGGCCTCGCCGTCGAGCATGGCTTCGCCCACGCCCAAGGTCGTGCGCACGAAATTGCTGAGGAATCTGAGCTCCGCCGGCAGCCGGGCGACCGTTTCGCGGAACAGCGCGTGTTCACGGTCCGCAGCGGCCGGATCCTTCAGCGTCGCGTAGGCGATACCGCGGCCATAGTGATGCATGGGGGTAGAGATCCTGTAGATCTTGGGATCGCCCGGCGGCGGCTCGGCGATGATCTCGTGCCACCGCCCGAACCGGACCAGCACGTGCATCTTCATCGCGTAGAAGCCTTCCGACATCGTCACGAGCTTGGGACGATCCTTCATGGTGAGGATGTCCTCGGTCATGATGCTGCGGATCTTGTTTGCCGCGGCAACCGCTGCGGAGTATTGCCCCGACAGCATGCAGGTATGCATCATTAGGTGCAGGTCGTGGCCGCGCGCCGTGACGTAGAAATTGTGCGAGCCCGCATAGTCGGCATACATGTCGTCGGCCCGGATCGCCGATTCGCTGGCGATCCGCGCTTTCTCGTAGTCACCGCACAGCACGTAGATGTGCGAGGGCATGTGGTTCATGTGGCCGGCGTCGGGCGCGATCGTCGACAGCAGGTCGGCGGATCGCAAGGCCTGCTCCGGATGGTTCGACATCTCCATCAGGTGAATGTGCAGATGCAGGATCGCGAGATGCGGGCGCTGGCCCGCCGCGTCGGTCATCGCCATCGAACGCTCGCACAGGGCCCGGGCCTCCAGCGTATCGGCATTGCGGGCGGGCAGCCCGGTCTTCACGTCCCACAGGCGGCGCGGCGTGCGGGTGATCAATGCCTCGACCAACAGCGCCATGATGTCGTGATCGTCGGGGAAGGCATGGTGGACCCGGCGCATCGCGGCGGCGTAGTCGTCGTCCCATTTGTCGAATTGCTCGGGCGCGACGCCGTTCGGCTCCTGGAAGCGCCGGCTCAGCGCCTCGACCAGATGACGCTCGGCATCCTCCCTGCCGGCGCTCAGCCTGAGGGCGGTCTGAAGATGGTCAAAGGCAATCTTGGTGAACCGATCGGCCTCGGCCTTGCCGTAGTCGCGCCAGGCGAGGTTGTAGAAGGGCCCCGATCCGTAGGCGATGCCCCAATGCGCCATGACGCACTCCGGGTCGAACTCGAGCGCCTTGCGGAAGCACTTCACACCTTCTTCCTGGTTGAAGCCGAAGCACCAGTTCAGGCCAAGGTCGAACCAGCGCTGCGCCTCAGCGGAGGAGGTCCGGATTTTTCGGGTGTGGGCGCCGAGATTGAAGCGGTCCATGAGCGCTCAGCCTACTTCAGCCAGGTGCGCTTTTCCGAGGGCAAAGTCTCCATCAGCCAGGCCCTTGCGGCGTCGCGCTGCGCTTGCGGCGGCAGCGCCCGGTCGATCCCCTCGACGCGGTCGCCGGGCTTGGCGGTGGCGTCGAACCCGGCCTTGGTCACCAGCCCGCCGTCTTCCATCGGTTCGGAGCGGTCGGTGCCGGCGTGCGGCACCAGCAGCAGGTCGCGCTCGAGCTTCATTCGGTTGACGCGGGCCCAGTCCACCATCACGGGGTCCCACGGATCGATGTCGGCATCGACCACCGTGACTCGCTTCACCAGGCTGACGGCGGCGAAGGCGGCGAACATCGCACGCCGCGCCTGGCCCGGCCGCGGCCCCTCGAGCTGCACAACGATGTCCGTGCGGCCGGCGCCCGCTTCGGTGACGGCGACGTCGCGCACATTGGGCACGACGGCCGCAATAGCACTGCGCAGGCTGGCCGCGATCGGCAGCGCGCCGAGATAGACGTGCTCGCGGTGATAGCCCGGCTCGATCGCCTGGTAGATCGCGTCGCGGGCATGGGTCAGCGCCGAGAAGGTCGCCCGGAAGCCTGGGCCGTAATTCTCGTACATGCCGTGGTATTCGGAGACGAAGCCTTCCTCAAGGGGCCGGCGGGCGTCTATCTCGCCCTCTATGACGATCTCGGCATCCGCCGGCACCAGGAGGTCGACGGTCTTGCCCGGCACCAGGCGGACGGGTGCCCCAAGCAGGCTGCCGGCGCATTCGAGCTCGTCGTCGCCCACGCCGAGATAGAGACAAGCCGCCAGCTGGATCGCCGGATGGGCACCGATGGCGACCACGATCGGCAGCGCCTGCCCAGCTTCGGCGGCGCGCTGTGCAAAAAGAGCCAGATGATGGTTCGGTGCGATGCCCACCATCGCGGTCCGGCCGTCATGGACCGCGAACCGCGCAAACGAGGCGTTGCCCTTTCCGGTGTGGGGATCGCGCGCCAGGATGACGCCGGCAGTGATGTAGTGCCGCTGCTCGCGCTCGAAGAAGCGCGGCACCGGCAGCGCGGCCAGCGGGCTGTCCGTGATGATCACGTCTTGGACCCGGCCATTCTCGACCTGTACCGGCTTCACCGGTTCGCGGATCGCCTGATGGATGCGCGGCACGATGTCGGCCACCTCGATGCCCAGCGCAGTGGCGATCCGGGCCCGGCCTCCCAGGAAGTTGCCGGCGATGCGCAGTGACGAGCCGGTGACTTTCTCGAATAGCAGCGCCGGGCCGGCGTCGGCGGCCGACAGAAACGCCGAAACTTCGAACGCCGGATCGACCGGCTTGGGAATGCGCAACAACGATCCGCTCCTGTCGAGCGCTTCGAGAAAGGGACGGATGGATTGCTGCTCGTTGCTCATGCGGCTTATGATGACCGGCGTAAGGGGTTAGGGGAACACCATGAAGAAGAGCGTTATTGCGGCGACCCTGGCAGCGGCTCTGTTGTTTGCCGGCAGCGCATCGGCGCAGATCAAGATCGGTTTCCATGCGCCGCAGTCCGGCCCGGCTGCGGCCGACGGCAAGTCCTCGACCATAGGTGCGGAGATCGCGCGCGACTGGATCAACGAGAAGGGCGGCGTTCTCGGCCAGAAGATCGAGTTGGTCATTTACGACGACCAGAACAAGCCGGACCAGGCCGTGCCGATCGCCAACAAGCTGATCGGCCAGGACAAGGCCGTCGCGGCGGTCTCCGGCAGCTATTCGGCGCCGACCCGTGCTGCCGCCGCGGTGTTCCAGCAGGTCCACATTCCCTATGTCTCGGCGTACGGCGTCCATCCTGACATTACCAAGGAGGGCAACTGGGCGTTCCGCGGCGTGCAGCTTGGACCGCCGCAGGGCAAGGGCGCGGCGAAGTTCATCGCCGACAAGTTCGGCAAGGTGAAGGTCGCGATGGTGACCATGAACAACGACTTCGGCCAGTCGATCGCCGAGGGCTTCAAGGAGGAGGCGCCGAAGCTCGGCCTGACGATCGTCAAGGAATACACGTTCGGCCTCGGCGAGCGGCAATTCGGCCCGATCGTCGCCTCGGTCAAGGCCGACAATCCCGACGTCGTCTATGCAATCGGGTATTACTTCGTCGGCGGGCCGCTGGTGGCACAGTTGCGCGCCGGCGGCCTCAAGCAGCCGATCATTGGCGCCCAGGCCTTCGATTCCATGAAGCTGATGGAGATCGCCAAGGACGCGGCCGAGGGCGTCTACATCGTCGGCGGCATGGACCGAGGCCGCAAGACTCCGGCCGATTTCCAGCCGTACCTCGCCGAGTTCAAGAAGCGCGCCGGCTACGATGCCGAGGCGGTGTCGGCCAACTGCTATTCCTCGGTCATGCTTGTGGCGGACGCCATAAAGCGCGCCGGCAGCACCGATCCGGCCAAGATCCGCGAGGCGCTGGCGGCGACCAAGGACTTCCCGATGCTCACCGGCCCGCTGCACTACTTCAACTCGGTCGGCGAGATCTACTCGCCGCTCGAGGTGACTCAGGTGAAGAACGGTGCGTTCGTGGGCGTCACCGTCGTCGACGATCCCTCGATCCTGGCGCCGCCGAAGTAAACCCAATCCTGCGGCCGTAGGAAGTCGATGCTCTTCGTCGAGCTGGTCGTCCAGGGGCTCGTCTACGGCTGCATGTATGCCATGATGGCCGTGGGCCTGACCCTGGTTTACGGCCTGCTGCGCATCCTGCACATCGCCCATGCCGGCGTCTTTGCGCTCGGCGCCTACATGACGGTAACCGTTGCCAACGCGACCGGCAGCCTGGCCCTCGGCTTCCTGGTCGCCACGGTCGTGAGCGCGATTGCGGGTATCGCCATCTATCGGTTGGCCTACCAGCCGATCCTGCATCACGCGGCGTTCGTGCCGATGGTCGTCTCCATCGGCCTGTTCATCGTGATGCAGGAGGCCTTTCGTTTGATCTTCGGCGCCTACGGCATCGCCTTCGACAAGAACCCCTGGTACGTCGCCCACGTCAATCTGGTCGGCATCAACCTGACCTACGTCGAGATCGCCATGGTGATCATGTCGGTCGTCCTGCTGGTCGGCTTCGGCCTGTTCGCCGGCCTGACGCGGGCCGGGATCGGCTGGCGCGCTACCGTGACCGATCCGCACATGGCGACCAGCTTCGGCGTCGATCCAGTGCGCGTGCGCTACGTCAACTTCCTGTTCGGGTCGGCGCTTGCCGGCATCGCGGGCGGCCTCGTCGGCCTGCTGAACAACTATGTCGAGCCGACGATGGGCGGCGCGGTCAGCTACAAGGCGCTTGCCATCGTCGTGCTGGGTGGGCTGGGCAGCGTGCGCGGCACCCTGATCGCAAGCCTGGTGCTGGGCGTGGTCGAAGCGTTCGGCGCGATCTACCTGGCCAACATCTTCGACCGCGACGCGATTGGCTTCCTGTTCCTGATCGTGGTCCTCATGGTGCGCCCGCAGGGCCTGCTTGGGCGCGGATGAGTGCCTATATCGCCAGCCTGGTCAGCGTCATCGGCATCAACCTGATCCTGGCCCTCAGCCTCAACATCATCACCGGCTTTTGCGGCCAGGTGAGCCTGGGCCACGCCGCCTTCTACGGCCTCGGCGCCTACATGGCCGCCTATCTCGCCAAACTGGGCGCGCCGCTGCCGGTCACCCTGCTGGCGGGAACGGCGATGGCGGGTGCGATTGGGATCGTGGTCGGGCTCACGTCGCTGCGCGTGCGTCACGACTTTCTGGCCGTGACGACGATGGGCATCGGCTTCGTCCTTCTGGGCTTCGTGCGCAAGCAGAAGTGGCTGGGCGGCGAATTGGGCATTTCCGGCATTCCAGGCCCTGGTCTCGATGCGGTGTCGTATGCGCTGCTGATCGTGGCATTTGCGGCGGCGGTCCTGGCGTTCAGCCTCTGGATCAAGCAGAGCTGGATGGGCTTCACCTTCGACGCCGTGGCCGACGACGAGGACGCCGCCCGCACGGTCGGCGTCAATGTCTCGACCTACAAGCTCGTCGCCTTCGGCATCGGCACCGCGCTCGCCGGCACCGCCGGCGGCCTCTACATCTACTTCGCGCGCATCATTCTGCCCGACACGTTCGACTTCGTGCAGTCGATCGCCATTCTGACCATGGTGGTGATCGGCGGCACCGGCTCGGTCTGGGGCGTTTTCGCCTCGACGGTCGTGCTCACGCTCCTGCCCGAGGTGTCGAGGGCCGCGGCCGATTACCGGCTCCTTATCTTCGGCGCGATGCTGATGCTCGTCATGCGTTTCAGCCCGGGCGGTCTGGCCGGGCTTCTGCGGAAGCCAGCATGAATGCGCTTGCTGAGATCGACGACCTGCATGTCAGCTTCGGTGGCGTTGCGGCGGCCAACGGTGTGAGCTTCACCGTCGAGCGCAGCGAACTCCTGGCGCTGATCGGGGCCAATGGCGCGGGCAAGACCACGGCGCTGCGCATGGTCGCCGGCATCCTGCGGCCCGATCGCGGACGCGTCCTCTTCGACGACCGTGACGTGACGGCTCTGCCGGCCCATGCGCGGGTGCGGCTGGGCCTCGGCTTCACCCACCAGATCGTCCGGCCGTTCTACAGCTTCAGCACCATCGAGAACGTGATGCTGGCCGCCGGCTACGCCCGCACGGCCAGTCCGTGGAAGGCCATCACCAGCCGCTCGCGGATGGCGGCGCGCGACAAGGCGCGGGCCATCCTCGAACGGTTCGGCCTCGGAGCGCAGGCCGAACGGTCGCCGCGGGCGCTGCCGCTCGGCCAGCGAAAGCGGCTCGAGGTGGCGCGCGCGATTGCGCTCGATCCCAAGCTGCTGTTGCTCGACGAACCTCTCGCCGGTCTCAGCAGCGCCGAAGCCACGACCATGGCCGACCTGATCCGCACCCTGTCCGGGCAGGGCATCACCGTGGTGCTGGTCGAGCACAATCTCGGCGAGGTGCTCCGCGTTGCCGACCGGCTGGTGGTCCTCGATGCCGGCAAGGTGATGGCGCAAGGCGCACCCTCAGACGTGATGGCTCGCGACGACGTACGGCAGGCCTATACCGGCGTCGTGTAGTCCGGAAACGGGCACAGAAAGCGGGACGCCGCGTTTCAGGCGGCGACGCCGGTGTAGGAGTGCAGCAGGTCGACGTCCTTCCGTGCGGCCTCGGCTGAGCCGGTAAAGACGATGCGGCCCGAGGCCAGCACGCAGACCTGGTCGGCGACGTCGAGCGCCCGGCCGGTATTCTGCTCGACCAGCAGGATGGCGAGGCCCTCCTTGTTCAGCCGCTTCAGGGCTTCGAGGCAGAGATCGACCATCTTGGGCATCAGTCCGAGCGACAGCTCGTCGACCAGCAGGAGCTTGGGCATGGACATCAGGGCGCGGCCGATCGCCAGCATCTGCTGCTCGCCGCCCGACAGCGAGGCGGCGAGCTGGCCAAGGCGTTCGGCGAGACGCGGGAAGAGGTCCAACACACGGGCGAGATTGTGCTTCTCGTCGGCGCGCGACCGGCTGTATCCGCCGACGGTCAGGTTCTCGGCGACGGTGAGGTCGGAGAACAGCCGCCGGCCCTCCGGCACGAGCGCCAAGCCGAGCTCGGCACGCGCCAGGGCCGGCAGCCGTGTGATGTCGCGGCCGTCGACCGACAGGGTGCCGGACTTGATCTGCACGTGTCCCATGATGGCAAGGATGGTCGACGTCTTGCCGGCGCCGTTGGGGCCGAGCAATGCCAGGATCCGTCCCGCGTCGACCACGAAGGAGAGATCGCGCGCTGCGATCATCTGGCCGTAGCCGCAGGAGAAGTTCCGGAGTTCGAGCAAGGCCATGGCGCAATAGGGTGTGATCGGGACCGGCGCGTCAATAGTCTCCGCCGGCGTTTCTGACTGCATCGAAGAGCAGGCGGTTGCCGAGCTCGCTGAAATGGATATCGCCGCGAATGAAATATTTGGCGACGGCCGTGTCGGCGGTTTCGCGGAAGAAGGGGGAAAATCCATCGATGAACCGGGCCCCGTGCGAAGCGGCCCACTGCCGCCAGTGCGTCACCTGGATGCTGTTGGGATCACCGGCCCTGATGTTGTCCGGCCAGGGATAGACCACGACCGTGAGCCCGCATTTCCACTCGCGGCAGAGGTTCGCGATCTTGTCCATGTTGCCGTCGGCCAGCGCCAGCCCGCGGCGGCCCCAGGCTTCGAACGCTGCGCGGTTTACCGACCAGGCCGCCCGGTCGCGGCCGAAGGATCCCGCGGTGCTGAACGGGGATTTGAGGTAGAGGTCGTAGGCCAGCCGGAAGGTCGCGAAATTGCCGAGCAAGAACTGCCCGACATCGAACCAATGGTGCAGCGGCGCCATGCCAATGGTGCCGTCGGCCTTCACCCGGTAGACATTGGCCTCGTCGTCGATGTCGGAGATATCGATGAACACGTAGACCTCGCTGGGCGTGATGCCGAGCCGGTCGCGCGCCGCCAGGAGCTTACGGTAGTAGATGATCGGACTGTACGAGGCGACGCCGAGATTCCAGAGCGCGCGGCCGTGCGTGGCCGCGTCGCAGGCCATCAGGCCGACGACGCTTCCCTCGTAGCTCGTGCCGATGCCTTCGGCGAAGGAATCGCCGACCACGAAGATCGCGGGCCAGCTCTTCTCGCTCTCTCCAGGCGCGCACTTTCCCGTCCGGAAGCCGTATCGGTCGGTCTGGAAGTGGTAGACGATATTGCCCCACGCGCGCTCGGACGAGACGTTGGGTGCGAGGTCGTGATGCAGGGGCGAGGAGATGTACGAGTGCGTATAGGCCGTCGCCGCGTCGGCCCAATTGCGCTTGAGGTCAGAGAACACGGTTGCCAGCAAGACATAGTCCAAAGCCAGCGTGATCAGCAGAATGACGAGTACTCGTCCGATTGTCCGCGCTACCACTCTCATGCAACGCCCGCTCTCGATCACATGGAGACAGGCTGGCAAAATTCAGGCGGAATCGCACTTCAAATTCCAAGACATCCCGATTTGCGAATTCTCAATCGGCACTGCTGGCATGCGAATTCTCACGCGGTGAAGGACGGTGGTCGCGCGAGGAGGGCGGGCCGGACGAGCAGGGTGACCAGCAGCTCCCAGCCGAGCGATATCATCAGCAGCCGCCCCATGCTCGCAGTGCCGGGATGACTCGACAGCCATAGCGCGCCGAACGCGGTGCCCGTCGTCATGGCGCTGAAGACCACGGCGCGCATCAGGCTCGACTGCAGCATCGCGGTCTCGCCGGCGCGCCAAGCCAGCACGAAGTAGATGTTGAAGGCCACGCCCACGCCGAACAGCAGCGGCAAGGCGATGATGTTGGCGAAGTTCAGCGGCAGGTCGAGCGCCGCGCACGTGGCAAAAGTCAAAAGGCCGCTCAGCAGCACGGGCGTCAGCGTCAGCATGACGTCGCGCGCCCGTCGCAGCACCAGCACGAGGATGACGGTGATGGAGACCAACGAGTAGATGCCGGCCTCCAGGAAGGCGCGCACGACGGTGTGTCCCGAGGCCCTGGTGTCGATCGGCGCGCCGGTCGCCTCGGGCGCCACCTTCTGGACCGCAAGGGCGAAGCGGTGCAGCGAAGCCTCGTCCTGACCGCCGCGCGGCAGGACCTGGATGCGCGCCCGGCCGTCCTTGGCGATCCAGTCGGCGACCAATTCGCGCGGCAAGCTCTCGAGAGTAATCGGCCTCGCCTGCAGCATCTCCCGGATCTGACCGAGCAGAACCTCGAGCGGCGTCTCGACGGCGGACGCTGCAGCAGCGCGCACATCGGACGTCGCAGCGCGCAGCTTGTCCAGGGCATCGGCGAGGCGGCGGGCCGCTGCGGCGCCGCTGTCGTTTGCCTCGTCCGCCGCCTGGCGCAGCGCGGTCGCCGTTGCGGAGAGCGTCTGCTGCGCCTCTGCGTCGGACGGCGCCGGACGTGGCGTAGCGGCGAGAGCGGGCTCGAGGCGCCTGGCCGCGTCGGCGATGAGCGCCAGCTTCTCCTGCTGTTCGGTCGGAACGAAGCTTGCGAGCGTCACCGTCCTGGAGACCTCGGGCAGGTTGGCGAGGCGAGGGGCCAGGCGCTGGGCCGCTTCCAGCGATGGGCTGAGCACGCTAATCGCATTGGGCGTCCAGTCCGGATCGGCGACCAGCGCGTTCAGGGTCGTCATCGATTCGACGGTGGGGCTCTTCAGGTTGAGCGGATTGAAATCGAAACGGAGCTGCGGCAGCAGGGCGAGAGAGGCCACCGCCGCTCCGAAGGCCACCGCGAGGACGGCGCGGCGGCGGCGACGGATGAACGTATCGACGGGGGCCAGCATCGAGAAGCCGACCTCGGCCATCCCTCGCCCGGATGGGCGGAGCACCATCAGGAGGGCCGGCAAGAGGACGATCGTCAGCACGAAGGCCACGACCATGCCGAGGCCTGCGATGGCGCCGAGCTCGGCGACGCCGATATAGGTCGTCGGCAGAAACGAAAAGAAGCCGACGCTGATTGCCGCCGCGGAAAGAGCGAGCGCCGGGCCGACGCCGCCGCCGGCAGCGATCAGCGCGCCGGCGAGCTTGGGATGGGTAAGCCGCTCGGCGCGACTGCGAACGCTGTACTGGATGTTGAAGTCGACGCCCAGGCCGACGAACAGCGGGATGAACGCTACCGAGATGAGGTTGAACCGGCCGATCAGGAGCAGGCCGACGGCTGCCGTGATCACCAGGCCCATGAACGTCGTGAGCAGCATGGCGATGACGGTGCGCGCCGAAAGGACCGACAGCCACAGGATGACCACCAGCGCCGCAACCATGCCGCCCATCAGCGTGTCGGCGTCCTGGGCCAGCGAGCCGAACTCCTCGTCCGCCAAGGGAACGGGCCCGGTGAGGCGCACGGTGACGCCATTCGCGGGATCCAGGCCCTGGGCTCGGGCTGTCTCGCGAATGGCCGTGCTCGCCGCCAGGCCCGGCTGCAGATCGCCGAAGTTCAACACCGGCTTGACCAGCACGACCTGTCGGGTGTCGGTCGCGCCGGCGGATGCAGGCATGAAGAGGCTTCGCCACGAGAGGAAGGCCGGCCGCCGAGCGGCGGCATTTGCGAACGCTTCGGCCAGCGCGGTCATCTCGGGCTCGAAGTCGGCGAGCTTCGCCTGGCCGTACTTCACGCCCTGCAGGCTCGCCGACAGCGTGGTGAGCACGCCTCTCAGGCTCGGGTCGGCGGCAAGCGATGCCAGCATCGGCTGAGCGCGCGCAAGGCTCTCTGCCGTTGCGCGAACATCCGCCAGCGGCTGAAGCAGCAGTCCGTTCTTCGCGAAGAACGCGCCGCCCTGTGGCTGCTCCACCGTCTTGAAAAGCTGCGGCTTCGACCTCAGCTCATCGGCCAGGCGTGCGGCGGCACGATCGGTGAGTTCGGGCGTCTTGCCGTCGATCACGACCACGGTCAGGCCCTCGAGTTGGGGGAATGCCGCCTGGAAATCGAGGACACGTTGCCGCCATTCGATTCTGGGCGAGATCAACTCTTCGGTATTCGCGGTCATCGTGAAATGCCGCGTGGCATAGGTCGCCGCGGTCGCCGCCAGCAAGGCGGTGGCGAGCACGACGATGAACGGATGACGCGTGCTGGCGGCGACGATACGGCCGATCAGCGGGAAACGGGTGGACAAGAAGAGCCTCGAGGGGAGGGGGAGAGTGGCTGGTGGCCTGTCAAGACTGTCTGGCGGCGGTTCTGTGCATGGACAAGACCAAACCGGCGGCCTTCAATAGGCTCAACGAAGCGAGGTGGGTTAGCATGAAAATTGGCTCGCAAGAACATCGCGATGCGTTTTGCGCGCACTTTATGCAGACCTACATCGAGTACGACCCCGAGGCACTGCCCTGGCCGGAATTGGACGCAGCCGCGCTGCACCGACTGAGGTCGGTGCCCTTCTGGGAGGAGGTGTTTTATACCGAACGTCGCGCCGGGGCGATCGTTGCCGCCTTCACCGAAACCGTCAGCGATCCGATCCTGAAGGAAGCGCTCGCCTTGCAGGGCGAGGAGGAGACGCGGCATGCCAGGCTGATCCGCGTGCTGATCGACAAATACGGCCTGGATGCGCCGGAACGGCCGATGGAGGATCTCGGTCCGGACATCGAGACGCGCTTCAAGGATTTCGGCTTCGGTGAATGCCTCGATTCGTTCCTGGGGTTCGGCCTGTTCAAGATCGCGTGGCAGGCGGAGTTCCTGCCCCGCGAGATGCTGCAGATCTTCGAGACGCTGATGTTCGAGGAGACGCGCCACATCGTCTTCTTCATAAACTGGATGGCCTATACGGAAGCGCGGCGGGGCTGGCTGGCGCGCACGGTGTCGCCGCTCATCAGCGTGCGGTATTACCTGCGGGCGCTACGCCGCATGGCCGGGCTGGCGAACCGCGGCAAGCAGCTGAACGACGGCAAGAACTTCGCCGCCACCCAGGTCAGCATGTTCCTCGATGGATTCAACTTCCGGCGCTTCCTCGAAGACTGCTACGCCGAGAACGCCCGTCGCATGAGCGTCTTCGAGCCGGAGTTGCTGCGGCCGAGCTTCCTGCCGCAGTTGGCCGCCGGCGCGCTCAAGGCGCTGCGCCTGTGGAGCGTGCGGGCCGAGATCGAGCCCAACACGGTCGCGTTGCCGCCCATCGGCGGAGGACGCTTGCCGGAGAGAGCCCGCGATCTAGCACGCGCCGACCAGTAACGATCGGGAAGCCTGCGGCTCTCCCAATGCCGCCAGCGCAGTTGCCACGATGTGCGAGGCCGTGAGTCCGGCCTCCTCGTACTGCCTGGCCGGCGCGTTGTGATCGATCAGCCGATCCGGCAGTGTCATCGGCCGCAACTTCAGTCCGCGATCGAGCAGTCCCTGCTTCGCGAGGTGCTGCATCGTCAGGGCACCGAACCCGCCCGCGGCTCCTTCCTCGATGGTGATCAGCACCGGATGCTCGCGGGCCAGCCGCTCGATCAGCGCTGCATCGAGCGGCTTGGCGAAGCGGGCATCGGCCACGGTGCACGCCAGGCCGTGCGTCGCGAGCTCGGCCGCCGCCTTCTGGCACTCGGGCAGGCGCGCTCCGTAGGAGAGGATCGCAATGGCCGTGCCTTCCTGGAGGATGCGGCCCTTCCCGATCTCGAGCGGCGTGCCGCGCGCCGGCAGGGCGAGCCCCTGCCCTTCGCCTCGCGGATAGCGGAAGGCCGAAGGGCGATCGTCGATCACGGCTGCCGTCGCCACCATGCGCATCAGCTCCAGTTCGTCGGCAGCGGCCATCAGGATCATGTTCGGCAGGCAGCAGAGATACGCGATGTCGAAAGCGCCTGCGTGTGTGGCGCCGTCGGCGCCGACCAGGCCGGCGCGATCGAGGGCGAACCGCACCGGCAGGTTCTGCAGCACCACGTCGTGCACCACCTGGTCGTAGGCGCGCTGAAGGAAAGTCGAATAGATCGCGCAGAAGGGCTTCATCCCCTCCGTCGCCATGCCGGCCGCGAAAGTGACCGCATGCTGCTCGGCGATCCCGACGTCGAAGGTGCGTGCGGGAAGCGCTTGGCAAAAGCATCGAGCCCGGTGCCCGACGGCATCGCCGCCGTCACCGCGACGATGCGCTCGTCGTTGGCTGCCTCGGCGATCAGCGCCTGGCTGAAGACCTTGGTGTAGGACGGCGGGTCCGGCGGCGCCTTCGCCTGCTGGCCGGTGACCACGTTGAATTTCGAGACACCGTGATACTTGTCGGCGCTCTCCTCGGCCGGCGGATATCCCTTGCCCTTCTGGGTGACGACATGCAGCAGGATCGGGCCCTGGTGTTCCGTGTCGCGAAGGTTGTGCAGGATCGGCATCAGGTGATCGAGATCGTGCCCTTCGATAGGCCCGACATAGTAGAAACCCATCTCCTCGAACAGCGTGCCGCCGTTCAGCAGGCTGCGGGCGAACTCGTCGGTGCGCTGCGCAGCGCGCTCGAGCGGTTGCGGCAAGTAGCGCGCGAGCCTCGCCAGCCGGTCGCGAACCGAGAGGAAGGGGCGCGAGGAGATCAGCCGTGAGAGATACGCGCTCATGGCGCCGACCGGCGGTGCGATCGACATGTCATTGTCGTTCAGCACCACGATGAGGTTGGCCTTGCTGGCGCCGGCGTTGTTCATCGCTTCATACGCCATACCGGCGCTCATGGCGCCGTCGCCGATGACCGCGACCACGTGCCGGGATTCACCCTTCAGCGCCGCAGCCACGGCCATGCCGAGCCCGGACGAGATCGACGGCGAGGAATACGCCGCGCCGAACGGGTCGTATTCGCTTTCGGCCCGTCGCGTGAAGCCCGAGAGGCCACCGCCCTGCCGCAGCGTACGAATCCGCTCTCTCCGCACGGTCAGAATTTTGTGCGGATAGGCCTGATGGCCGACGTCCCAGATCAGCCGGTCCTGCGGCGTATCGAACACGGCGTGCAGAGCGACGGTGAGCTCGATCACTCCCAGCGAAGCGCCGAGATGTCCGCCGGTTACGGAAACCGCGTCGATGGTCTCCGCGCGCAATTCCGCGGCGAGCCGCTTCAGCTGCGCGGTTGAGAGGTTGCGCAGATCGGCGGGGGTGCATATCCGATCGAGCATCGGCGTGAGAGGAGGAGCAGGCATTGCGGACCCTTGGGCGCCTTGTTGATCTAGCAGCCTATATTGGTACACCCGAGCGGGTGTGCGCGTTCCACACCAAGGTGTAATAACCAGCAGCCGTGGTGACCGCTATGTCCGCCGATACTTTGTATATGAGGCGATACTTCGTCCGATGCCCTGCCGCCGCGCTGCGTCCTCTGGGCTTGCATTCCCTAGACTTGCATCGAATTCGGCCCTATCGGAGTATGCGCTGCGGACGAGGTTGCCCGAAGATTGCTCGTGTTGACCGAAGCTGGTCTAAGGGCGGCAAAACACGGCTGGCAGATATGCAATTGCGACTGGAGGAAAACCTCCCATCTAGCTGCGATCCTGCCAGCGGAAGGAAATACCTGAATGCGGGTTCTACTGGCTCAGCCTCGGGGCTTCTGCGCCGGCGTTGTGCGGGCAATTGATATCGTCAATCGCGCCCTCGAGAAGTTCGGGGCACCGGTCTATGTGCGCCACGAGATTGTCCACAATCGCCATGTGGTCGAGACACTCGAGCGCAAGGGAGCGGTGTTCGTCGAGGAGCTTAACGAAATTCCGGATGGAGCCGTGACGATCTTCAGTGCTCATGGCGTCGCCCAGTCGATCATCGATGAAGCCAAGGCGCGCGGCCTGCCGGTGCTCGACGCGACCTGCCCGCTGGTCACCAAGGTGCATATCCAGGGCAAGCGCTATGTCGCGCGTGGCCGCAGCCTGATTCTGATCGGCCATGCCGGCCATCCGGAGGTCGAGGGCACGATCGGCCAGGTCGACGGACCGGTTCATCTGGTGTCCACGGTTGAGGACGTGGCGCGTCTCGAGATTCCGGACGACGCGCCGACGGCCTATGTCACCCAGACCACGCTCAGCGTCGACGACACCCGCGGCGTCATTGCCGCTCTGCAGGCGCGGTTCAGCGATCTGCAGGGCCCGGATGTCGCCGACATCTGCTACGCCACGCAGCATCGTCAATCCGGCGTGCGCCAGCTGTGCGACCTGGTGGACCTGCTGCTGGTCGTGGGTAGCACCAACAGCTCGAACTCGAACCGCCTGTGCGAGATCGGCATCGAAAAGGGCATCCCGAGTTACCTGATCGCCAACGGCAGCGCCCTGGATCGCGCGTGGCTCGAGGGAGTCGAGACGATCGGCCTGACCGCCGGCGCTTCGGCCCCCGAGGAACTGGTCGCCGATGTCATTGAAGCGCTGCGACGGCACGGTCCCGTGGAGGTGGAAGAAATGGACGGCGTTCGCGAGACGCTCGAGTTCCGGCTGCCCAAGGCTCTCCGGGAGTCCGGGAACACGCTGGTCGCAACAACGAATCGGTAGGAGAGGCGCGTGGGAATTCCTTTGCTGCAAGCGGCGCGCATCGGCGCCTATGTGTTGCGCCAGCATGTTGTCGGCCGCAAGCGCTACCCGCTGGTGTTGATGCTGGAGCCGCTGTT
>DATGMK010000044.1:0-109917 GCA_035293665.1 Reyranella sp. | reverse complement strand
CGACTACCTGGTGAAGCACGCGACGCGGCCGCAGTTCGTCTATCGCCACCAGTGGCGGCAGGACGACATCGTGCTGTGGGACAATCGCTGCACCATGCACATCGCGCTCGGCGATTACGCCGACGGCGAGACCCGCCATCTCGAGCGCACCACCGTCAAAGGCACGCCGTCGGGCTATTACCTGCAATGAAGCGCACCACTTTTCTGAAGGGCCTCGCTGCGACGGCCCTGACGCCAGTCTTTGTGCGCGCGCCAATTGCCCGTGCCGAGGGTGGGTACCCCGACAAGCAGATCCGCATGGTCATTCCCTTCGCGCCGGGCGGCACGACCGACCTGCTGGCGCGCGCGGTCGGCCAGCACATGCAGGAGACCTGGGGCCAGCCGGTCGTCGCCGACAATCGTCCGGGCGCCAACGGCCTGGTGGCCGGCGAGATCGTCGCCAAGGCCCCGCCCGACGGCTACACGCTCAGCACGGTGGCGATGGGCCATGCCGTCAATCCGCTGATCTATGCCAAGATGCCGTACGACGGCGTCAACGACTTCACGTCGATCAGTTTGCTCGCGACCTTCGCCCAGCTGGTGCTGGTGCATCCATCGCTGCCGGTGAGGACGCTGCAGGAGTTCGTCGACTATGCCAGGAAATCGTCCAAGCCGCTGACCTACGGCTCGGGCGGTAACGGCTCGTCGCAGCATCTGGCCGGCGCGCTGTTCGCCCACATGGCCGGGCTCACCATGACCCATGTCGCCTACAAGGGCGGCAACCCGGCGCAGCTCGATCTCATGGCCGGCAATCTCGACATGATGATCATCCAGCCCAATTCGAAGGATGTCGTGACGTCGGGCAAGCTGCGCGCGCTGGCGGTGAGCTCGCCGGAGCGCAGTCCCGACTATCCCGACGTGCCGACGGTCTCTGAAGCGGGGGTGCGGGGTTACCAGTCGTTGGCGTGGTACGGCATGATCGGGCCGAAGGGCATGGCGCCCGACCTGCTCAAGAAGGTGAGCGAGGAGACGATGCGCGCCGTGCAGACACCGAAGGCGCGGGCGGTGATCGCGCAGCAGAACGGTGTTCCGGTCGGCAGCACACCGGTCGAGTTCGCAGATTTCATCGTAGCGGAACGCAAGCGCTACGAGGCCATCGTGCGCGAGGCGGGGATGACCGTAGAATGAGATCAAGAACACGACCGGAGGAAACGACATGCAGCTTTGGAGGAGCCTGGGCGCGGTCGCCCTCATCGGCCTGAGCACGGCGCTGACCGCGAGCGCCGCATCGGCGCAGGCGAAGTACGGGCCGGGCACATCGGCGACCGAGATCAAGGTCGGGCAGACCATCGCCTATAGCGGCCCGGCCTCCGCCTACAGCCAGCTCGCCAAGGCCGAGGCTGCGTACTTCAAGGGCCTGAACGCCAAGGGCGGAATCAACGGCCGCAAGATCAACTTCATCAGCCTCGACGACGGCTACTCGCCGCCCAAGGCAGTCGAGAATGCGCGCAAGCTGGTCGAGAGCGACCAGGTTGCGCTGATCTTCAACGTGCTCGGCACGCCGCTCAACATGTCGATCCGGCCCTATCTCAACCAGAAGAAGGTGCCGACGCTCTTCATCGCCGCCGGCGCGACCGACTTCAACAATCCGGCCAAGTATCCCTGGACGATGGGCTGGCAGCCCAACCTGCAGGCCGAGGCGGGTTTCTACGCCAAGGACCTGCTGGCCAAGAAGCCCAACGCCAAGGTCGCGGTGCTCTACCAGAACGACGATTTCGGCAAGGACCTGGTGCACGGCCTCGAGATCGGGCTGGGCGACGAGGCCAAGGCGATGATCGTCGACAGCCAGAACTTCCAGGCGACCGATCCGACGATCGACAGCCAGCTGATCACGCTCAAGAACTCGGGCGCCGACACGCTGTTTCTGTTCACCTACGCCAAGCAGGCGGCGCAGGCGATCACCAAGCTCGACGACCTCAACTGGAAGCCGCGCACCTACCTGCATCTCGGGGCGGCGTCGGTCGGCGCGACCTTCAAGCCGGCCGGGCTCGACAAGTCGAAGGGCATCCTGTCGGCCGGCTTTCTCAAGGACGTCACCGATCCCAAGTGGGCCAACGACGACGACGTCAAGGAATGGATGGCCTGGATGAAGGACAACATGCCGGGCGCCGAGATGACCGACAGCCTGAACGAGGCGGGCTACATGTACGCCAAGACCCTCGAGCAGGTGCTGAAGCAGTGCGGCGATGACCTGACGCGCGAGAACATCATGAAGCAGGCGGCGAACCTGAAGGACTTCCACCTCGCGCTGCTGCTGCCGGGCAGCGCCATCAATACCAGCCCGACCGATTATCGCGTGATCAAGTACATGAAGCTGCAGCGCTTCAACGGCAAGAGCTGGGACTTCGCGGAGGATTAGAGCGGGATGACTCAAACTCCCTCCGTCGTCCCGACCGAAGCCGAGCGCAGCGAGGGTAGTGGAGGGACCTTGTTTCAACGATTTGCGGCTAATCGTGGAAACAAGGTCCCTCCACTCGCTGCGCTCGGTCGGGACGACGGGCGATTCGACTACAGCTCCTCCCGCGCTAGTCTCTTCTGCTGGCGGCGCGCCTCCAGCGCAAGGTTCAAGGCAGCGCGGCCGGCGAGAAGCCGGCTGGCACCTTGTCGAAGCCCTTCCTGAACTGGCGCGACCAGGCCTTGTTGGCGACCTCCTGGGCCTTGGCGACGATGGCGGGCTCGTCCATCGTCAGCACCTTGCCGTCGCGCATCAGCCAGCGCCCGTCGACCATCACCGACTGCACGTCGCGCGCCTGGCCGTTGTGCACGAAGTTGGAGACTGCGCGCAGCATCGGCACGAGGTGCGCGCGCTGGGTGTCGACCACGATCAGGTCCGCCTTGTTGCCGGCCGCCAGCCAGCCGCCGTCGGGCATGCCGAACGCGCGGTAGCCGTTGCGCGTCGCCCAGCGCAGCGCCTGCTCGGGCGTCGGATGGCGGCCGTCCCTGCGCCGCACGCGTTCCATGAACAGGCCGGTGCGCATCACCTCGACCATGTCCTCGGCCATGTTGTCCGAGCCCATGGTGATGGTGCAGCCCTGCGATTCCAGCGACTCGATGCGCGGGCTCAAGCCGCGTCGCGCGGCGATCGCCGCGTTGAAGGCAACGATGGCCTTGGCTTCGCCCAGCAGCTTCTCCTCGCGCGGGTCCATGCAGCGGCAATGGGCGCAGATCACCTTGTCGTTCAGGAAGCCGACATCCGCCAGATACTCGGTCGGCAGCCGGTTGCGATGCGCCTGGACGGCCGCGACCTCGCCCCAGATCTGGTTGAGATGGATCGTGACGTACGTGCCGAGCTTCTTCTGCAATGCGCTCAGGTCCCTGAGCAGCTCGGGCGAGCACATGTCCGGCGCCCAGGCGGAGATCGCGACGCGGATGCGGCCATCGGCCTTGCCGTTCCACTTGGCGAAGGTCCTCTCGATCGTCGCCATGTGCTTCTCGCCCATGGCCCGGTCGAGCTGGAACGGCGCCGGATCGCCGATCGCAGTGCCCGTGCGGTCGTAGGCGCGCTCGCCGAACAGGAAGCGCAGCCCGGTCTCGGCGAGCGTCCCGGCGTAATCGTCGATGTCGTTGGAATCCTCGAGCAGGAAGGTGACGCCGCTGCGCAGGCATTCCAGCGCGCCAAGCTGCGCCATCACCGTGCGCTCCTCGGGCGTCATGTCGGGCAGCGGGATCGGCGACAGGCCGCCGGAGAAGGGCGGCTTGTGCGGCGGCGACAGGTCCTCGAACACGCCGCGGGCCAGCGTCATCGTCAGGTGGGTATGGGTGTTCGCGAAGCCCGGCATCACCATCCGGCCGCGCCCGTCCATCCGTTCGGCCGACGGGTAGCGCTGCTGCAGTTCGGCGTTCGAGCCGATGGCGGCGATCTTGGTCCCGTCGATGGCGATCGAGGCGCCGTAGTGCACTGTGTCGTTGTCGTCGCCTGTGACGATCACGGTGTCGTGGATCAGCGTTGCCATGGGCCTCCCTCATGTGTCGCGGCGACACGGTAGCGCTATACTCCGGCGCGTGACAGGGGGACGGGTCATGCATCGGCGTACGGTGCTCGGCGGTGCGGCGGCGAGCGTTTTGGTTGCGGGTTGCGATACGCCGGCGCGACTCGCAGCGCTGCCGGCGAAGTTGCGCGGCACCGGCTCGTTCCAGGGCCTGCCGCCGGACACGCGCGTGGTGCTGGACGGATCGGACGATGCCGTCCTGGGCCACATTGCGACCGAAGCGCTGCAGCGCGAGTTCGCCTATGCGGCGAAGACCGGCGTGCCGGAGCTCGGTGCCGCAAACTACCTGGCGATTTCCGGCGGCGGCGAGAACGGCGCATACGGCGCGGGCCTGCTGACCGGCTGGACGGCCCTCGGGACCCGCCCGGACTTCAAGGGCGTGACCGGCGTCAGCACCGGCGCGCTGATTGCCCCCTTCGCCTTCCTTGGGCCCGCCTACGACCAGCAGCTCGAACGCTTCTATACAACCATCGACCGGCGCGACGTGATGACGTCGCGCGGCCTGATCACGGCCCTGCTGCGCGACTCGCTGTTCGATTCCGCGCCGCTGCTGCGGCTGATTCGCGGTGCGCTCACCCCGGAGATGATCGGTGCGATCGGTGGTGAGTACAGCGAGAAGGGCCGGCTCCTGCTGGTGGCCACGACCAACCTCGACGTGCCGGTCGGCGTGCTGTGGAACCTCGGCGCGATCGCCGCGAGCCGCCGACGGGATGCGCCGGAGCTGATCGCCAAGATCCTGCTCGCCTCGGCCTCGATCCCGGGTGCGTTCCCGCCGGTCATGATCGATATCGCAAGCGGCGGCCAGCATTTCCAGGAGATGCATGTCGACGGCGGCACGGTGGCGCAGGTCATGCTCTATCCACCGTCGTTCAGCAGCAGCGACTTTCGCTTCGACCACACGCCCGAGACCGAGCGCCTGCGCCGGAGGCTCGCGAGGCGGCCGACGCGGCTCTTCATCATCCGCAACGCGAGGCCCGGGCCGGACTTCGAGACCGTCGATCGAAGCACGCTCAGCATCGCCGGCCGGGCGATCTCGGCCCTGATCAGCACGCAGGGCATCGGTGATCTCTTCCAGCTCTTCGTGCTCGCCCGGCGCGACGGCATGGACTACAACGCGACCTGGATTCCCGAGAGCTTCAATGAGCGGCCGACAGAGCCCTTCGAACGAGGCTATATGAACCGGCTCTTTCAGGTCGGACGGAATGTGATCGCGAGCGGTAACGCCTGGAGCAAGTACCCGCCCGGCTTCAATCCGGCGCCTCTGTTCGACCGCCGCGTAACCGCAGGCTGACATGGTCCGGCAACGCTCCGTCCCCTTGAGCGTCAGCATCCTGACGCTGATGGTGCTGATCGTGGTGCCGCTGTCGTTCACGCTGTCGTGGCTGGGCTGGCGCGGCGTCCATCGGATGGAAGCCGAGGACGTCGACCAGCGCATGGGAGAGCTCGACGAGGCGGTGCGGAACTTCCTCGGCAACGGCATGAGACTCATCGTGTCGGTTGGCCAGGCGCTTGCCGAGGAGGAGGTGTTCGCGCCCCCTGACGGCACCGGGGCCGGTGCCGACGCCGACAAGGAGCGCATGCGTCAGCTCCTCGGCGTGCTCAATCGCCATTCCGCGATCGATGCCGCCTTCGTGGGTTATCCGGACGGCCGCCTGGTCTATGTCGGCCGCACCGATGCCTATACCCCGGCACAGCGGGAGGAGTTCCATATCCCGCCCGGCGACCCGATCGTCATGCGCGTCATCTCCGGCGAGGGGACGGCGCGGCGCGAAGTCTGGCGCTTCGTCGCCGCCGACGGGCACGTGACCGATACCTTCGAGCGGACGACCGATTTCGATCCGCGCGAGCGGCCCTGGTTCGCGGCCGCCGTCAAGACCGGCCAGCCGCAGATCACCGCGCCCTATCGCTTCGCCTGGTCGAACGAGCCGGGTGTGTCGGTCGGCGTGCCGATGAAGGCGGGCGGCGTGATCGGCTTCGATGCTTCGCTGGGCACGCTGTCGCGCTTGCTCGTCCAGTACAAGGTCTCGCCCAACGCGATCATCCTCCTGGCGACCGAGGGTTCGGACGTCTTCATCGAGACGCGGCCGTGCGACCTCGATACCGACGAAACCTGCCTGGCAGGCGATGACGTGGTGCGCGCCACCCTGAAGAAGGCGGCGGCCGATGCAGCCGGCCGGCCGTTCCAGCGCGACGTCGAGCTCGCCGGCCGGCCCTACAAGCTGATCGTGCATCCGCTCTCGGCGATCTACGGCCGCGGGTTCGCCGTCGCCGCCGCGGTGCCGATCGCGGAGCTCACGGTCACCTCGCGCGCCCTGATCGAGCGTGCAGCGTGGGTCGCCGGCATCGCGGTCGGCCTCGCGATCCTGGCGGTCCTGCTGGTGTCGTTCGCGCTGTCGCGCTCGATGTCCCGGCTGGCGGCCAAGACGCAACGCATCCGCGATCTCGACTTCTCGGACCGGGTGCCGGTGACCAGCCGCATCACCGAGGTGCTGCGCCTCTCCGAGGCGGTCGAGCGCATGCGCGAAGGGCTGGAGGTGTTCGGCCACTACGTGTCGAAGAACTTGGTGCGCCAGATCATGCGCTCGCCCGCCAGCGCCGGTGTGGGTGGCGAGCGACGCGACGTCACGGTGATGTTCACCGACATCGAAGGCTTCTCGCGCATCAGCGAGGACATCGCCCCGGAGCTGCTGACCAGCCGGCTGTCGCGCTACTTCGAGGCGTTGGGCGCCGTGATCACCGCCAATTACGGCACGATCGACAAGTATATCGGCGACAGCGTGATGGCGTTCTGGAACGCCCCCGAGCAGGACCCCGATCATGTCTTCCATGCCTGCCGCGCCGCGCTGCAGGCGGCGGAGGCAAGCCGCAGTCTCGCCGCCAAATGGCGCAAGCGCGGCCGGCCGGCCTTCCGCACCCGCTTCGGCCTGCACGCCGGGCCGGCGGTGGTCGGCAATGTCGGCGCCCGCGAACGGATCAACTACACGCTGGTCGGCGCGGTCGCCAACCAGGCCTCGCGGCTGGAGGGACTAAACAAGGTCTACGGCACCGACATCCTCGCGAGCGGCGAGGTCGCGGCGCGCACCGCGGATCGCTTCGTCTGGCGTCCGATAGACCGCATCGTCGCGGCGGGGACGACCGAGGCGATGGAGGTCTTCGAGCCGGTCTGCGAGGCCGCGATGGCAGCGGAGCACGCGCCGTTCATGGAGCGCTGGCTGGCCGGTCGCGCAGCCTATCTCGAGGGCCGGTTCGAGGACGCCATAGCGCGCTTCAAGGCGGCGGCGGAGCTGCGGCACGGAGACGGCCCGTGCCGGGTGCTGATCGCGCGCTGCACCGAGTTCGTTCGCGGCGGCCTGCCGGCCGGCTGGGATGGCGCCTGGCATTACGACCAGAAGTGAGCGGGCCTTCTTCGCTGACAGCGCGGCACTTCCCGTGCCGTTCTTTTTCTTTTTGGCCCGAGATAAAAGAATCGCGCCGCTGCTGCGCGTTTTGCTGGGATTTGCGCGTGCAGAACATGAGCGGCACTGCAATGCCGCGCTCCCGGCGAAGCCTCGATGGGCAATGGAACGCCTTCGGGCCGCGTGTTTTCAAAGTGTTGCGTGCCGTCCATTGCCCTTAATAGGGATCCGGCGCGCGTGGGCGTAGACTCCTGGCCATTCGGTTTGCATTCCAGGAGGTCACTCATGTCGTACGAATTCTTCGTCGCGTTCCGCCATGCCGGCGGCCCTCGTTGATCGAGGCTGCGTCTGGCTGCAGTTTGTGGCGGCGCTGCCTCTCTACCGTTTTCGCTCCGTTTTCGACCGTTTATCGCAAGGCGCGAGAGCTGCAAAACGCTGCTGCGCCGGGCTTTTGACGATTCGATGCGCGCGAATCCCGATTAAAAACGGCCGAAACGGGCCGGAGCGTCGCGCTCTACGCGAGAAACCAGTCGAGGATGGGCCCGTTCTCGTCGCGCGGATAGGTGTGCGACAGGTCGGCGAGCTCGCGATAGGTGACGTCGGCGCCGGCCTGGGCGAGGGTCTGCTCGGCGACCTGCGCGGTGCGGGCCGAGAACATCCAGTCGAGCGCGCCGTGCACGATGTGGACCGGCAGGCCGCGCACGCGGTCGGCGTCGGCCAGGGTCATCATGAGCATGGGATGGAACGCCGCGGCGATCGGCGCGAGGTGCGTGAACGGGCAGCCTGCTGCCAGGCCCCAGACGTAGGTATAGGTGCCGCCGTCGCTCATGCCGGTCAGCAGCATGCGCGCGCGGTCGACGTTCCAGCGGGCGCCGATCTCGTCCAGCATGCGGGTGATGTTGGCCGCGTCGACCGGCGGCTCCATCAGCGACCATGTCGGGCCGGCCGCGGTCGGCGCGAGCAGGATGAAGCCGCGGGTGCGCGCCTCGCGCAGCCAGCTCCACAGGAAGGCCCCGCCGTTGCCGCTGCCGCCGTGCAATGCCGCGACCAGGGGCATGGCGCGCGAGGGATCGTAGGTCTCCGGCACGTAGAGCGAGTAGGCGCCGCGCGTCCCGGCCGGTCCGCCGGCGTGGACCACGCCGACATCCGGCTTCAGCGGATCGATCGCCGCGAGCAGCTCGAGCCGTGCCTGGTCTTGGCGCGCGTCTGCTTCGAGAAAAAACTGGCTGACCGGGCGAAGGTGCGGCGCCATCGGATAGAGCTGCTCGCAGGCCCTGGCATAGCCGCGCATCGCCCGGTAGGCGGTGACGATGGGCTGATCCGAGTCGGGCGCCGACATGAGGGTGGCAAGGCTTTCCTTCGTCGCCTCGGCCGCCGCTTCCAGGCAAGCGCGCGCCGGCGCCAGGCGTTCGGGCCAGTCGGCCGCGCGCGAGTGGGCGAGGGCGGGTTCGAGATCGCTGTCGCGCCCGGCGAGCGCCTCGATCAGGCGCAGCAGGGTCTGCGGCGCGAGATGGCGACCGGTGAATTCCAGCGCGTAGAGCGCCTTCAGGAGGGCGGGAACCAGCCGCGCGATGGTCTCGACGGCCGGCTCGTCCATCGGTCACTCCTTCAGGATCGCCGCTTCGAGCGGCGCGCGGCCGCGGATGATGTCCGAGGCCTTCTCGGCGATCATCAGCACCGACGCATTGAGGTTGGCCGAGGGCATGGTCGGCATGATCGAGGCATCGACCACGCGCAGGTTCTCCAGCCCGCGGACGCGGAGCTGGTCGTCGACCACGGCGGTCGGGTCGGTGTCGGGCGCCATGCGGCAGGTGCCCATGAGGTGGAAGGTCGTGGTGCCGCGCTTCTTGGCGGCCTCCATCAGGTCGGCGTCGGACTGCGCCTGCGGCCCGGGGAATTCTTCGCGATCGAAGTATTTGCTGAGCGCCTTGGAGTGCAGCAGTCGGCGGGCGAGCTTCATGCCGGCCAGCAGCACGCGGCGGTCGCTCTCGGCGGCGAGGTAGTTCGGCTGGATCAGCGGCGCGGTGAAGGGATCGGCCGACTTCGCGCGGACCCAGCCGATGCTGTCCGGCCGCTGCTGCCAGGAGGCGATGGTCATGCCCGGGAAGTCGTCGAGCTTGGACTGCACGCCCTCCTTGTAGCTCGCCGGGGTGAAGGTGAGCTGAAGGTCGTAGTTGTCGACCGCGTCGTCCGACTTCCAGAACACGTACACCAGCGTCGGATTGAGCGAGAGGATGCCGCGCCGCGTGAAGGCGTACTTCAGCACCTGGCCGACCAGCTTCGGGCCGTGGCTCAGTTCATTGATGGTCTGCGCATTCTTCACGCGGGCGACGAAGCGCGGCGCGTAATGGTCGCGCAGGTTCTCCCCGACGCCCGCCAGCTCGTGCTTCACCGGAATGCCCAGCTCGCCCAGCAGCTTGGCCGGGCCGACGCCGGAGATCTGCAGCAGCTGCGGGCTGTTCACCGCGCCGCCGCACAGGATGACTTCCCTGGCTGCGCGCACCTCGCGGGCATAGCCGTGCGCACCGCCGGCGTTGTAGCGGATGCCGACGGCGCGCTTGCCCTCGAACACGATAGAGGTCGCATGGGCGTTGGTGCGCACGTCGAGATTGCGGCGCTTCATCGCCGGCTTGAGATAACCGCGGGCCGCGCTGACGCGGCGGCCGTTCTGGATGATGCGCTGGACGTAGCTGACGCCCGCCTGCTGGGTGCCGTTGTAGTCGCGGTTGCGCGGGATGCCCTGCTCGACCGCGCCTTCGATGAAGGCGTCGCAGATCGGATCGCGCCAGTCGAGGTCGGTGATCGGCAGATGGCCGTCCTTGCCGCGGAAGATCTCGTCGTCGGCATGTGCGGCGTCGGCCATGCGCCGCTCGCTGCGCCGGAAGTAGGGCAGCACATCGGCATAGCCCCAGCCGCGGTTGCCGCGCTGCGCCCAGCCGTCGAAGTCGAGCCGCTGGCCGCGATTGTAGATGTGGCCGTTGATCGAGCTCGAGCCGCCCAGCGTCTTGCCGCGGGGCGCCGCGATACGGCGGCCGCCCGTCCATTCGCTGGGCTCAGACGTGTAGAGCCAGTTCACGGCGGGGTTGACCAGCGTGTACATGAAGCCGGCCGGGATATGGATGAACGGATGCCAGTCCCGCGGTCCCGCCTCGAGCACACAGACCGTCGTTTTGCCGTCCTCGGTCAGCCGGTTGGCCAGCACGCTGCCGGCCGAACCGGCGCCGACGATCACGTAGTCGAACGTTTCCATGCGCATGGCTTAGCAATCGGGCCGGCGAATGGCTATCCTGATCGCCTCTTGGGAGGAATGCATGCCCGGTCCTGATCTGGTCGCGCTCTGGGAAGCGCATTGCCGCTACGAATTCGAGACCCGCGACGTCGACGCCACCATGGCCACCATGGTGGCCAAACCCTACGTCAACCACGTGCCGACCATGACCGGCGGCGTCGGGCATGACCAACTCAAGCGCTTCTACAAGTACCATTTCATCGGCGGCAATCCGCCCGACATGGGCATGACACCGGTCAGCCGCACGGTCGGCGCCGACCAGATCGTCGACGAGATGATCTTCAGCTTCACCCACACGACCGAGGTCGACTGGCTCCTGCCGGGCGTTCCGCCTACCGGCAGGAAGGTCGAGATTCCCCTGGTGGCGATCGTTCGATTCGTCGGAGACAAGGTGGCGCACGAGCATATCTACTGGGACCAGGCATCGGTGCTGGTCCAGGTCGGCCTGCTCGATCCCAAGGGGCTGCCGACCGCCGGTGTCGAGACCGCACGCAAGGTGGTCGACAACAGCCTGCCCAGCAACGAGATGATGAAGCGCTGGCACAGCAGCGCGAACAAGCCGCTTTAGAGGGGAGTACCAAGATGTCGAGCGCACCTGAACGTCTGCGGAAGATCCTGGCCGAGCCGGGCCTGGTGGTGATGCCGGCGGTGTGGGACGGGCTGACCGCGAAGCTGACGCATGAGGCGGGCTTCAAGACGGCGTTCCTGTCGGGCTCCTGCGTTGCGGCGAGCCGGCTGGGCGGTCCCGACCTCGATCTCGTCTCGTTCGGCGAGATGATGGACTCCTTCAACATGGTGCGCGGCGCGGCGCCCGACCTGATCGTGCTGGCCGACGGCGACCATGGGCACGGCAACGCGATGAATGTGCAGCGGACGGTTGCCGCCTATGGCCGCGCCGGTGCCGGCGCGGTGCTGATCGAGGACAAGATCACGCCGCGCGCGCTGACTGCGGCCGGCAAGCCCTGCTTGCCGCGCGAGGAGGCGCGCATGAAGATTCGGGCAGCCGTGCAGGCGGCGAAGGCGTCCGGGATCCTGGTGATGGCGCGCACCGACTGCCGGCCGACCGCCGGCATCGACGAGGCGGTGGCGCGCATCGAGATGTTCACCGAGGAAGGCGCCGACATCCTGTTCATGGATTCGCCGGCCGACGATGCCGAGATCAAGCGCGGCATCGCCGCCGCCAAGGGCCGGCCGAGCTTCGTCGTGCTGTCGCCGGGGGCGCCGCGCGCCACGCCCTCGCAGGCCGAGGCGGAGAAGCTCGGCTTCAAGATCGCGACCTATCCCACCGGCATGCTGTCGCCGGCCGTGGCCGGCATGAAGGCGGGCCTCGCGGCGCTGAAAGCAGGCGAGGCGGAGGCCAAGAGCGCCCTGCCGCCGGCCGAGCTGCGCACCACGCTCGGCTATCCGGCCTACGACGCGGCCGCCAAGCCGTTCATCGTCAACGCTTAGCCAGCTCGTCCGGGAAGCTTTCGATGCCCGCCCTGGCGAAAGCCGGGCGCGCCTGGACCTTGGCCCACCATTCGGCGACGCGGGGATGGCGGGCCGGCTGCATCTCGTCGGGCGCGATCTCTTCGTCGATGCGCTTGATGAAGGGCACGACGGCGATGTCCGCGATGGAGAAGGCGTTGCCGGCCAGCCACGTCGTCTGCCGCACCCCAGGCGTGATGCAGCACCAGCATCGGACTCTCTCAGTTCTGCAGGATTTTACTCGCGGGCCGGGCGCCACTCCGGCTGGTCATGTTTGGGCTACCTACGCACCGTGAGGTCATGACCGCTAGCCAACGGATTTCCGCTTTCGGGTTGTTTCTTGTCCCTCCCCTCGGCTCCCGTGCGTCGAGCTGCGTGTCTGCGTTCCACGCCGCCGCGAGAACCTTCTATGTAGGATGCAAATCGTGTTTGGGAAATGGTGTCGAAAGACGTCGTGTGGACAAAAGTGCCACAGGCCAGCTCCTCCACAATTGCTGCAGTGCCACATTCGGAACGGAGACGACATCTTCTTCCAGCGCACTGAACAACTTCAGCCCCGGCGGCAAGGCCAGCGAAGTGGCCGCGAGGCCCTCTTCCGTCAGACGGGTCGGCAGCCGCGGGACCGCGACCAGCAGGGCGTTCCCTTCGTGGCGCCGAACGAAGGCGACCACGTGGTCCGCGAGCGGGCCCCTCGCCGACAGCGGCTCATAGCTGCCGTTGGCGAACAGGCCGGGCAGGGCCTGGCGCAGGCCGAGCGCCTGAACGATCAGCGCCTGCTTGATGGCTCCGTTCTGCCAGCTCGCCGTGCCCAGCAGTCTTTCCCGCAGCGCGAAGTCGACCGGGCGCCGGTTGTCAGGGTCGACCAGGCTGAAGTCCCAGAGCTCGGTGCCTTGGAAGAGGTCGGGCACCCCGGGAACCGTCAGCCGCAGCAGAGCCTGCGCCAGACTGTTGGTGATGCCGGCCGGAACGATCTTCTGGATGAAGGCGAAGATGTCGGCACGCAGGGCCTCTGCGCGATCCTCGACGACCAGCCGGTGCAGCAGATCGCGGGCGGCCGTCTCGTACGCCTCGTTCGGATCGGACCAGTCGGACGCGAGCTTGGCCTCGCGCAGCGCTTTCTGCTGCCATCCTTCGAGGCGCTGGGCGAAGGCAGCACGGCCGACCGCGTCCTCCAGCGCGAGCTCCAGCGGCCAGGCGCCGACGATCGTCTGCAGGAGCATGGCGATGTCGGCCTTGCCCGGCATGCCGGAGGTGCGGAGCTTCTCGGTCTTGCCGACCCAGCGCGCCAGCCGTTCGGCCCAGGCCTTCGGGGCCTCGCTCAGCACCGCGAGCCGCGCGCGCACGTCCTCGCCGCGCTTGTGGTCGTGCGTGGCGGTGGCGAGCATCCCGTGCGGCTGCATGGCCTGCCGGCGCTGCATGCGGGCATGGAAGTCCGCCGCGGCCCAGCCGAAGCGCTCGGTGTCGAAGCCGACATCGTTGCGCGACAGCAACGGACCGTAGCGATAGAACGCGGTGTCCTCGACCGACTTGGCGGCGATCGGCGCGCTCAGCTGCTGGAAGCGGGTGGTCGCCTTGTGAGGCTCCAGCATCCGCCGCTCGAGCCAGTCGATCACCCAGCCGTCGCTCGCGAGTCCCGTGCGCTTCGCCGCCTTCGCCGCCTGCTCCAGCCACGGCACGTCGGCCGGCTTGCCGTAGCCGCGATAGACCGGGAAATTCACCAGCATCTCGGTGAGCGCGCGGCGCAGGGCCGGCCGGTTGAGATCGCTCTGCTCCAGCCGGTCGAAGGCGGCGACGCAGGCTTCGAGCGGTGCCGAGAAGCTCCGCGCAATGATCTCGCGTCGCGCCGCCTGCTCCTCGGCCGCGAAGTCGGCCGGGCGCCCGGTCAGCCGCGCCCACGCTTCGGCCAGCACGGGCTGCGCCGCCGGATCATGCTGGAGCGCGCTCACTTCGTCCATGAAGTCGTAGCCGGTGGTGCCGTCGCAGCCCCAGTCGCCCGACAAGGTCTCGCCGCGCAACAGGATCTTCTCGACCACGAGATAGGGCCCTGATGGATTCTGCGGATCGAGCCGCTGGCGCAGCTTGTGGCAATAGCCGGCCGGATCGGCGAGGCCGTCGATGTGGTCGACCCGTACGCCGTCGATCAGGCCTTCGGCGTAGAGCCGCGCGATCATCGCGTGCACCGCCTCGAACGCCTCGTCCTCCTCCATGCGCAGGCAGACGAGGTCGTTGATGTCGAAGAAGCGCCGCCAGTTGATGCGATCGCCGGCCGTGCGCCACCAGCCGGCATACCAGGCGCCCGGCGCCGGCAGGCCGAGGTCGTCCGTGTCGGCTTCCCGCCGCGGCGTGGTCAGCCAGGGCAGGAACACCTTGCCGTGCAGCTCCGGATCCTCGCTGTCCCAATCGATGTCGAACCAGCGGGCGTATCGGCTGCCGCGCCCCTCGCGCAGCACGTCGACCCACCAGGCATTCTCGAGCGTGGCGGCCATATGGTTCGGCACGATGTCGACGATCAGGCCCATCTTCTCGCGCTTGAGCGCATCGACCAGCCGTCGCAAGGCGTCTTCGCCGCCGAGCTCCGGGTTCACCTGCGTCGGGTCGATGACGTCGTAGCCATGCATCGATCCCGCACGCGCCGTGGTGATCGGTGAGGCGTAGAGATGACTGACGCCCAATGCCGAAAAATAGGGGACCAGCGCTTGCGCATCGGCAAAGGTGAAGCCTTTGTGGAACTGCAGCCGCTGGGTCGCGCGCGGCGTCACGGCGCGCGCCCGGTACGGCGCCGATCCAGCAGGCGCAGCCGGCGTTCGGCCGCGGGCTGCTTCAGGATCTGATCGGCCGGGAGCTTGAAGCGCCGGCGCCAGTTGGGATGTTGGTCGGTCGTGCCCGGGAGATTGGGCTGCTCGGTCGTGCCGACGATGTCTTCCAGCGGGACGATGGCGAGCGGTCCTGGCGCCTGCGCGACGAAGCCGATCGCGGCATCGACGACCGGATCGGTGTCGCCCGGCGAAGGCGCGTCGCCCGTGACGACCTCCGCCTCGGTGAAGGCCTGCCACAGCGCGGCGCGCTCCTTCGGGCGATCGGCCAGCTCGGCCTCGCTGGCGATGCCAAGGTCACGACGTACCTCGAGGTCGGCGCCGCTCCACCAGCCGGCGACCGTGGGCAGGTCGTGAGTCGTGGTCATCGCCACGGCGTCGTCGCGCCATTCGTCAGGCGTCTTGAAGCGTGCGCCGTGGCGCTCGAACCACAGCACGTCCATGCCGGCAATGCCCGCGGCGCGGCAGCGGGCGCGGAAGTCGGCGGGCACGGTGCCGAGATCCTCGCCGATCACGACGGCACGGTGCCGGTGCGATTCCAGCGCCAGCAGGCGCATCAGGTCGTCGATCGGATAGGCGAGATAAGCCCCCTCCGCCGGCGAGCCGCCGCGCGGCACCAGCCACAGCCGCTTCAGGCCCATCGCATGATCGATCCGCACGCCGCCCGCGTGCCGCATGTTGGCGCGCAGCGTGTCGATGAACGGCGCGAAGCCGCGTGCGACCAGCCCCTGCGGCGAGAACGAGGTGAGGCCCCAGTCCTGCCCGTTCGGATTGAAGAAGTCGGGCGGTGCGCCGATGCTGAGATCGGTCAGGAACGCCTCGGGATCGGCGCCGACCTGTGCGCCGCCGCGATCGAGCCCGATCGCGAGGTCGGTGATCAGGCCAATTCGCATCCCGGCATCCTTCGCCGCCTTCTGTGTGGTGCTGAACGCGCTGTCCGCCAGCCATTGCAGGAAAGCGTAGTAGCGCGGATCGCCGTTGCGGCCTTCGAAGCGGATGTGGCCGGCGAGGCTGGCACCGCGCTCGCGTACGAAGGCATCGAAGGCGGGCGATGGGGCCTTGAGGAACTCCTCGTACCGGCGGCGGAGCAACGCATACTTTTTCGCCGAGGCCGCCGGCCAATCGATCAGGGCCGATTCGGAATCAGTCCCGTCGATGCCGGCGTCGATCAGCAGCGGATTGAAGAACAGGCGGCTCGACGGCGAGTAGGGGCCGAAGCGGCTGAGATCGTCGGGGAGGAGGCTGTGCGCCGGGCTGAGCGCCAGCGCGTCGGCGCCGTAGCCGGCGGCGGATCTGGCCAGCATGGCCACGGCGGTGGTGTCGCCGATGCCGAGGTCGCCCGGTCGCCGCAGCGAATAGATCTGCGCGGCAAGCCCCCACAGCCGCTCGCCCGGCGCCACGTCGCCGACGGTGAAGCAGCGTGGCGGTGCGACCGCCAGGGTGACCTCGTAGCGTCCGAATCGCAGCGTGTGGTAGCCCGGCCGATCGATGGCCGGCAGGACGGAGGTGTAGATCGTGACGGGCCGCGCAGCCTCGCCTTCGAGCTGCAGCTCGCCCGTCGCCTCCTGGGCCATGCCGGGAATGACGATCGGCTCGCCCACCATTGCCGTCAGCAGCGGCGGGACCTTGGGCCGCGGGCCCGGATGCAGCGCATCGAGGATGCGCTGGAGCGACTCGGCCGACACACGCTGCGGCCGGCCCGACGCATCGATCCAGTCGACCGCGATGCCCGCGGCGTGAGCGCGCCGCAGGATGGCGTCCTCGTTCATGGCGCCGCCTCGAGGAAGACCACCGTGCTGCGGCCGGCGAGCCGTTGCCCGTCGAGCGCGCCCTCGCGGCTGGAGAACAGGCACTTCCCCCCGGGCGGAGCGATGCGGCGCGGCTGCTCGTCGAAGTTTGCCGCCATTGCCAGCACGGTTCCGTCGCCCAGCCGCCAGCGCGCCGTCACCGCTGCGTCGCCGATCGGCGTGGCCTCGATGGACTTCGTACCGGCCAAGCGCGGCACGATCTCCTTCTCGCGTACCTTCAAGAGAGTGCGGTGAAATCCATCATCGCCTGTCGGCGGCACCTTGCTGCGCTCGAAGGTCTCGACCGCGTTGGGATCGGGAATGTCTTCGCCGCTGAAGCGGGTGAAGCTGGCGAACTCCTTTCGCCGGCCGTTGCGCACGGCGGCCGCGAGTTCGCCCTGGAAGTCGGTGAAGAACTGGAACGGCGCGCGGCTCATGCGCTCCTCGCCCATGAACAGCAGCGGGATGTTCGGCGCGAGCAGCAGAAGGGTGACGGCGGCCTTCAGCGCCTCGGGGTGGGCGATCGCGGTCAGCCGGTCACCGAGAGGACGGTTGCCGACCTGGTCGTGGTTCTGCAGGAACAGAATGAACGCCGTCGGCGGAAGATCGGCGCTCGGCGTGCCGCGCGTCTCGCCCTTGCGATAGGCCGACGCCTCTCCCTGATAGGCGAAGCCCTCGGCAAGGCAGCGCGCGAGGTGCTGAGCCGGCGTCCGGGCGTAGTCGCTGTAGTAGCCGTCGCCTTCGCCGGTCAGCAGGACGTGCAGCGCGTGATGCGCGTCGTCGTTCCACTGCGCGTCGTAGCCATGGCGCAGGTGATCGGCAATGTTGCCGTCGTGCTCCAGCACGAGATGCACGTGCCGCCCCGTGACGGTGCGCCGGATCTCGTCCGCCATCTCGTCGAGCCACTGCTGGTCGGCGATGGCGTGGACGGCGTCGAAGCGCAGGCCGTCGAAGCGGTACTCGGTGAGCCAGTACAGCGCGTTCTCGATGAAGTAGCGGCGCACCGGCGGCTGGCGGAAGTCGATCGCCGCACCCCACGGCGTCTTGATGTCCTCCCGGAAGAACTGCGGCGCGTAAAGACCGAGATAGTTCCCGTCGGGCCCGAAGTGGTTGTAGACGACGTCGAGGAACATCATCAGCCGCCGTTCGTGCGCGGCGTCGACCAGGGCGCGCAACTCGTCCGGCGTCCCGTACGCGCGATCGGGAGCGTAGGGCAGCACGCCGTCATAGCCCCAGTTGCGCGTGCCGGGGAAATCGCTGACGGGCATGAGCTCGATCGCGGTGATGCCGAGTCCCGCCAGCCGATCGAGATCGGCCTGGACGCCGGCGAAGCCGCCGTAGGTGCCGACATGCAGCTCGTACAGTACGGTTTCGGGCCATGGCCGGCCGATCCATCCGGGATGGCGCCAACGATAGGCCGCGGGATCGACAACGAGGCTCGGTCCATGCACGTCGCTGGCCTGCGCTCGCGAAGCGGGATCGGGCACGGCCTCGCCCGTCGACAGACGGTAGAGGTAGCTCGCGCCCGGCCGACACTGCGCCTCGGCCTCGAACCAGCCATCGGGTTGCGGCGTCATCAGTATCGGTCGGCCATCGATCTCCACCGCCATGCGCGGTTGGCTCGGCGCCCACAGGCGAAAGCGCGTGCGATTGTCGCCGAGATAGGTCGCACCGAAATTCATGGCCGATAAACGCTTCGGACCAGTACCACGCTGCGCGCCTTGACGGGTACGGATGCGCCCACGATGTCGCGCTCCGCCCCTGCCGGATCGGCGCTGTCGAGCAGGAGGCGGGTTGGCAGATGCGGCGGCGGCAGCTTGAAAGTGCGGTCGTCCGGCGTCGGGTTGAACAGGCAGGTCAGGATGGGGACCTTGCCATCGAGCTCGGCGACGGCGCGGCGCAGCACCAGCGTGCGTTCATGCGGGTTGTTCCACGCCTCCGGCGAGACGACCTGGCCCTGCTCGTCGAACCAGGCGATGTCGAGCACGTCCGGCGCCGGCTTGTCGCGGCCGTGCAGGAAGCTCGGGCACCGCAGCACCGGATGGCGATGGCGCAGGGCGATGACCCGCGCCGCGAAGTCGGTCAGCAGCCGCCCCTCGTCGCTTTCGGCGAGACGCCAGTCGATCCACGAGGTCTCGTTGTCCTGGCAGTAGGCGTTGTTGTTGCCGTTCTGGGTGCGGCCGAATTCGTCGCCCGCCAGCAGCATCGGCGTGCCCTGCGCCAGGAACACGGTGGCCAGCAGGGCGCATTGCAGGCGGAACCGCGTGGCGTTGATCGCCGGATCGTCGCTCGGCCCCTCGACGCCCCAGTTGGCCGAGTAGTTCTCGGCGTGGCCGTCCTTGTTGTCCTCGCCGTTGGCTTCGTTGTGGCGCTCGGCGTAGCTCACGATGTCCCGCAGGGTGAAGCCGTCGTGGCTCGCGACGTAGTTGACCGAGGCCCAGGGCCGGCGGCGGCGATGCTCGAAGATGTCGCTGGAGCCGGCAAGGCGCGCGGCGAAGTCCGAGCGCTGGCCCTCGTCGCCGCGCCAGAAGCGGCGGATGCCGTCGCGGAAGCGGTCGTTCCATTCGGCGAAGCCCGGCGGATGGTTGCCGAGCTGGTAGCCGCCCGGCCCGGGATCCCACGGCTCGGCGATCAGCTTCACCTTCGACAGGATTGGATCCTGGCGGATCGCGTCGAAGAAGCCCGACCCGGGATCGAAGCCGTGGCCCTCCCGGCCGAGCACAGGTCCCAGGTCGAAGCGGAAGCCGTCGACATGGAAGCCGATCACCCAATGGCGCAGCGAATCCATCACCATCTGCAGCACGCGCGGATGCGACAGGTTCACCGTGTTGCCGGTGCCGGTGTCGTTGATGTAGTGGCGCCGATTGTCGGGGACGAGGCGGTAGTAGCTGGCGTTGTCGAGCCCGCGAAAGGACAGCGTCGGGCCGAACTCGTTGCCCTCGGCGGTGTGGTTGTAGACCACGTCCAGGATCAGCTCGAGGCCCGCCGCATGCAGGCGGCGCACGGCGATGCGCATGTCGTCGACCGTGCTATCGCTGAGATAGCGCGGCTCGATCGAGAAGAAGTTGAGGGTGTTGTAGCCCCAGTAGTTGCGCAGCCCCTGCTGCAGCAGATGGCGGTCCTGGACGAAGGCATGGATCGGCAGCAGCTCGACGGCGGTGACGCCGAGCCGGCGCAGATGGTCGATCACGCCGGGATTGGCCAGCGCTGCGAAAGTGCCGCGTTCGCGCGGTCGCAGATCGGGCCAGAGATGGGTGAGGCCCTTGAGATGCGCCTCGTAGATCACCGTGTCCGACCAGGGGGTGTTGGGTGGCCGGTCGTCGCCCCAGTAGAAGTCGTCGGACAGCACCATGCCCTTGCTGACGCCCGGCGCGCTGTCGCGCCGGTCGAGCGAGAGGTCGCCGCGCGGCGAGTTCACGCGGTAGCCGAACATCGCATCGGAGGTGCGGATGTCGCCTACGATCCGCCGCGCATAGGGATCGAGCAGCAGCTTGTGCGGATTGAAGCGATGGCCGTTCTGCGGCTCGTAGGGACCGTGTGCGCGATAGCCGTAGATCAGACCGGGCCGCGCCTCGGGCAGGTAGCCATGCCACACCTCGTCGGTGCATTCGGGCAGGGTGTGGCGTGCGATCTCGCGCCGGCCCGCCGGATCGAACAGGCAGAGATCGATGCGATGGGCGTTGGCGGAGAAGACGGCGAAGTTGATGCCGAGGCCGTCCCAGCTTGCGCCGAGCGGGTAGGGATTGCCCGGCAGCAGTTTATCGGGGGCCGCCACGGTTAGCCTTCGGCCCGCAGCATGATGGTGGCGAGGGGGGGCAGGGTGAGGTCGAGCGACTGCGGCTCGCCGTGCGCCGGATCCGCCGTGGTGGCGGCGCCGCCGTCGTTGCCCATGTCGCTGCCGCCGTAGAACCGGGAATCGGTGTTGGCGATCTCGCGCCAGTAACCGGCCCGCGGCACGCCGACGCGATAGTGGTGCCGCGGCGCCGGAGTCATGTTGCAGACGACCAGGACCGGCGGGTCGCCTTCCGCGCCCAGGCGCAGGAAGGCGAAGACGGAATTGGAGCGATCGTCGCCGATCACCCAGCGGAAGCCTTCGCCGCTGGCGTCGCGCCGATGCAGCGCCGGCTCGCGCCGATAGAGGGCGTTGAGGTCGCGCAGCAGGCGCTGCATGCCGGCGTGGTTGGGATCGTCGAGGAGGAACCAGTCGACCTCGCCGTCATGGTTCCATTCGCGCTCCTGGGCGATCTCGCCGCCCATGAACAGCAGCTTCTTGCCGGGATGGCTCCACATGAAGCCGAAATAGGCGCGCAGGTTGGCGAACTTCTGCCAGCGGTCGCCCGGCATGCGGCCGAGCAGCGAGCCCTTGCCGTGCACCACCTCGTCGTGGCTGAGCGGCAGGATGAACCGCTCGGAGAAGGCGTAGATCAGCCCGAACGTCAGGCCGTCATGGTGGTAGGAGCGATAGATCGGATCGCGCGCCATGTAGTGGAGCGTGTCGTGCATCCAGCCCATGTTCCATTTGTACGAGAAGCCGAGTCCGAGCTCGGAGACCGGCTGGGTGACGCCGGGCCAGGCCGTCGACTCCTCGGCGATCACAACGGCGCCGGCATGCCGCTCCTGCACCACGGCGTTGAGATGGCGCAGGAAATCGATCGCCTCGAGATGCTCGCGGCCGCCGTAGATGTTGGGAATCCACTCGCCCGGGTTGCGGCTGTAATCGCGGTAGAGCATCGAGGCAACGGCGTCGACGCGCAGCCCGTCGACATGGAAGTGATTCAGCCAGTGGAGCGCGCTCGCGATCAGGAAGCCCTGCACCTCGCGCCGTCCGAAATTGTAGATGAAGGTGTTCCAGTCGCGATGGAAGCCCTCGCGCGGGTCGAGATGCTCGTAGAGTGCGGTGCCGTCGAAGCGGGCGAGGCCGTGCGCGTCGGTCGGGAAATGCGCCGGTACCCAGTCGAGGATGATGCCGAGGCCGGCCGCATGCGCCCGATCGACGAAGCGCGCGAACGCCTCGGGCGGGCCATAGCGCCCGGTCGGCGCGAACAGGCCGAGCGGCTGGTAGCCCCACGAGCCGCCGAACGGATGCTCGGTGATCGGCAGCAGCTCGAGATGGGTGAAGCCCATGTCGACCGCGTAGGGAATCAGCCGGTCGGCCATGTCGTCCCAGGTGTGGCAGGCGCGCATCCACGAGCCCGCATGCACCTCGTAGATCGAGATCGGCGCGTCGGGACGCTGCAGCTCCGCGCGCCTGGCCATCCATTCCGCATCGTGCCAGTCGAACGGCTGCGGTGAGGCGACCACCGACGCCGTGGCGGGAGGCGGCTCGCTCTGCTTGGCGAGCGGATCGGCCTTCTGCGCCACCGGCACGCCGCCCGCGCCGACGATGTCGAACTTGTAGCGCGCACCCGGGGAGACGCGCGGCACGAACAGCTCCCATACGCCGGCCGGATAGCGCAGGCGCATCGGATGGCGGCGCGCATCCCAGGAGTTGAAATCGCCGACGACTGCGACGCGCGTGGCATTGGGCGCCCAGACCGCGAAGGCGACACCCGGTACGCCCTGGAAGGTCATGGCGTTGGCGCCCAGCACCTTGGCCATCTCGAAGTGTCGACCCTCGTTGAACAGATGCAGGTCCAGATCGCCCAGCACCGGCCCGAAGGAATAGGGGTCCTCCGTCTCCTGCACTGCGGCGGGCCAGCGGATGCGCAGAAGATACGGCGCGCGGTCGGTGACGGTGCCCTCGAAGAAGCCGTCCGGCTGCGCCGGCTCGAGCCTTCCGATGACCGAACGGTCGCTGCGCCGCAGGACCTCGACGCCGTTCGCGCCGGGCAGGAAGGCGCGGATCACGCGGCCGGTCGAGCTGTCACGTGGGCCCAGCACCTTGAACGGGTCGCCATGCCGGCCATAGGCCAGTGCTTCGGCCTCCGTGCGCGGCAGGTCGGATAGGGTCGATGGACGCGCCATCAGCCAACGCTCCGTGTTTCTTCGCCGAGAATGCGGCCCATCAGGCGCTGCAGCCCGTGCAAGGGAATGGTGATCCAGGCCGGCCGGTTGGAGGCCTCGTAGCCCAGCTCGTACGCCGCCTTCTCCAACATGAAGAAGTTCAGCAGGTCCGTGTTGTCGAGGCCCGGCAGCCCGCTGGCGCCCGCGTGGTACGCCTCGAGGAACGCATCCTGCGCGCCGTCGCGCAGGCGCTTGACGAACTTGGCGCGCGTCGCCTCGGGCAGCGGCGCCGACGTCGGGGTCCGCGGATCGAGGGTGGTGGCGACGGCGTAGTCGAGCGAGCGCATCAGGCCCGCCACGTCGACCATCGGGCTCATCTTGGCGCGGCGCTCGGCCAGCGGCCGGGCGGGCTCGCCCTCGAAGTCGATGATGTAGGCGTCGCCGCTCGATACCAGCACCTGGCCGAGATGGAAGTCGCCATGGACGCGCGTCACCAGGCCTCCGACTCCCGTCTGCGCCAGAGTTTCCAGGGAGCCGATCAGCGCGTCCTTGTTGGAGGTGAGGGCGACGATCGCGGTATCGTCCGCTTCGTTCTCGCCGGTCTTCAGGCTGGCGATGATATCGAACGCTCGTTCGACCAGCCGCTTCGCCCGCTCGATCCAGCGCCGCACGTCCTCAACGGTCGCGGTGCAAGGCTTGAAGGCCTCGTCATCGGTGTCGCGCGCCAGCACCAGATGCATTGCCGCGAGCTGGCGGCCGATGGTGGCGGCGAAGGTCTGATAGTCCTCGACATTGTCGGCCCGCGCCTCGACCGCCGCCTCGTGGGTCGCGAGGTCGTCGACCGCACGCTTGAACATGTTCAGGGTCCAGGTCCAGCCGTCGCCCTGGTTCCTGATGAAGCCCTGCGCCACCGCCAGCGAATAGCGCTCGCCGTCCTTGTCGAAGCGCGTCACCTCGCCCAGCAGGGTCGGCGAGTTCGCGAAGCCGTGCGCCGTGAGATAGCGGCCCATCTCGGCCTCTGGATGCTCGCCCGCCGTGACTCGGCGGAAGATCTTGAGCATCACCTGGTCGCTGACGATCAGCGAGCTGTTGGACTGCTCGGCGCTCAGCCAGCTCACCGTCGACTCCGGCTTGGGTGTCAGGACCTCTTCGTTGCCGGGCATCGGCTGGAAGACGATGCGGCCGGCGTCGGTCTCGATCTCCAAGCGATCGGCCAGCGCCTTCATCATCTGCAGCGCGAAGGACGGCATGGCGAAGGCGTCGGTCAGCAGGCCGACGCGACGGACGCGGCGTACGCGCGACAGGGCAAGCTGGGTCGGCAGGGGGGCCGGCGGCTCGTCCTCCCAGAAGATCGAGAGCGGCATCTGCCAGCGCTGCGTGGCGCCGTCGATTCGGGTCTCGATCTCGGCCATCAGCAGCTCGCGGTCGCCGCCCGGCAGGGGGGCGGTGTAGGCGATGTGCACCTGCTCGATCTTCTGGTCCTTGGCGGAGAACCAGCGGCGCTTGGCGAGATAGACGGGCAGCGCGTCGCGCTCGAGCATGCTGCTGATGGCCGGCTGCTTCAGGCCGGCGCCGAGACCGTCGCGCAGCACCACGGTGACATAGTCGGGCAGCGGCTCGGGAGCGGGCGTGTGCCATGACGGCGCCTCGCTCTCCTTGGCCAGCACGAACCAGTAGAAGCCGTAGGGGGACAGGGTCAGCAGGTAGGTGAGCTGGCCGATCGGCGGGAAGAACGAGCCGCCGTTCAGCTCGATCGGAACGCGGCCGACGAACTCCGACAGGTCGAGCTCGACCGCCTGCGGCGTGCGCGAGACGTTGGCGACGCAGAGGATCGTCTCGTCCTGGTATTCGCGCAGGTAGGCCAGGACCTTGCGGTTCTTCGGGTAGAGGAAGCGCAGGGCGCCCCGGCCGAAGGCGGCGTGGCTGCGCCGCACCGTCAGCATGCGGCGCATCCAGTGCAGCAGCGAGTAGGGGTCGCGCGACTGCGCCTCGACGTTCACCGTCTCGTACCCGTAGAGCGGGTCCTGGATGGTCGGCAGCGCCAGCGCGTTCCAGTCGGCCCGCGAGAAGCCGCCGTTGCGGTCGGGCGACCACTGCATCGGCGTGCGCACGCCGTCGCGGTCGCCGAGCCGGACATTGTCGCCCATGCCGATCTCGTCTCCGTAGTAGATCACCGGCGTGCCGGGCATGGAGAGCAGCAGACAGTTCATCAGCTCGATGCGGCGGCGGTCGCGCTCGAGCAATGGCGCGAGGCGGCGGCGGATGCCGAGGTTGATGCGCGCACGCCGGTCGGTGGCGTAGGTCTGCCAGAGGTAATCGCGCTCCGAGTCGGTCACCATCTCGAGCGTGAGCTCGTCGTGATTGCGCAGGAAGATCGCCCACTGGCAGTTCTCCGGGATGGGCGGCGTCTGGCGCATGATGTCGGTGATCGGGAAGCGGTCCTCGCGCGCCAGCGCCATGTACATGCGCGGCATCAGCGGGAAGTGGAACGCCATGTGGCATTCGTCGCCGTTGCCGAAATAGTCCTTGGTGTCCTCGGGCCACTGGTTGGCCTCGGCGAGCAGCATGCGGTCGGGATAGTGGGCGTCCAGCTCGGCACGGATGCGCTTCAGCACCTCGTGCGTCTCGGGCAGGTTCTCGTTGTTGGTGCCCTCTCGCTCGACGAGGTAGGGCACGGCGTCGAGCCGCAGCCCGTCGACCCCGAGGTCGAGCCAGAAGCGCATCACGTCGAACACCGCCTCCATCACCTTCGGATTGTCGAAGTTGAGGTCGGGCTGGTGCGAGTAGAAGCGGTGCCAGTAGAAGGCGTTGGCTTCGGGATCCCACGTCCAGTTGGAGCGCTCGGTGTCGACGAAGATGATGCGCGTGCCCTGGTATTTCTGGTCGGTGTCGGACCAGACGTAGAAGTCGCGCGCGGTCGAGCCGGGCTTGGCCTTTCGGGCGCGCTGGAACCACGGATGCTGGTCGGAGGTGTGGTTGATGACGAGCTCGGTGATGATCCGGATGCCGCGCTTGTGGGCGGCGGCGATGAGCTTCTTGACGTCGGACAGTTTGCCGTACTCGGGATGCACCGAGGTGTAGTCGGCGATGTCGTAGCCGTCGTCGCGCCGCGGCGAGGGATAGAACGGCAGCAGCCAGATCACGTTGACGCCGAGGTCGGCGATGTAGTCGAGCTTGGAGATCAGGCCGGGGAAGTCGCCGATGCCGTCGTTGTTCGAATCGAAGAACGACTTCACGTGCAGCTGGTAGATGACGGCGTCCTTGTACCAGAGCTGTTCGTTGGCCAGCAGACGGGCGAGTTCGGGCGACGGTGCGTTCATGCCAGGCTCTCGGGGAACAGGCGCCACAGCACGAAGGGCGACTGGCCGGGATCGAGCCGCAGCCATTGACGCTTGCCGTGCAGGCTGAAGCGGTTGCCGGTCATCAGGTCCTCGACGGCGATCGCGGCGCTGTCAGGCAGGTTCCATTCCCACAACGGAATCTCGAAGCTCGTCTCCTGGACGTTGTGCGGATCGAGGCTGACGACGGTGAAGATCATGTCCTCGTGGCTCGGCAGCGCCTTGCCGTAGGCCATCACCTGGTCGTTGCTCGAATTGTAGAAGCGCACGCCGAGATGGGTGTGCAGCGCAGGATGCGCTCTGCGGATGCGGTTGAGGGCCGTGATCTCGCGCACGATGTTGCCCGGAGCGTTGAAGTCGCGGACGCGGATCTCGTATTTCTCCGAGTCGAGATATTCCTCGCGACCCGGCAACGGCGCCCCCTCGCACAGTTCGAAGCCGGAATAGACGCCCCACAGGCCCGACAGGGTCGCCGCCAGCACGGCTCGGATGACGAACCCCGCGCGGCCCGAGCTCTGCAGGAAGATCGGGTTGATGTCGGGCGTGTTGACGAAGAAGTTCGGCCGGAAGAAGTCGGCGGGCGCGGTGGTGGTGAGCTCGGTCAGATACTCGGTGAGCTCCTGCCGGGAATTGCGCCACGTGAAGTAGGTGTAGGATTGCGAGAAACCGACCTTCGCCAGCCGGTACATCATCTTGGGATGGGTGAAGGCTTCCGACAGGAAGATCGCATCGGGATGGCGCCCGCGCACGTCGGCGATCATCCATTCCCAGAACGGCAACGGCTTGGTGTGCGGATTGTCGACCCGGAAGATCTTCACCCCGTGACCGATCCAGAACAGGACGTTGTCGCGCAACGCCTCCCACAGGCTCGGTATCGCGCCCGGGGCATAGAAATCGACGTTGACGATGTCCTCGTATTTCTTCGGCGGGTTCTCGGCGTACTTGATCGTGCCGTCGGGCCGATGCTTGAACCATTCCGGATGCTGCTTCAGCCAGGGATGGTCGGGCGAGCACTGGATCGCGAAGTCGATGGCGATCTCGAGCCCATGCGCCCGCGCCGCATCGACCAGGCGGCGGAAGTCCTCGAACGTGCCGAGCGCGGGATGCAGCGCATCGTGGCCGCCTTCGGGGCTGCCGATGGCATAGGGGCTGCCGACATCCTCCGGCGCGGCGGTCAGGCTGTTGTTCTTGCCCTTGCGCGCCGTCGTACCGATCGGATGGATCGGCGGGAAGTACAGAACGTCGAAGCCCATGTCGCGCACCCGCGGGAGGTGGGCGATCACGTCCTTGAAGGTGCCGTGACGCTTGGGATCCTCCGTCAGCGAGCGCGGAAACAGCTCGTACCAGGAGGCAAAGCCCGCCGCTTCGCGCTCGACCTCCAGATCGAGCGGCGCATGCCGCGCCAGGAAATGCCGTTCGCCGGAGGCGGAGACGACGTTGCGGGTCTCGGGCGAGATCAGTGCCTGCACGCTCGCCTCGACGTCGCCCTGCTTCAGGGTCGCGAGAACGTCCGACAGGGCACTGCGCGTGCAGGGTTTGCGCGCGATCGCCTGCTCCAGCGCCAGCCGCACCTCTTCCAGCTCGACCGTGATGTCGACACCGGCGTCGCGCTTCAGCCGGATCGCCCGGCACAGCGTGGCGTATTCGTCGATCCAGGCCTCGACCGTGTACTGGTACCGGCCGACGCGGAAAGGCGTGAATCGCGCCTGCCAGCGTGCATTGCCCAGCGACGCCATCGGCGCGCGCTGCCATTCGCTTTCGTCGGCCGCCTTCCACAGCAGCTCGGCCGCCAGCACGTCGTGCCCGTCGGCATAGGCATCGGCTTCGACGGTGATGGTCTGCCCGACGATCCGCTTGGCGGGGAACGGCCCGCCGTCGACACGCGGCGTGATGTTCTCGACGACCGTGCGCGGCGCCATGGTCGCATCCAGCACCGCGGACTTGGGCGCCGCGCCGGCCGTGATGGGACGCAGCGCCGGCCACGGAACGATGCGCGCCTCGCCCGGCTTCAGCAGCCCGGTCTCCGGCTCGATCGCGATCGGCGCCGGCCGGTCGTTCGCGAGATCGGTGTTGAGCAGGACCAGCCGGCCGCGCTCGCTCATCTCCAGCGCCGTCACCTTGCTCGCGGGGCCGGTGAGGCTGCGCATCTTGCCGCCGCCGACCAGGGCGAGGGCCTGCGCGATCGCGCCGGCCAGCGGCGACGGGCCGTCCATCCTGGGCATCGCCGTCGGGAAGCGGGCATCGAGCGGCTGCTCGGCCATGAACTCGAAGCCCATCGGCATCAGCAACCCGTCGCCGGTCGTCCCGGCGAGAGTCAGCGCCTGCTCATAGAGTCGCCGCCGCTCCTCGCCCTGCGCGCGCTGCGCCAGCCGCGGGCCGAACGGCGCCTCGACCGGGGCGATGATCGGTGCAATCCTGCGCAGCAGCTCGTGCTCTTCGATGTACCAGGGTGCGCGACCGTCCCACCACGGCGTCGAGGAGAACACACCGTCGAGCCCGAGACCGGCCAGCTCCTTGAGCCGCGGCCATTCCACGCCCGGCGTCCAGGCGAGGCAGCGTCCGGCGGTCGCGATGACAAGCTGGCGCACGAACGTGGCCGGCGTGTGCTCGAGGCCAAGCAGGCGGAAGCCGGCGACACCTTTCTTCTTCCAGGCGAGGAGACGGGCGGACCAGCGATCCAGCAGGTCGGCGCGGTCGAACTGCGCCAGGGCCGCGTCGATGTCGATGCCGGGCCGGCGGGGATCGAGAGCTCCGACGCCGCGCGGGGGCTCATATCCGGTGCGGTCCGTGGCATCGATGGCGATGCGGTCGAGGACCACGTCGACGAACAGGTCGAGGCCCGCCTTCCGCGCGACCGCGGCGGCGGCCTCGATGGCGGTTTCCATCGAGTCGTAGTCGCCGAGCCGCGGGTCGGGCCGCTCGAAGTCGGCGGTGAGAAAGAGGTCGCCCCGCTGGCCCGGCCGGGCCAAGGGCGCGGTGCACACCGACCGGAAGCCGAGGCGGCGGGCGCGCTCGAAATGGGCAGGCCAAGCCGTTATCTGCCCCGCCAGCGCACCAGGTATGTAGTAGAGGGCCGTGCCGGCAGCACGAATCGCCCCCGAAATCTCAGGCTGCCGCTCCATCCATATAGAAGTCGGAAAGAGCCAAATAGTTCCGTGCAAACGACAAAAAGGCTTACGCTGCCGCCATGAGCAGCAAGAAGCCCTTTCATCTGGCGTGGTTCCTGTCCCAGGGCTACGGCCCCAAGAACTGGCGGTCCGACTTCCCCGGCACCGATGTCGCCCGCTGGATGATGCCCGACCTGTTCGTCGACCTCGCACAGGGCATGGAGCGGGCCTGCTTCGACTACATGATCATCGAGGACAGCTCGAACGTGCCCTACACCTACAAGGGCAGCCACGACACCTATCTGAAATATGCCGCCTCGACGCCCAAGCTCGATCCGGCCGTGCTGGTGCCGTGGCTGGCGCAGGCGACGACGCATCTCGGCCTCGTCCCGACGCTCTCGGTCAGCGAGTACCCACCCTACCTGCTGGCGCGGCTGGTCAACACGCTCGATCACACGACCGAAGGCCGCGTGGGCTGGAACTGCGTCACCGGCAGCAACGACGGCGCGGCGCAGAATTACGGTCGCGACAAGCACCGCGAGCACGACGAGCGATACGACGTCGCGGACGAGTTCGCTGACGTGGTCACGCGGCTGTGGGAGGCATGGGAGCCGGATGCCGTGGTGATCGACCGCGAGAACCACTTCTTCGCCGACGGCGCCAAGGTCCATCCGATCAACCACCACGGCAAATACTTCAAGGTACGCGGTCCGCTGAACGCGCCGCGCTCGCCGCAGGGCCGCGTGCCGATCTGCCAGGCCGGTGGCTCGCCCCGCGGCCTCGAGTTCGCGTCACGCTGGGCCGACACGATCATCACCGAGGGCGGCGGCAGTGCGGCGAGCATGAAGGCCTATCGCGAGGGCATCCGCCAACGTGCGAAGGCGCTCGGCCGCGATCCGGATGACATCAAGGTGCTGTTCCTCGCCCATCCGATCGTCGACAGCACGATGGAGGCGGCCCGTGAACGCCAGCGGCGCGAGGCGGCCGCCGCCGAGGAGCATGTCGAGATGATCCTCTCGAGCATGTCGCGGCTGACCGGCATCGACTTCGCACAGTTCGATTTCGACGAGCCGCTGCCCGCCCATCTCACGACCAACGGGCACCAGTCGGCGCTCGCCAAGTGGATCGGCAAGACACCGCGGGCCTTGGTGCGCAGCTATGCCCGCAAGGACGGCATCGACTTTACGGGCACGGCCGACCATGTCGCCGGCATGATGCAGGAGCTGATGGAAGAGGTCGGCGGCGACGGCTTCCTGATCTTCAACAGCTACTTCGATCGCCGCTACGTGATCGAGGTGTGCGACGGCCTGGTCCCGGAATTGCAGCGGCGTGGCCTGACGCGCAAGGCCTATGCCCACAAGCACCTGCGCGACAACCTGCTGGAGTTCTGAGCCGTGGCAAAAGACCGCTTCCACCTCGCCTGGTTCCTGTCGCAGGGCTATGGGCCCAAGACCTGGCGGTCGCAGTGGCCGGGCAGCGACAGCGACCTCAAGCGCTGGATGATGCCGGACCTGTTCATCGACCTCGCCAAGGGGCTCGACCGCTGCTGCTTCGACTACATGATCATCGAGGACAGCTCGATGGTACCCTACACCTACAAGGGCAGCCACGACACCTATCTCAAGTACGCCGCCTCGACGCCCAAGCTCGATCCCGCCGTTCTGGTGTCCTACCTCGCGCCGGCGACGAAGACCTTGGGCCTGGTGCCGACGCTCTCGACCAGTGAGTACCCGCCCTACCTGATGGCCCGCCTGGTCAACACGCTCGACCACGTGACCGAGGGGCGGATCGGTTGGAACTGCGTCACCAGCAGCAACGACGGCGCGGCGGAGAATTACGGCAACGAGGCGCAGCGGCCGCACGACGAGCGCTACGACGTCGCCGACGAGTTCGCCGATGTCGTGACGCGCCTGTGGGAGGCATGGGAGCCCGATGCGGTGGTGCTCGACCGTGACCGGCATCTGTTCGCCGACGGCGCCAAGGTCCATGCGATCCACCATGACGGCAAGTACTTCAAGGTCCGTGGGCCGCTGAATGCGCCGCGCTCGCCGCAGGGGCGGGTGCCGATCTGCCAGGCCGGCGGTAGCCCTCGCGGCCAGGCCTTTGCCGCGCGCTGGGCCGACACCATCATCACCAACGCCACCACGATCGAGGGCATGAAGAAGTTCCGCGCGGAGGTGCGGCAGCTCGCGGCGAAGTTCGGTCGCGATCCTGACCGCATCAAGGTGCTGTATCTCGTCTATCCCCTGGTCGACATCAGCGACGAGGCGGCGCGCGAGCGCCGGCGGCTGCTGGCGGAGCAGGACGGCCAGCATCTCGACCTCAACCTGTCCGGCCTGTCGCGGCTCACCAACATCGACTTCGCGAAATTCGACCTCGACCAGCCGCTGCCCGAGGGGCTCACCACCAATGGCCACCAATCGTCGCTGGCGACCTGGATCGGCAAGACTCCGCGCGAGCTTGCGATCGGCAGCCGCCGCCAGGGCTTCGAGATGGTCGGTTCGATCGACACCGTCGCCAGCCAGATGGAGGAGATCATCCAGGAGACCGACGGCGACGGGTTCTTGATCTTCAACACCTATTTCGACAGGCGCTATGTCATGGAGATCTGCGACGGGCTCGTGCCGGAGTTGCAGCGCCGCGGATTGACCCGCAAGGCCTACGCGCACCAGCATCTCCGCGACAACCTGCTGGAGTTCTAGTAGCGTAAAGCCGCTTTCCGGGAGGAAACGATGAGCTACGACCTCGTCATCAAGAATGGCACCGTGGTCGATGGTACCGGTGCGAAGCGCTACCAGGCCGACGTCGCCATCGCCGATGGCAAGGTCGCCGAGATCGGTAAGGTCACGGACGGCGCCAAGCGCACCATCGATGCGCACGGCCTGGTCGTGGCGCCGGGTTTCGTCGATCCGCACACCCACTACGATGCCCAGATTTGCTGGGACGGCGCGGTCACGCCCTCGTCGTGGCACGGCGTCACCAGCGTGGTGATGGGCAATTGCGGCGTCGGCATCGCGCCCTGCAAGCCGCAGACCCGCGAGATCGCCATGAAGGACCTCGTCAACGTCGAAGGCATCCCGTTCGACGTGCTGAACAAGGGCATCACCTGGGACTGGGAGACTTTCCCGCAATTCATGGATGCGGCGGCCGCACGAAAGCCGTCGCTGAACCTAGCCTTCATCGCGCCGCTGACGCCCTTCCGCCATTACGTGATGGGCGAGGCATCGATGGAGCGGGCGGCCACGGCGGAGGAAACGGCGAAGATCGCCGGCCTGATTGGCGAGGCGATGGATGCCGGTGCGCTGGGCTTCTCCTCGACCACGCTCAACCAGCATATCGGTTACGAGGCCAAGCCGCTTGCCTGCCGCAACGCCAGCCGCGAGGAACTCGCGGCCTATGCGGGCGAGCTCAAGAAGCGTAACAAGGGCGCGATCGAGATTGCGCTGACCCGCCAGGTCGGCGTGCTGGAGCAGGACCAATGCGACCTGCTCGACTTCCTGCTGACCGAGAGCGGACGGCCGGTCACCTTCATCGCCCTGTTCGATCGCGACGACCTCCCTGACGCGGTGCGCAACACGCTGCGCCTCGCCGCGCCGCAAATCGCCAAGGGCGCGCGGCCGCAGACCTCGCCGCTGCCGCTGACGCGCGAAGTCGACATGAACAACCCGTTCTCCTTCGCCTCCTTTCCATCGTGGAAGCGGGTGTTCGCCGACACCAACAAGGAAGCGCAGAAGAAGGTCTATGCCGACAGGACTTTCCGCGACCAGTTCCGCCACGACCTCAAGAATCCGACCGGCTTCAGCAACTGGGGCCGCATCGGCGTCTATGCCGTGAAGAACCCGGCGTTGAAGGCGATGGAGGGCCATTCGATCGCCGATCTCGCCCAGAAGCAGGGCAAGGACGGCGTCGACACGTTCCTCGACCTGGTGCTGGCCGACAATCTCCAGTGCGAGCTCACCATGGCCTCGTGGAACACCCGCGAGGACCGCATGCGCGAGCTGCTCAACAACAAGTCGATCCTGATGGCGCTGGGCGACGGCGGCGCGCATGTCGACATGCTGTGCGATGCCGGCTACCCGACGTACCTGCTCGGTACGTGGGTGAGAGAGAAGCAGGCGATCACGCTCGAAGAGGGTGTGCGGCGGCTGACGTCCGACCCGGCCGACCTGTTCGGGCTATCGGATCGCGGTCGGCTGGCCAAGGGCGCGCCGGCGGACGTGGCGATCTTCGATCCCGACCGCATCGGCTCGAAGAACCACGGCGAGCGGCGCTACGATCTGCCGGGCGGCGCCAAGCGCATCGTCATGCCCTCGGCCGGCGTCGAGTACACGATCGTCAACGGCGCCCCGACCTGGGAGCAGGGCAAGCTGACCGAAGCCAAGGCCGGGAAGGTTTTGCGGGGATAGATCTTCTCGCCGGACCGCGGGCGTCTCGCCCGCCTCATGAGGTTTGAGCGGGCGGGGACGCCCGCGGTCCGGCAAGACTAACGCTTCAGCACGTCCGCCATTTTCTCGGCGATCATCACCGTGGTGAAATGCGTGTTGGCCCGCACGACGGTCGGCATCACCGAGGCGTCGATCACCCGCAGGCCGCTCACGCCGATCACGCGGCATTGCGGATCGACCACCGAGCGTGGATCGTCGCCGGCGCCCATGCGGCAAGTGCCGCTGGCGTGCTGGGCGTCGTAGCACTCGGCGAACATCCAGTCGTCGAGCGCGTCGCCGGTCAGCTCGTCGGTCATCGACCTGCCGCTGGAGCCGTACTCGGCGCGCGTCGAGATGGCAGCGACCTCGGGGTGCAGGCTGAGCGCCCGCAGCCGTTGCACGCCGTCGCGCATCCGGATGAGGTCGCTCTCGTTCGACAGCATGCGCTCGTCGACCTGCGGATCGATCGCCGGATCGCGCGTCGTGATGCGCACCGTGCCCTCGCTCAGCGCCTCATAGACCGACACGGCGATGCGGGCACGTGCCGTGCCGCCATCCTCGGGCGGCCGCAGGTTGCCCGCGATCACGATCATGTCGTTGAGTCCGGCGCCGGAGAGCCCCGAGCTGTAGCGGATGCAGCAGTTGGTATGGCGATGCGCGAGCGTGCTGGCATGCGCCTCCGGCTTGAGATCGAGCAGCGAGCTCAGGATCGGATGGTCTGTAAGGTGCCGCCCGACCGGCCGGTCCGCCACGACCTTGATGCCGAGCGGCTCCAGCCAGGCCCGCGGGCCGATGCCCGAACGCTGCAGCACCGCCGGCGAATGGATCGCGCCGGCGCACAGCAGCACCTCGCGCCGGGCGCGCACCGAGCGGGCCTCGCCATTGCCGACGCGCACGACCACGCCGTTGGCGTGCGGCCGGTTGCCCTCGAACGACAGCGTGTCGACAACCGCATTGCCGACGATCGTCAGGTTCGGCCGTCCGCGCGCGGGCTCGAGATAGCCGTCGTTGGTCGAGATGCGGAGGCCGTCGCGGCTGTTGATGGCGTAGGGCGATACGCCTGTGCCCGTGGGTGCGTTGTGGTCCTCGCACCAGCCATAACCCAGCGCCAGCCCGGCCTTCATCACGGCGCGATCGACATGGCCCCACTTCTCGATCGGCGCGCGATAGACCGGGATCGGTCCGCTGTTGCCGTGATAGGGCTTGTCGCCGAAATCGCCATCGTTCTCGAGCTTTCGGAAGTAGGGCAGGACCTCGTCCCAGCCCCAGCCCGCCGCCCCCTCGCGGACCCAGTCGGCGAAGTCCTCGGGAATGCCGCGGATCGCAATCTGGCCGTTGATGGTCGAGCTGCCGCCGATCGCCCGGCCGCGCCACAGCAGCTTAGGCTCCTGCCGCTCGGTACGCCGCGCCAGCAGCTTCGGGTACCGGTAGTCGTCGTCCGCAATCGCACGCAGCGGATTGGGGATGCGGATGTGCTCGGGAGTCTCCGCGGTGCGGAAGTCGCGGCCCGCCTCGAGCAACAGCGCACGGATCCTGGGGTCTTCGGTCAGCCGGGCCGCCAGCACCGCCCCTGCAGAACCGCCGCCAACGATGATGAAGTCGTACTCGTTTTCCACGCCGCCATCCTATTATCGCCGGGCCATCGGGCAAGGAGGCTCGCATGCACAAGGTCTGGATCGAGGTGGCGCTGAACGGGGCATGGAGTCGCAAGCTCCAGCCGCGCATCCCCGACACGGTCGAGGCGATCGTTGCCGAGGGCATCGCCTGTGCTCGGGCTGGCGCTGCAATCGTGCACACGCATGCCTACCAGGACGGACGGCACACGTTCGACTGGCAGGTCTATGCCCGCATCATCGAGGGCATTCGCGCCGCGACCGACGTGCCGGTCTATCCCTCCTATCCCGCGAGCGAGCCCGGCATGACGGCCGAGCAGCGCTTCGCCCATGTCGAGAAGCTCACCGAGCGCGGCCTGCTGGAATTCGCCGTGGTTGATCCCGGCAGCGTCAACTTCACCACCGCCATCACCACGGCCGAGTCGAAGCCCGCCTTCACTTATCTCAATCCCGAGACGCACGTGCGGCACGCGCTGGCTTTCGCCGCCAGGCACGGCCTGCCGCCGGCCTTCGCGATTTACGAGCCGGGCTTCACGCGCGCCGGCGCTGCGCTCGCACGGGCGGCGAAAGTCAAGACACCGATGTACCGCTTCATGTTCTCGCAAAGCTTCGCCTTCGGCTTCCCGCCCAAGCCTTATGCCCTCGCCGCGCACGTGGCGCTGCTGCAGGAGCTGGACGCTACGGCACCCTGGATGATCGCGGGCCTCTCGGTCGACGTCCGGCCGCTGATCGCCGACGCGGTGGCGCGTGGCGGACATGTCCGCGTCGGGCTGGAGGATGCACCGCTCGGCACGCAGACCGGCAATGTCGCCTGGGTCGAGGAGGCGGTGCGGCTGGTGCGCGAGAATGGCGGCGAGCCGGCAACGGCGGCCGACGTGCGCGCGGCGCTGAAATAAGAAAGTTCGGAGGAGACGATGGCCAACATCCATATCGGCGTCATCATCAACGGCGCGACCGGCCGCATGGGCACGACGCAGCACATGGCCCACCTGCTGGCGATCGCCAACGAAGGCGGGCTCAGGCTCGGGAATGGCGACCGGCTGATCCCGGAGCTGACTCTGGTCGGTCGCAACGCCGACAGCATCAAGGCGCTGGCGGCGGCGCACGGCGTCAAGCGCGCGACGACCAGCCTCGACGAGGCACTGGCTGGGCCGGAAAAGATCTTCATGGACTGCTCGGCCACCGGCGGACGGCCCGAGCGCGTGCGCAAGGCGATTGCGGCCGGCAAGCACATCCATATCGAGAAGCCGACCGCGCCCACCGTCGAGGAGGCGATGGAGCTGGCGCGGCTCGCCCACAAGGCCGGGCTCAAGCACGGCGTGATCCAGGACAAGCTCTACCTGCCGGGCTACGCCAAGCTGCTGTTCGTCAAGAACGCGGGCTTCTTCGGCCGCATCCTGTCGGTGCGGATCGATGCCGGCTCGTGGATCTTCGACGGCACGACGCAGGACTGCCAGCGGCCGAGCTGGAACTACCGCAAGAAGGACGGAGGCGGGCTCGCGCTCGATATGATGGCGCACTGGCGCTACATGATCGACCGCCTGGTGTCGCCGATCACCGCGGTCTCGGCGATGATGGAGACGGCGATCCCCGAGCGCGTCGACGAGCAAGGCAACCGCTACAAGGTCGATGCCGAGGACACGGTCTACGCGATGCTGCGGACGAAAGACGGTGCGATCGGCCAGATCACCAACAGCTGGGCAACCCGGCCTCGGCGTGCCGACACGATGATGGTGCATATCGACGGCACCAACGGCTCGGCCTCGGCCGGCCGCTTCCAGTGCTTCACCCAGGCCGCAGTCAACACGCCGGAGGCCTTCATCAAGGCGGCGCGGCCGGGCGGCGTCGACCTGGAGGCGCACTGGGAAGAGGTGCCGGACACGTTCGACTACAAGCCGCCGTTCCGCCAGCTCTGGGAGAACTTCCTGCGCCATGTCGGGGAAGACGCGCCGCTGGTGCCGACCCTGGTCGAAGGCGCCAAGGCCGTGCAACTCGCTGACCTCGCCTACAAGAGCGTCGCCGAGCGGCGCTGGATCGACGTGCCCGAGTTGAGCCTCTGACCATGGCCCGCAAACCGCTCCGCCTCGGCGTCGCCTACGACTTCCGCAATACGCCGGAGTCCGGCCTCACCCATCAGCAGCTCTATGCCGCGATCATGGACCAGGTCGTGTGGCTCGATGGCCTCGGGCTCGACCTCGTGTGGTTCACCGAGCACCATTTCGTCGAGGACGGCTACCTGCCGTCGTGGATCCCGGTCGCGGCGGCGATGGCGGCCCGCACCAGGAAAGTGCGCTTCTCCTGCGATGTCTGCCTGCTGCCGTTCAATCACCCGGTGCGGCTGGCCGAGGATCTGGCCGTGCTGGACAACATCTCGGGCGGCCGGGTCGAGATCGGCGTCGGCATGGGCTACGCGCCGCACGAGTTCCGCGGCTTCGGCATTCCGGTGGCGCGCCGCGTGTCGCTGACCGACGAAGGCATCGAGGTGTTGAAACGCGCTTTCACCGGCGAGACCTTCAGCTTCGCGGGCAAGCGTTACCAGTTCGACAATGTGAAGATCACGCCCGGCTACGTCCAGCCGGGCGGGCCGCCGCTCTGGATCGCCTCGATGGCGGAGGCCGGCGCGATGCGTGCGGCGAGGTTCGGCGCCAACCTGCTGCCGCAGGGCGAGCGCGAACGTTCGCTCGATCCGTGGCTCGCCAGGCTCAAGGAGGAGGGGCGCGATCCGGCCGACCATCGCGTCGGCATCATCAAGTCCTGCCTGGTGACCGACGATCGCGAGCGTGACTGGGTGGCGGTGCGGGTGGCCGAGCGGCGGCGCATGGAGGTCTACACCAAGTTCCGTGAGGAGGCAGGTGGCCATGGCGGCGTCGCCGGCATCAGCGAGGGCAAGCGCATGCCGCAGACCTGGGTGGTCGGCGATGCCGATCACTGCGTCGCCGAGCTGTCGGCCTTCATCGAGGAATTCGGCTTCACCGATCTCGTGACCTGGGCCGTCCCGCCCGGCATGCGTCCCGACCAGACCAACGCCAGCCTCGAACGCTTCGCCCGCGAGGTCGCGCCGCGGCTGAGGGCAAAATTCTCGTGACGATCACCGCCCCCGTCGTCCCGACCGTAGCGAAGCGTAGTGGAGGGACCTTCTCTCCGCGATTAGCTGTTTTTTCGTGGAGAGAAGGTCCCTCGACTACGCTTCGCTCCGCTCGGGACGACGGTAGTGCGTAAGCTCGCCCAGTTCCTGCCCGATGGCTTCACGCTCTCCATCCTGGCGATCGTGATCCTTGGCGCGTTCTTTCCCTGCAGCGGCGTGTTCGCCTATTGGGTCGGCATCGCCAGCAAGATCGCGATCTCGCTGCTGTTCTTCCTGCAGGGTGCCCGGCTGTCGCGCGCGGCGGTGCTGGCCGGCATCCTGCACTGGCGGCTGCATCTGCAGATCTTCACCTCGACCTTCATCGTCTTCCCATTGCTGGGCCTCGCCCTGCAGCCGGTCTCCGGAACGCTGATCGCGCCGCCGCTCTATATCGGCCTCCTGTTCCTCTGCACCCTGCCGTCGACCGTGCAGGCTTCGGTGATCTTCACCTCGATCGCCGGCGGCAACGTGGCGGCGGCGCTGTGCAGCGCCTCGCTGTCGAGCATCATCGGCATGGCGCTGACGCCGTTGTTGATCGGCCTGCTGCTGCATACCCAGGGCGAGAGCTCGCTGAGCGGCGTGGTGTCGATCGCCCTGCAGGTGCTGGTGCCGTTCGTGGCCGGGCAGGCGCTGCAGCACTGGCTCGAACCCTGGATCAAGCGCAATGCGAAGACCGTGCGCCGGGTCGATCTCGGCTCGGTCCTGCTGATGGTCTATGGCGCGATCAGCGCCGCGACCCTGTCCGGCATGTGGCGGCTGTTGCCGGTGTACAGCTTCCTGGCCCTGATCCTGGTCGACGGCGTCCTGCTGGCGATCATGCTGACGGCCAACGTCTTCGTCGCCCGCCGCGCGGGCTTCGCGCGGCAGGACGAGATCGCGATCGCCTTCTGCGGCACGCAGAAGAGCCTGATCATGGGCATCCCGATGGCCAATGCCCTGTTCGCGGGCTCGACGCTGGGCTTCGTCGTGCTGCCGATGATCGTCTATCACCAGATGCAGTTCATGACCTGCGCCAACATTGCCCGGCGCTATGCGCGGAGCGAACGGCAGCGGGTGCTCGCGGTCGGGAAGGGAGACTGAGCATGGCGAACAGAACCGTCATTCGCGGCGCCGACATCGTCACCATGGACCAGGCGCTGGGCGACCTGGTCGGCGATATCCTGGTCGAGGACGGCGCGATCAAGGCCGTCGGGCGGTCGCTCGACGCTGCAGGCGCAGAGGTCATCGACGCGGCCGGCATGATCGCGCTGCCGGGCATCATCGACGCGCACACCTGCCTCTGGCAGACCGTGCTGCGCGGCTATGTGCCCGACCTGTGGCCCGGCAAGTACTATTCCGGCCTGCTGCCGCTGCGCCGGCACTACACGCCGGACGACAATTTCAACGCGGCCTATATCGGCGCGTTCGAGATGCTGTCCTACGGCACGACGACGGTCGTGGACTACTGCCACAACATCGGCAGTCCCGACTACGCGCCACGCTCGCTCGAGGCGCTGAAGACGGCCGGCATCCGGCACCTGTTCGAATATTCCTTCATGACGTTCGAGCCGGATACCTTTCCGCTCGCGGCCCGGTTCGACGACGCGCGGCGCATCTACGACCGCTATCACGATCCGGCCGGCATCACGACCATCGGCTTCGGCGTCGATTCGATCGGCGGTCCCAATCTCGACGTGCATCTGAAGTTCGCGCGCGATCTCGAGGCGCCGAGCTGCATCCACGTCAACGAGGCCGGCACGATCGACAAGCTGAACGCCGCCGGCCTGCTCGGGCCGGACCTGTCGGTGATCCACGGCAACCTGATCAGCAATCCCGAGCTCGAGATGATGGCGAAGACGCGCACGCCGCTCTGCTTCACGCCGACCGCCGACACGCAAGGCACGCCGGCCGACGTGGTCCGCCGCGCCTTCGATCGCGGCGTCGACGTGGTTTTCGGCTGCGACATCCCCTGCTCGATCGCCTCCGACACGCTGGGCCAGCTGCGTGTTATGTACAACGTGCAGGGCTTTCTCGACGGCGCGATGGAGCGCAATTTCTCGACCGTGCTGGGGCGGCGGCCGGCGGTGCGGCCGGGCGTGCCCTTGCTGACGCCGCGCAAGCTGATCGAGACGGCGACGGTCACCGCCGCGCGCGTCCTGGGCCTCGGTTCAGTTGTCGGCTCGCTGACACCCGGCAAGCGCGCCGACATCGTGGTGGTGCGCAAGGGCCCGTTCGGCGATTCCGTCGTCGACGACGCCTGTGCCCACGTCCTGCTGCAGACCAGCCCGCGCGACATCGACACGGTGATGGTCGACGGCAGGCTCCGGATGCAGGGCGGCAAGCTGCTCGACTTCGACGCCGCGGCCGCCGCGAAGATGGTGCGCGAATCGCGCGCGCGGATCCTTCAGTAGCGCGCGATCACCTGCTCGGCGAATTCCTTGAGGTTGCTGCGCGCCTCGGCCATGGCGGGCAGCAGGGTCACCTCGTCGAGACCCATCGCCTCGCGTTCGCGCAACAGGGCGATGATCTCCTCGGGCGTGCCGACCAGCCCGCCGGTGGCGCGGATCAGGTCCTCGGTGATGAAGCGGCGCTCCTCCGGCGGCAGGAAGGCGCAATGGCCGAAGTGGATCTGCTGGTAGCGCTTGGCCAACGGCGTTTCCATCTTCTCGGTGAAGGCGAGGTACTCGTCCCAAAGATTGCGGCAGCGCTGAGCCACCGTGCTGGTGTCGCCGTCCTTCTGGTAGAGCTCCCACCAGTAGTGCAGTGTCGCTGCCGCCATCGGCCCGACCGCGTCGATCACGCGGTCCGATGTCGGCTTCTCGCCCGGCTTCAGGACGCAGGCGTAGGTGAGGGCGGCGGTGTGGAAGCTGTCCGGGAACGTGCGGCCGATCGCCGAAGCGCCCTGCCGCATCGTCTCCAGGCTCTTCTGCAGGCGGGCGCGGGTCTGGTTGTGCGAGCACACGCGGCCGTCGCCGTAGGCCCCGGCGGCCTTGAGCGCCAGCGGTCCGTCGGCGGCGACGTAGATCGGCACCGGATGCTCGACGTCGATGAAGCCGCGGTCGGCGTGGAGGAAGCGGATCTGCCGGCGCTCGCCGGCGAGATCGTACTCGACCTCCTCGCCGTGCAGCAGCGCGCGCAGGACGCGCAGGTACTCGCGGAAGGCGCCGGCCGTCATCGGATCCTGGCCCATCACGCGCATCGCGGTGTGGCCCGTCCCGATGCCGAGGAACACGCGGCCGGGCGCCAGCTGGTTGATCGAGGCGATCGAATGGGCGGTCACCGGCGCGAGCCGCGTCGGCGCCACGGCGACGCCGGTGCCGAGCCGGATGCGCGACGTGTGCTCGGCGGCCAACGCCAGGACCGCGTAGGCATCCGAGTAGAGCATCTGCGAATCGGCCGCCCAGGCGCAGTCGTAGCCCAGGGTCTCGATATCGACGAACAGCTTCCAGTCGGAGACGCTGGGAACGACAGTGACGCCGAACTTCATCTAGGCCATCCGCGCGCGCATGAACTGGCCGATCTCGAGGCAGCCGTCGCGGCCCTCCGACAGGATCGGCGCGAACAATGGGAAGACGTGAAGCATGTTCGGCCAGACCGAGAGCTTCACGTCCCCGCCGGCGCTGTGCAGCCGTTCGGCGATGCGTGTGGCGTCGTCGAGCAGCGTCTCGGCCGTGCCGACCTGGACCAGGATGGGCGGCAGGCCCTTGAGATCGGCGTGCAAGGGGGCCGCGAGCGGCGCGCGTGCATCCTTGCCGCCGAGGTACATGTCCGCCATCCAGGTCAGGCCTGCCTTCTGCACCATCGGATCCTGCGCCGAGCGCGCCGTCATGCTGGTGCCCACCCCTTCGAGGTCGACCCACGGCGAGATCGCCACGGCGCAGGCCGGCAGGCCGAGCTTCTGGTCGCGCAGGTTGACCAGCGTCGCAATGGTGAGCCCGCCTCCGGCGGAATCGCCGGCGATCGCGAGCTTGTTCGCCGCGAGACCCTGCTTCAGCAGCCAGCGCCAGGCCTTGGCGGCGTCATCGACCGCGGCCGGGAAGGGATGCTCCGGCGCCAGGCGGTAGTCGAGGAGCAGCACACGCGCGCCCGATGCGGCGGAAATATCGAAGGCCAGCCGCCGATGCGTGTTGAGCGAGCCGATCGCATAACCGCCGCCGTGCAGGTACAGCACCGCGCGGCCGGCATCGACGCCGCGCGCCGAGACCCATTCGGCCGGCACGCCGTCGACATCGACCTTCTCGCACTTCGCATCCGGGGCGCCCAGGAAGGCGCCCATCTTCTCGAAGCGCGCCCGGGCCTCGGTGACGTCCTGCGTCGCCGGCGCGGGGCGCGAACGCAGCAGGGTGATCAGGCTGTCGAGCTGCGAAACGGTCATTGTTTCCTCCGACCGTCAGTCAGCCATGAACGCCGCTGTGGGAGCAACCGCTGCCTTGACTCCGGAACCTGGCCATGACAACGATTTCATAAGGGGTCTGGAGGAAACATCGCCCTATGGCAAAGGCGGGCGAATCGATTCGTCTCGAAGCAGTCGAGAAGCGGTATGGCGGCGCCAACGGCGTTCGGGCCATCGCGCCGCTGAGCGTCGAGCTCAGGGCCGGCGAGGCGGTCAGCATCGTCGGGCCGTCGGGCTGCGGCAAGAGCACCCTGCTGCGCCTGATCGCCGGCCTCGATGCGCCGACCCGCGGCACCATCCGGATCGGCGGCAGGCCGGTGACGGGGCCCGTGCCGGACATCGGCATCGTGTTCCAGCGCGACCTCCTGCTCGAATGGCGCAGCGTGCTGGCCAACGTCCTGCTGCCGGCCGAGATCAAGCGGCTGGCCGGCCTCGAATCGCGCGCCAGCGAGCTGTTGCAGGAGCTCGACGTCGCAGGCTTCGCCAAGTCCTATCCCTGGCAGCTGTCGGGCGGCATGCGCCAGCGCGTGGCGATCGCCCGCGCCCTGCTGACGCGGCCGGCGCTGCTGTTCCTCGACGAGCCGTTCAGCGCCCTCGATGCACTGACGCGCGACCAGATGAACGTGCTGCTGCAGCGGCTGCAGACCACGCAGCATGTCACGACCTTGCTGATCACCCACAGCATCAGCGAGGCGATCTTCTGCGCCGATCGGGTTTTGGTCATGTCGGGACGGCCCGGCGCGATCCTGGACGACATCCGCGTGCCGTTCGAGCGGCCGCGGCGGCTGGCTGTGCGCGAGACGGCGGAGTTCACCGCGATCGGCCGGCGCATCCGCGAGCATTTCGAGAAGGCGGGAGTGCTGGTGGGATGAGCGGTCGCAACTTCCTCGCCGGCATGGCTTGGCCGCTGCTGAGTGCCCTGTGCGGGCTGGCGTTGTGGGAGGGGCTGGTCCGCGGCTTCAACATCCCGGTGTTCCTGCTGCCGGCGCCGACCGCGGTGGCCGCGACGATCGTGGCGCAATGGTCGTACCTGATCGGCCAGCTCGGGATCACGGTGATGGCCGCGGGACTTGGCCTGGTGATGTCGGTCGCGCTGGGCCTCGCCCTGGGCGCGGCGATCGCCGGCTCGCGCTTCGTCGACCGCATCCTCACGCCCTGGCTGGTGGTGGCGCACGCGATCCCGAAGGTAGTGATCGCGCCCTTGTTCCTCGTCTGGTTCGGCTTCGGCCTGCAGAGCGAGATGTTCTTCGTCGTCGCCTTCACCTTCTTCCCGGTAATCGTCAACACGGTGACGGGCCTGAAGTCGGCCGATCCCGAGCAGGTCCTGATGGTGCGGGCGATGGGCGCGAGCCGCCTGCAGGTGCTGCACAAGATCCAGTTCCCGAGCGCCCTCGCCAGCATCTGCGCCGGCATCAAGCTCGCCGTCACCCTGGCGCCGGTCGGCGCGGTGATCGGCGAGTTCGTCGCCTCCAACGCCGGACTCGGCCATCTGCTGATCCGCGCCGTGGGCGACACCGACACCTCGCTCGCCTTTGCCGCCGTGACGGTGTTCTCGGTGTTCGGCGTTCTGCTGTGGCGCGCCGCCGAATGGGTCGAGCGCCGTGTGCTGCCGTGGCACCCGAGCCAGCGCGAGACCCTGATGCTGCGCGACGCCACGACCTGAGGAGACCGACGTGATCCGACGCACTCTTGTCCGTTCCCTGGCTTTGACCTCCTGCCTGATCGGGTTGGCCGTGCCGGCGATGGCTCAGACGCTGACGCCGGTGAAGGTCCTGCTCGACTGGGCATGGCTGCCCTACCACACGACGTTCCTGGTGGCGCAGGAGAAGGGCTACTACAAGGAAGCCGGCCTCGACGTTCAGCTGGAGCAAGGCCGGGGCTCGGCGACGACCGCGCTGATGCTGAGCCAGGGCGGCTTCGACATCGCCCATCTCAACGTCACCAACGCCGCGCAGATGATCAGCAAGGGCGGCGCGCTCAAGGTGGTCGGCATCTACCAGCACAAGACCGGCGCCGCCTTCATCGGCATCAAGGGCAAGGTCAAGCTCGACGGCCCGCAGTCGCTGAAGGGCATCAAGATCGGAAGCACGCCCGGCGGCTCCGACGGCCTCAGTCTCAAGGTCTTCACCGCCGCCAACAAGATGAAGCTCACCGACCTCAACGTCGTGGCGCTCGATGCCAATGCCAAGACGGCGGCGCTGTTCGGCGGCACGATCGACGCGGTGAGCGGCGACAGCCCGGCCTTCAACGCCTATGTGCGTGCGACCAACCAGCAGCCGGAGACGATGCAGCTCAGCGACTTCGGCGTGCCGCTGATCGGCTTCGGCTTTGCCGCCAACAACGCCTATCTGGCGAAGAATCCTGAGGTGGTGCGGAAGTTCCTCGCGGCGACCAGGAAGGGTTTCGTCGAGGCGGCGCGGGACTACAAGGCCGCCTGCGAGCTGATGCAGGCCAAGGTCCACCTCGCGGGCACGATCGAGCGCTGCGTCGACTACAACCAGGGCATCCTTGCGCTCTCCACGCCGCCGACCGACGGGAGCTGGGGCCAGCAGTCGAGCGAGGAATGGACCAAGCTGCTCGCCACCCTGAAGGACGCAGGCGAGCTGTTCGGGGACAAGCCGCTCACGACCTACTACACCAACGACTTCGTGCCGAAATGAGCGTGGAGTCCAAGAAAAGGCGGTTCGACGCTATCGTCGTCGGCGGTGGCCACAACGGCCTGGTCGCGGCGGCCTATCTCGGGCGGGCCGGGTTGCGCACGCTGGTGATCGAGGCCAATCCGCGGCTCGGCGGGCCGGCGGCGACGCTGGAATTCATGCCGGGCTATTTCACGACCATCGCCAATTCGCCCGGCTCGCTCGAGCCCAAGATCGTCAACGACCTCGAGCTCGAGAGCTACGGCCTCAAGTGGGTGCGGCCCGATCCGACGCTGGTCCAGCCGCTCGACGGCGACCGGATCTACGTCGGCTGGCGCGATCCCAAGCGCAACCACGCCCAGCTCGAGACCTACGCCAAGGGTGAGGCGGCGCGTTACGACGCCTTCTTCGCCTACCTGCAGGGCTTCGCCGACCGGCTCGGCATCTCGATCTTCGAACCGCCGCCGTCGCTGCAATACCTGGTCCGCAACCTCACGCGACTCGAGGATCAGGAAGCCTTCAGCCGCATCCTGTTCGGCAATATCCGCGACCTGATGGACGAGTTCGAATTGGCGCCGCAGACTCAGGCGTTGATCGCGCCGCTGGCCGTGGTCGGTGGCCAGGTGGCGCCCTCGACGCCGGGCTCGCCGTTCAACCTGATGATGCGGCCGCTGTCGCTCGCTTCGCTGAAAAGTGGAAGCGCCGCCGACCCGAGGCTGATCCCGTTGCGCGGCTCGACCGGCCTGCCGGTCGGCGGCATGGGCGCGATCACCGATGCTCTGTCGGCCAGCGTGCGCGCGCATGGCGGCGAGGTGATGGTCGGCAAGCCGGTCGCCACCATCCGCAGCGTCGATGGCCAGGTCCGTGGCGTCGTCACCCGCGACGGCGAGGAATACGAGGCGCCGATCGTGGTCTCGGCGGCAAATCCGGTGATCACCGTGACATCGCTGGTCGACGACACCTCGTTCTGGGGCGACCTCAAGCCGAAGATGGACCGCAAGCCGATGCGCGGGCGCGCCTTCAAGGTGGTGCTGGCCCTCGACGGCATGCCTCGCTACGCCGCCGCCAGATCGGACGAGGAGGCGGCCTTGCTGTCCTCGGCGCAATTCCGCATCGCGCCCAGCCTCGATTATATCGAGGCCGCTCACACCGACATGCTGCAGGGCCGGCTGTCGCATCAGCCGGTGATCTGGGGCCTTTGCCCCTCGATGACCTCGCCCGTGCTGGCGCCGCCGGGCAAGCATGTGCTCAGCCTCAACATCGGCAACGCGCCCTACCGCCTGCGGGACGGCACGTGGGCCGAGCAGCGCGACGTGTTCGCCAAGCGCGCGATCGCCAAGCTCAGCGAATACATGCCGACCCTGCCGGGCCTGATCACCGACTACCGCATCATCGATCCGACCCAGTTCGAGAGCGAGTTCGGCCTCGTCGAGGCCAACATCACCCACGGGGACACGCTGCCGTTCCACATGTTCTGGATGCGGCCGATGCCCGGCCTGCACGCCTATCGCACGCCGACCCGCGGCCTCTATCTCAGCGGCAACGGCACCTGGCCCGGCAACTACATCTCCGGCATCTCCGGCCACAACGCCTCCCAAGTCGTGTTGCGCGACCTGCGCGAGGCCGGGCAGGCGACCGAGAGGGCGGCGCGCTGATGGTGAGCGTCGTTTCCGTCGCCACTCACGCCGGCGTCTCGCCGGCCACCGTATCGCGCGTGCTGGCGGGCCGCGTGCCGGTCGCAACCGAGACCCGCGCGCGCGTGCTGAAGGCGATCGAGCAGCTGGGGTACCGGCCCAACGAGGTGGCGCGCAGCCTGCGCGTCGGCCGCGGCCGCTCGGTGGCGCTGGTCACCGGCGACATCGAGCAGGGCATCTACGCTACCTTGGCCAAGCACGTGCAGGGCGAGCTCGAGGCGCTCGGCCTCGACCTGGTGCTGTTCAACCTCGGCCATCGCCAGGACCGGCTGCGCCATTTCCTCGAGCGCGCGCCGTCGCTCGGCCTGCGCGGCATCCTGCTGTCCTCGCCGCACGTCATGGACATGGAGGAGCTGGCGCCGGTCATGCGCGCCGCCAACAAGAGCGGCATCGATATCCTGTCGGTCAGCCAGGATCTCAGCAGCTTCGGCTTTCCGTCGATCGTCCATGACGATGCGGGAGGCGCCGCCCTGGCGACGGCGCATCTGCTGGCCAAGCGCCGCACACCCGTCGCCTTCGTCGGCCGCATCGCCACCTCGGCGGTCGGCCGTACCCGATTCGAGGGGTACCGCAAGGCGCTGAGGGCACGCGGCCACAAGCTCGATCGAAGCCTGGTATGGGACATCTCGCAGGGCTATCGCGCCGACGCGGGCTACCAGGCGATGTTCGAAGCGTTGACCGGGGGCTTGCGTTTCCGCGCCGTCATGGCGGCGAGCGACGAGCTGGCGCTGGGTTGCATGGCCGCGGCGGCCGACCAGGGCCTTACGATTCCCGCCGACATGGCGGTAATGGGCTTCGGTGGCCTCGCCTGGGTCGGCTTCTCGCGGCCGGCACTGAGCACCGTGGCACTCGATGCCGCCGCGATCGCCCGCGCCGTCGGTGATTTCTTCAAGGCCCGCGAAGGCGGCGGCCGGCCCGCCAAGCGCCGGGTGATTCCAGCCAACCTCGTTCTGCGGCAATCCGCGTAAAGGAGCACGTCCATGTTGATCGACGGTCTGCAGTGCGGCCATTTCACCCGCGAAACCTTCAGTGAATTGCGCAAGGCCGATGTCGGCGCCGTTACGGTGACCTGCGGATTCTGGGAGGGCACGGTCGAATCGCTCGATTCGATCGCCCGCTGGCGCGACCTTGTGAACGCCAACAACGATCTGGTGGCGATCGCGACCAGCGTGAAGGAGATCGAGGCGATCGCCGCTTCGGGCCGCACGGCGATCATCCTCGGCTTCCAGAACTCCAACCTGCTCGAGGGCCGCATCCGCTTCGTCGAGCTGTTCGCCGAGCTCGGGGTGCGCTCGATCCAGCTCACCTACAACAACCAGAATGAGCTGGGCGGCAGCTGCTATGAGGACGAGGACTCCGGTCTTTCGCGCACCGGCAAGGAGGTCGTGCGCGAGATGAACCGCACCGGCATCCTGGTCGACCTCAGCCATGTCGGCAACCGCACCACCAAGGACGCGATCATCCATTCCGAGAAGCCGGTGGCGGTCACCCATGCCAATCCCGACAGCCTGTTCCCGCACAAGCGCAACAAGACCGACGACGTGCTGAAGGTGCTGGCCGAGAAGGGCGGCGTGCTGGGCTGCGCCACCTATCGCAACATCACCGGCGACCACTACTGCAGCTCGCTGCGCAACTGGTGCGAGATGGTCGCCAAGTCGGTCGACATCATGGGAATCGACCATGTCGGCATCGGCACCGACCGCAGCCACAACTTCACCAAGCCGGACTACGATTGGATGCGCATGGGCCGGTGGACACGCGGCATCGACTACGGCGCGGCCTCCGCCGCGCGGCCGGGCAAGGCGCCGCCGCCGGCCTGGTTCACCGAGGTACACGATCTCGGCCTGTTGCCGGGCGGCCTCAAGGAGGTCGGCTTCAACGCCGAAGAGGTCGAGAAGATCACCAGCCGCAACTGGCTCCGACTCTATGGCGAGGTGTTCGGCGCGGCCGAGCAGGTCCGCGAGGCCCGTCTGGAGTTCGTGCAGACCGATCCGGTGCTCGCCACCACGCCGCGCGCGGCCGCCTCGTGAGCACGTCTTCCGAGGAGCGCATCGCGCTCGACATCCATGCCCATCTCGCACCGGTTCTGGCCGACCGGCTGGCCGGTGTCGCTGGCGTGAGCTGGAACGAGTCGGACGCGACGATGACCATCGACGGCTACACCTTGGCCGCCAAGTCGGTCTATCGCCCCGAGGCGCTGATTGCCTGGATGGACGAGCAGCGCGTGGAGCGCGCCTGGATCTCGATCCCGCCGCCGCTCTATCGTCTCGGCCTCGATGCGAAGGCGATGCGCGCGTGGGTGCTCTACGTCAATGACGGCCTCGACGTTTTGGCGGCGAAGTTTCCCGACCGCCTGTCGCCGCTCTACCACCTGCCGGTGACGGACGCGGCGCTCGCGGCCGAGATCGTGGCGATACGCGCGAAGAGCAGCCGGCCACGCTTCGCCATGCCGGCGGGCTCGCAGGATCACAAGGTCATCCTGTCGGATGCCGGCTTCACGCCTTTGTGGGCGGCGCTGAATGCCGCACGCGGGTTCCTGTTCCTGCACCCCTGCAAGGGCTGCGACCCACGCTATGAGCCGTTCTATCTGCACAATCTGCTGGGCAGTCCGGTCGAGACGGCGTTGGCGGCCGCGCACCTCGCGATGTCCGGCATCCTCGAGCGCCATCCCGACATGACGGTCTGCCTCGCCCATGCCGGCGGCGCCTCGGCGGCGGTCGCGGGGCGCCTGGAGCGGGGCCAGCTGACCGGCCGGCCTGGGGCGGACACCGGTGCGGAGAAGCCGCGGCTCGCCTTCAAGCGCTTCTGCATCGACTGCATCGCCCACGATGCCGGCGCCCTGCAGGCCGCGGCGGCGATGCACGGGCCGGAGCACGTGCTGTTCGGCTCCGACTGGCCGTTCTCGATGGGCCTGCCCGATCCGCACAAGCAGCTGGCCGATACCGACCCCGGCCTGCGCCGGCTGATCTTCCAGGATAACCCGCGCCGTTTTCTCTCTTCGTGATGGGTCGACCAAGGGCGCTGTTGCTTTGGATGGAAGCGATGAGCGGCGGGGGCGTCGCTGGCAGTGCCACTTCCCGGGCGCGCAGATTTTTCTTTTTGGTCGAGGCACAAATTTCCAGGGCGGCGGCGAGCGATTTGTTGGGAAATCTTCCTCCGAAATGTCAAAGGCCAGGACTCTGACGCGCGCAGCAAGCTCACTATGGGCAATGGCGGGCGATTCGAGCTCGGAAAAGGCGGCTTTTCCCCGGAGCCATCGTCCCTAATAGGTGCTCGGCGCGTGATCATGCAGAGTCGCGCGCATGATCATCCTCATCGGACCGCGCCGCTCCAGTGGCGCAATCAGAGTCATGAGCGCCACTGGAGTGGCGCGGTCCGATGAGGGGTGTTTTTCAGTTGGGACAGAATCGGTGGATTCGTGGACTCCTGGCCCAAAACCCTTGTGCCATCGGCATCCAACCGGTCCACACCCGAGTGGACTCCTGTGGACTCCCGCCACGGGCGAAAGCAACTCCGCGCTAGGCGGGCTTCACTGCGGCCTTGCGTGCCCGACCGCGCTCCTCGAAGCGCTGCAGCACCGTGAAGAAGGACGGCACGAACAGGACGGCGAGGCAGGTCGAGGCGATCATGCCGCTGAACACGCAAAGGCCCAGCGAGATGCGCGCCGCGGCGCCGGCGCCCGTGGCCGTCACAAGCGGCACGACGCCCAGGATGAACGCGAAGGAGGTCATCAGGATCGGGCGCAGGCGGGTGATCGCCGCCTCGACGGCGGCTTCCTCGATCGGCCAGCCGTCGCGCATGCGGACCTCGCGCGCGACCTCGACGATCAGGATCGCGTTCTTGGCGCTGAGCGCGATCAGCAGCATCAGGCCGATCTGCGTGTAGAGATTGTTGGGCAGCCCGATCAGGCCAAGCGTCAGTGCCGGCCCGCCCAGCGCCAGCGGCACCGCGAGGATCACACCGAACGGCGCGATCCAGCTCTCGTACTGGCCGGCGAGGCAGAGATAGACCAGCAGGATCGCCAGGATGAAGACATAGAGCAGCTGGTTGCCGACGATCGTCTCCTGGTACGACATCGTCGTCCATTCGTAGGTCGTGCCAGGCGGCAGCGCGCGATTGGCGATCTGGTCCATCAGATCCAGCGACTGGCCGCTCGAGAAGCCCGGCGCCGGCGCGCCGAGCACCGAGGCCGACGGGTAGAGATTGTACAGGCTGATCAGCGCCGCTCCCTGGGCCGGCTTGAGCGTCGCCAGCGCGCCGATCGGCACCATCTTGCCGTCGCCGCTGCGCACGTTCAGCAGCAGCAGGTCTTCCGGCCGGGCGCGGTATTGCGAATCGGCCTGGACATAGACCTGCAGGCTCTGACCGAACTTGTTGAAGCGGTTGACGTAGGTGGAACCCACGAATGCCGACAAGGTGGAGAAGACGTCGCCGACCGAGACGTTCAGGCTTTCCGCCTTGGCGCGGTCGACCTCGAGCTCGATGTGCGGCGCGCCAGCGCGAAAGGTCGTGAACGGGTTGGCGATCGAGGTCTGCGTGCGGGCCTGCTCGACCAGCTCGTCGGCGCCGTTCTGCAGCTTGGCGAGATCGAAGCTGCCGTCGCGCTGCTCGACCTGCATCTGGAAGCCGGAGGCATTGCCGATGCCTTGGATCGGCGGTGGCCCGAGCACTATGACCCGGCCGTCCTGCAGGTTGGCCGTCGCCTGCATCAGCGTCTGGGCGATCGACCGGATGTCCTGGCCCTTCTTGCCGTTGCGCACGCCCCAGTCGTCGAGGGTAATGAAGGCCACGCCGGCGTTCGCGAGCTGCGCCATGTTGTCGAGCATCGATACGCCGGTGATCTCGACCACCTGTCTGACGCCCGGCACCTTCCGCGCGATCGCCGACGCTTCGTCGAGCGTCTTGCCGGTGCGACCCAGCGAGGCGCCGTCGGGCAGCTGCACCGCCATCATCAGGTAGCCCTGGTCCTCGTTGGGGATGAAGGCCGAGGGCAGGCGGGCGATGCCCCAGCCGCCGACCGCAGCCACGACCAGTGCCAGCAGCACCATCACGCCGCTGCGCGCCACCATGTGCCGGATCAGCCAGGCATAGCCGCGCTCGAATCGGTCGTAGCCGGCATTGAAGCCGCGGAAGAAGAAGTTCCGCTGCTCCGGCGGCACCGCCGGCCGCAGCCACATCGCGCACTGCGTCGGCTTCAGCGTCGCCGCGTTGACGGCGCTGATGAAGGCCGTCGCAGCGATGACCAGGGCGAACTGGGCGAACATCTTGCCGGTCAGACCCGGAACGAAGGCGGCCGGGATGAACACCGACATCAGCACCAGGGTGATGCCGATCACCGGGCCGAACAGCTCGTCCATCGCCTTCACGGCGGCGTCGTGCGCCGACAGGCCGCGCTCGATGTGGCGAGCCACGCCCTCGACGATCACGATGGCGTCGTCGACGACGATGCCGATCGCCAGCACGATGCCGAACAGCGTCGACAGGTTGATGGTGAAGCCGAGCGCGGCCATCGCCGCGAACGAGCCGATGATGGTGACGGGGATGGTGGTCGCGGGCACCAGCGTCGCGCGCCAGTCCTGCAGGAAGATCACGATCACGACCAGCACCAGGATGCCGGCCTCGATCAGGGTCGTGAACACCTCGTTGATCGAGGTCTTCACGAACGCGGTGGTATCGAACGGCGTGCTGAATTCGAGGCCCTCGGGAAAGGCCTTCTTCAGCTCTTCCATCTTCTTCTCGACCAACGTCGCCACGCCCAGCGCATTGGCCTCCGGCGTCTGGTATATCGCGAGGCCGGCCGCGGGCTTGCCGTCGACCTTGAAGTCCTGGGCATAGGTTTGCGCGCCGAGCTCGATGCGGCCGACATCCTTCAGGCGGACGATGCGGCCGCCGTTGCCGGGCATGCTCTTGACGATGATGTTGCCGAACTGGCCGGGGTCGTCGAGCTGGCCCTGGATGTCGACGGTGTACTGGAAGCTCTGGCCGCGGCCGGCAGGCGGCGTGCCGACCTGGCCCGCCGTCACCGACTGGCTCTGCGACTGGACGACCTGGATCACGTCCTGGGCGGTGAGGCCGAAGCTGTAGAGCTTCTGCGGGTCCATCCAGATTCGCATCGAGTACTTGCCGACGCCCAGCACATTGACATTGCCGACGCCGGGCACGCGCGCCAGCTCGTTGACCAGGTTGATGGTGGCGTAGTTGCTGAGATAGAGGGCGTCGTACTGGTCCTTCGACGAGAACAGCGACACGATCTCTAGAATCGAGGTCGACTTCTTCTGCACCGTCAGACCCTGCGCCTGCACCGCCTGCGGCAGCGAGGCCAATGCGGCGCTCACCCGGTTCTGCACCAGCACCTGCGCGAAATCGAGGTCGGTGCCGATCTGGAAGGTGACGGTCAGCGTGTAATTGCCGGTGTCGGTGCTGGTCGACTGCATGTAGATCATGCCCTCGACGCCGTTGACCTGCAGCTCGACCGGCAGCGCCACCTGGTTCACCACCGTCGAGGCCGAGGCGCCGGGATAGTTGGTGGTCACCGACACGGTCGGCGGCACGATGTTGGGGTACTGCGCGATCGGCAGGTTGAACGCCGCGACGGCGCCGATCAGCACGATGACGATCGCCAGCACATTGGCCAGCACCGGCCGGTCGATGAAGAATTTCGAGATCATGGACCGCGCCTACTTGGCCGGAGTCTCGGCGGGCGGGGCCTGGATGGTGGTGTCCTTTGGCGTGACCTTGCGTCCGGGGATCGCGCGGCCGTTGGTGCTCACCACGACCCGGTCGTCCGGCTTCAGGCCGCCGTCGATCACGCGCAGACCGCCGGTCAGCAGCATGCCGGTGGTGAGGCGGCGCTGCTCGACGACGTCGTCCTTGCCGACGACCAGGAGGTATTTGCCCGCCTGGTCTTCGGCGACGACGCGGTCGGGCACGAGCAGCGCGGCCTTGTCGACGATGTCGGTCGGCACGCGCACGCGCACGAAGAAGCCCGGCAGCAGGGCCCGGTTGGAATTGTCGAAGATGCCGCGGACCAGGATCGTGCCGGTCGTCGTGTCGAGCGAGGGCGAGACATAGTCGAGATGGCCCTTGTGCGGGTAGCCCTGCTCGGTCATCAGCCCGATCTCGATCGGGACGCGCTTGATGTCTTCCCCGGGATTGATCCCGGCCGCACGCAGCTTGGCGCGGATATCCAGCACCTGCTGCTCGCTCATGTTGAAGTTAACGTAGATCGGGTCGAGCTTGATGATGCTCGCGAGCTGGGTCGGCGTCGACGAGCCGACAAGCTCGCCGACCGACTTCAGGTGATAGGTGACGATGCCGTCGAACGGAGCGGTGACCCTGGTGTAGCCCAGGTTGGTCTGGGCGATGACGAGGTTGGCCTGGTTGTTCTCGACACTGGCCTGCGCCGAGTCGCGCTTGGCCTTGGCCTGGTCGTAGCTGTTCTGCGCCGACACGTTCTGCCTCAGCAGCGTTTCCTGGCGGACGAACTCGGCCTGGGCCTGGAGCAGCTGCGCCTTGGCGGAGGCGAGGTCGGCATCGGCCTGCTTGACCTTGGCGTCGTAGGTGGTCGGCTCGATCTGGAACAGGGGATCGCCCTTCTTCACGAAGGTGCCGTCCTGGTAATCGATGCTCTCGAGGAAGCCCTCGACGCGCGCGACCAGGTCGACGGTGGCGATGGCCGCCGTGTTGCCGGTCAGCTCGGAGTACGGCCGGAAGGTCTGCTGCAGCGGCCTGGCGACGCTCACTTCCGACGGCGGCGGCGCGACGAACTTGTTCTCGGGTTTGCAGCCGGCGAGCGCCACGGCGGAAAGCGACAGAGCGAACAGGCCTGCAACGCGACGGATCGGCATGACGCATCCCCCCGGACTGGTTCCGCGATAGCGTATCCTGACGCGAATGACTACTTGGCGGAATAGCCGTAGGCGGTCGACGCCACGTCGGGTGTGATGACGCCCTCGGCGAGATCACGCGCCACCGCGTCAGGCGCGCGCTCGTGCGGCGGGCCGTAGCCGCCGGCGCCCGGTGTGACGAGCGCGAACCACTGCCCGGCCTTCAGCACCGCCTGATCGCCGTCGAACACCACGCCGGGCCCGCCCTCGACGCGGCCATGCGCGCCCGGTCCGCCGCCGAACAGGCCCCAGCTCTGCGAGAGCTGGCGCGTGAGATCGACGCGCACGCGGCAATCGTGAGTCGCCTGGTAGACGCGCCGCAGCCCCATGCCGCCGCGATGGCGGCCGACGCCGCCCGAGTTGGCGACCAGCTCATAGCGCATCAGCACCAGCGGATACTCGATCTCCAGCGCTTCGACCGGCAGGTTCGACGTGTTGGTAGTGTGGACATGCACGCCGTCGAGCCCGTCCTTGAGCTGCCTCGCCCCGCTGCCGCCGCCGATCGTCTCGAGATAGACCCAGGTCGAGCCGTCTTTCGGTTTCTTGCCGATGAAATAGGCCACCGTGCAGGCCGAGTTCGAGCAGGCCATCACGCGCTCGGGCACGACTTGCGCCAGCGCGCCCAGGATCATGTCGGCGACGCGCTGGCAGGTCTGCAGGCGGCCGTTGACCGCGGCCGGCGCGGTGCAGTTGAGGACGCTGCCGAGCGGGGCGGTGATGTCGAGCGGCCGCGCCAGGCCGGCATTGGGCAGGATGGTCGGATCCATCGCCGACTTCACCACGTAGTAGGTGGTGGCGAGCAGCGCGGTGTAGGTCATGTTGATGCCGGCGCGCCGCTGTTCCGGTCCTTCGAAGGACAGGGCGAGCCGGTCGCCTTTCACCGTCAGCTCCACGGCAAGCGGCAGCGGCTCGGGCACTTCCTCGTTGTCGAACACATCCTCGAAGCGCCAGGTCCCGTCGGGGATGGCCGCGATCGCCAACCGCATCTTGCGTTCGGCATAATCCATCAGCGCCTCGCCCGCCGACAGCACGGTCGCCGTGCCGTACCTGGCGCACAGCGCCTGGAAGCGCTGAACGCCGACCCGGTTGGCCGCCATCTGCGCGCGCAGGTCCGACAGCCGCTCCTTGGGCACCTGGCAATTGAGCAGGATCAGGTCCTGGACGTCCTTCTGCAGCTCGCCGCCGCGATAGAGCCGCACCGGCGGGATGCGGATGCCCTCCTGGTAGATGTGGGCATGGCCGCGATCGACGAAGTCGGCGTGGTGGGCGAGGTTGACCGTCCAGGCGACCAGCTGGTTGTCGATGAAGATCGGCTCGGCGATCACGATGTCGGGCAGGTGCGTGCCGCCGCCCTCGTAGGCGTCGTTGCCGATGAAGGCGTCGCCGGGGCGGATGTCCTGGGTCGGGTAGCGCCGCATGATGTGCGGCACGAGGTCGAGGAAGCTGCCGAGATGGATCGGGATGTGCTCGGCCTGGCACAGCGTCTCGCCGCGCGCGTTGAACAGCGCCGTCGAGCAGTCGCGCCGCTCCTTGATATTGGTCGAATGCGAGGCGCGGATCAGCGTCTCGCCGGTCTCCTCGACGATCGACCCCATGGCCGCGCCGATCACCTCGACCGTGATGGGATCGACGGTCATGCCGCCTCCAGGATCAGGTTGAGCCAATGATCGACTCGCGCGGTCATGCCCGGCGGCACGAGCGTCGTGGCGTCCATCTGCTCGACGATCGCCGGGCCGGCGAAGCGGTTGCCGGGCCGCAGGTGTTCGCGGTCGTAGATCGGCGTCGGCACGAAGCCCCCGGCCTCGGCCAGCCAGACGTCGCGATGTTGGGCGATGGCGCCGGAGGCATCGGGTCCCGCTTCGGGATGCGCCTTCAGGTCAGCCTTCCGCACCACGCCGTTGGCCTCCAGCCGCAAGGTGACGATTTCGACCGGGTCCTCGTCGGTCGCGAAACCATAGCGCTGGCGGTGCGCGTCGGCGAAACGCTCGAGCAGCGTGGCCATGGTTGCGCCGTTGTACGCGATGGCGAGCTCGTAGTTCTGGCCGTGGTAGCGCATGTCGACGGCGCGCGTGAGCTTTCGCTCGCCGGGCGCGATGCCTTCCTGCTCGAACCAGCGCTCGGCCTGGGCGGCGAGATCGGCGAATCCTGCGGCGAGCGCCGCTGCCGATTCCTCTCTTGCCGGCAGCAGCTTTGTCACGGCGAAATCGGCGCGCAGGTCGGTGAGCAGCAGGCCCATGGCGCACAGGATGCCGGGATTGGGCGGCACCAGCACGCGGCGCATGTCGAGCTCGCGCGCCAATCGCGCAGCGTGGAGCGGCCCCGCGCCGCCGAACGCCATCAGCGTGTAGCTGCGCGGGTCGTGGCCGCGCTGCACGGAGATCACGCGGATCGCCCGCGCCATGTTGGCGGTCACGACCGAGAGGATGCCCTGCGCCGTCTCCATCAGTCCGAGCTTCAGCCGGCCGGCGAGGCCCTGCACCGCCTCGACTGCCAGCGCGCGTTTGATCTTCATGCGGCCGCCCAGCAGGTGCTCGGGATTCAGGATCCGCAGCACCACGTTGGCGTCGGTGACGGCCGGCTCGCGGTTGCCCTTGTCGTAGCAGACCGGCCCGGGATCGGCGCCGCACGAGCGCGGGCCGACCTTCAACAGGCCGCCGGCGTCGATATAGGCGATCGAGCCGCCGCCCGCGCCGACGGTATGGATATCGAGCATCGGCGCCTTGATCGGATAGCCATGTACGGTCGCCTCGGAGGCGAGCTTGCACTGGCCGTCCTGCAGCAGCGCCACGTCGGTCGAGGTGCCGCCCATGTCGAAGGTGATGAGGTCGGGCATCCCGGCGGCCCGGCCGATCGCCTGCGCGCCGACCACGCCGGTCGAGGGGCCCGACAGTACGGTGCGCACCGGCATCGCCGCCGCGGTGGCAAAGCCGATGACGCCGCCGTTCGACTGCGTGAGGTGCGGCGCAGTCGCGAGGCCCAACGCCTCGAGCCGCGGGCTGAGGCGCTCGATGTAGCGCGCCATCACCGGGCCGAGATAGGCATTGAGCACCACCGTCGAGAGCCGTTCGAACTCGCGGAACTCCGGCGCGATCTCGTGGCCGGCCGACAGGAAGGCGTCCGGCAGCTCCTCGCGCAGGATGGCGAGCGTGCGCCTCTCATGCTCGGGCCGCACGAAGCCGTAAAGAAAGGACACCGCGACCGCCTTGACGTTGGCCGCCTTGAGCCGCCGCGCCGCCGCGCGCACGGCCTCTTCGTCGAGCGCCGTCGCCACCTCGCCGGTGTGCAGCACGCGCTCAGGCACCTCGAGGCGCAGATCACGCGGCACCAGGGTCGGCGGCTTGTCGACCTGGATGTCGTAGAGGTCGGGGCGCTTCTGGCGGCCGATCTCCAGCAGGTCACGGAAGCCTTCCGTGGTGATCAGCCCGGTCTTGACGCCGCGATGCTGGATCAGCGCATTGGTCGCGACCGTCGTGCCGTGGCCGAAATAAGCGACGGCCGACGCCGGCTTGTCGCCGGCGTCGGAGGCCACCCGGCGCAGGCCTTCTTCGACGCCTTGGGCAATGCCCCGCGATGGGTCGTCCGGCGTGGACGGCACCTTCCAGACCTCGACGCGACCCTGCTCCTCGTCGAACAGGCAGACGTCGGTGAACGTGCCGCCCGAATCGACTCCGATACGCCAACGCTGTTGCGTCACGCCGCGCGGACGAGACTGAGCGGCGCGCCTTTGCCTCTGACCTCGGCCTCCTCGTACTCGGCCGCGGCGATCGCACGGTCAAGCGCCGCCCGTAGCTCCTTCGCCGAGTCGAGCGTCAGCTCGACCGCCGCGCGAGCGCCCGGATCGAGGTTGGCGTTGAAGAAGTCGAGCGTGATGACGTCGCCCAGTGGCGCATGACGCGCATGGTCATAGGCGACCACCGACTGGGTCAGCGGGAACCATTCGTCGCCGCGCTTGGCCATGCCCTCGGCGCCGGCGATTTCGATGATGGAGGTGCACATGCGTCGCTCCTACTTGCCGAGGTGCTTGCCGAAGAAGGCGAACACCTTGCTCCAGCCGTCCATCGCCTGCTCGGGCCGGTAGAGCGGGCGGTGCCAGTAGAAGAAGCCGTGGCCGGCGCCGTCGTAGCGGTGGAACTCGTAGTTCTTGCCGAGCTTCTTGAGCTCGGCCTCGTGCTGGTTCACCTGCTCGGGGCTGGGCGCGCGGTCGTCGTTGCCGAACAGGCCGAGCAATGGGCACTGCAGGTCCTTGGTCATGTCGATCGGCGCGACGGGCGTCTTGGCGTTGAGCTCCTCCTTGCCCATCACGACGCGGCCGCCCCACAGGTCGACGCAGGCATCGACGTCCTTCTTCTGGCAGGCATAGATGAAAGCGTGGCGGCCGCCCGAGCAGGAACCGAACAGGCCGACCTTGCCGTTGTTGTTGGGATGGGCGCGCATCCACGCCACGGCGGCCGCGGTGTCGCCCACCATCTGCGAATCGGCGATGCCGCCCTCGGCGCGCACCTTGGCGGCGATGTCGTCGGGATTGGCGTCGCTGCCGCCGCCCTGCTCCCGCTGATAGAGGTTGGCGCAAATCGCGAGATAGCCGTGATGAGCGAAGCGGCGCGTGGTCTCGATGTAGAGCTCGCTCCAGCCCGGCAGGTGATGGATCAGCACGACGCCCGGGAACTTGCCCGACCCCTCTGGCTTGGCCACGTAGGCGGTGATCGGCGTGCCCTTGTCGCCTTTGAGCGTGACGTTTTCGCAGGTCATGCCTCTGTAGAATGACATCGGTGTTTCCTCCAGGTGGGTCGTGCGGGCGGTATTCGACGGCCTCACGGAGGACGAGTCAATCGGGGCGCCGGCCCCGCGCAAGCATGTCCTTGAGCAGAGCCTGTGAACGCGTGCGGTCGAAGAAACGCGTGTGCAGCATCTGTTTGTTGCGTGACGCCGAGGTCAGGTAGAAGCGCTCGTAGAGGAAGCCCCGGCCGCCGAGCGCAGAGCCGACGAAGTCCCAGGCCAGGCGAAACACCTGGGCGCGCTCGTCGGCGGTCGCGCCGTCGGCGCCGTGCAGCATCTCGTCGAGCAGGGGCCGCAGCTTCGGATCGGCGAGCTCGGCGCGGCTGGGCGTGGTCAGGAGGTTGTGGCTGCCGATCAGGGTGATGATCTCGGCCACGCGCGGCATCCACATCGGCAAGACCGAGCGCATCGGCTCGAGCGCCGCGCCGTTGGGGAACCACACGCCGTCGCCGCGCTCCCAGGCCTGCTCCAGCGACAGCGCGACCGCGTTGGCCGTCAGTCGCACATAGGCGGCGAGCTCGCCCAGCATCTCGGTGGTCGCCGGCGAGTAGTCGCCGATCAGCTCGGCCATGCGGCTCGCGAGACCGTAGGCGAATTCGAGCTTGGTGAGCGCGCGAATCGTCGACTGCGTCGTCATGCTGATGGCGTAGCCGGTCTCGCGCATCGAGTTGTAGATCGGCACGTCGCCGTCGATGAACACACGGTCCCACGGCACCAGCACGTCGTCGAAGATGCAGAAGGCATCCTGCTCGTCGAAGCGCGACGATAGCGGCTTGTCGAACGGATCGGCACCCGGCGCCGCGACCGAGTCGCGACACAGGAACTTGAGGCCTGGCGTATCGAGCGGGATCGCGAAGGCGAGCGCGAACTCCTTGGCGTCGGGCGGAAGCGGCTGGCCGGGATAGACGGCCTGCTCATCCGCGTAGGGGGCCAGCGTCGCCAGCACCTTCGCGCCGCGCACGATGATCCCGTCGGCCGTCTCCCCGACCTTGCGGACCATCGCCTTGGTGCCGACGACCTTGCTGTCGGTGCGCTTGTCTATGGTCGGCTGGATGATGGTGTGCGTGAGCGAAATGTCGCCATGGGCGAGGTATCGCTGGAAGTCGACGATGTTGCGGGCGCCGCGCTCGTTGCGGTCGTCAGCGCCGGCCCACACTTGCGGCGCCGAGGCGAAGGCCGCGAACTTCATGTTCATATAGTCCGGCGTGCGGCCCATGATGCCCATCGAGCCTTCCGACAGCCGGACGAGGCCGGCATGGCGGCGGCGCAGATCGTCCTTCGAGCGCGGGATCATGTGGCTGACGTTGGTCAGCTCGCCCGACGGCGGTGCCGCGTACAGACACTCGCCGGCATGATCGTGCTGGCGGTCGTAGATCGCGGCGATGCTCTCGGCACCGCCGCTGAGCTTGGGATGCGCGGTGACGTCGGCGACCTTCTCGCCGTCGACCCAGATCTCGCGCCTGGTCTTGCGCAGGCCCTCGAGGAACTGTGAACCCGTCCGCGCGCCCATCTAGAAGGTCTTGTTCGCCAGCGGCCGATGCTTGTTCTTGAGCACGAAGGTCGATCGCTCGGCCTTGCGCGGTGCGCGCACCCAGACCTCGCGGTTGGGATGCAGGCCCCCTCCACGCGTCGCCGGCACCGCGGTGGTGCGGGCGCGATGCAGCAGGCGAGTGTCGGCCAGGCCGCAGTTGGGATGGATGCCGCCATTGTCGGCAACGGCCTTCTCCCAGGCGGCCTTGCGCCGGGCGAGCGTACCCGCGTCGTCCAGCGCAGGGCAGGAGAGCTCGTTCTTGTTGAGATCGGCCACGATCTCGTCGCCGTCCTCGATGAAGGCGATCGGGCCGCCGAGCGCCGCCTCGGGGCCGACATGGCCGATCACCAGTCCAACCGAGCCGCCGGAGAAGCGGGCGTCGGTCATGAGCGCGACGGTGATGTTGCGCTCGCGGCACAGCGTGGTGATGCGTGAGGTCGGGTCGAGCATCTCGGGCATGCCGGGCGCGCCGCTCGGGCCCTCGTAGCGTACGATCACCATGTCGTGGTTCTGGAAGCGCTCCGGGTGCTTGTCGAGCGCGTCGAGCAGCGCCTGCTCGCCCTCGAATACGCGCGCCTTGCCGCGGAAGACGTTGCCCTCCAGCCCGCTTTCGACGCCGGCGAGCTTGAGGATCGCCGAGAAATCCGGCGACAGGTTGCCGCCCAGCACGCGCAGGCCGCCGGTCGGCTTGTAGGGCTTCTCGACCGTGTAGACGACCTTGCCGTCGGCCTTCTTCGCTCCGAGCCGCTCGACCTGCTTGGCCAGCGTCTCGCCGGTGCAGGTCAGCACGTCACCGTTCAGCAGGCCCGCCTCGAGCAGCTCGCGCACGATCACCTGCACGCCGCCCACCTGGTCGATGTCGACCATCGAGTACTTGCCGTAGGGTCGTGCGTCCGTGAGCACGGGAACGACATGCTGCGAGAGATGGTTGAACTCCTCCGGCGTGATGATGTCCTTCCAGAAATTGCCGAAGCCTGCGGCGCGCGCGATCTCCGGCGCATGCAGGGTGACGTTTGTCGAGCCGCCGATCGCCATCGCGACGATGGTGGCGTTGCGGATCGAGTCCCGTACGACGATGTCGCGCGGCTTGAGGTCCTTGGCGATCAGGTTCGACAAGAGGTCGACCAGCTCGGCCGCGAATTCGTTGGTGCGGCGCGGATCGTCGGACGGCGGCGCCACCATGTGCAGCGGCTCCATGCCGACCACGCCGATGAAGGTCTGCATGGTGTTGTAGGTGAACATGCCGCCGCAGCTGCCGATGCCGGGGCAGGCATGCAGGGCGATATGCTCGCGGAAGGCGGCGTCGGGATTGCCGGCGACCTGGTACGCGCTGACGATATCGAGCGCCTCGCCGGTCTTCGGATCATGGCCGGGATGGATCGGGCCGTCCGACATGATGATGGCGGGACGGTTGTGCTCGAGCAGCGCCGCGAGCGTGCCGACCGGTGGCTTGTCGCAGGCCACGACGGCGATCGTGCCGGCGAGCCCGGTCGCGCTGAGATGCTCGCACAGGGAATCGTTCGTGACCTCGCGGCCGATCAGCGAGTAGCGCATCTCGCGCGTGCCGTTGCGGATGCCGTCGGAGATCGCGACCGTGTATTCCGGCTGCACCAGGCGCGCCTTCAGCTGGCCCTGGCCGGTGCCGATGCGGCCCTTGAGCTTGTTGTGGATCGCCTCGACCTTGGCCATGACGCCCAGGTAGCACTGGCTGTCGCCCTTGGTGCCGACGACGCCGACCGACGGCTCGTGGATCAGGTCCGGATCGGTGCCGATCGCCCGCGCGATGCCGAGCGTCTGGGTGGAGCGGCCGGGATGGCGGTCGATGAGGACGATGGGCGATTTCATCTGGCAATTTCTCTGCAGGAACACGTCGCCAGCGTTCTAGCAAAGGACCCGGACGCCTGCACTAGGAGCGACGGTATCCCTTGTCGGCCATGCAGTCGTCGAACCGCGCCATCTCGACCGCCGCGCGCCCAGCCGTGTCGCGCTGCTGCGACGCGATCGCGCCACCGGCGCCGAGACCTGCAGCCCCACCGCTGGAGGGATAGGCCCGCAGCGCTGCGGTCTGGGCGGCGCTCCGGCAGGCCGCGGTCTCGCGGGATTGCGTCGGCTCATCGACGCCGGGTTTCTGCCAGGGGCCGGCAGGTTGTGTCGAGCAGCTAGCGGCGAGCAGCAGGGCCATCAGGGCGCGCGCAGACGTCACGCCCTCACCCTCAGATGAACATGTCGAGCTGGTTGTAGTTCTTCAGCACCGTGGCGCGTGTTGTCTCGGTCCAGCGGTTCTCGTCCTCGCGGCCGGCCAGCGGCCGGTAGACATAGGGCGTCTCCTGCGGGAAGCGCTGGCGCCGGGCGTCGATCGCGATCTGCAGGATGCGGGTGCGGGCATCGATGCGGGCCTGGTCGTAGGTCTCGATCTTGCCGGTGAGGCGGCGGGTCGTGACGTTGAGCACGCGCTTGCGCGGGAAAAAGCCCTCGTTGAGTGTGATGCGCCGATCGGGCGAGCTGTTGGCGAACGAGCCGTGCACCAGTTGGCGGTTCGTGACGATCGTGTCGCCGGCATCGCACAGCATCGGGACGGCGCCCTCGATGCGGTCGGAGCCCGCCTCGGCCACCATCTTCTTGATGTCGGCCTTGCCGCGCTTGTGGCTGCCGGGCAGCACCCAGACGCAGTTCGCCGCCGTGCTGGGATAGAGCTGGGTCATGAAGTTGAAGCCGTGCGCGCCCTGGTCCCAGTCCGGCGCGGTCCAATGCGTCGTGCCGTCCTGGTGCCAGGCGACCGACGGACCGAGGCCGGGTTCCTTCACGAACGTCACTTCGTTATAGGGCACGAAGTCGTCGCCGAGAATCGACTCCGCGACGGTCAGCAGGCCGGGATGGCCGTACAGCCGCAAGCAGGCGTCGCTGAGGTGCAGGTTCCCGTCGAGCAGCTCGACGGTCCAGGCTGGCGCATCCTTGTCCGGCGTGGGCTGCAGCATCTCGGCAGGATGGCGGCCGTTGTTGGCGTCGGTGCCGCCGACCGGGTCGCTCAACGGTCTGGCCCAGCGATAGGGCGGCTTGATGATGCCGTGATCGATCACCGGCCGGCCGTGGAAGTCCACGGTGGCGTCGGGCGCGACCGGGGCGCGCGACAGAACGGCATCGATGTCGGCGCGCAGCTCGGCCAGCTCTTCCGGTCCGACGACGCCTTGAAAAACGTAGAAGCCGTTCGTCCAGTACGACTCCAGGATCTCCGGCAAGAGCTTGCCGTCGGCGCCGATCCGGATCGGGCCGCGATTGCCAAGCGCGTAGGCACGCGCCTCTGCGCGTCGGCCGTATTCGCTCATGGCGCGTTCGTGGTCGGCGGCGCTGAGCGGCCGGATCTGGGGAAGCGGCGTATCGGGCATGGCCCGATTATCGCACGGCCGGGCGTGTCCGGTCCAAGGCGGACATTGAAATTCCGTATTGGTGGGGCATCGTTCTGCATGAAGAGATTGACGCGGGGCGACGGGAGCCGACCGTTCAAGCATGCTTGCGACGGATCGATCGTCGCGAAGGGAGCGAGATGTTCACCGACTGCAGCATGACGGAGGAAGCGATCGGTTCCGTCCCCCTTGTGCGAATTGACGGGCGCCTGTCGATCAAGGCAGTTTTCACGCGGACTGGACCGGCAAGTGCGGACGGCAAGCCCTTCGACATCGGTACCGAGCCCGTGAGCTTTAGCCAGGGCCTGGAACTGACAGCCGATATCGTGAGGCGGATGAAGGACTTCGAGGCCGCCGCGCCAAGTGCGACATCCCGGTGTAGTTGGCCGCGTCGCCTGCGGCTATTCGAGCTTGATATTGGCCCGCGCGATGATGTCGCCCCACTTCTTCGTTTCGCTCCGGACCATCGCGGCGAACGCCTGCGGCGGCAGGCCGCCGGGCTCCACACCCATGCCGGCGAAGCGCTCCTTCACCTCGTCGAGCTTGAGGACCTCGGCGGTCTCGCGATAGAGGCGGTCGACGATCTCGGCCGGCGTGCCGGTGCGCACGGCGATGCCGTACCATGACGTGACGTCGAACCCGGGATAGCCCGCATCGGCCACCAGCGGGACGTCGGGCAGCAGCGGCGATCTCTTCAATGCGGCCACAGCCAGCGGCCGCAGGCTGCCGGCGCGGATGTAGGGCAGCGCCGACGAGATGCCGAGGAACATGAGCGACACGCGCTCGCCCACCACATCGTTCATTGCCGGCGCGATGCCCGTGTAGGGCACATGCAGCATGTCGATCCCCGCGTCGGCCTTCAGCAGCTCCCCGGCGAGATGGGCGCCGCTGCCCTGGCCCGGCGACGCGAAGGTCAGCTTGCCGGGATTGGCCCTGGCGTAGGCGACCAGCTCGGCGACGGTTCTCGCCGCGACGGTGCGGTTCACCACCAGCACGTTGGGCACGGTCGCCAGCACCGTGAGCGGCAGGAAGTCCCGCGCCGTGTCGAACGGCAGGTCCTTGTAGAGCGCCTGGTTGACCGTGAGATTGCCGGTCGGCGTCAGGACCAGCGTGTAGCCGTCGGCCGGTGCGGCGGCCACGGCGGCCATGCCGATATTGCCGGATGCACCTAGCTTGTTCTCGACGATCAGCTTTTGGCCGAGCCGCTCGGACAGCTTCTCTGCGGTGAGGCGCGCGATGGCGTCGGCGACACCGCCGGCGGGCCATGGCACGGTGAACCGGATCGCGTGGCTCGGCCAGGACTCGGCGTGGACGTTGCTTCCCGCGGCCAGCAAGAGGGGAAGGATGAGGACGGCGCGCCGGCTTCTGTTCGTCACAGCCACAACATTGCCACAGGCCATCGTGACCTTCCATGCGGGTGCTGCGTGGGAAACAGCACAGAAACACGAACAAGCGATGTTGTATCGCGCATATCGCGAACGCCTCATTTCGCTGGCTCCGCGATGCGGGGGCGGCGATAGGCGCTCAGGGAGCGATAAAGGGGTAGTCCATGGGTGGTCGTCGCGTCGTACAAGCGATCGGTTCGCGCATCGAACCGGTGTCGCTCTTCCTCGTCATCGCGCTCAGCCTCGCGGTCATCGTGGCCGATGCGAATCGGCGCCTGTCGCCGGAGCTTCGCCTGGCCACCTTCGAAGATCAGGCGGCCGCGCTCTGGTCCGTCGACCGGCCACTGCCCGACCTGCCCTCTCTTCAGCGCCTGGCGCATGCTGTCCCGGGACGTCCGCTGCTGCCTTGATTCCGGGTTCGCCAGCGCCGCCTCGGAACTAGCCTTTCTTCGGTGACCAGCCGTAGGCCTTGGCGCAGGCGCCACCCATCAGCATGGCGCGCTCGCTGTCGCTCAGTCGCTTGGTCTCGAGGAACGGCTTCACCGCCTGCTCGTAGTTGAGGACGGCGAAGGCACGCGTCCAGTCGGTGCCCCACAGGCAGCGGTCGAAGCCCCAGGCATCGAAGATGCGCGCGAGAGGATCCCAGATGTCCGGGAAAGGGTAGGGCTCCTTGGACAGCGTGCAGGCGCCGCTGACCTTGATCACCACGTTCGGGCGCTTGGCGAGCTCCAGCACCTTCGGCAGGTCGGCCCAGGGCTGCGGCGGCGCCGGCGGCACGCGCGGCTGCAGGAGGCCGAGATGGTCGAGGATGAAACGTGCGTTGGGATGGCGGTCGATCAACTGGGTGCCCTGATCCAGCTTGCCCCAGCACAGGAAATTGACCGGCATGTCGTGTTGGACGGCGGCCTTGAGGATCCGGTCGAAGCCGGGATCGGTGGGCGGCCGCGGATTCTCGTCGCGCAGGAAGATGCGGACACCGACCGCGCCCGGCGTCTTCTTCCAGTCGGCAATGACGTCGGCCACTTTGGGATCGTCCGGATCGACCGGCTTGACGATCGCCATGCGGTCGGGATGCGCGCGCTGCACTTCCACGGCGTAGCTCGCGTCGTATTGATAGAGCGAGAAGGCGGAGATGAAGATCGCGCCATCTACGCCGACCTTGTCCATCGCCGCGACCATCTCGTCGCCGGTCACATGAGCGGGCCAGTTCGGCACGCTGTGCCAGGGCCGTTTGGGCGTGTTCGCCTCATAGGCGTGAACCTGCGAATCGATGATGGGCATCGGCGATTTCCTCCGGACTTTCGGGACTCTTGTTATCACAGGTTTGTGGGGCCTTCAGGTCGGTTCAGGCTTCGACGGGCGCCGGCTGCTATCGTGGTCGTCGCCATGCTCGGTGTCGGCATGACCGGCTGGTATGCGGTCATGCGGATCACCGGCTGATGACCCCGTCTTCAGGCGAAGCCACCCCAGAATGCGCGCAGGGTTGCCGCGTCGCCGTTGAACAGGTTGCGATCGCAGTGGCTGACGCCTTGCACGAGCATGGTCTGGTTGTAGGCAGGATGGCCCGCATTCTCGTCGCCCGCATATTGCCAGAGACGCCAGCCCGTCGCTGCCCAGGCCAGCGGGATCTCGGGGGAATCGTGGTAATCGGCGACCCATAGGCCGCAGCGCGCAAGGATCGAGTCCGGCGTGATCTGCGCGCCGAAGCTCAGTCCGGAGCCAGGCAGGGGATCGCCGTTGGCCCAGATCGGATGCACGTACACGACCGGCAGGCGGCCCGTGGCCTCGGCCACCGTTCTCACGAACTCCTCGGCCTGCCCGAGCGTCATGGAGTTCGACGGGTCGCTGTCGTTCGCCTCGAGGTCGAGGGCGAGAAGCGTCCTGGGACCCGGCCGCGAAGCGGCCAGGAAGAACTGCGCCTGTTCCCTGCCCGAGAACTGTCCGGTGCCGAAGTGATAGGTGCCCCACAGCAATCCCGCCGCTTCGGCCTGCGGACGTCGGGCAGCGCACGCCGAATCGGCATAGTCGCCGCCTTCGCTCGCCTTATGGATGACGGCGAGGATGTTGCTCTGGCGCACCAGCCGGAAGCTCGAGACGGTCACGCCGCGGCTGATGTCGATCACCGCGTCCAATCCCAGCGACTCGCGATTTGGTGGCGGCGGCGCGGTCGGATACTGATATGACGTTGTGGGTGCCGGCCCGCGTGCGCTGCATGCTGCGGTGGTTGAAGCCGCGAGCCCCAATAAAATGTTCCTGCGAGAGGTCATGAGCCGACACTAAGACGAGAGATCGACGCGGCAAGACGCCGCTTCGTCGCTGCAACGCCGACCGCTTCGGGGCGTTGTGCATGGAGGAGGGGAGTGTGCCTTTGTCCCGTACAGCGCCCAGTTTCTTTCTGCTTCTTTTCCTGGTCAGCTCGCTGGTGACCCCTCCGGAAGCCATTCTCGCTCAACAGGCGCAGCCAGCTCCCTCCACCGGCACTCCCCCTGAAGCGCCAAATCCGGCGAAGCCTCCTGCTGCTCCTGCTCCCGCTCCTCCTGCTCCTCCTCCGCCCGCGGCTGAAACACCGGCCGTGATCGTCGATAACAATCAAGCCCAGACGCTTCTCGGCAAACCGGTACGCAGCGCCAAGGGCGAGGATCTGGGCCGTGTCGTCGACGTCATCGTCGATCGCGGGGGCGTCGTGCAGGCCGCGATCATCGACTTCGGCGGCTTTCTCGGAGTCGGCTCCCGCAAGATCGCGGTCGACTGGCACATCCTCCACTTTCCCGACTCCGGTCCTCCCGACAAGCTGATTGCCGACCTGCCGCGCGATCAGCTGCGCAAGGCCCCGGTCTACAAGGAGGGCGAGCCGATCGTCATCCTGGGGCGCACTGCGCCGGCGCCACCTCCGCCGGCATCGGCCGCTCCGCCTCCTGCCGCGCCGGCATCACCATCACCCTCGCCATCGCCGGCGCCGGCACCGCCTCCCGACACTCCGGCGCAGCCGCCGCCGACGGAGCAGCCGACGCCGAAGCCATAGGGCACGGCATCATGCAGCCGAACGCGGCTCCGCCGGCCTGCCCGTCTGACACAGTGCCCTCCTTGCGCAGTCGCCGCGGGCTCGATTGGCTCGTGTTCTTCGTGGCCGACATCCAGACCGGCTTCGGGCCGTTTGTCGCCGTCTTCCTGACCAGCCAGAAGTGGACGCAGGTCGATATCGGCCTCGTGCTCACGGTCAGCGGCCTGGTCGGCCTGATCGGCCAGGTTCCGTTCGGTGCGATCGTCGATGCCGCGCGCTCGTTGCGCGCCATCGCCGCCGTCACGCTGGTCGCGATCGGCGCCAGCGCTTTTGCCTTCGCTGCCTGGCCGATCTTGCCCGTGGTCCTGGCTGCACGCGTTCTCCATGCGGCCGCAAGCTGCATGCTGGGGCTCGCCGTGGCGTCGATCAGCCTCGGCCTCGTCGGGGCCGATCGGATGAGCGAGCGCCTCGGCCGCAATGTCGCCTTCGCGTCGGCGGGCACGGGACTTGCGGCGGCGGCGATGGGGGCGATCGGATATTATTTATCGAGCCGCGCCGTCTTCCTGCTGGCGGGCGCGCTGACCTTGCCGGCTCTCTACGCCCTGTTCCGCATCAAGCGCGAGGAGATCGGACCGACCTCGAGTGCTCCGCGCGCCGCCTCGGTACCGACGAGCTCTCTTGTGGCGGCCGTCTCGGCGTTTGCCCGCAATCGGGCGTTCGTCACCTTCCTGGTCTGCGTGCTGCTGTTCTATCTCGCCAACGGCGCCATGCTGCCGCTGGCGGCCAGCATGATGACGCTCAAGTCGAGCAAGGCTGCGACCCTGATGGTCGCCGCCTCGATCGTCGTGCCGCAATTCATGGTGACGCTGTTCTCGCCCTGGGTCGGACTCTGGGCGCAGCGCATCGGACGCAAGCCGATCCTGCTGCTGGGCTTCGGCGCCCTGGCGCTGCGCGGCTTCCTGTTCGCCTCGACCGGCGATCCTGTCGTCCTGACGCTGGTGCAGGCGCTCGACGGCATATCGGGCGCCGTGCTCGGCGTGCTCGTGCCCTTGACGGCGGTCGACGTCACGCGCGGGCGGGGGCATTTCAATCTGGTGCAGGGTGCCATCGGTTCCACCATGGGCATTGGCGCCGCCGCAAGTTCGACATTGGCCGGCTACGTCAGCGACGATTTCGGCAGTCACGCCGCCTTCACCATGCTGGCGCTCCTGGCGGCTGCCAGCGTCGTCATCCTGGCGTTGGCCATGCCCGAGACCAAGCCGCGGTCTTGAGGCGACTGGCCGAAGTCGATTGGCCGAAGTCGGTTCGTCCAGGCTGAGCGCCCCTAGTCGGCCGCTGCCCGGCGCACCGCCTGCCCAGCCTCGATCATCGACCGGTAGAGCCGGATATAGTCTTCCGCCATGCGCCGGGCGGTGAACCGCTCCTCGAACCGCCGGCGGACGAGCTTGCGGGACAGCGAGCCGAGGTCGCGCACGGCGCCCGCGGCGCTCGTCTCGTCCTCGACCACGAAGCCCGTCACGCCGTCCTCGACGATCTCCGGAACCGAGCCGCGGTTGAAGGCGATGACCGGCGCGCCGCACGCCATCGCCTCGATCATGACGAGACCGAACGGCTCGGGCCAATCGATCGGCACGAGCAACGCGATCGCGCCGCTCAGGAATTCGGATTTCTGGTCGTCGCCGATCTCGCCGATATACTCGACACAGGGCTTGGACAGCAGGGGCTTGATCGTCTCGTCGAAGTAGTCCTGGTCCGCGCGATCGACCTTTGCGGCGATCCTGAGCTGCAGGCCGCAGCGTTCGGCGATGCCGATGGCACGATCGACGCGCTTCTCGGGCGAGATCCTGCCGAGGAAAGCGAGATAGCGCGGCTGCACCGGCTGCGGCTGGAGCAGATGGGCCGGCAGGCCGTGCGGCACGGTGCCCATCCAGTTGGCCTTCGGAATGGGCCGGCGTTGGGCGTTCGATATGGAGACGATCGGAACGTTGGAGAACGTCTCGAACGTCGGATGATGCTCGGGCAGGTCGAGGCGGCCATGCAATGTCGTGAGGAACGGCGTCGCCTGTCGCGACATCAGCGAGAACGGGTAGTAGTCAAGATGAAAATGGATAAGGTCGAATTCGGACGAACGGCGATAGACCTTCTCGATCGTCGTCATGTTGAGTGCGTTGGGATCGCGCACCGTGCCGTCGAGCCGAAGCGCCCGGGGCCACATGGGCTCGAGCTTGGCAGAAGTCACGGAATCACCACTTGCGAAGAGCGTGACATCGTGGCCAAGAGCGACAAGCTCTTCCGTGAGCCACGAGATGACTCGCTCGGTGCCGCCATATAGCGTCGGAGGCACGGCTTCGGTGAGGGGGGCAACCTGCGCAATCCTCATGGAACGAAACTCCTTGGTTGTCGTTTTGAACGGAAACCCTATGTCCACCCGTCGCTTCTGCGTGGCGACTGCCTGTGACAACGACCGCGCCGCGTCGCGGTCACGTTTTTTTGGCGAATGCGACAGATTTTCCTAAAGACGCGGGTTCAACAGAGTGGGGGAGGCGCGGGTATGTCAGTGACCGACGACGATATCTGCCGCTATCAGGGCCAACCTTTGCGATTTCTCTGGCGTCATGCGAGTCGCCGCCCGGTGGCGCACGCGGTGATCCTGTTGGCCGTGCTGGGCGCGGTAGGCTGTTCGGTAAGCACACAATATGGTGTGAAATTTCTCGTCGATGTGCTGTCGGAAGGCCCCGAACGCGCCGGCAGCCCATGGCTCGCCTTTTCTGTTCTCGTGTTGTGCGTGGCCGCCGACAATTTCCTGTGGCGGATCGCGAGCTGGGTCGCGAGCAAGACCTTCGTGAGGGTCACCGGCGATGTGAGATCGGAACTCTTCCGTCACCTGACGGGCCACGCCCCGTTGTTCTTCGCCAATCGGCTGCCGGGCATGCTCACCGGCCGCATCACGGCGACATCCAACGCCGCGTTCCAGATCGAAAACATGTTGATGTGGAATGTCTTGCCGCCTTGTGTTGCCACCATCGCGGCCATCGGCTTTCTGGCCGCGGTCAGCCCGTCGATGGCGGCGGTGATGGTCGTCGCTTCGGCGATCGTGGTCGTCGCGATGTTCCGCTTCGCGGCCGCTGGCCGGCCGCTGCATCACGACTTCGCCAAGAAGGCCGCGCGGGTCGACGGCGAGATGGTCGACGTGATCGGCAATCTGTCGCTGGTCCGCGCCTTCGGCGGAACGACCCGCGAGCACGAACGCTTCGATGAGACGGTGGCGCACGAGATGAACGCTCGCCAGCGCAGCCTGCGTTACCTCGAGATCCTGCGTCTGTCGCACGCTCTCGTGGTCGTCGTCATGACGCTGGCGATGCTCGCCTGGGCGATCGAGCTCTGGCGCCAGGGCCGTGCGACCGCCGGTGACGTCGTGCTGGTTTGCACGCTCGGCATTTCTGTGTTGAGCGCCACGCGCGACTTGGCGGTCGCGCTCGTCGACGTCACCCAGCATGTCGCACGGCTGTCGGAGGCGGTTGCGACGTTGCTGTCGCCGCACGATTTGCGCGACTCCCCCGAAGCTGCGGCGCTGGTGCCGAACGGCGCTCGGGTCGTGTTCGACAAGGTTTCGTTCAGCTATCCAGGCGAGAAGAGGATCTTCGACAACTTCTGCGTCACCATCGACTCGGGACAGCGCGTCGGCCTGGTCGGCCCCTCGGGTGGCGGCAAATCGACTTTCGTCGCACTGCTGCAGCGCTTTTATCCGGTCGAACGCGGTCGTATCCTGATCGACGGGTACGACATCGCGCGGGTCACCGACAACAGCCTTCGCAATGCCATCGCAGTGGTTCCGCAAGACACGACCATGCTGAACCGGACGCTCCTCGAAAACATCCGCTACGGCCGGCCCGATGCCAGCGATGAGGAGGTTTGGAAGGCCGCGACGGCCGCGCATTGCCGCGGCTTTATCGAGAACTTGCCGCGCGGGCTGGACACGATGATCGGAGACCGCGGCGTGCGGCTTTCGGGCGGCCAGCGGCAGCGCATCGCCATCGCGCGCGCATTCCTGAAGAACGCACCCTTGCTCATCCTGGACGAAGCGACCTCCGCCCTGGACGGCGAGTCCGAGGAGACCATTCGCGAGGCCCTGGAAGACCTCATGAGGGGGCGCACGGTGATCGCCATTGCCCATCGTCTGTCGACCCTGCGCAATTTCGATCGCATCCTGTTGCTGCAGAAGGGCCGGCTGATCGAGGATGGTCCGCCGGAGGTGCTGATGCGCCGCCGTGGCCCCTACTACCAGCTGGTGGACCGCGAATTGAGCCGGTTGGCCAAGCGAGCCGCCTAAACCAAGGAGAGCAATCGGATCGATGCCGCCGGCAACAAAAGCCTCGATCTCCCTGCTTGCGTCCGAGTCGCTGTACGCCGCCTCGGCCAAGGATGCCGAACTGCACGGCTCGGCGACGACAGCACTGCAGGGCGGGCAGCTGCGAACCCTGAAGAAGGACGACACGTTCGGAATCTTCAATCATTCGGGCGACGCAATTGCCGCGCCGGGAAGTCCCGAAGGCCTCTACGACTGCGATACGCGATACCTGTCGCGTTTTACCCTGGCGATCGAGAACGCCCGGCCGAAATTGCTCAGTTCGACGATCAGCGACGACAATGCCACGCTGACCTGCGACCTGACGAACCCCGACCTCTTCGACCCGAACGACCGGCTGCTGCTGTCGCAGGGCCTTCTCCACTTCCGCCGCTCGCGCCTGCTCTGCCGGTCCGGCCTTATCGAGCGCTTGGCGGTGACGAACTTCAGCGACCGGTCGCTGCATTTTCGCATCGAGATCGGCTTTGGCTCGGACTACGCCGATCTGTTCGAGGTCCGTGGCGCCAAGCGCGCCCATCGTGGTCGCGACCATGCGCCCAAGCTCGCGCCCGACCGGGTGACCCTCGGCTATACGGGGCTCGACCAGCAGACGCGCCAGACGACCCTGGGCTTCTATCCGGTTCCCCGCCGTCTGACGGGCACGGCCGCCACGTTCGAGCTCGATCTGGCGTCGCACACGACGAGCGTCGTCTTCATCGAGATCGCCTGCGGTCCGGAGCTCGGCAAGCACGCCCTGCCGGATGCCTTCTTCTTCGCCCTGCGTGACGGAAAGCGGGCATCGCGCCGGATGGTCCAGCATGCCGCGGCGGTGAGGACCTCGAACGACGTCTTCAACGAGGCGCTGCATCGCAGCGTCGCGGACCTCTATATGCTGGTGACCAACCTGTCGACCGGTCCGTATCCCTACGCCGGCATCCCCTGGTTCAGCACCGTGTTCGGCCGCGATGCCCTGATCACCGCGTGGCAAATGCTGTGGTTCGATCCGAGCATCGCGCGGGGCGTGCTTCGCCATCTCGCCGCCACCCAGGCGACCGAGCATAACGCCGCCGCGGATGCCGAGCCGGGAAAGATCCTGCACGAGGCTCGCGGCGGCGAGATGGCGGCACTGGGGGAGGTGCCGTTCCGGCGCTATTACGGCAGCATCGATTCGACGCCGCTTTTCCTGCTGTTGGCCGGCGCCTACCTCGAGCGAACCGCAGACCTCGACTTCATCAAGGAGCTGCGGCCGCATCTCGACGCGGCCTGCGACTGGATCGACCGCTATGGCGACCGCGACGGCGACGGCTTCGTGGAGTATGGGCGGCGATCCGACGACGGTCTGGCCAATCAGGGCTGGAAGGACAGCCACGATTCGATCTTTCATGCCGACGGGACGCCGGCGCGCGGTACGATCGCGCTCGCCGAGGTGCAGGCCTACGTCTACGGTGCGAGGCGGGCGATGGCGGAGATATATGCGCAGCTCGGCATGTCCGATCGCGCCGTCGGGCAGGCCGCCGAGGGCGATGCGCTGCAAAAGCGCTTCGACGAGGCTTTCTTCGATGCCGAGCTCGGGACGTACGTGCTCGCCCTCGATGGCGACAAGAGGCCCTGCCGGGTGCGGAGCTCCAATGCCGGGCACGTCCTGTTCACCGGCCTCGCGTATCGCGATCGGGCGGCCTCGGTGGTCCGGACCCTGATGAACCGTACGTCGTTTTCAGGCTGGGGTATCCGCACCATCGCCACGACGGAGGCCCGGTACAACCCGATGAGCTACCACAACGGCTCGGTCTGGCCGCACGACAACGCGCTCATCGCCGCTGGCTTTGCGCGTTACGGCTTCCGCAACGAGGCGGCGCGTCTCTTCGAAGGTCTGTTCTCCGCCGCGATCTACTTCGACCTGCAGCGTCTTCCCGAGCTGTTCTGCGGCTTCGCGCGGCAGCACGGCCGCAGCCCGACCTTCTATCCCGTTGCCTGCGTGCCGCAGGCATGGGCGGCGGCGGCGCCCCTGTCGCTTCTCCGCTCCTGCCTCGGCCTCGCGTTCGATCCGGCCGCCGGAGAGGTCACGTTCGACCAGCCGGTGCTGCCTGATTTCCTCGACGAGGTGGAGCTGCGGAGGCTATCCGTCGGCTCCCATTCGGTCGATGTGAGGATCGGCCGAACGGGAGGACGGGTCGTCACGAACAGGATTTAGACTCGGCTCATTGCTTGAGCGTGGCGGCGAACAGCTTGGCCGCTTCCGCCTTTGATTCCTGGTCGGCCTTGGCGTCGTATTTCAGCGGCAGATTGAACTTCTGGCCGAGTTCGGTCGCCTCGGGGTTCGTGAAGGCATGCACGGCGCCCGGATAGGTGACGATGCGATAGTCCGCCTTCGCGGCATCGAAATCCTTCTTGAGCGCATCGTACTGCTCCTTCTTCACGAAGGGATCGTCCGCACCGTTCAGGATGAGGACCTTGGCCTTGACGGTTCCCGGAGCCGGAGCCGGGGTGTTGAGGCCGAGCGAGGCGTGGAAACCGGCAACGGCTTTGAGGTCGTCGCCGGCGCGCGCCATGTTCAGTACGACCGCGCCGCCGAAGCAGTAGCCGACGGCGCCGAGGCGCTGCGGATTGACCGAGTCCTGTTTGGCGAGCTCGGCCTGTGCCGCCTTGAAGCGCGATTCCATCGCCTTCGGGTCCTTCATGACCGAGCTCGAGAGAGCGCCCGCGTCCTTCGGGTTGTCGGCGGTCTTGGCATCGCCGTACATGTCGGCAATGAAGGCCGTGTAGCCCTGCTGGGCGAACTTCTTCGCCTCGTTATGGATGTGCGGGGTGACGCCCCACCATTCGTGGATCATCACGATTCCCGGCTGCTTGGTCTTGATGGCGTCGTCGTACACCACGAAGCCCTTCATCGTCGTCGTGCCGTCCGAATAGGTGACGGGCTTCTCCTTGATCTCGGCGTTTGCGGTCGCGGCCATCGCGATCATGCAAAATGCGCTCAGCACTATCGTTCGCATTCCGACCTCCCTGCGCAGTCTGGCTGCGCATACCTATCAAGCGGACGCAAAGCCTACAATTCAAGGTGGAGTGATGCGCGCCGAGGGACTGTCACGATCGCCGTTTGGGCACTTTTTGTCCTGTGTCACCTACCCAACAGTTGGCGGTACGTCCTCAACAGGCCAAGATCGGCAGACCTCGCCTCGAGGACAAGAATGCCGGGCTGCCTTTCGAAGCGGACATCCTGAATGCGCACGCTGGTCGCTCTCCTTGCAGGTTTGATCGGGGGGCTCGTTGGAGCCGTCGTCCTGGCGTCCGCGATCGCCGACGCGGATCAGGCGATCGAAGGGTCGTTCGAAGGGGGCTACGCCTGGTTTGGACTCATCCTGGGTGTGCCCATCGGCGGTGTTGGCGGGTTCGTCCTGTCGTTCTGGCTGGTGCGAAAGCTCTGGTCCGCACAGCCCTCCCAAGGCGGGTGATCGCGCCGGTCTTCAGCGGCCCTTCCGGGTCAGCCGCGCGTTGAAGGAGCTGAGGTCGATCACGATCCGCTGGTGGGTTCCCCGGCCGATCTCCTCCTCGCTATCGCGTGCCGTCACCTTGAAGTCGATCCGCTTTCCGTTCACGCCGACGACTTCCGCCATCGCGCGGACATCCTGACCGACCGGTGTGGCGGCGACGTGCTTCACATCCACGGCAATGCCGACGGCACTTTCGCCGGCCTCCAGGAACGGCTTGATGGCGTTGAGGGCGGCGTTCTCCATGACCAGGATCATCACCGGCGTCGCGAACACCGGCGGCAGGCTCGCGTCCTTGAACCGGTTGGCCAGGTGCTCGGGCTGCACGTGCAGCGTGGCCGTTCCCGTGGCTCCGAGCGGAATCTGCTTCATGTGTTCGTTCCAGGCGTTGGACCGGTCTACACTACGTCTCCCCGTGCAGGAGAGGAACCACCGTGGTCAGCAGCAATTCCTTCAAGTTCGTCATGCTGCCGCCGCAGACCGACACGACGCGCGAATGGGCCAGGCGCCTGGCTGAATCGGTGCCGGAGGTCCGCGTGGTCGTCGCCGAGGATGCGGACGCCGCCGCGCGGGAGATCGTCGATGCGGAAGCCGCCTTTGGCGCCCTCGGCAAGGAGCTCCTGCCGAAGGCCGCGAAGCTGCGCTGGCTGCAGGCGCCGTTTGCGGCGCCGCCGGCCGGCTACTACTACCCCGAGCTGATCCGCCATCCGGTGAGCGTGACGAACTTCCGCGAGATCTATAACGATCATATCGGCGCGCATATCCTCGCGTTCGTGCTGGCCTTTGCCCGCGGGCTGCACGTGTTCATTCCGCAGCAGCTGCGCCGCGAGTGGAAGAAGAGCCCGCGCGAGGCCGGCGACGTCATGCACCTGCCCGAAACGACGGCGCTCATCGTCGGCCTGGGCGGCATCGGGGCCGAGGCGGCGCGCCTGCTCGCGGCGTTCGGCGTCACCGTTCTGGCGACCGACGCGCGTCGGACGGCGGCGACCGAGGGGGTGGCCGAGCTGCATCCGGCGGAGGCGCTGGACGAGCTGCTGCCGCGCGCGGATTTCGTGATCCTGACCGTGCCGCATACGCCGGCGACCGAAGGCTTTTTCAACCGCGCCCGCTTCCAGCGCATGAAGCGGACGGCGTTCTTCATCAACATCGGCCGCGGCATGACGACAAAGCTGGATGACCTGGTGGCGGCGCTGCAGGCCGGCGAGATCGCCGGTGCGGCGCTCGACGTCTACGAGCTGGAGCCGCTGCCGACAGAGCATCCACTCTGGACGATGCCCAACGTGCTGCTGACCCCGCACATGGCCGGCCACGGACCTTATCTCGACGAGCGCCGGCTGGAGATCATCATCGAGAACTGCCGCGCCTTCGCAGCGGGGCAGAAGCTGCGCAATGAGGTCGACAAGGCATCCTGGTTCTGACGGAGCGGACAGGAACTCGGTCTCACCGCTGCAACTCGGCGCCAGAAAACTCGTTACAGCTGCGCCGGCCAGGGCGGCGTTACGTTCGTTTTGGGGAGAAGGATGCGGGCCGCGATGTTTGCGGATTTTCGTTGCGACAGGTCGAGCGCCTTCAGGCACTTGCTGGGCATCGCCGCCTGTGGGATGGCGGCGGCATGCACGAGCCCTTCCCCTGAAACCGCCTCCTATGAAGCCCAGGCGATACAGGCCTCGGACAAGGGCGACCAACAGGCCGCGATCAGGTTTGCCTCCAAGGAGGTCGCGAAGTTCTCCACACCCGACCAGTGCTCTCCCACGAAGAGCACCAATTGCGGCACGCTTGCCCTGGCGTATAGCAGTCTCGCTCGATATCAGATCCTGGGCGGAGACAGAGCGGCCGGGGAAAGCAGCTTCGCCAGCGCCAGACGCGCGCTCGGCTTGATGGATCGTCAGGACAGGGCCAGCGCCACGGCAATCGTCTATGGCGACGTCTCCGAAGCGTTCTGGAAGATGGGCGATCGAGCGCGCGCCGTTGCCGTATTCAAGGAAGGCCGGACAGCCGGCGGCGACAGCTATCTCTTCCTCGTATCTGCTGCCAGGGTCACACGGTGAGAAAGCGCGCCCTGATCGTTTCTTCCTCGGCCCGGAAGACGGCGGGACTGGCGCGGTAGACCATCCGCCCCTTGACCATGATGTGCAGCTCGTCCGCGAGGGCCTCGGCGAGCTTCATGTTCTGCTCGACCAGCAGGATGGTGACGCCTTCCTCGCGCAGCAGGCGGATCACGCGAGCCAGCTCGCGCACGACCAGCGGCGCCAGCCCCTGGCTCGGCTCGTCCAGCAGCATCACCTTGGGATCGGAGACGAGCGCGCGGGCGATCGCCAGCATCTGCTGCTCGCCGCCCGACAGCTGCGAGCCCCTGTTGGCGGCCCGCTCGCGCAGGGAGGGAAACAGCTCGAGCAGCCGCGCGAGCGGCCAGGCGCCGCCGGGCTGGCGCTCACCGACCTTGATGTTCTCGATCACGGTGAGATCCGGAAAGATCAGCCGTCCCTCGGGCACGTAGGCCACGCCCTCGCGCGCCACGCGATGCGGCGGCCAGCCGGTGATGTCGGTGCTGCCGACATGCACCCGCCCGCCGCTCAGGCCGACCAGTCCCATCATGGTCTTCACCATGGTCGTCTTGCCGACGCCGTTGCGGCCGAGCACGGCGCAGATACAGCCCTGCGGCATGTCGAGGTCGACGCCCTGCAGGACATGGCTGGCGCCGTAATGCGTGTTCATGCCCTCGATCCGGAGCATCAGTCGAAGCCTCCGAGATAGGCTTCCTGCACGCGTGGATCGGCCTTCACGGCGTCCGGCACGCCGTCGGCGATCACCGCGCCGCGATGCAGCACCGTGATCCTGTGGGCGAGCCGGAACACCACTTCCATGTCGTGCTCGACGAGAAGCACCGTCATCCGCGACGCCTTCAGGAAACGGGCAAGGGTGTCGACCGCCTGGGCCGTCTCCTCGACCGAGAGCCCCTGCGTCGGCTCGTCGAGCAGCAGCATCTGCGGCTGTTGCGCCATGGCCATGGCGACCTCGAGCAGGCGCTGGTCGCCGTGCGAGAGCAGTCCGGCCGGGCAGTCCGCGATGCCGGACAGGCCGAGCTGCTCGAGCGCGGCATCGGCGCGCGCCCGGGCCTCCTTGAATATCTTGTTGCCGCCGAACGGCTGCCAACGCCGCGCGTGGCGGGCTTGGGCCGCCAGCTGCGCATTCGCGCGTGCCGACATCTCGGGGAACAGCGCCGTGATCTGGAATGTGCGTGAGATGCCGAGTCGGCAGACTTCGTGGCTCGGTCGCCTCCCGATCGCCTGGCCGGCGAACCGGATCGCTCCCGCGGTCGGCCTGACCGTGCCGGTGATCACGTTGAACAGCGTCGTCTTGCCGGCACCGTTGGGACCGATGACGGCGCGAACCTCGCCCGCCTCAACCTTCAGGTCGACGTGATCGAGCGCCACCAGGGCGCCGTAGCGCCGCGTCACGCCGTCGAGCTCGAGCAACGGCACGCTCATGGTCCCGGCCGGGCGGGGCGCCGCAGCCGCGTCGCCAATCCCCAGAGTCCTTCGGGCGCGAACAGCACGAAGGCAATGAAGATCAGGCCGAAGTAGAGGGCCCACGCCTCCGTCCAGGCACTGAGCTGGTGCTCCATCAGCATGAAGAACGCGGCGCCCAGCACCGGGCCGACCAGCGTGCCGGAGCCGCCGACGATCACCATGATGAGCACCTGGCCCGACAGCAGCCAGAACAGCAGCTCGGTGTTGGCGAAGCCCGCGAACGGCGCATAGAGCGCGCCGGCGAGGCCGCCGAGACCGTAGGAGATCGCGACCACGGCTATCTTGTAGAGGCGGGTATTGTAGCCCAGCGCCGTCGTCTTGGCTTCGTTCTCGCGAATGCCGCGCAGCACTGCGCCGAACGGTGACCGCACCAGGGCCAGGCAGACGAGGAACCCGCCGACCAGGCAGGCGAGCGCCAGATAGTAGAAGCCGGTCTTGCTCGACAGCGCAGCGAAGCCGAACGGGCCGATCGTGCGCGGAATACCGGCCAGCCCGTCCGAGCCGCCCGTCACCGAGGTCCATTTGAAGGAGATGGCGTAGAGCAGTTGGGCAAGCGCAAGCGTCAGCATCGAGAAGGAGACGCCGGTCGCCAGCGTACACATCCAGCCGACGCCGATCGCCAGCACCCCGGTCAGCAAGGCGGCCGCGAACACCGCGAACAGCAATGGCATGCCGGTGTGCAGCAGCAGCCAGCCGCTCGCATAGGCCCCGAAGCCGTAGGCGGCGGCGTGGCCGAACGAGACCAGCCGGGTGTAGCCGAACATGAGATCGAGGCTCATGGCGAACAGGCCGAGGATGACGGCCTCGGTGAGCAGCGTCATGGCGAACGGTGGCAGGCCGAGCGGTGCCAGCACCAGCCCCGCCGCGATCACGATCCAAACGAGCCGGGTGACGCCCTTCATCTGCTCACGACTCCTTGCCGAGCAGGCCGCCGGGCCGGACGACGAGGACGGCCAGCATCACCAGGTACATGAAGGCCAGCGCGAAGTCGGGCGCGTAGTAGTTGCCGAACACCTGAACGAAGCCGATCAGCAGCGCGCCGATCAGAGAACCCACGAAGCTGCCCATGCCGCCGATGATGACGATCACGAAGGCGTCGATGATCACCGTCGCCGCCATGCCGTTGGACGCGGTGACCAGGGGCGCCGCCAGCACGCCGCCGAGTGCCGCAAGTCCGCAGCCGATGCCGAACACGCCGGAGCGGACGAGCTTGATGTCGACGCCCAGCGCACTGGCCATCTCGGCGTTCTGCGATGTGGCCCGGATCAGCAGCCCGAGCCTCGATCGTTCGAGGAATTGCCAGATGGCCACGGCAACCACGATGCCGGTGGCGGCGAGAAAGAGGCGATAGACCGGGAACGGCTGGTCGAGCAGGAAGACCACGCCGGAGAGCATTGGCGGGGGCGGGACTTTGAGCGCGTCGGAGCCCCAGGTCAGCCGCACCGCCTCGCCGACCACCAGGGCGAGACCGAACGTCACCATCAGGAAGGCATGGGCATCGCGCCGGTAGAGCCGGCGCAGGATGGAGTACTCGAACGCTACGCCGAACAGGCCGACCACGAGTGGCGCGCCGGCGAGTGCGAGCCAGTAGCTGCCTGACCAGCTGGCGATCGAGTAGCCGACAAAGGCGCCCAGCATGTAGAGCGCGCCGTGGGCGAAATTGACGATCCGCATCAGGCCGAAGATCAGCGTCAGCCCGACGCCGAGGAAGAACAGCAGGGCCGACTGCGACAGCGCGTCGGCGACCTGCGACAGCAGAAGGGCGAAGGTGCTCATCGGGCTACGCGAAACACCTCATTCTGAGGAGGCGCGGAGTGCCGTCTCGAAGGATGGCGACAGGCGATGTGCCGTTTCCACCCTTCGAGACGCGGCCTGCGGGCCGTTCCTCAGGGTGAGGTGGGGCTGCTGAGGTGAAATGCGCCTAATCCTTGAAGGTCATGGTGTTGCAGGTCGGCGTCGTCTCGTCACCAGGGAAGGTGGCGATCACCTCGGGCACGGGCGTATCGAAGCCCGGCTTCTTGACCACCTCGACCATGAAACCCTGTTGCACGCCCTGGTGATCGCACTTGCGGATGTGCACCTTGCCCTTGACGCTCTCGATCTCGATGTCCTCCAGCGCGGGGCGCAGTTTGGCCGCCTCGATGCCGCCCGCCTTGATGATGCCGGCCTCGAACACCTTCATGCACTGCCATTGCTCGCCCTCGAAGGTGTCGGGCATGGTGCCGTGCTCCTTCTTCCACAGGCCGACGAACTCTTTGTTCAGCGGATGATCGTAGGTGAAGCTGTAGCGCGAGGAGCCGATCAGGCCGAGCGCTGCATCGCCCACCGCGCGGATGCTGGTTAGGTCGACGATCTCGGTCAGCAGCTTCACCTTCTCGGGCAGACGGTACTGCTGGGCCTGGGACAGGAACGCGTTGTTGTCGTCCCCCTGCAGCACCAGGAAGACGGCGTCGGCGCCGGACTGGCGGATCTTGGTGATGTAGGGCGAATAGTCTTTCGTGCCGGTCGGCGCGAAGACCTTGCCGATGAAGTCCTTCTTCGACTTCGTCGTCTCCTGCTCGAAGACCTGCACGCTGTTGTGGCCCCAGGCATAGTCGAGCCCGAGCGCATAGAACTTCTGCAGCTTGGCGCTGCGCAGGTAGAGCGACACGGCCCGCGTGCCCATCGGGCCGGAGATGTTGGCGCGGAAGAAGTTCGGCACCAGGCTCTCGGCGGTCAACCGGCCATCGCCATTGTCGGACGAGATGAAGATCGAGTCCCACTCGGCGAGCTTGGGCACCACCGCCAGCGCCTCCGAGGACAGCGTGATGCCGGTCAGCAGGCGGCAGTCGCGCCGTTCCACCATCTCCTGGGCCTTGCGCACGCAGTTGGCGGGATTGCCCGCGGTGTCCTCGATGAGCAATTCGATCTGCCGGCCCAGGATGCCGCCCTTGGCGTTTTGGACCTTAGCCCAAAGCTCGGCGCCACGCTTCTGCTGCTGTCCCACCGAGCCCAGCGCGCCGGTCAGCGCCAGCGGCAGGCCGATCTTGATCGGGCCGGTGTCCGCCCGCGCACGGCGCAAGACCGCGGGCGACGCGACAGCGGCCGTCGCCGCGAGTCCAACCTTGAGCATTGCCCTGCGCGACGGGCGGAATTGTCCGGACATATGCTGCCTCCCTGTGGCCGGCGGTTCGCCGCCGGCCGATTGTTCTTTGATGAGATCGGGCCGAACGCTACGCCGCAGCTTGCGGCATGACCTTTTCCCGTGCAGATCGCGTGCGGATATTATCCATGCGGCCGTGTCTCCTTGTCGAGAGCACCTCCAGGGCGCACGCCGCATCGCGGCTCAGAGCACACCCGCGAAGTGCGCGGCGCCGCCATCGATCGTCACCACCGTTCCGGCAATATGCGACGCACGCTCCGACGCAAGGAACGCCACGAGGTCGGCGCACTGCTCGGGCGTGCCGACCGGCGGGCTGGTCGGGATCAGCTCCTGCCAGCGTGAGGCATCGCCGAACTTCGTCTCGGCCGTGGCGCGCAGCATCGTCTCCATGCGCTCGGTCCGGATCAGGCCGGGATTGCAGCCGACGATGCGGATGCGGTCGACCAGGCTGGTGCCGCCCATCCCGCGGGTGAAGGCCATCAGCGAGGCGTTGCCGGCGCTGCCGGCGATATAGCCCCAGGTGGGCCGTTCGCCCGCGGCGCCGAGGACGTTGACGATCACGCCGCCGCCGCGCGCCTTCATCGCCGGGTAGACCGCACGGCAGAGGTTGATGTAGCCGAACACCTTCAGGTCCCAGGCCTGGCGCCAGCGCGCCTCGTCGATGGCCTGCAGGTCGCCGGCCGGAATGGCGCCGGCATTGTTCACCAGGATGTCGATGTCGGGACAGGCAGCGGCCAGCGACCGCGCGGCATCGCCGTTGCTGAGATCGACGGGATGGACCGTCACGGACACGTTGTGCCGGGCCTGGATGCTCTCCCTGGCGCGTTCCAGATCCGCCTTCGTCCGTGACGCGAGATGGAGGTGGCAGCCCTCCTCGGCGAGCTGCCGGGCGCAGGCCAGGCCGATGCCCTTGGAAGAGCCGGTAACGAGTGCGACCTTGCCGCGTAGCTTCAAGTCCATGTGAGCCTTCCCGTGTTGCCGTCCGCGGCCATCCTGGACGTCGCGGGAGGCTCATACTACGAGCAAGAACCGAGACATCCCTAGCGGAAGCCGCCTAAAGACCCTGCCTAGAGGAATCCGATCGACAGCCAGGGGATCGCCGCGACGACCAGCAGCGACACGACGAGCGCGCCGATATAGGGCCAGATGCGCCATATCGAATCGTTGGGGTTGGTGCGGCCGATCGCGCATGCGCCGAAAAATCCGACGCCGAACGGCGGCGCGAAGAGGCCGATCCCCATCGCCAGGATCACCACCATCGCATAGTGCACCTCGTGCACTCCCATCGCCTTGGCGATCGGGAACAGCAACGGTCCGAACAAAACGATCGCCGGCAGGCCCTCGAGCACGCTGCCGAGGATGATGAAGGCGACGATCGTCACCGCGAGGAAGCCCCAGCTGCCGCCGGGCACCGCCGCCATCGCCGACACCAGCCATAGCGAGAAGCCCGATTGCGTCAGCGCCCAGGCCATGCCGGTCGCCGTGCCGATGATCATCATCACCGCGCCGGTCAGCGACACGGTTTCGGCCAGGATCGGGTAGATCCGCCGCCAATCGAACTGCCGGTAGACTACGAGGCCAAGTATTGCGGTGTAGATAATGCCGATCGTCGACACCTCGGTCGCGGTGGCGATGCCCTTGATCACCGTGTAGCGGATCACGAACGGCAGGCTGAGCCCGGGCAGCGCGATCAGGAAGGTCCGGCCGATCGTCGACAGCGGCGCGCGTTCGCTGGCGCCCTTGTCCTCCTTGCGCGAGCGCCACCAGGCGACGATGACGAGCGCCAGCGCCGCGACAAAGGCGGGCAGCAGACCGCCCGTGAACAGCGCCGCGATCGACAGGCCTGGCACGACCGAGCCGATCGTGATCAGTACGAGGCTCGGCGGAATCGTCTCCGACATCGCGCTCGACGTCGCGAGCAGCGACGACAGCTCGCCCGGATGGGCGCCGCGGCGCTGCATCTCGGGGAAAAGGATCGGCGCGACCGCCGCCATGTCGGCCGCCTTGGAGCCGGAAATGCCCGAGACGAGGTACATGGCGCCTAGCAGCACGTAGGACAGCCCGCCTTTGACATGGCCGACCAGCGCGGCGAGGAAATTCACCATGACGCGTGCGATCCCCGTCATCTCCATCAACAGGCCGAGAAACACGAACATCGGCACCGCCAGCAGCAGCAGGTTGGAGATGCCGTCATCCATCCGGTTGATGACGATCGTCGCCGGAAGCGTTGTGGTGAGGTCCGGGTACGACAGGGTCGCAATGCCGAAGGTGAAGGCGATCGGCACGCCGATGCTGACGCACACCGCGACGAGGACGACAAAGAACACGATGAGGCTGCCGAACCCGATGGCCACCAGGATCGGCTGCGCCAGCCACAGCCCGCCGGCGATGTTCGCCACCACGGCCAGCGCCGAGACGAAGCCGCGCGGGGTGGTCGTCTCCAGGAGGCGCAACAGCGCCACCAAGGAGATCAGCCCGGCGCCGACCAGCAGGGCGACGACCCGGTAGCCGTCGGAAATCTCCAGGGTGACGAGCTCGGTCGATGCCTGCACCTTGAGGTACGCCACGGTCGGCACGAGAAGCTCGATGACGAAGACGATCACCACCAGCTCGGCCACCGTCGCGAGCCAGGCGCGGACATTGGGCGAGACCCACTCGATGAAGGTTGTCAGCCGCATGTGGGCGCCGCGCCGCACCGCCACCACGGCGCCGAACATGGCCAGCCACAGGAAGAGGAAGGTCGCCAGCTCGTCGGTCCACATCAGCGGGCTGTCGAAGACGTAGCGCGACACCACCCCGGCGAACAGGATGCAGGTCTCGGCCAGCACCAGCAGGGCGCCGACGAATTCGGCAATGCGGCCAACCGCCCATTCGAGGACGGCGGCTACGCGTCGCACGCCGACCCAGGAAACACCGATGTTCGTCGCGGCGGCGGTTGGCGGGCTCACGCGCTTGGCCTCCCCCGGTGATCAGGCCAGCGGCCCGACATATTTCTCGAGCAGGGCCCAGGCCTTCTCGCCCGACTTCTTCTTCATCTCGCCGTAGAACCCGGCCTTCTTCAGCACCTCCTGGAACGGCTTTATGTCGGGCGTGTTGAAGGTCATGCCCTTGCCGGTCAGGTTCTTGGTCTCGTCGGCCGTCATCTTCTGCCAGTCGTCGCGCTCGGCCATCGCCGCGGCGTTGAAGTGCTTGCTCGACAGGTCCTTCAGATCGTTCGGCAGCTTGTCCCAGTACGGGTTGCCGAACGTGTAATGAATGCAGGCCCACACGTGGTTGGTCATGCTGCAGTATTTCTGCACCTCGTACAGCTTGGCAGTGTCGATCAGGATCAGCGGGTTCTCCTGGCCGTCGACCAGCCCGGTCTGCAGCGCGCTATAGACCTCGCCGAAATTGATCGGCGTCGGCGACGCGCCCAGCGCCTTGAACAGCGCGATCAGATAGGGCGCAACCGGCAGACGGATCTTTACGCCCTTGAGGTCATCGGGCGAGGTGATCGGCTTCGACTTCATCGTGATCTGGCGGAAGCCGTGATCGGGTGTCTTCTCGATGCAGTGGAAGCCGATGCCCTTGGCGATGTCGCGCAGGTAATTGCCGAGATCGCCATCCATCGCCTCCCACGCATGCTTGTAGCCGTCGAAGGCGAAGCCGACGCCGAAAATGCCACAAGCGACGTTCTTCGGGGCGAGCAGGTCGATCGGCAGGCAATACATCTCCAGGGCGCCGGCGATGGTCTGCGAGATCATCGCCGTGTCCTGGCCGAGGACGCTGTTGGTGTAGAAGGTGATGTCGAGCCGGCCCCCGCTCTCTTCCTTGATCTTGGCCGCCGCTTCGCGGCCGCGGATCACCATCGGATGGCCGTCGGGCAACGCCGTGCCGCACTTGTAGGCGAATTGCGCGGCATGGGCCGGCCAGTGAAGGATCGCTGGAGAAACAATTGCGCCGGCGGCGGCAATCGACGCACGCGACAACGATCGGCGGCGGATGAGCCTCATCGACATTCCCTCCCAAGCCTTTTTTCCGACTGGCTCGGCAACGATTTCGTTGCCGCCTGTCGAACGCTTGCGGACGCGGACTAACGCTGAGCTACGCGCAAAGAGCGATACTGTTGCGATGCTAGTTCACGGCGCAGATCGTTTCCACGATGAAATCGAAGCATCGGAGATCGACCGCGCTTTGGTCTAACCTGCGGACGCGTCCAGGTCGGCGTTGACGACGCTGCTGCGGTCGAAGCCGGCGTTGAAGCGCAGCAGCTCGCGCGTGTAGTCGTGCGTCACCTGGTTGCTCGCCATCGCCGTCGCGGTCGTGGTCTCCACCAGCAGGCCGCGTGTCATCACGCCGATGCGTTCGCAGAGATGGGCGATGACCGCGAGGTCGTGGCTGACCATCAGCAGCGTGAGGCCGCGATCGCGACGCAGGCGGGCGAGCAGGTTGAGGATCTCCGCCTGCACCGAGACGTCGAGGGCACTGGTGGGCTCGTCCAGCAGCAGGATGCGCGGTTCCAGGATCAGGGCGCGGGCAATGGCGACGCGCTGGCGCTGACCGCCGGAGAGCTGGTGAGGATACCGGTAGCGGTGCTCGCGGCCGAGGCCCACCTCGGCAAGCGCCTGGACGATGCGCGCCTCGCCGCGGTCCAGCCGGTGGATGGCGACCGGCAGGCCGAGGATCTGGTCCACCGTCTGGTTCGGGTGCAGCGAGCCATAAGGGTCCTGGAAGACCATCTGGGTCATCTTGCGCTGCGCGGTGCTGCGGCGTCGGTCGACGCGTTGGCCGGCCAGCGTGATCTCGCCGGTCGCATGGGGAATAAGCCCGGCGACGGCGCGCAGCACCGTCGATTTCCCCGAGCCGGATTCGCCCACCAGGCCGACCGCCTGGCCCTCGGGGACGGAAAGCGTGAGGTTGCGGACGGCCGTCACGGCGCGTGGGCCGCGGCCGTAGGTGACGGTCACGTCGTCGAGCGCGATCATGCGATGTCCGCCATCCACGCGGGATCGCGCTGCAATTGCGGCAGCTCCGCCCGGCGCTCGCCGAGCCGCGGAAGGGCGGCGAGCAGCCCGCGCGTATAGGGGTGCCTCGCGTCGGCGAGCTTGCCGGCTTCACACGTCTCCAGCACCTGACCCGCATACATCACCAAGACGCGGTCGCAGAACGATGAGACGAGGTGCAGGTTGTGGCTGATCAGGAGCAGCCCCATGCCGCGGCTGCGCACCAGCTCGTCGAGGATGGCGAGCACCTGGGCCTGCACCGTGACGTCCAGCGCCGATGTCGGCTCGTCGGCGATCAGGATGTCGGGGCCGGCGATCAGCATCATCGCGATCATCACCCGCTGGCCCATGCCGCCGGAGATCTGGTGAGGATACATCGTGTAAACCCGCTCGGGGTCGCGAATGTGCACGGCCTCGAGCATCTCGAGCGCCGCGCGCCGGGCTTCACGCTTGGTGCTGCGCAGGTGGCGGCGGTGCGTCTCGGCGATCTGCTGGCCGACCGACATCACCGGATCGAGCGAGTATTTCGGATCCTGCAGCACCATGGCGATGCGCTGGCCGCGCAGCCTGCGAAAGCCGCGTTCGGACAGGCCGCGCAGGTCGGTGTCGCCCAGCCGCAATTCGTCCGCCTCGATCCGGCCCGGGTGGCCGACCAGGCCCATGATGGCGCGGCCGGTCGTCGACTTGCCCGAGCCGCTTTCGCCGACGATGCCGAGACGCTCGCGGCCCAGGATGAAGCTCACGTTGCGCACGGCGCGAACGTCGCCGTCGTCGCTGGGATAGGTGACGCTGAGGTTGCGCACCGCGAGCAGCGTGTCCGTCATGACCTCGAATCGCCCGCGTCGCGCAGCCCGTCGCCCAGCAGGTTGAAGCCCAGGCTGACGATGAAGATGGCGAGGCCCGGGATGGTCGCCACCCACCACTGGTCGAGCAGCACCTGCCGGCCGGAAGAGACCATCGCGCCCCATTCCGGCGCCGGCGGCTGCGCACCCAGGCCGAGAAAGCCCAGCCCCGCGGCGGTGAGGATGATGCCGGCCATGTCGAGGGTCAGGCGGATGATCACGCTGGACAGGCAGAGCGGCACGATCTGGGTGGCGATGATGCGCAGCGCCGAGGCGCCCTGAAGCTCCGCGGCCTGGATGAACTCCGCGCGCCGGCGGGTCAGCGTCTCGGCGCGGGCGAGCCGGGCATAGGGCGGCCAGGCAGTCAGCGCGATCGCGATCACGGCGTTCTCGATCCCGGGGCCGAGGGCGGCGGCGAAGGCCAGCGCCAGCACCAGGCGCGGGAAGGCCAGGAAGATGTCGGTGATGCGCATCAGCACCCTGTCGACCCAGCCGCCGAAGTAGCCGGCCGGCAGGCCGATCGCGAGGCCGACCGGCACCACGATCACGCCCACCATGGCGACGATGGTGAGGGTAATGCGCGAGCCGAACACCACGCGGGCAAACAGGTCCCGTCCCAGCTCGTCGGTACCGAATGGATGCTGCCAGCTCGCCGGTTGCAGCCGGTTCGCCAGCACCTGCAGGGTGGTGCTCTGTCGGTCGGCGATCAGCGGCGCGAAGATCGCCATCAGCACCAGCAGCAGCACGATGCCGAGGCCGGTCATCGCCAGCGTGTTGCGCCGGAAGCCCAGCCAGGCCCGGAACCAGCGGCCGCAGCGCGCCTGTGTCCGGCTGGCGGGCGACGGGCTCAGCAGCCAGGCGCGGGCCGATCCCGGGGCAGGAGCGGAAGCCGTTGCGTTCGCCATCACTGATCTCGCGCGCGCGGGTCGACCAGCGGGTAGATCAGGTCGGACAGCATGTTCAGCCCGATATAGACCACGCCCACCAGCACCGTGCCGCCCAGCACGGCGTTGAGGTCGGCGTTGAACAGGGAGTTCTTCATGTAGAGGCCGAGACCCGGCCAGGCGAACACCGTCTCGGTCAGCACGGCGCCCTCGAGCTGGCTGCCGAAGGTGAGCGCGATGACGGTGACCAGCGGCACCCAGACATTGCCCAGCGCATGCACCCAGACGACGCGCCACGGCGAGAGGCCCTTGGCCAGGGTCGCCAGCACGTATTCCTGCCGCAACTGGCCCAGCATGAAGCTCCGCGTCATCCGCGCGATGTAGGCGAGCGACAGGTAGCCGAGGATGGAGGCGGGCAGCACCAGGTGCGAGAGCGCGTTCCAGAACACATCGTATTCGCCGGCCAGCAGGCTGTCGACGGTGATCATGCCGGTGACCGGCGTGACGATGTCCTCGAAGCCGACGTCCAGCCGGCCCGGCCCGCCGACCCAGCCGAGCGAGGCGTAGAACATCAGCAGGCCGACCAGGCCCAGCCAGAACACCGGCATGGAATAGCCGAGCAGCGACAGAAGGCGGATCACCTGGTCCGGCCAGCGGCCGCGATGGGTTGCGGCCAGCACGCCCATCGGGATGCCGACGACCACGCCGATGAACAGGGCCGGCAGCGCCAGCTCCAGCGTGGCGGGGAAGACCTGCAGCAGGTCCTGCAGCACGGGATGCGAGGTGATGACGGAATTGCCGAAATCGCCGTGCACCACCTTCACCAGGTAGCGCCAGTATTGCACGGGCAGGGGCAGGTCGAGGCCGATCTCGGCCCGCACCCGCGCATAGGTCTCGGGCGAGGCCTTGTCGCCGACGATCGCCAGCACCGGATCGATCGGGATGACCCGGCCGATGAAGAAGGTGACGCAGGTGAGGCCAAGGAAGGTGAGCCCGACGGAGACCAGGATGCCCGCGGCCTGATGCACCAGGCTCCTGGCCCGGCCCCAGGCGCGAGGCCTGTTGGTGGGTGCTTCCGGTATGGCTGAATCGCTCAACGCGTCAGGACTTCCGAATGGTCCGGAAGAAGCTCTGGTCGCCGGTGATGCCCGGATTGTACCCGGTCGTCATCGCGCGCCGCGCCACCTGGATATTGTTCTGGAACATGAAGATGTACGGGCCCTCATCCGTCACCTTCTTCTGCAGCATGGCGTATTGCTCGGCGCGCTTGGCGGTGTCGAGCTCGCGCGCCGCCGCCAGCATTTCCTTGGTGATCTCGGGAATGAACCACTTGCAGCGCCAGGCGATCGGCTTGATCTTCGGGTTGTCGGAGTTGTCGTCGTTGTGCACGAAGCTGTCGGCGTTGGTATGCGGGTCGAAATAGTCCGGCCCCCAGGACAGCATGGCGATCTGGTGATTGCGCGCGCGGTACTGGCCGATCACCGCCTTCAGCTCCATCGGCTCGATCGACACCTTGATGCCGGCCTGGCCCATGGTCTGCTGCACCGATTGCGAGATCTCGGTCCACGGCGAGACGTTGGGCGCGGCGATCTTCACCGCGAAGCCATCCTTGTAGCCGGCCTCGGCCAGCAAGGCCTTGGCCTTCTCCACGTCGAGCTTGAAGGGCGTATAGGCGATCGCGCCGAAGAAGCCGATCGGCAGGAAGCTCTGCTGCACGAAGAAGCGGCCGGCCAGAAAGCTCTTCACCATGCCGTCGTAGTCGACCAGCATCTTCAGCGCCTGCCGCACCTTGGGGTTGGCCAGCGGCTCGTAGCCCAGGTTCATGCCGCAGTAGAAGGTGTTGGCCGCCTTGAACGACTCCACCTTGATGTCCGGGTTGCTGCTGAGCGGCTTGATCTGATCCGGCGTCAGGTCGCGGGCGAAATCGGCGTCGGCCTTCTCGAGCAGCAGGCGCTGCGAGGCGGGCTCCGGCACGTGGCGGACGACCACGCGCTTCAGCGGCGGAGCGCCGAGGCGGAAGCTTGGGTTGGCCTCCAGGGTGACGCTCTCGTTCGCCTTCCAGGAGACCAGCCGGAACGCGCCGGAGGCCGCCGAGTTGGACTTGAGCCAGCCATTGCCCAGGTCGCCGTTGGTGTCGTGCGCCATCGCCACCTTCTTCTCCATGATGGAGGCGACGATGGAGCTCATCAGGCTCAGCACCAGGGAGGGAGCGAAATCGGCCGCGATCGTCGCGGTCACCGTATCGCTGCCGCTCGCCTTCACCATGTCCTTGACGTTGGCCTTGCTCCAGCCGAGCTGGGTGAACAGGAAGGCCGGCGTCTTGCCGATCAGCACGGCGCGCTGCAGGGAGAATTCCACGTCCTCCACCGTCACGGGCGCACCGGAATGGAACTTGAGGTTCGGGCGGATCTTGAAGGTGAGGGTCTTGCCGTCCGGCGACACGGTCCACGATTCGGCGACGCCGCCGACCAGCTTGCTGTGGTCCTCCGCCTCGTAGCGCAGCAGCCGGTCGTAGACGTTGGTGCAGATCTCGCCGCCCGACAGCTCATAGCTCTCGTGCGGATCGAGCGAGATGATGTCATCGATCTGCTTGGCGAAGACGGCAGTGTCCTTCGGAGTGGCCGCGTCGGCCAGGCGCACCCAGCCCGCGAACGGCGCGGCGGCGGTCCCCGACAGCAACAGGCGCCGTGTCATCTCGGTCATCGCGAAAGCTCCCTCCTGGCTCATGGTCGGATGAAGTATGCCGTATATCCGCCGTGTACCGCGATAGGGCGTACGCTGGCCGCTGCGGCCGCAGGAGCAAGGCGCGTTCGGACAACCAATCCCGGCCTGGTGAAGCCGGACGCGTCGCTAGAGCATATTCCGTACGGCCGAAATCGGCCGGACGAAATATGCCTGCTGCAACAAATATCGCCCGTGCGCGCATTTCCGTTCAGATGGAACCGCGTCCCTCGATCGATGGGACAAGGGACAACCGTGCGGGCGGTTCCATCTGAACGGAAATCGCTCTAGCCGCCGAGACTATCGGGCTCGGCCGTCTGCCGGGCGACGTGTTCACCCTCTATGGTTCGGGGATGCTGATGATGGAGGTAGGTCGCGAGAGTCTGGCGAGCGCCTACCGGCGTGACCCTCATGGCCGCCTCGAACAGCTCCCGCTGAATTGACGTTGGCAGGTCTCCCCACCGGGCGGCCACAGCCCGGCCAAGCGCCGTCATGATCTGGTCGTGATCCATTCGGTTACCCCCTCGACGATGCCATCAACAAGGGCAGCTGCGTCACCGGTCGCCGCGGTCACTCGGACCCCGACCCTACCTTGCACGCCGTGCCGACATTCTTTCACCCCGAAAGGGAAAGGCAAGCTCCAGTCGATGTCGGAACGGGATGATCGGGCTCGCTACCGGACAGGGCGGGATTCGAACCCGCGGTGGCTGTTACACCACGCACGCTTTCCAAGCGTGTGCCTTAAACCACTCGGCCACCTGTCCCGGTAACGGCCGCTCTTATAGCGTGGCGGCGGCTGGGGGCAACGGCATCTTCCCCGGGCGGCCGGCCTTCTGTACCTTGTCCGTTCATTGGGGCTTTGGGGAGCTGTAATGGTCCTGTTTCGGGCCCTGGGTTGGCTGCTGCTGGCGCTGGCCGTCGGGGCGGTGGTGTTTGATGGCCTGAATTGGTGGGCCGATGGCGCCTTCCACCTGCTGGCGCTGGGGGATCTGTGGTCGCGGCTCGACCTCGCCTCGCTGACGGCCTTCCAGCGCAATCTCGGGACCACCGTCTGGACCAGCGTGCTGCTGCCCATTCTCAGGGTGCCTGCGCTGCCGGCTTTCGTGATCGCCGGCGTCCTCTTTCTGTGGTTCGGCCGTCGGATCGGCAGCCGCACCGATGCCAGCTTCCTGGGCAGCACCCGCCCGCCCAGACGGCGCCGGAGCCGCGGATTGTCCTGACTGGTTGTTCATCGGGGCCGTCCGTGAAACCATCCGGGTCAAACAAGATCCGGAGGAAGCCATGGACGTTGGGATGATGATGGTCTTCGCCAGCTACGGCTGGGACGACTGCTCCGACGATCGCGTCTGGAAGGAGGAGATCCGGCTCGCCCGGCTGGCCGCCGACAGCGGCTTCGACTGCCTGTGGTCGGCCGAGCACCATTTCAACGATTACTCGTTCGTGCCCGACAACATCCAGCTGATGAGCTACCTGACGGCGCGTCATCCGCACATGGACGTCGGCACGGCCGCGGTCATCCTGCCGTGGCATGATCCGTTGCGGGTGGCCGAGAACGCCGCCGTCCTCGATCTCCTGAGCGGCGGCAAGTTCCGCTTCGGCATGGGGCGTGGCCTGGCGCGGCGCGAGTTCCACGTCTTCCGCAAGAACATGGATGAATCGCGTGGCCGCTTCGACGAGGCCGCGCCGATGATCGTCAAGGCGCTCAAGACCGGCGTGATGGAAGGCGACGGGCCCTTCTACAAGCAGCCGCGCACCGAGATCCGCCCGCGCCCGCAGCATTCCTTCGATGGCCGCATCTACGCCGTCGCCTCGAGCGAGGACTCCATCGACTCGGCCGCCAAACTGGGCGCCCACATGGTGATGTTCGCCGACCGGCCGTGGGAGATGCGCGCGCCCAATATCGAGCGCGGCCGCGCACTTCACCGCCAGTACCATGGCACCGAGCCGCCCATGCCGATGCTGACCGAATTCTGCGTCTGCGGGCCCAACCCGGTCGGGCTCGAGGAGGAGGCACGCCGCTACCAGGGCAAGTTCGTCGAGAGCAACTTCCACCACTACGAATTCCTGGGCGAGCACTTCAAGAGCGTGAAGGGCTACGACTCCTACCAGCAGAAGGCCGACCTTGCCCGCAAGAGCGGCGGCGGTCTGGAAGGCGCGGTCACCGGCTTCATGCAGGCGGCGTCCTGGGGCACGCCGGACAAGATCCTGCGCGGGCTCGAGGCGCGGCGCGCGCTGCTGGGCGACTTCGAGATGAACGTCGCCTTCCGCTTCGGCGGCACGCCCTACGAGGTGGCCGAGAGGGGCTTGAAGCTGTTCGCCAAGGAAGTGCTGCCGGTGGTGAAGAAGTGGGGGCCGGCCAAGGTCGCCCAGGCGGCCGAGTAGGTCGGCCATGCGTTTCACCAACAAGGTCGCGCTGATCACCGCGGCGGCCAACGGCATTGGCCGCGCCACCGCAGAGATCATGGTGCGCGAGGGCGCAACGGTGATCGCCGTCGACAACCACCCTGGCCGGCTCGAGGAGGCGACGGCCTCGCTGAAGCAAAAGGGCCGTGCCGAGGGCCGGCAGGTCGATGCGCTGGTGCCGGCCGAGGTCGATGCGCTGGTCGCCGACGTCGCCGAGCAGCACGGCGCGGTCGACATCCTGGTCAACGCGGTGGGCGGCAGCACGGTGATCGCCAACCCGCAGGTCACGACCGAGCAGATGAGCTTCGCCGACTGGCAGAAGCTGATCGCCTTCAATCTCGATGCGACGTTTCTGGTGACGCATGCGGTGATTCCGCAGATGCGGCGGCAGCGTTCGGGCAAGATCGTCAATCTCGCCTCGATCGCGGGCCGCGGTCTCAGCGTCAACAGCTCGAGCGCCTATGCGGCGGCCAAGGGCGGCATCATCGCCTTCACCCGCAAGCTCGCCCACGAGCTGGGGCCCGACAACATCAACGTCAACGCGATCGCGCCCAGCGTCACGCTGACCGAGCGTATCCGGCCGCACTGGGAAAAGCGCTCGCAAGCCGCCCAGGCCGAGGAGATCGAGCGCACCCCGCTGCGCCGCGTCGCGCTGCCCGAGGACCAGGCGCGGGTGATCTGCTTCCTCGCCTCCGCCGACGCCGATTTCGTCACCGGACTGACGATCGACGTCACCGGCGGCGTCTGATTACCCAGGAGAACGACATGCCGATCGCCAAGAAGTACCTGTTCATCGTCAGCATGGACGTCCAGAAGGACAAGGAAGCCTTGTTCAACGAGGTCTACGACAAGGAGCACGTGCCGCTGCTCGGCAAGGTGCCGGGTGTCGGCGCGATCACCCGGATGAAGACCGAGCCCGCCGCCTTCAACATCGGGGGCGAGCGCAAGACGCTCGACGGCGCGGGCATGGCGCACTACGTCGCGATGTACGAGCTCGACAGCCCCGATGTCCTGCTCAGCAAGGAATGGGCGGAAGCCGGGGAAAAGGGCCGCTGGCCCAAGGAAGTTCGCCCCTACACCTTCAATCGCAGCCACGTCGTGCGGAAGGTCATCTGACGCCGGGACCGCGCCACTCCGCGGCGCTCTTCTCATAGGACCGCGGACCTCCAGGTGCGCTCATGATTCATGAGGCGGGCCTGGAGGCCCGCGGTCCGATGATTTCTTTCCAACGAGAAAGAAATCGTTGGCGGCTGATTCGCGTGATTGCTGGGTTTTTCGCGATCGAGGCGTGAGCGCCATGCAGTGGCGCGGTCCCAGCGGACCTCTCGATGGGCATTGGAACGCCATTTTCGCCACGTTTGTAGCGGCTTTTCGCGCGGGCCAATGCCCATAATAGGTGTTCAACGCGAGCATGCTTATCTTGCGTGTCGCCATGCACATGCACGCCTACGTCCACGCACACATCCCCGCGCGACGGTTTTCACCGTTTTCACCGTTTTTGGCGAACCCCGCCAAAAACGGCTTAACGGCTGTCCATCTTCAGCGCGGCGATGAAGGCCGACTGTGGGATCTCCACGTCGCCGACCTGGCGCATGCGCTTCTTGCCCTTCTTTTGCTTCTCGAGAAGCTTCTTCTTGCGGCTGATGTCGCCGCCGTAGCACTTCGCCAGCACGTCCTTGCGCAGGGCGCTGATCGTCTCGCGCGCGATCACGCGGCCGCCGATCGCCGCCTGGATGGCGATCTTGAACAGTTGGCGCGGGATCAGGTCCTTGAGCCGCTCGCACAGCGCGCGGCCACGGCTCTCGGCGGCGGCCTTGTGCACGATCATGCTGAGCGCATCGACCGGCTCGGAGTTGACCAGGATCGAAAGCTTCACCAGCTCGCTCTCCTCGTAGCCCGCCATCTCGTAGTCGAAGCTGGCATAGCCGCGCGTCACCGACTTCAGCCGGTCGTAGAAGTCGAACACCACCTCGTTGAGCGGCAGCTTGTAGATCGCCATCGCGCGCGTGCCGGCGTAGGTCAGCTCGATCTGCTGGCCGCGTCGCTCCTGGCAGAGCGTCAGCACGGCGCCGAGATGCTCGTCCGGCGTGATGATGGTCGCCTTGATCCACGGCTCCTGCATCGATTCGATCTTCATCGGATCGGGATAGTCGGCCGGGTTGTGCAGTTCGATCTCCGAGCCGTCGGTCATCTTCACCTTGTAGACGACCGAGGGCGCGGTGGTGACGAGGTCGAGGTTGAACTCGCGCTCCAGCCGCTCCTGGATGATCTCGAGGTGCAGCAGGCCGAGGAAGCCGCAGCGGAAGCCGAAGCCCAGCGCCGCGCTGGTCTCGGGCTCGAAGTGGAACGAGGCGTCGTTCAGCCGGAGCTTGCCGAGCGATTCGCGCAGCGTCTCGAACTCGGCGGCGTCGGCCGGGAACATGCCGCAGAACACCACGGGCACGCTGGGCTTGAAGCCGGCCAGCATCGCCGCCGCCGGCTTCTTGTCGTCGGTGATCGTGTCGCCCACCTTGCAGTCGGCGATGGTCTTGATGCCGGCGATGATGAAGCCGATCTCCCCCGGCCCAAGTTCCGCTACGTCGGTCGGCTTGGGCGCGAAGATGCCGACCTTGTCGAGGTCGTACGCCGCGCCGACCGCCATCATGCGGATGCGCATGCCCTTCTTCAGCACCCCGTCCTGCACGCGAACAAGAGTCACGACGCCGAGGTAAGGGTCGTACCAGCTGTCGACCAGCAGCGCCTTGAGCGGCGCATCGCGGTCGCCCTTCGGCGGCGGCAGGCGCTTGACCATCGCCTCGAGCAGGTCGTCGATGCCGATGCCGGTCTTGGCCGAGACCTTGATCGCCTCGGACGTGTCGATGCCGACCACGTCCTCGATCTCCTTGCTCACGCGCTCGGGATCGGCCGACGGCAGGTCGATCTTGTTGAGGACCGGGATGATCTCGTGGTTGGCGTCGATCGCGTGATAGGCGTTGGCGAGCGTCTGCGCCTCGACGCCCTGGCTGGCGTCGACCACCAGCAGCGAGCCCTCGCAGGCGGCGAGCGAGCGGCTGACCTCGTAGGCGAAGTCGACATGGCCCGGCGTGTCCATCAGGTTCAGGACGTAGGTCTTGCCGTCCTGCGCCGGATAGTTGAGGCGCACGGTCTGCGCCTTGATGGTGATGCCGCGCTAGCGCTCGATGTCCATCGAATCGAGCATCTGGTCGTGGAACTCGCGCTCGGTCACCGCTCCGCAGCGCAGCAGCAGCCGGTCGGCCAGCGTGCTCTTGCCGTGGTCGATATGGGCGATGATCGAGAAATTGCGGATCAACGACAGGTCGGTCATTTCCTACTCTTTTGGAGCCTACCCCCACCCCGACCTTCCCCCTGCGGGGAAGGGAGTCATGAACCCTCCCCCTCAGGGGGAGGGCAAGGAGGGGGTGAGCTACCCACGCAATGTAGCTCCGGTCGCTTTCGAAACGGCAGCGACGATCTTGTTCGAAACCGCCTCGATCTCGGCGTCCGTGAGCGTACGCTCCATCGGTTGCAGAGTGACGGCGATCGCGAGCGACTTCTGGCCGTCGGGCACGCCCTTGCCGGCATAGACGTCGAACACCCGGGCGCCGGCGATCAGGGCCTTGTCGGCGTTGCGGGCGGCGCGCACCAGCTTCTCGGCCTCGACCGCGGCATCGACCAGGAAGGCGAAGTCCCGCTCGACCGGCTGGAACGGCGACAGAGTGAGCTTGGACCGCGCCTTGGTGGCCTTCTGCTTGGGCAGCGGCGGCGCCTCGAGGAACACCTCGAAGGCGGCGACCGGACCCTTGAGGTCGGCTTCGGCGACGATCTCGGGATGCAGCTCGCCGAAATAGGCCATCGTGCGGTCGCCGAGCTTGATCACGCCCGACCGGCCGGGGTGGTACCAGTCCGGCGCGCCGGTGCTGGCGCTGAGATTGTCGGGCGCGCCGATCGCGGCCAGCACCGCGAGCGCATCGGCCTTGGCGTCGAAGACGTCGACGGTGCGACTCGGGCCTTCCCAGTTGCGCGGCACCGCCATGTTGTGGCGCACGCCAGCCGCGACGCGCGCCTGGCCGGTCGGCGAGGCGTCCTTGTATTGCGGGCCGACCTCGAACAGCGCCGGATCGCTGAGGCCGCGGGCCTCGTTGCGCGCGGCGGCGTCGATCAGGTTGGGCAGGATCGAGGGCCGCATGGTGTCCAGCGTCGCGTCGATCGAGTTCAGCAGCCTGAGCTCCGTCTTCTGCTGCGCGCCGAAGCGTTCGGCCTTGGCACGCGCCATGAAGGACCAGGTGACGGCCTCGCTCATGCCGCGCGCGGCGAGCGCCTTGCGCGCCTGCGGCACGCGGCGCTGCAGCGGCGTGCGCACCGGCTTGGAGATCGCCGACAGCCGCGGCAGGGAGGTGGTCGGGATGTTGTCGAAGCCGTGCACGCGCGTCACCTCCTCGACGAGGTCGGCTTCGCCGATCACATCAGGACGCCACGACGGCACCGCGACGCTCCACGGCCCAGTACCGCTCACGCCGAAGCCGAGCTTGGTCAGGATGTCGACCGTGCGGTCTGCCGGCACGTCGATCGCGGTCAGGTTCTTCACGCGGTCGGTACGGAGGGTGTAGCTGCGCTGCCAGTTCGGCATCACGCCGCTCTTGGTGATCTCGCTCGCCTCGCCGCCGCACAGGTCGAGGATCAGGCGGGTGGCGACGTCGGTGCCCCATTCGACCGACTGCGGATCGATGCCGCGCTCGAAGCGGTAGCGGGCGTCGGACTGGATGCCGAGCTTGCGGCCGGTCGAGGCGACGTTCATCGGTGTGAAGTAGGCGACCTCGAGGAACACCTCGGTGGTGTCAGCCTGCACGCCGGTGTCCTCGCCGCCCATCACGCCGCCGATGCCGTGCGGCGCCTTGCTGTCGGCGATCACCGCCACGGAGGGATCGAGCGTGTAGGTCTTGCCGTCGAGCGCGAGGATCGTCTCGCCCTCGCGCGCCTGGCGCATGACGAGGTTGCCCGAAAGCTTCCTGGCATCGAACACGTGCAAGGGGCGGTTGAGGTCGAAGGTCACCAGGTTGGTGATGTCCACCAGCGTCGAGATGGGCCGCAGCCCGATGGCCTTCAACCGGCGCTGCAGCCAGTCGGGCGAAGGACCGTTCTTCACGCCGCGGAAGTGGCGGCCGACCACGATCGGGCAGGGGCTGTCGGGCTGGGCCTCGTAGCCGTGCGTCCACTGGATCGGGCTGGCGTAGCTGCCCTTGATCCGCTCCGCCTTGAACGGCTTGAGCGTGCCGATTCCGGCCGCGGCGAGATCGCGGGCGATGCCGTGCACGCCGAGGCAATCGCCGCGGTTCGGCGTGACCTTGATCTCGATCACTGGATCGTCGAGGCCGAGTGCCTCGGCCGCCGGCATGCCGACCTTCGTATCCGCCGGCAGGTCGATGATGCCCGTATGGTCGTCGCTGAGCTGCAGCTCACGCATCGAGCACAGCATGCCGTTGCTGTCCTGGCCGCGGATCTTGCTCGCCTTGAGGTGCAGATCGGTGCCGGGAATGTAGCTGCCGGCCGGAGCGAACACGCCCTTCATGCCGGTCCGTGCATTGGGCGCGCCGCATACGACCTGGATCACGCCGGCGCCGGTATCGACCTTGCAGACGCGCAGCCGGTCGGCGTTGGGATGCTGGATCGCCTCGACCACGTAGCCGACGACGAAGCCCTTGAAGGTTTCGGCGGCATTCTCGATGGCCTCGACCTCGAGGCCGAGCATGGTCAGCGCGTCGCGCACCTCGGTGAGCGACGCATCGGTATCGAGATGCTCCTTCAGCCAGGACAGCGTGAATTTCATCGCACGCCCTCCAGCACGGAGAAGCCGTAATGGCGCAACCACCGGAGATCGGAGCCGAAGAAGTCGCGCAGGTCGGGGATGCCGTACTTCAGCATGGCGATGCGATCGATGCCCATGCCGAAGGCGAAGCCCTGATACACGGCGGGATCGAGCCCGCAATTGGCGATCACGTTGGGATGGACCATGCCGGAGCCCAGGATCTCGAGCCACGAATCGCCGGCGCCGATCTGCAGCTCGCCGCCCTTCCACGAGCAGCCGATGTCGACCTCGGCCGACGGCTCGGTGAACGGGAAGTAGGAGGGGCGGAAGCGGATGGGCAGCACGTCGACCTCGAAGAAGGCCCGGCAGAAATCGTGCAGGCAGCCCTTGAGATGGCCCATGTGGGTCGAACGGTCGATCACCAGGCCTTCGACCTGGTGGAACATCGGCGTGTGGGTGGCGTCGTTGTCGATGCGGAAAGTGCGGCCAGGCACGATGATGCGCAGCGACCCGCCGTCGGCCAGCATCTTCTGCACGTCCTTGTCGAGCATGGTGCGCGCCTGCACCGGCGAGGTGTGCGTGCGCAGCACCATCGGCGTGCCGTCGGCGCGCGACGGCAGGTAGAACGTGTCCTGCATCTGCCGCGCCGGATGGTCGGGCGGGATGTTGAGCGCGGTGAAGTTGTGCCAGTCGTCCTCGATGTCCGGACCTTCGGCCCAGGTGAAGCCCATCTCGCCGAAGATCTCGGCGAGCTCGTCCATCACCTGGCCGATCGGATGCAAGGTGCCGCGCGTCTCGGGCCGCACCGGCAGGGTGACGTCGACCCGCTCGCTCGCGAGCTTCGCCGCGAGCGCGGCCGCGCCGAGCGTCGACTTGCGCGCTTCCAGCGCGGCCTCGATCTCGGCCTTGAGCTGGTTCACACGCGAGCCGAACTCCTTGCGCTGCTCGGGCGCCAGCGTCCCGAGGGTCTTCATCAGGCCGGTCACGCTGCCCTTCTTGCCGAGGGCGGCAACGCGCACGGCGTCGAGCGCGCCGAGATCGGCCGCGCTTTCGACAGCGCTCAGCGCCTCGCTGCGTATGGTCGAAAGATCATCCATCTCTCGTTCTCTCCGACTCCAAGACGAAAAGAGGGAGCCTGTGGCCAGGCTCCCTCTTGGACTTCGACTCCGGACGCCTTGCGGCGTCGAGAATTACTTGAGGGCGGCCTGGGCCTGATCGACCAGGGCCTTAAACGCTGCCGGCTCGCGCGCGGCGAGATCGGCCATCACCTTGCGGTCGACTTCGACGCCGGCCTTGAGGATGCCGTTCATGAACTGCGAGTAGGTCATGCCGTGCTCGCGGACCGCCGCGTTGATCCGCTGGATCCAAAGCCCGCGGAACGCCCGCTTCTTGTTGCGGCGATCGCGGTAGGCGTACTGCAGGCCCTTCTCGACCTTCTCGATGCCGACGCGGAACGCGACCTTGGCGCGGCCGCGATAGCCCTTGGCGAGCTTCAGGACCTTCTTGTGACGAGCGTGTGCAGCCACGCCCCGCTTGACGCGTGCCATGGCGGATTACCTCTCGTACGGGAAAAAGTTGCGCTTGATGATGCGCGTGTCGGGCTCGGAGACGATCGCCATGCCGGTGGCCTGGCGCAGGAACCGGTTGCCCCGCTTGGTCATGCCGTGGCGCTTTCCGACCACGCCATGCTTCACTTTGCCGGTGCCCGTGAAGCGAAAACGCTTCTTGGCCCCGCTCTTGGTCTTCATCTTGGGCATTTTCTTTCCTTTTCAAAGGGTTACGTTAGGCGATCGAGGCAATGCCCTTTGGGCCAGACCGCCGAAGGAACGGGGCTTATAGCGATGCCCCCGCGGGCAAGCAAGCATAGGCAGATAGGGGAGTTTCCATGAAGTTGCACGGTAAGGTCGCTCTGGTCACCGGGGCGCAGCAGGGCATCGGGGCGGCCATCGCGCTGGCGCTGGCGGGCGAGGGCGCCGACGTCGCGATCAACTGGCTCGACAACCAGGCCGACGCCGAGGCGGTCGCCAAAGGCGTGCGCGACAAGGGGCGTCGCGCGGTGCTGATCAAGGCCGATGTCGGCAGGCTGGCCGAGATCGAGTCGATGATTGCAGCGGCTGAGCAACAGCTCGGCACGATCGACATCCTGGTCAACAATGCCGGCGTCTATCCGCGCGTGAAATTCCTGGAAATGCGCGAGAGCGACTGGGACTTTGTACTCGACATCAATCTCAAGGGCGGGTTCTTCGCCGCCCAGGCAGTTGCGCGAAAGCTGGTCGCCATGGGCCGCCCGGGCGCGATCATCAATCTCTCCTCTCAGGCGATCCGGGGCGCGGTGCGCGGTGTGCACTACAGCGCCAGCAAGGGCGGAGTCGTCTCCATGACCCGCGCCATGGCGCTCGAGCTCGCGCCGCATGACATTCGCGTCAACGCCATCGCCCCCGGCACGACGGACACGGCGCAACCGCGTTATGGAAACACCGACGCCGAGCTGATCGAGATGGCACGCAGCTCGATTCCGCTCGGCGGCAAGCTGCTGACGCCCGATCAGGTCGCGCGAACGGCGGTTTTTCTCGCCTCCGACGAGGCCAGCGCGGTCACAGGGCAGGTTTTACATGTGAACGGAGGGTCTTACATGCCGTGACCGACTCTTTGTCGCGGTGTGTTTCCTTTGTGACGTGCGGGCGTTCATTCGGGGGCGTGTCGACACCACAGGAGGAGATCCCGATGATGCAATCCCGGCCCCGCATCCTGGTTGTCGAAGAGAGCTATCCCACGGCCCTCGCGGTCTGCGACATGATCGTGCGGCATGGCTGCGACGTTGCGGGAATGGTCGAGCATGTCGACAAGGGCCTCGAGTTCGTGCGCGACAACGCACTCGACGGCGCGGTGATCGACAGCGACCTGCACGGCGACACCAGCTCGCCGCTGTGCGAGCAGCTGCGCAAGCGCGACATCCCCTTCATGCTGCTCAAGAAGCCGGTCGACGATCGCGAGTTCGGGCGCGCGCTGGCGGATCTCGCTCGACCCTCTGCCGAAGGCGAACGCGGCAATCAGGTGCTCGAGCGGCTCGCGCCGGACGCCTTGCGCGCGCTCCAGCCGCATCTCGAGCACGTCTCCCTGAAGGCGGGCGAAACGCTGAGCGCAGCCGACGGCAAGGTCGACTGGGTCTACTTTCCGGTCACCGGCCTGGTGTCGGTCTCGGCGCGCAATGCGCGCGGCAAGGCGGTCGAGGTGGCGCTGGTCGGCCGCGAGGGCATCGCCGGCGGGACACTGCTGCTCGGGCCCGCCCAGAGCCCGGGTCTGGAGAGCGTGATGCAGGTCGCGGGCACGGCGTGGCGTGCGTCAGCCGGCGCGCTGATGCCGCTGCTCGAGCAGCACGTGGCGCTGCGCGCGCAGCTGCTCGCGGCGGTGCACGCCTTCGTTCGCCAGATGTCGGACAGTGTGGTGTCGATCGGCAGCAGCACGATCGAGCAGCGGCTCGCCCGGCGCCTGCTGCTGGCATCGCTGCGGCTCGGTACGCCGCAGCTTGCGCTCACGCACGAGGCGCTTGCCAGGCTGCTGGCGGTGCGGCGATCGGGCGTGACGGTCGCGCTGCACATGCTCGAGGCGCGGAAGGTCATCCGCTCGCGCCGCAACCTCGTCGAGATCCTCGACTACGAGGGCCTGACCGAGGCGGCGGGTGAGGAGGGACCGAACGGTGCCGGCGTCACTTCGGCGCCAGCACCATGACCATCTGGCGGCCTTCCATGCGCGGCATCGATTCGATCTTGGTGAGCGGATCCATCTCGCCGCGCACGCGGTTGAGGACCTGCAGGCCGAGCTCCGAATGAACCATCTCGCGGCCGCGGAAGCGCAGGGTGACCTTCACCTTGTCGCCTTCCTCGATGAAGCGCTTCATCGCCTTCATCTTCACTTCGTAGTCGTGGTCGTCGATGTTCGGGCGCATCTTGATCTCCTTGACCTCGATCACCTTCTGGTGCTTCCGGGCCTCGTGCGCCTTCTTCTGCGCCTCGTACTTGTACTTGCCGTAATCGGAGATCTTGCAAACCGGCGGAACGGCGTTGGGCGAAATCTCGATGAGATCGAGGCTGGCCTCCTCGGCCATCTCCAACGCTTCGCGGGCACTGACGACGCCGACCATGTCGCCGTTCTCGTCGATCAGTCGGACTTGCGGCGCTCTGATCTCGCCGTTCACGCGCGGACCGTCGCGGGTCGGCGCGCTTTGTTGAGCAGGACGTGCTATGGCTAACTTCTCCCTCGTTGATACCCCTTTCGGGGCGGAAAACGAGGCCGCAACCGCCCTAGAAGGGCGGCTGGGCCTCCCTTGAAAGTGTAGTGACGGCGGCCCCCAATTCAAGGACCTCCTGCTTTTCCGAGCCCAACCGTCGGATCGCGACCGTCTTGTTCTCCATGTCGCGCCGGCCGACCGCCAGGATCAGCGGCACGTGGGCCAGCGAGTGCTCGCGGACCTTGTAGTTGATCTTCTGGTTGCTCCTGTCGACCTCGACCCGCATGCCGGCGGCCCGCAGTTTCGCAGCGGCCTCCTCGGCATAGCTGTCGGCGTCGCTGACGATCGTGGCCACCACCGCTTGCGTCGGCGCCATCCAGAGCGGGAAGCGGCCGGCATAGTGCTCGATGAGAATGCCGATCATGCGCTCGAAGCTGCCGAAGATCGCGCGATGAAGCATGACCGGCCGCTTGCGCGTGCCGTCCTCGGCCACGTACTCCGCGCCCAGCCGCTCCGGCATCACGAAATCGACCTGGAGCGTGCCGCACTGCCAGTCGCGGCCGATCGCGTCGCGCAGCACGAACTCGAGCTTGGGCCCGTAGAACGCGCCCTCCCCGGGATTGAGGATCAGGTCGAGGCCGGCCGCCTTGGACGCCGACTTGAGCGCGCCCTCGGCCTGGTCCCACACCGCGTCCGATCCCGCACGCACCGGCGGGCGGTCGGAGAACTTCACGAAGTAGTCCGGGAAACCCAGGTCGCGATAGATCGAGCCGAGCAGCTCGCAGAAGCGGATCGTCTCGGCCTCGATCATGTCCTCACTGCAGAAGATGTGGGCATCGTCCTGCGTGAAGTTGCGCACGCGCATGATGCCGTGCAGCGCGCCCGACGGCTCGAAGCGGTGGCACGATCCCATCTCGGCCATGCGGAGCGGCAGCTCGCGGTAGCTGCGCAGACCCTGGTTGAAGATCTGCACGTGGCACGGGCAGTTCATCGGCTTCAGCGCGAAGATGCGCTGGTGCTCGTCGGCGATGAACTCCTTGAGCCCTTCCTCGTTCTCGCTGAGATACATGTTCGCGCGGAACTTCTCCCAGTGGCCCGACTCCTCCCACAGCTTGCGGTCGACCAGCTGCGGCGTCTTCACCTCGACATAGCCGCCGGCCTCGAGCTTGCGCCGGAGATAGCCCTCGATCGTGCGCCACAGCGTCCAGCCCTTGGGATGCCAGAACACCATGCCGGCCGCCTCTTCCTGCTGATGGAAGAGACCCATCTCCTTGCCGATGCGGCGATGGTCGCGCTTCTCGGCCTCCTCGATGCGATGGAGGTACGCCTTGAGCTCCTTGTCGGAGAAGAACACCGTGCCGTAGACGCGCTGGAGCTGGGCGTTCTTCGCGTCGCCGCGCCAGTAGGCGCCCGACACCTTCGTCAATTTGAACGCCTTACCCAATTTGCCCGTCGAGGGGAGATGCGGGCCGAGGCACATGTCGAGCCAGTCGCCCTGTTTGTAGACCGAGATCTCCTCGCCCTTCGGCAGCTCGTCGGCCCATTCGGCTTTGAACTTCTCGCCATGGTCGACGAAATACTGTTTGATCTTCGCGCGATCCCAGACCTCGCGCTCGATCGGTAGGTTGCGGTCGACGATCTCCGCCATCCGCTGCTCGATCTTCGCGAAGTCCTCGGGCGTGAACGGCTGCTCACGCACGAAGTCGTAATAGAAGCCGTCCTCCGTCGCCGGACCGAACGTGATCTGCGTGCCGGGATAGAGCTCCTGCACCGCCTGGGCGAGCACGTGCGCCGCATCGTGCCGCAAGAGCTCGAGCGCCTCCGGATCCTTCGACGTCACGATGCCGATCCTGGCGTCGTGGTCGACCACCGCGGAGAGATCCTTGAGCTTGCCGTCGACCTTCACCGCGAGGGCGGCCTTGGCAAGGCCCGGCCCGATCGAGGCGGCGATGTCAGCGCCGCTCACCGGCTTGTCGAAGTGCCGGACCGACCCGTCCGGCAAGGAAATGTTGATCATGGCTACCACCGAGAAAGAAGAATGCGAACAGGAGGCTGCGGCCGACGCAAAGCGCCGGCAGCCGCGGGCCGGGAGGCGGCACGAAGGCGCGCGCCCGGCCGAATCAAGTTCGAACGGTGGTCAGTGACGTCGGGACGGGGAAAAACATCCGGTCCATGCGATCGGAGATAGAGATCACAGGCATTTCAGTCAAGTCGCGGGCTCACGATCGCATGCCGGCCCAGCGGAACGGCCGTCCCGTCCGGCCGGTAGGAGCCGGTCAGGGTTCGCTCGTCGCGATACTCCAGCCGGAAATGGCCGTGCTGGGGGAAGTCGACGTCGTCGGCCTGAGCGAACTGGCCGATCCAGACGTTCCGGTCGAAGCCCACCGTGCAACGTTGCCCGGGGGCGGGCCGAGGAACTGGCCGGTGGGCCCACCGGCCAGCGGTCCCGAGAGCTGCGCCCAGGCCGGCGTTGCGGTCAGCGCGAATGGCGCGAGGGCGATGAGAGGCTTCATCATGTGGGCTCCGCCAATCGTTCGTAGAGCCGCATCAGCCGCTCGTTGCTCTGCTTCAGCGAGTAGTGCTTGCGCACATGGTCCTGCGCGGTGCGGGCCAGCTCGGCACGCCGCTCCGGCGGCAGCGAGACCGCCGTATTGATCGCCTGCGCAAGTGAGGTCGAGTCGGCGAGGCCGGCGAGCCAGCCGGTGACGCCGGGCCGGACCGACTCGGCGGCCCCACCGCCTTCCTCGGCTACGACCGGCCGGCCCATCGCCTGCGCCTCGACCAGCGTCCGGCTGAAGCCGCGGCGCGTTCCCCCGGTGGCAACCACGACGTCGGCCAGCATGTAGGCCGCCGGCATGTCCTCGACATGCGGGCCGATCTGCACCTTGCCCAGGAGGTCGGCCTGCACGATCTGGCGCTCGAGCTCCTTCTCGAACGGCGTTTTGGTGTCGCTCGATCCCAGCAGCAGGCAGAACACGTCGTCGCGGTCGAGTTGCTTGATCGCCTGGATCAGGGTGAGCCGGCCGGGCTCGTCGCGCGCGGCGCAGATCACCACATGCGCGCCGTCGGGCACGCCCAGCTCTTTCGAAAGCTTGATCAACCGATCGGCGCGCACCGCCGCCGGATCGAAGCGATCGAGATTGATGCCGGGACGGATGGTCTCGATCCGCTCGGCGAGCACCGGCATGTGGGCGATCGCATTCCGGGCGATGTAGTCCGACACCGCGACCAGCGCGTCGGCATGCGCCTGTCGCTGCTCCACCAGGTGCTCGATCCGCGTAGTGCCGACGAACGGCGCGTGCAGGGTGGCGACGCACCGGGCCTTGAGCCGCCGCGCCACCGCGCGGCCGATCCAGGTCGTGAGCGGCGTGCGGGTCTGCACGATGTCGATGCCGTGGTCGCGCACCTCGCCGAACAGCCGTGCCGGCAGGGCGAGGCGCGCCCACAGGGGATGGCCATCACAGGAGAAGTCGACGTGCCTGGCATGCGCCCGCAGCAGCTGCGGCATCAGCATGCCGCCGGCCGAAGCGACCGTGGCACTGCCGCCGGCGGCGATCGCGGCCTGCGCGGCATCTAGGGTGGTGCGGGACAGGCTGCCGCCGTCGAGCGACGGCACGATCTGAAGCAGATGCGGAGGCGACACGGCTATGGCACGTAACACGCCATGGACAACGGAAACAGGGTCGAGCGGCTGCAGCGCCCCGATGGCAACACCGTGGCCTTTGCACGGACCGAAGGCCGCGAACCCACAGTGGTATTCCTGGGCGGCTTCCGCTCGGATATGACCGGCACCAAGGCGATGGCGCTGGAAGCCTGGGCGCGGCTCACCGGCCGGTCCTACCTGCGGTTCGACTATCTCGGCCACGGCCAGTCGTCGGGCCGCTTCGAGGACGGCACGATCGGCCGCTGGCTCGACGATTCACTGGCGGTGATCGACGCGAAGACCACCGGGCCGCTCGTGCTGGTGGGCTCGAGCATGGGCGGCTGGCTGTCGCTGCTGGTGGCGCTGCAGCGGTCCTCGCGGCTGGCGGGTCTGGTGCTGATCGCGGCCGCCCCCGACTTCACCGAGCGCATGCTGCTCAGGAGCCTGTCGGCCGAGGACCGCGCGACCCTGCAGCGCGAGGGCCGGCTCGAGCGGCCGTCGCAATACTCCCCCGAGCCGTCGGTCTTCACCTGGAAGCTGATCGAGGAGGGTCGCAACCACCTGGTGCTCGACAAGAAGCTCGCGCTGCCCTGTCCGGTGCGCCTGCTGCACGGCCAGCGCGACCCCGACGTGCCGTGGGAATATTCGCTGCAGATCGCGGAGCATCTCGAGGCGCCGGAGGTGATCACGACCTTCGTCAAAGGCGGCGACCATCGCCTCAGCACACCGGCCGACATCGCCCGCCTGGTCGCGACGGTCGAGGAGCTGGCGCACTAGCAGGTTGTTGAAGAAGTCGTCGTATCGGACCGAAGAAGATGATTCACTGATCTCGGTAGCTTGCGGGAGTTGTTGTGATGCGCGGCTCGGATGAGCGAAGTGGGTCACTGTTCAGCTAC
>DATGMK010000043.1:0-11675 GCA_035293665.1 Reyranella sp. | reverse complement strand
CTCGTCGCGCGACGTCCAGGAGGTGAAGCTGGGACGGCGCAGCCTGAAGTCGCTGCATCCGAACAATCCTCTATCGAAGCAGCTCAGCACCTTCATCCTGACCACGCGGCACAAGACCGTCGAGGAAGGCGGCGGCTTCCTCTCCCATCCCGACACCGAGTTCTGCTTCGTGCTCGACGGCACGTTGACCATCAATTTCAAGGGCAGGCGTGCCCGCCGCCTGCTGGCGGGCGAGAGCACCCTGTTCGCCGGCGACACGCCGCACTCCTACACCTCGCACACCGGAAAGCCGGTGCAATTCCTGCTGGTTACGACGAGGCCTCTGCGGCCGCCTGCTTGACTTACCGATCCGTAAGGGGGACGCTTTCGCCATGATCGAAGTTCCCGTTCTGATCGTCGGCGGCGGCCCGGTCGGCCTCACGGCCTCCCTGATGCTCTCGCGGCTCGGCATAAAGTCCCTGCTGGTCGAGCGCCATCCCGGCACTGCCATCCATCCCAAGGCGCGCGGCATCAACGCCCGCACCATGGAGGTCTTCCGCCAGCAGGGCATCGAGGACGAGGTGCGCGCGGCCGGCCTGCCGCCCGACAAGGTGGGCTTCATCGTCTGGACGAAGACCCTGGCCGGCGAGGAGATCGAGCGGCGCGTGCCGTGGGGCCAGAGCACCCAGCGCGCCGAGGTGACGCCGGTGCGCGCCTGCCTGTGCGCGCAGGACTATCTCGAGCCGGTGTTGCGCCGCTGCGCCGAGCGCCAGCCGCTCGGCTCGCTGCGCTTCGACACGGAGCTCACGACGTTCGAGCAGAACGACAAGGGCGTGACGGCGACGATCACCGACACGAAGACCGGCGCCAGCGAGCAGGTGTCGGCGCAGTACCTGATCGCCGCCGACGGGGCGCAGAGCCGCGTGCGCAATGCGCTCGGCATCGCACTGCAGGGCCAGAAGGACGTCTACGACAGCGTCAACGTCCTGCTCGAGGCCGACCTCCGGCCATGGACGCAGGACCGCCCGGCCGCGCTTTACTTCATCGAGAACGAGGAGATGCGCGCCACCTTCCTCACCATCAACGCGCACGACCGCTGGGGTTTCCTGGTGAACTCGCTGCGGGCGCACGGCCAGAAGCCGGAGGATTTCACGCCCGACTTTTCGACGGCGATGATCCGCCGCGCGGTCGGCGTGCCCGACCTGCCGGTGAAGGTGCTGGGCGTGGCGCCGTGGGTCGCGTCGGCCCACGTGGCAGAGCGCTATCGCCAGGGCCGGGTCCTGCTGGCGGGCGATGCCGCGCACGAGATGCCGCCGACCGGCGGCTTCGGCATGAACACCGGCATCCAGGACGTGCAGAACCTCGCCTGGAAGCTGGCGGCGGTGCTGAAGGGCGAAGCGACGTCGTCGCTGCTCGACACCTACAACGACGAGCGCCAGCCGTTCGGCAAGGCGATCACCGAGCAGGCGCTGGCCAATGCCGCGTCGATGGGCCGGATGGAGAAGACGCTGCAGGGCAAGGGCGCGCGGCGCGAGTTCCTGAACGAGCAAGGCATGATCTTCGGCGCGACCTACAGGTCCGCGGCCGTGATCCCCGACGGCACGCCCGGCCCCCAGGTCGCCAATCCGGTGACCGACTACCTGCCCTCGGCCTGGCCCGGTGCCCGCGCGCCGCATGCCTGGGTGCAGACGGAGGGCGGGCGGCTATCGACAGTCGACCTGGTCGGCAACGGCTTCGTGCTGCTGGCCGGCGCCAAGGGCGGCGCCTGGGCCGACGCGGCGCGGCCCTTCCACGTCAAGCCGATGGTGCTGGGCGACGAGGAGCCCTGGCGAGAGCTCTACGGCATCGAGGCCGATGGCGCGGTACTGGTGCGGCCCGACGGCCATGTCGGCTGGCGCAGCGCGACGCTCGCCGCCGATCCCGGCCGGATGCTCGGCGCCGCGGTCGATGCGATCCACGGGAGGGCATGATGGCCCTTACGCGCCGCAGCGTCCTCGCGGGCGCCGCCTTGTTCGCTGGCTCGCCGGCGCCTCGTGCCGAAGAGAACCTGCGCATCGTCGTGCCGTTCGGCGCCGGATCGGGCACTGACAACACGATGCGCGTCTTCGCGGAAGCCTACCGCATCGCCAACGGCCGCACCGTGATCATCGACGACAAGCCGGGCGGCGGCACGACCATCGGCTCGCTCGAGGTCTCCCGCGCCAAGCCCGACGGCAACACCCTGCTCTACACGACCGGCGGCCACACCACGAACGCGGTGCTGATGCGCAAGCTGCCGTACGATCCGATCACCGGCTTCACGCCGATCACCCTGATGACGCGCAGCCAGGGCTTCGGCTTGATCGTGCCGGGCACTTCGCGCTTCAAGACGATGGACGAGTTCCTGGCGGCGGCGCGGGCGGAGCCGGGCAAGATCAACTACGGCTCCTCCGGCATCGGCAACACCACGCATGTCGTGGGCGAGCTGTTCTGCCGCAGCGCCAGGGTCCAGCTCACGCACGTGCCGTACAAGACCACGCCAATCAACGACGCGATCGCCGGGACGATCGATTCCTTCTTCGTCTCGCCGTCTCTCATCATGCAGTACCTGCAGACTACCCGGCTGCGCATGCTGGGCATCTCGAGCGCCAAGCGCATGAAGCAGATGCCCGACGTGCCGACCTTCGGCGAGTACGGCATCGAGGCCGACATTCCCGGCTGGTCCGGTTTCTGGGGTCCGCCCAGGCTGCCGGCGGACGTGGTCGACACGCTCTACAAGAACCTGCTCAAGGCCGCTCACGAGAAGTCATTCGAGACCTTCACGACCGACAATGGCGGCGAGATCGTCGGCCTCCCGCCGGCCGAGTTCGCCGCCTACGTCGAAAGCGAGATCGAGCGCTACAGAAAGGTGCTGCCGCCGCTCGGGATCCAGATCGACTGAAAAGGTTGCGGCCTGCGACCCTATGATGCGGCAAGCCTTTCAGACTTGATGAAATCGCCGCCGTGTCGGACCGTTCCTGAAACGAGTTGCGATAACAACAACCGACAGGAAGAGGCCACACGATGAAGAGGCGCGCGTTCACGGCCGGAGCGACTGCTGCGCTCCTGACACCGATACTGGCGCGGGCGAAGCCGGCGGTCGTCGAGACGCCCTCGCTGGCCGAGCAGGTGAAGGCGGGCTCCCTGCCGGCGGTCGACAAGCGCATCCCCGACGCACCCTCGATCGTGAAGCGTTTCGCCGGCGCCGACGGCGTGGGCAAGCCAGGCGGCGAGGTCAACATCCTGGTGGCGAACGCCCGCGACACCCGACTGATGACACTTTACTCCAATACGCGGCTGATCGTGTACGACGACCAGTTCAAGCTGCAGCCCGACATCCTCGAAAGCTACGACGTCAAGGACAACCGCGAGTTCACCCTGAAGCTGCGCGCCGGCCACAAGTGGTCGGACGGCAAGCCGTTCACCACCGAGGATTTCCGCTTCTTCTGGGAGGACGTCGCGAACAACAGCGAACTGTCGCCCCGCGGACCATCGGTCGAGCTCCTCGTCGACGGCAAGCCGCCCAAGGTCGAGATCATCGACGAGCTGACGATCCGCTACAGCTGGGACAAGCCCAACCCCTATTTCATCGAAAGCCAGGCGCGCGCGGCGCCCCTCTTCCTGTTCCGGCCGGCGCATTACCTCAAGACGCTCCACGGCAAATACACGCCCGAAGAGGAGATCCTGAAGCGCTACATCGGCAGCCGCTGGGCCAACGTGTTTCACCGCCAGGATGCGATGTACGGCAACGACAATCCGGACCTGCCGACGCTCAATGCCTGGAAGCTCGTGACGCCGCCGCCGTCGCAGCGCTACGTGTTCGAGCGCAACCCCTTCTATTACCGGATCGACGAAAAGGGCGTGCAGCTGCCCTACTTCGACAAGGTCACCTTCACGGTGGTCGCGTCCAATCTGATCGCGGCCAAGGCGGGGCTCGGCGAGTCGGACCTGCAGCCGCGCTATCTCGGCCTGCGCGACTACACTTTCCTGCGCGATGCTGCGAAGAAATCCGGGATCAAGGTCGTGCTCTGGGAGAAGGGCTCGGGGTCGGAGGTCGCCTTCTACCCCAACATGAATGCCGCCGACGAAACCTGGCGCAAGCTCAACCGTGACGTCCGCTTCCGCCGCGCCCTGTCGCTGGCGATCGACCGCGATGAGCTGAGCGAGGCGGTCTATAGCGGCCTAGCCAAGCCGTCGGCCAACACCATCATGCCGCGCTCGCCGCTGTTCAAGCCGGAGCTCGCCACCAAGTGGGCGACGTATGACCTCAAGATGGCCAACAAACTGCTCGACGAGGTAGGGCTCGACAAGAAGGGCAACGACGGCATCCGCCTTCTGCCCAACGGCCAGCCCGCGCTGCTCGTCGTCGAGCACGCCAGCGAGAAGGCGGACGAAGTCGACAGCATGACCCTGGTCAGGGACCACTGGAAGAAGGTCGGCATCCGCATCGAGCTCAGGGCGCAGACGACCGACAACTTCCGCCTGCGCACCACGTCCGGCGAAGCGATCATGACCGCCTATGCCGGGGTGACCACGGCCGCACCGACGGTTGACACCAGCCCGCGAGAGTTCACGCCGACCATGCAGGGCGGCCTGCAATGGCCGAAGTGGGGCCTCTACATCGAATCGCACGGCAAGCAGGGCGAAGCCTGCGACACCGAGGAGGGCAAGAAGCTGCTCGAACTGCTGCAGCAGTGGGAGCGCTCGACCGACGCCGCCGAGCGGCGCAAGGCATGGGACGAAATCCTGACGATCAACGCCGACCAGGTCTTCTCGATCGGCACGGTGAATTCGGTGCGCCAGCCACTGACCGCCACCAAGAAGGTTAGAAACCTCCCGGAGAAAGGCTACTGGGCCTGGGATCCAGGCGGGTACATCGGACTCTACAAGCCCGACACGTTCTGGATCGGTTAGCAGGCCCGACGCGCCGCCCATTCAAGCGCTGCGCAGCGCGCAGTTCCCTGCGTGAGACTGCGACTGGTCGCTACTTCTTCGTGAGCTTGCCCTTAAACAGGCAGTAGCCATCGAGCATGATCGACGAGTCTCCCTCCTTGAGGGAGCCCACGACGTCCATGGTATTGCCGCCGCCCACGATGGCGGTCGTCTTGAACTTCATGTCGGCGCCCAGGGTTGCCTTGAAGTTTCGCTCCGGCCGGCCTTCCTGCTGGAAACGCCCCTCCACATCCGTGCCGACGACCGTGACGTCGATGGTCATCTTGTAGGTCGGGCACTTGCCGCTTCCCGGGACGTTCAGGCCATATCCTGTCCAGGTGAAAATGGCCGGCTCGGCCAAGGCGGGCGCGGCAAGAAGGAGGGCGGCCAGGGCGGGCACAACCAGTCTTTTCAGCATCGACATTCCCTCACCAGAAGCAGGCAACAGTTTCTCGCCGGCCGCCGCAGTCGGCATCCGCCGCGCGGCCGGCTCCGAAACTCTAGCGACTCTCGATGTCGAAATCGCCCTGTTTCGAGGGCCCAGGCCTAGCGTCCCGCTCTTACCAGCCGGCCCGGCAGCGCGCCCGTCGGCTCGCCGTGGCGATAGACCACCTCGCCCGAGACGACGGTGGCGTCGAAGCCCTCGGTGCGCTGGATCAGACGCTTGCCGCCGGCCGGCAGATCGTAGACCACCTCGGGCCGGCGCAGGCGCATATTGTCGTAGTCCAGGACGTTGAGATCGGCCTTCAGGCCGGGCTTCAGCAGGCCGCGATCGGCGAGGCCCATCTCGCGCGCATTGTCCGACGTGAGCCGCTTCACCGCCCAGGCCACGGGGAACAGCGAGCCGCGTCCGCGGTCCCGCGTCCAGTGGGTCAGCGTGAAGCTGGTCGCCGTGGCATCGCACATGATGCCCACATGGGCGCCGCCGTCGCCCAGCCCGACCAGCGTGTTCGGTGCGGCCAGCATCTCGGCCACGACGTCGAGATTGCCTGAGGCGTAGTTGGTGACCGGCAGATAGAGCATGTTGCGGCCGTCGCCCTCGATCAGCAGGTCGTAGGCCACCTCCTCCGGCGACCGGCCCTCGCGGTGCGCGCGGGCCGCGATGCTGTTCTCCGCCTTCGGCTCGTACTCGGGTGGATCGACGAACGGATACATGCGATCCCAGCGCTCGATGCGCCTGGCACGCGCCGGGCCGTCGAAGCTCTCGGAGAGGATGCGGGCGCGCAGCTCCGGATCGCGCAGCCGGGCGAGCCGCTCGGGGAATGGGAGCCGCGCGATCTGCTTGTAGCTCGGCCGGTGGATGAACGGGTTCTGCGACAGTTCGAGCCCGAGCAGCACACTGGTCGGCCGTGAACGGATCTGCGCGGTGATGCGCAGGCCCTCTTCATTCGCCTCGTCGATCTGACCCATCAGCGTGCGCCAGCCGTCGGGCTGGCCGTGCTGCTGCAGCAGGCTGATGGTGACCGGCCGGCGCGACTCGCGCGCCAGCCGCCGAAACAGGCCGATCTCCCCCTGCTGGTCCTCGAAGTCCGAAACGATCTGCAGCCAGCCCATGCCGGTCTCGCGCATGGCGTGCGCGATCGTCGTCAGCTCCGCCTCCTCGGCGCGCAGGGTCGGGATGTGCCGGCCGTCGGCGGCCTTGTGGTTGAGCGTGCGCGAAGTCGAGAAGCCGAAGGCCCCGGCCCTCAGGCCCTCGGCCGTGAGCTCTGCCATGCGCTGGCGGTCCTGCTCGGTCGCGGGCTCGCGGTTCGCGCCCCGATCGCCCATCACGTAGACGCGCAAGGCGGCGTGCGGCACCTGGGCCGCCACGTCGGCGTCGTACGCGCGGTTCGCCAGCGCATCCAGGTAGTCGGGGAAGCTGTGCCAGTTCCAGGGCAGGCCCTCGCTCAGCACGACCTCGGGAATGTCCTCCACGCCCTCCATCAGGTTGATCAGCATGTCGTGCTGGTCGGCGTGGCAGGGCGCGAAGCCGACGCCGCAATTGCCGAGCAGCACCGTCGTCACGCCGTTCCAGGTCGAGGGCGACAGGCGGTCGCTCCAGGTGACCTGGGCATCGTAGTGCGTGTGCACGTCGACGAAGCCCGGCGTCACCAGCTTGCCGCGCGCGTCGATCTCCTCGGCACCTTTCGGCAGGTTCCTGCCGATCGCGGCGATGCGGCCGTTCTCGACAGCGAGATCGGCCTCATAGGGATCGCCGCCGGAGCCATCGACGATCGTGCCGTTGCGGATCACCAGACTGGACATGCTTTACCTCATGCGACGTGCAACTCCAGCCGCATCGCGCGGCCGGGGCAAGCCCAAAGTCGCCGACAAATCCGCAGAGGAAGATCACAGGGATACTCCTCGGCCTCACGGCGTAAGTCTCAATAAGCACACCCCAACAGAGCGCCTTTCGATGACCAACGATCTCGACGCGGCCCTCGCTCTCTCCCGGTTCGGGCTCGGCGCCCGCGACGGCAGCCTGGCTGCAATCGGCGCGGATCCGCGCGGCGCCCTGCGGCAGGAAATCACCGGCCGCGCCCTGACAATGCCGGTCGGCCCGGAGCTCAAGCCCTCGCCGGCGCTCCTGGTGGACCTCTACGCGTTCCTGAAGGAACAGAAGCTCGAGCGCGAACGCAAGAACGAGAAGGCGACCGTGCAGAACGCCACCGGCCGGCCGATGTCGCGCCGGCAGATGATGACCGGCGGCCAGAACCCTGCGGCTCCCGGCCCGGCTGCGGAGACCCCGAAGAACGCGCCGCTGCCGCAACTCGTTTTCCTCGCCGAGGTCGATGCGCGCTTCAACGGCACCATGCGCGATCCGGCAATCGGCTTCCCCGAGCGGCTGGCGATGTTCTGGGCCAACCACTTCGCCGTCGCCGTGTCGAAGGGACCGGGCGTGCGCGTGCTCGCCGGCGCCTTCGAGCGCGAGGCAATCCGGCCGCACCTGTTCGGCCGCTTCGAGGACATGCTGCAGGCGGTCGAGACCCATCCGGCGATGCTGGCCTTCCTCGACAATGCCCAGTCGATCGGCCCCGACAGCCGCGCCGGCGCGCGCTCCAAGCGCGGCCTCAACGAGAACCTGGCGCGTGAGATCATGGAGCTGCACACGCTCGGCGTCGACGGCGGCTACAGCCAGCGCGACGTCACCTCGCTTGCCCGCATCATCACCGGTTGGACGATCGAGCGCGAGCAGAAGGGCCCGCACGGCGTGCCGCTCGGCGAGCCCGGCACCTTCGTGTTCAATCCCAATGCGCACGAGCCCGGCACGCAATCCCTGCTGGGGGTGAGCTATCCTGACAACGGCGTCCAGCAGGGCCGCGCCGCGTTGCGTGCCCTCGCCCATCACCCGTCGACCGCCAAGCACCTCGCCTACAAGCTTGCGCGCCACTTCGTTGCCGACGCGCCGCCGCCGTCGCTGGTTGCGAAGCTCGTCGACACCTTCACGAGGACGCGCGGCGACCTGAGCGCCGTCTATCTCGCTCTGGTCGGTGCCGACGAGGCGTGGAACCCCGAGCTGGTGAAGATGCGCTCGCCGCTCGAGTACGTCGTCGCGTTGTTGCGCGCCAGCGGGGAGAAGCCCAAGCCGCAGCAGATCGCCGGCACGCTCAACGCGCTCGGCCAGCCGATCTGGAATCCGCCCGGCCCCAACGGCTTCTCCGACAAGGTCGACGCCTGGGCCTCATCGGAAGGCCTCGCGACCCGAATCGATGTCGCCAACCTGATCGCCGCCGCCACGCCGGGCAGCGACGACCCGCGCCGCTTCGCGCGCGGCATCCTGGGGCCGCTGATGTCGCCGCAGACCGACGAGGCGATGGCCCGCGCGGCCAATCGCAAGCAGGCGGTGTCGCTCGCCTACCTCTCCCCCGAGTTCCAGAGGCGCTGACCATGACGACCCTCATCATGCCCCCTTTCAAGGCGTCACGCCGCGCTGTCCTTGGCGCCACCGGCGCCCTCTTCTCCTGGGCCTTCATGCCGCGCTTCGCCCGCGCCGCCGGCGCGCGCGATCCAAGGCTGGTCGTGATCGTCCTCCGGGGCGCGCTCGACGGACTGACGGCCGTGCCGCCGATCGGTGATCCCTCCTACAAGGGCCTGCGTGAGCAGATCGCGTTCGAGTTCGAGGGGCCGAACAAGGCGCTGCGGCTCGACAACTTCTTCGGCCTGCATCCGGCGATGCCCAACTTCGCGCGCCTCTATGGGGACAAGCAGGCGGCGATCGTCCATGCCAGCGCCACCGCCTATCGCGACCGCTCGCACTTCGACGGGCAGGACGTGCTCGAATCAGGCTTCCCCAAGCCGGGCCACACCGACTCGGGCTGGCTCAACCGTCTGCTCGCCGGTCTACCGAAAGGCGAGCGCGTGACGCGCACCGCCGAGACGCGCGCTCTCGCAATCGGCGCCAATGCGCCGCTGGTGATCCGCGGTCCGGCGCCGGTGCTGGGCTGGGCCCCGCCCATGCTCAAGCAGGCCGATCCCGAGCTGCCGCAGCGGCTCGCCGATCTCTATGCCCATACCGATCCGCTGCTGTCGCGCGTGCTGGCCGAGGGCATCCAGACCGGCAAGATCGCCTCGGGTCTCGACGTGAAGGCGCGCGGCGGGCCGGGCGATCCCAATGGCATGGAGCAGATGGCGACGGGCGCCGCGCGCCTGCTGGCGCAGCCCGAGGGGCCGCGCATTGCGGCGCTGGCGTTCGACGGCTGGGACACCCACGCACAGGAGCTGCCGCGCCTGTCACGCCTGCTGGGTGGCCTGGACGTCGCGATCGCTTCGCTCGAGAAGGAGATGGGGCCGGCGTGGAAGGACACCGTCGTCGTGGCGATGACCGAGTTCGGCCGCACCGCTCATGTGAACGGTACGCAAGGCACCGACCATGGCACTGGCACGGTCATGTTCCTGGCCGGTGGCGCGGTGCGCGGCGGCCGTGTGATCGCGGACTGGCCGGGCCTGCGGCCCAACCAGCTGCGCGACGGCCGCGATCTCGCCGCGACGACCGACGCCCGCGCCATCATGAAGGGCATCACGGTCGATCTGCTGGGCGCGTCGCCGGCGGTGCTGGCGCGCGACGTCTTTCCCGGCTCCGAGAATGTAGCGCCGACGCGCGGCCTGATCGTCTGAGATCATGTCCCTCTCCGCCCGCGTTGGCGGGGGGGGGAGGAACATGAAAGAGCGCGCTAACCGAGACTAGGCGCGCCGGCAGTCGGCGCAGGTGCCGGTGACTTCGAGGGTCATGTCGCGAGCGGCGAAGCCGTGACGGCTCGCCGACGCGGCGATGGAGTCCGCCACGCCGGCGCTCTCCATCTCCTCGGCATTGCCGCACTGACCGCAGATCAGGAAGAAGCCGCGGTGCGATTCACCCGGATGGCTGCAGCCGACGAAGGCGTTCATGCGCTCGATGCGATGGATCAGCCCGTGCTCGATCAGGAAATCGAGCGCGCGATAGACGGTCGGCGGCGCCGAGCCGAGATCCTCGTCGCGCAGCTGGTCGAGCAGCGCGTACGCGCCCACCGGCTTGTGGCTCGACCAGACCAGCTCGAGCACGCGCTTGCGCAGGGGCGTGAAGCGCAGCCCCTTGTCGGCGCAGAGCTTTTCCGCGGCCACGACCGCATCCTCGATGCAGTGATCGTGGTCGTGACCTTTGCCGGGCGTGTGGCCGTGCGAGGGGGCTTTGGCGGTTTTTTTCACCATGCCGATTTGCCAAGCGAGTGTGCGGCGATTATAGGCCCCCTTCCCCTTCGAGGCCAACGATGCCCCAACGGATGCCAACAACCTATCCGCAGGCCGCCATCGACAAGATGCTTGCGGCCATCCAGTTCGATGCCCAGGGCCTGGTGCCGGCGATCGCCCAGCAGCATGGCACGGGCGAAGTCCTGATGATGGCCTGGATGGACCGCAACGCGGTGGCCGAGACGATGAGCACGGGCCGCGCCTGCTACTGGTCGCGCTCGCGCAAGGCACCATGGCGCAAGGGCGACACGTCGGGCCACATCCAGCAGCTGGTCGAGCTGCGCGTCGATTGCGACGGCGACACGTTGCTGGTCGAGGTCGAGCAGATCGGCGTCGCCTGCCATACCGGCCGTCACAACTGTTTCTTCCGCGCGATCCGCGACGGTGAGCTTACCGAGATCGCGCCGATCGAAGTCGACATGGCCAGCATCGGAAAGGACTGAATATTGGTTCAGCGTGGTTTTTCCCGGCGCGCCTTGATGGGCGCCGCACTCGCCCTGCCGCTCGGCGCCTGCGGCAACGGCAACGGCATGTCGAGCCTGTTCGGCAGCTCGCAGCCCAAGCTGCTGTCGCGCGGCGACCGCATGATCCGCTGGGTCTACAATGCCGGCGAAGAGCGCATGATGGCGCCGGAGCCGATGGCGGTGATGGGCATCACCAATGGCGGCCGCGACATCCCGGTCCGGCTGCTCGGCGAGTACGGGCCCGACGGCCGCTACGTCATCGCCCTGACCGACATCCGCAAGGTCTGGGAGTTCGTCCTGCATCGCTTCCAGAACGACGTGTTCATTTTCCACAACATGGACAAGAATCTTAACCGCCTGTCCTCGGTGCGCTACGCGAAGGACAGCAGGCCGACCTTCATCACCGACTCCGCGTTTGCCGACGCCGACTTCCAGAAGCAGCTCGCCTTCTGGGTGGACCGCATGCCGGGGCGCTAGAACATATTCCGTCCGGCCGGAATCGGCCGGACGGAATATGCCTGCTGCAACAGGCATCGTCCGTGCGCGCATTTCCGTTCAGATGGAACCGCGCCGTTGGTC
>DATGMK010000042.1:0-103908 GCA_035293665.1 Reyranella sp. | reverse complement strand
GCCCTTTCAGCGATACGACTTCGACCTTACCTTCTCGCTTGGTCATGGTGTGGTCCCTTTCCACGGGTCGGTGACTTGCAACATCACCAACATGCCATGACCACCCCTCAGGGCTTTTGCTGAACCTTCTGCACACTATCGCTCTCGCCTCTTCTGCCCGGGCGCGGTATTGACGTGCGAGATCGGTGATGACCGACGTCATGGATGATTTCTCAGCTTGCAAATTTGCGTGTGCTGCAAAGATTCTGCAACCGGGTTCGAAGCCGTGCAGGCGGCAGGATACGATGCCGAGCGAAAGTCGCTCTCGACACGTGATCTTCTTCAACGGACCAGTTGGCCCCGGTCGCCAGACTCATCGAGAAGTGCCGCCGTGCCAGATCGCGTAGCACGGTCCAGTGGCGCATGATCTTCTGGACCACGAACTTCTGGCTTGCTCATGAGTCTGAGCAAGCCGGGAGGCTCGCGGTCCAAAAGAACATGGCCCTGAAGGACGAGCCGCACGCCTGGATCAGGCCGGCGGCTGCTCCTGCTCAGCGGCCGGCAGCACGCCGAGCTTTTCGTTGTCCTGCGCCCATTTGACGATCTCGACAAAGATCGGCCGCAGGCGGCGGGCATTGGGGGTGATCTCGTATTCCACCCGCGGCGGCACCTCGGCGTAGATGGTGCGCTTGATCAGGCCGTCCTTCTCCAGGGCGCGGAGCTGGGCCGTCAGCATGTGCTGGGTGATACCCGGCAGGCCCCGCTTCAGCTCCCCGAAGCGGTGAGTACCCTGGCTGAGCAGCCAGAGGATCTCGAGCTTCCAGCGGCCGGCAATCATGCCCACGGCGCGGCGGAATTCGACTTGCAGAGTCCGCGCGAAATCGCGGTCGGTGCGTGCGCGTTCGATGTCAACCATGGTGGGTTCTACATAGCATACTAGGTCTAAAAATCAATCCTACTTGAGGGAAATAACCAAGAGACTAAATCCTTGTTGCGAAAGGAGTTACCCTGCCGTGGACGGCTCGCAGACGCCCTCTCTCAAGTTCGATCGGGTCGACTACCAGACCACGCTCGAGCCCCCGAAAACCAAACGCACGACCGACAACCAACGTCGGCGCAAGCGCCTGCTCTCGATGCTGGGTGCTGTCATATTGGCTGCCGGCGTGGGGTACGGCACCTACTGGTACGCGATCGGCCGTCACTATGAGACGACCAACGACGCCTATCTCGGCGCCGACAGCGTGACCATCGCGCCCAAGGTATCGGGCTACGTCACCGAGGTCGCGGTCGGCGACAACCAAAAGGTCAAGGCGGGCGACGTGCTGGTGCGCATCGATCCGCGCGACTATCAGACAGCGCTCGACAGCGCCAAGGCCGATCTCGAGAACGCCCAGGCCACGGCCGCCAACATCGACGCCCAGCTCAAGGAGCAGCAGGCGACGATCGCGCAGGCGCAGGCCGCCGTCGATTTCTCGCAGCAGGAGTTCACCCGCTACAACGACCTCGCGCGCACCGGGGCCGGCTCGGCGCAGCGCCAGCAGCAGGCCCAGTCGGACCTCGCGCAGCGTCGTGCCACGCTCGCCGCCGCGCAGGCCCATGTCGACGTGCTGAAGACGCAGCGCCAGCAGGCCGACGCCACGATCGCCGCCAAGCAGGCGGCGCTCGACCAGGCGAAGATCAACCTCGCCCAGACCACGCTCACCGCGCCGGTCGACGGCGTGGTCGGCGACCGCACCGTGCGTCCGGGCCAGCTCGTGCAGCCCGGCACACGGCTGCTGACGGTCGTGCCGACGCAGAGCGTCTACCTGGTCGCCAACTTCAAGGAGACGCAGACCGGCCAGATGCATCCCGGCCAGAGCGTGAGCGTCGACGTCGATTCCTTTCCCGGCCATCCGATCAAGGGCACCGTCGACAGCCTGGCGCCCGGCACCGGCGCGCAGTTCGCGCTGCTGCCGCCCGAGAACGCGACCGGCAACTTCACCAAGATCGTGCAGCGCGTGCCGGTGAAGATCGTGCTCGATCCCAAGGATCCGCTGACGGCCGACCTCAGGCCGGGCCTCAGCGTCACCGCAACGGTCGACACGCGCAGCGCGCCCGTCCAGACGGCTGCGCAGCCCGCTCCTCAGGCCGGAAGCAGCAAGGCGCAGCAATGACCACCGCCGGCCCGCATGGCGGCCCGAAGGTGCAGGGCGGTGAGCTGACGCTGCGCGACTGGCTGGCGGTCGGCGGCGGCATCCTGGGCGCCTTCATGGCGATCCTGGACATCCAGATCACCAATGCCTCGCTCGCCGAGATCGGCGGCGCGATCGGTGCCACCCCGTCGGAGGGCAGCTGGATCTCGACCGGCTACCTGATGGCCGAGATCATCGTCATCCCGCTGACCGGCTGGCTGGCGCGCACCTTCGGCCTGCGCCGCTTCCTGTCGATCAACTCGATGATGTTCATCGGCTTCTCGATCCTGTGCGCGATGAGCAACAGCCTGAGCGAGATGATCCTGTGGCGCGCCGGCCAGGGCATCACCGGCGGCGTGCTGATCCCGACCGCCATCACCATCGTCCGCAGCCGACTGCCGGCCAACAAGCAGCCGATCGGCGTCGCCCTGTTCGGCATGGTCGCGACCTTCGCGCCGGCGATCGGGCCGACCGTCGGCGGCTGGCTGACCGAGAACTGGAGCTGGCACTACATCTTCTATCTCAACGTCGTGCCCGGCGCGGCCGCGGTCGCGATCCAGCTCTGGGCGCTCGACAAGGAGCGGCCGAAGCTCGAGGAGCTGCGTGGCGCCGACTGGCTCGGCATCGCGTCCATGGCGATCGGCCTCAGCTCGCTGATCTTCGTGCTGGAGGAGGGGCAGCGCGAGGAGTGGTTCGATTCTCGTCTGATCGTCGCCGCTTCGATCGCCGCCGCGATCGGCATCGCGATCTTCCTGATCGCCGAGCTCACCGCCGACAAGCCGTTCATCAACCTGCGCCTGTTCAAGAATCCGTCGGTCGGCGGCTCGGGCATCCTGATGGCGGTGTTCGGCGCCACCGCCTTCGGCTCGGTCTATCTCATCCCGTCCTATCTTGCGCAGGTCCAGGGATACAACGCCCAACAGATCGGCGAGGTGGTGATGTGGAGCGGCATCCCGCAGCTCTTCCTGCTGCCGATCATGCCGTTCCTGATGAAGCGCATCGACCCGCGCCTCCTAGTGGCGGGTGGCCTGATCCTGTTTGCGGTGAGCTGCTTCATCAACGTCGACATGTCGCCCGACACGGCGATGGACCAGCTGATGCTGCCGCAGCTGCTGCGCGCCGCCGGTCAGCCGCTGGCGACCATCCCGCTGACCCAGCTCTCGGTGGTCGGCCTGACGCGGCGCGACACGGCCGACTCCGCCGGCATCACGTCAGTGATGCGCAACCTCGGCGCTTCGGTCGGCATCGCCATGCTGTCGACCGTGGTGCAGATCCGCGAGCAGGTGCACTTCTCCGTCATCGCCGAGGCGATGAGCCAGAACAGCCTGCGCCTGCAGGAGCGCCTGCAGAGCCTGGGCGCGATGTTCGCCTCGCACGGCGTCGACGCCAGCACCGCGCAGCTGCAGAGCGCGAGCCTGCTGGCGAGTCAGGTCCGCCAATCGGCGACGGTGATGGCCTATGCCGACAGCTTCTGGATCCTGGGCGTCGGCATCCTGATCAGCCTCGCGACGCTCCTGATCCTGCGCAAGCCGCCGAAGGGCGCCGCCATCGCCGCCGACGCGCACTGATCGGTGCTAGTCTTGGGCCAATGGGCCGCTGGCTTTGCACGCTCCTTCTTCTGCTGGGTTCGCCGGCCGTCGCCCAGATCCAGGGTCTCGACCATATCCCGATCGTTGTGCGTGACCTCGACCGGTCCGCCGCAGACTTCGCTTCACTGGGATTCGCGCTGAAGGCCGGGCGACCGCACGCCAACGGCTTGCGCAACGTCCACGCCAAGTTCCGTGACGGCACCGAACTCGAGCTCATCAGCCCGGACACGCCCACCGACGAGCTGTCACAGCGCTACGTCGAGTGGCTGAAGCAGGGCGACGGCCCGGTGTCTCTTGGCCTGTTCGCGCCGAACATCGCGCCTCCGGCGATCGAGGGCGTCTTCTTCGACAAGCGCCAGAAGTCGCCGACCGATCGCCCAGAGCACTTCGCTCATCCCAATGGCGCGACGACCCTGGCGGCGGTCTGGCTCGCGGGCAGTCCCGTGGAACGACAGCTCGTCGATGTCGTTGGCCGCTGGCCGGTCGATCAGCCGGTCTGTGCGCCGTTCGGCAAGGTCGCGCGTGTCCTGCGCTTGCCGGAGGGCGAGATCGTGCTGCTGCCGCGCCTGTCCAATCGGCCGATCGTCGGCGCGACCGTCGCCGTCGCCAGCCTCGATCCGGTGCGCCGCTTCGTGACGCGCTCGGCCGTCGATTGTCCGCGCAGCGTCTGGGTCGAAACGCACGGATTGTGGCTGGAGCTCAGGGTCCATTGAGACCCGCGACGCCGAAAGCCTGTGGATAACCGTTCGCGGTCCAGCTTCGCCTTGGGCAATGGCCCGGCCGAGTCGCCTGCGTTTGCCTGAGGAATACGCGAAGCCATTGCCCATAATAGGCGTTCGATGGCGCGGTGGTGCAGAGTCACCTGCATGACGATGGCCTTATTGCGCCCCCGGCGTCGCAGACGCTTCTTTGCCGGCTCGGTCGGTGCTTTTGCGTGCGCCTGGGGCCGCGACCTCAGAAACAATCGAAAGCGGGGTGGGGGTGTCGCGGGATTCCGGTACTGAAGAGCCTTCGGATGCCGATGCCATCGGCATCCGATTGGTTGAGCCCGTGGGACGGTTTGGGACTCGGGGAGGGCGAGGCGCTCGCGGTCCCAGAAGATTACTGCGGCTCGATCTTGGCGATCCTGACGTAGTCGGCCCACTTGGCGCGCTCCTCGCGATCCTGCTGGGCGCATTGCTCGAGGTCGAGCGTGCGCGGCGTGAGCGCGAACTCCTCGACCAGCCGCTTGTTGATCGCGGGCGAGGAGGTCGCCTCGTTGATCAGGGCGTTGAGGCGCTGCTTGATCTCGTCGGGCACCGCCTTCGGGACGGCGATGGCAAGGAAGCCGGTGCTGACGAAGCCGGGGTAACTTTCGCTCAGCGCCGGCACGTCGGGATAGAGCGGGCTGCGCTCAGGCAGCGAGATCGCGAGCGGCCGGACCTTGCCGGCCACGACCTGGCCGCGCGCCGCGGTGAGGTCGACGAACATGAACTGGATCGCGCCGGAATAGAGATCGGTCCAGGCATTGCCGATCGCCTTGTAGGCGATGCCCTGCCACTCGACCTTGGCCTTCTCGCCCAGCACCGCCGACGGCACCTGGGAGCTGGCATTGAAGTAGCCGTAGTTGAGCTTGCCCGGATTGGCCTTGGCGTAGGCGACGAGGTCGGCGATCGACTTGTAGGGGCTGTCCGTGGGCACGACCAGGAAGGCCCCGCTCGAGCCGATCACGCCCACCACGGTGAAGTCCTTCTCCGGATCGTAGCCCGGGTTCTTGTACATGTGGACGTTGGCGGCGTTGGTCGAGGTGGTGGCCAGCATCAGCGTGTAGCCGTCGGGCGCCGAGGACTTCACCGACAGCACGCCGACGATGCCGTTGGCGCCGGCCTTGTTCTCGACCACGAAGGGCTGGCCGGTCATGTCCTCGATGTACTTGCCCACGAGCCGCGCGGTGATGTCGCCCGAGCCGCCCGGCGCGAAGGGCACGATGATGTGCACGGCCTTGTTCGGCCAGTTGGTGTTGGCCCGTGCGCGAAAAGCAGGGACGGGCAAAGCAGCGAGTGCGGAGGCAGCCAGCAGCGTGCGGCGAGAGAGCGATCTGCGAAATGTGAGCATGCGCTGCACTCTAAAGGAAACGCCGCACATGGACAGCGCACCGCACGCAGCCCTACCTTGCGCGCATGTCACAGACTGGCCGTCCACCGCTCACCGGAATTCGCGTCGTCGATTTCACTCGCGTCATCGCCGGGCCGCTCTGCACGCAGATCCTCGCCGACATGGGCGCCGAGATCATCAAGATCGAGAACCCCGACGGCGGCGACGACACGCGCAAGGGCGCCGGTCCGCGCGCGGGCGGTCCCGATGGCGAAAGCCATTTCTTCATGACCTACAACCGCGGCAAGAAGAGCGTCGCGCTCGACTTCACCAAGCCCGACGGCCAGAAGATCGTGCGCAAGCTGCTCGAGAAGGCCGACGTGGTGATCCAGAACTTCCGGCCCGGCGTGCTGAACCGCTACGGGCTCGACTATTCGGCGCTGCACGAGGCGTATCCGCGGCTGATCTATCTCTCGATCTCGGCCTACGGCCAGACCGGGCCTCTGTCCGACCGGCCGGGCTTCGATCCGGTGCTGCAGGGCGAATCGGGCATGATGAGCGTGAATGGCGAGGCCAACGGCGAAGGCCTGCGCCACGCCATCGCCATCGTCGATACCATGACCGGCATCCATGCGGTGGCCGCGATCAACGCCGCACTCTACGCGCGGACCTCGACAGGCAAGGGCCAGCACATCGACCTCGCGCTGTACGACACCGCGCTCGCCTGCCTGGGCAACATGGGCTCGTACTACCTGATCGGCGGCGACCAGCCCAAGCGCGCCGGCAACAGCCATTTCGCCTCGGCGCCGAACGGCTCGTTCGAGACCGCGAACGGCAAGATCTACATGGCGGTCGCCAACCAGAAGCTGTTCACCGACACCTGCAAGGCGCTCGGCCATCCCGAATGGGCGACCGATCCGCGCTTCGCCACCATCGCCGACCGCGTCGCCAACAAGCCGCTGCTCAACAAGATGATGGAAGAGGTGCTCAAGACCGACACCAAGGAGAACTGGACGAAGAAACTGCGTCATCTCCCGGCCGGCCCGATCCGCACGATGAAGGAGGCGCTCGACGAGCCCGAGGTGAAGCGCCGCGGCATGCTCAAGACCTACAAGCACACCCGCGTCGGCGAGGTGCCGCTGATCGGCTCGAACTACCGCTTCTCCGACACGCCGGTCGACGACACCCGCCCGCCGCCCTCACTCGGCGAGCACACCGAGCAGGTCCTGAAGGAGCTCGCCGGCTTCGGCGACGCCGAGGTCGCCGCGCTCCGCGAGAAGAAGGTGATCGGCTAGGCGAGCCACTTCCGCAGGATCGCGTTCGTCTCCTCGGCCTTTTCCATCGTGGTCAGGTGGCCGCACTGCTCGATCACGATCAGCTCGCTGCCCTTGATCGCGGCGGCGATCTCCTCCGACATGAAGAGCGGCGTGGCGGCGTCGTCGCGGCCGCAGACGACGATGGTCGGGCACTTGATCTTCGGCAGGTCGGGGCGGCGGTCGACGCGGACGGCGGCCAGCTCCTCCTGGCGCTTGTAGATCTCGACGCCGGTCTCGGTGCACATCGCGATCACGGCGTCGACCAGCGCCTTGTCGGCCAGGCGATAGGCCGGGATGAAGCGCGACATCTGCAGGCCCAGCACCAGCTCGAACCGGCCTTCGTTGGCGAGCCGGATGCGGCCGCGGCGGATCGCCTGCTCGGCCGCCGTCTGGCTGCGCATGCCGGTGTCGAGCAGGGCGAGCTTCGTCACCCGGTCCGCCGCGATCTGCATGATCTCGACCGCGATCATGCCGCCCAGGGACAGGCCGGCGAGGGCGAACTTGCCGGCCGGCGCCTGGTCGAGCACCCAGCGCGCGGCCCTGTCCCAGCTGTCGAAGATCGACAACGGCGCTTTACGCCAATCCGGAACCGCAACCTCGGCGACGTCCTGGAGCGCAGCGATCTGCGGCGCAAACAGGCGGGGCGAGCACAGAAGGCCGGGCACCAGCAGCAACGGTGTCTTGGTCATCAATCCTTCCCGAGTCGTCTTGTGTTTCTGTGGCGGAGCGTAGCGTAGGCGCCGGACCTGCGATACCAATGGCGCCGCAATGAACGCCGTGGAGCCCGTGCCTCCCTACCTCGCGCCCGGACGCGACCTGCGTCTGGATTTCTTCCGTGGGCTGGCGCTGTGGTTCATCTATCTCGACCACGTGCCCGAGAACATCGTCAGCTGGATCACGGTGCGCAATTACGGCTTCAGCGACGCCACCGAGATCTTCGTCTTCATCTCGGGGTACACCGCGGTCATCGCCTACAGCCGCATGATGCTCAAGGATGGCTGGCTGCGCGCCTCGTTCCGCATCTACCGGCGAGTCTGGCAGCTCTACGTGGCGCACATCCTGCTGTTCGTCGCCTTCACGGCGCAGATCGCCTACGTCTCAATCGCCCGCGACACGCCGCAGCTGATCGAGGAGATGCAGCTGATGGGCCTCGGCCAGAATCCGTACCGCGCCATCCTCGAGGCCGCGCTGCTCAAGTTCCGCCCGGTCAATCTCGACGTGCTGCCGCTCTACATCGTGCTGCTGGCGGCCTTTCCGTTCGCCCTGCCGGGGCTGCTGCGCTGGCCGTGGGCCGTCCTGCTCGCCTCGTTCGGGCTCTACGTCGCCAGCAACCACTTCGATTGGAATCTGCCCGGTTATCCCGACGACAAGGTCTGGTTCTTCAACCCCATGGCCTGGCAGGTGATCTTCTATTGCGGGGCGGTGCTGGCCGTGGTCGCGCCGCGCCTCGAGGTGTTCGACCGGCGAAGATGGAGCACCACGGCCGTCGCCCTCGTCTACTTGGCCTCGGCCGCCTTCGTGGCCATGTCGTGGCATTACAATGCCTTGGAGCGCCTTATTCCCGATTGGCTTGCGCGGCAAATCTACCCGATCGACAAGACGAACCTCGACATCCTGAGATTATTGCACTTTTTCGCGCTGGCCTGGCTGACCCGCCTGGTGGTGCGGCGAGATGCCAGATTTCTCAGTTGGCGCATTTTCCTGCCTATTCGCAGGTGCGGAGAACAGTCCTTGCAGATATTCTGCGTGGGCACATTTCTTGCGGTTACCGCTCAGATCATTGTCGCCCACTACGAAGAAAGCATCGTGTCGCAGATTTTCGTGAGCCTGGCCGGACTCGTCGTCATGTCGCTGTTCGCGTTTGCGGCCCATCGCATCAAGCACTCCGCGCCCACCAAGGTGCGGGCATGATGCGCTGGGCGTTCGCGGCGGTCGTGGCGGTGACGGGGCTTTGGTCGACGGGCGCGGCGGCCGAATGGCAATGCCGGGCGGCGAAGGACCTGCTCGATCTCGGCAACCCCCTGGAGATCGCCAAGACCGCCGTCGCCGAGGAGCGCGAGCTGCGCGTCGTCGCGCTCGGCTCGAGCTCGACCCAGGGCTACGGCGCGAGCAACCCGCAATTCGCCTATCCGGCCCAGCTCAAGATGCGGCTCGAGAAGGCGATGCCCGGCGTCCAGATCCACGTGTGGAACAAGGGGGTCGGCGGCCAGGATGCGGCCGAGATGGTCGAGCGCATGAAGACCGACGTGAAGCCCGAGCATGCGCATATCGTGGTCTGGCAGGTCGGCACCAACTCGGCGATCCGACGCGACCCGCTCACCAAGTTCGCCGAGAAGCTGCGCACCGGCATCGACATCGGCCATTCGCTCGGCGCCAACTTCATCATGATGAACCTGCAGTACGTGCCGGCCGTCGTGGCGCTGCCCGACGAGGAGGAGTACGCGCACGCGATGGCGGATGTCGCCAAGGAGAAGGGCGTCGCCCTGTTCCGCCGCTTCGAGATCATGAAGTCGTGGTACAACGACGGCATGCCCTATGCTCAGTTCGTCATCAACGACGGCCTGCATCTCAACGACTTCGGGCAGAAGTGCATCGCCAAGCTCTTGTCGCAGTCGATCCTCGACGCAATCAACCCCAGGCAATTGACGGGCGCGGCAAAGTCCGCACACTGAACCTTCCGTATTCCGGGAGGCCCAATGAAGAAGCGTCGCTTCGTCGACCTGTCGATCTATCTCGAGAACGACGTGATTTCCGATCCGGCGCCGTTCGGGCCGAAGATCGAATACCACAAGCACGAGAACACGGCCGGCCAGATCGCGGGCTTCTTTCCCGGCCTGAAGAAGGAGGACCTGCCCGACGGCGCGGGCTGGGCGGTCGAGAACGTCAACCTTTCGACCCACAACGGCACGCACCTCGATGCGCCCTATCACTTCCATCCGACGATGAACAAGGGCGAGCGCGCCATCACCATCGACGAGGTGCCGCTCGAATGGTGCTTCCAGCCCGGCGTGAAGCTCGACTTCCGCGACAAGCCGGACGGCCACGTCATCACCGCGAAGGAGGTCGATGACGAGCTGAAGCGCATCGGCCATACGCTGCAGCCGCTCGAGATCGTCGTGGTCAACACGCGCGCCGGCTCGCGCTACGGCAACAACGACTACGTCAACGCCGGCTGCGGCATGGGCTACGACGCCACCATCTACCTGCTGGAGCGCGGCATCCGCCTCACCGGGACCGACGCCTGGAGCTGGGATGCGCCGTTCTATTTCACCGCCCAGCGCTGGGCCAAGGATCACGACCCGTCGATCATCTGGGAAGGCCACAAGGCCGGGCGCGACATCGGCTACTGCCATCTCGAGAAGCTGCACAATCTCGAGGCGTTGCCGCCCAACGGCTTCACCATCTCCTGCTTCCCGCACAAGATCCGAGGCGCATCGGCAGGCTGGACCCGCGCGGTGGCGATCTTCGAGGACTGAGCGGGGCGATGAGGCGATGTTTCGCGTCGAAGCCGATAGCCTGCAGGCCTATCTCGATTTCGACGCAGCGCGGAAGCCTGACCTCGTTCGCCTGCACGCGCTGATGCGAACGGCCGCGCCGGACCGCGAGCGCTTCTTGCACAAGGGCACGCCGCCGGGCGAGCCCGGCATGCGCTTCAAGATGATCGGTATGGAAAATATCGCTACGCCGCCCGATCGGGCACGCTGTCGTCGCTGTTCGCCGAGGTGGGTCGGATCTTCAAGGCAGACCCGGAGAACCCGGTTCGGTGCCGGGTGGGCCGGTGATCGTGCAGCGGCTACCGGCCTTGCGATGACGCGACCAGATAGGGCCGAACGACCTCGGAGAGATGCTGCCGCGTAATTTCCATCGTACTGGCCTTGCTGGTCCCGAAGGGACTGCTTGTCGCGAGAGCCTGGAACTGCACCACGGCCAGCGCATTGGCGAACACGAGAAAAGCCAAGGCGATGTCGATTGGATCTGCTTTCACGCCGTGCCCCACAATCATTTTCTAAAATAACTTAGCGAAATATCTTGCGACCTTATCTGAGCCATTGCCTCCCTATAATATGCAATATTGCATATCTAGAGGGACGGTAATCTGGAGTTTGGCGGTCGAGATATGCGTGCGCCGGTGAACTAGAGGGGTCCACCGCGCGAGGCATGGTGCAAATTCGCGCCGCTAGGTCTTGCATTTGAGAAGAATCAAGATATATCTTAGACATGTTTAGATATAGAAAGGAGAACTCCATGCGGGTTCACGACCACCATCATGCTTGGGGACACCACGGGCATCACCACCATGCGATTGCCCGTCACTGGATGCGCCGAGGCGGCTGGGCGCGCGAGGGCGGCGAGCAGGGCGGCCGGCGCCGCCGGGTCTTCGACTCCGGCGAGCTGCGCCTGATCCTGCTCAAGCTGATCGCCGACCAGCCGCGGCACGGCTACGACCTGATCCGCGCGATCGAGGAATTGAGTGGCGGCGTCTACGCGCCGAGCCCCGGCATCGTCTATCCGACGCTGACGATGCTGAATGACATGGGCCAGATCGAAGAGGCGACGTCGGCGGGCGCCCGCAAGGCCTTCGCGATCACCGCCGACGGCGCCGAGTATCTTGCGGCGCGCAAGGCCGAGGTGGATGCGCTGCTGGCGCGCCTCGCTGAATTCGCCACCGCGCGCCAGCGCACCGATCGCGGCCCGATCCGGCGGGCGATGCAGAACCTGCGCGCCGTCCTGATCAATCGCTTCGAGCGTGACGACGTCTCGTCCGAGACGATGCATCAGGTCGCGGCGATCCTCGACGAGGCGGCGCAGAGGATCGAGAAGCTATGAGCTACGACAGCACCGTTCGCGTGCCGACCGCGCATGCCAGCCGCTACCTCCAGCAGCTCTGCAAGCATTGGGGCCACAATCTCGCGGTCGAGTTCGACGAGACGGCCGGCCGCGTGACCTTCCCGCGCAACGCGCGCGGCGCCGATTGGCCGGCCGGCGCCACGCTCGCGCTCAAAGCGCATGACGACGGCCTCGAGTGCCAGCTCGTGGCGAGCGCGCTCAGCCAGCGCGAGGCGCTGAAAAGCGCCGTCGCCCGCCATATCGATCGCTTTGCCTTCCGCGAAGCGCCGCTCACCTTCGACTGGCAGGATCAGGGCCAGTAAGCCGGTCTAGTCGCAGATTTTAGGATCGCGGGTCGCCTTCTTCAGATAGGCAATCAGATCGGCCCGCTCCTGCGGATCCTTCACGCCGGCGTAGCCCATCTTGGTGCCCGGTACCGTCTTCAGCGGGTTCTCGATGAACTTGTCGAGCGTCTCCTCGTTCCAGGTGACGCCGTACTTCTTCATCGCCGGCGAGTACTGGTAGTTCGGCACGCTGCCCGCCTTGCGGCCGAACAGGCCGCAATGGCGCGGGCCGACGCGGTTCTGTTCCAGCGCGTGGCAGGCCTTGCAGCGCGCGTAGATCTCCTCGCCGCGTTCGGCATTGCCCTCGGCTGCCAGGGCGGAGGCGCAGGTCAGCAGCCCGACCAGGAACGCGGCGAGGAGCCTCATGATCGGTCAGGCCACGAACGCTTCCGGCACCGGGTTCTGGCCGAGCGCGTAGCGCAGCACCGCCCAGTGCATCGCCTCGTCGCCCAGGATCGAGGCGGCGGCCTTGGCAAGGTCCTTGTCGGTGAGGATCGGCACCGCACCGAGATAGGCGCTGACCGCGCCTTTCTCGAGCGTGGCGGCGAAGGCCAGCACGTCGTTCTGCGACTTCAGCTTCTCCTTCGGGAAATGGTAGTCCTTCATCGGCGCGACCGGCTTGCCGCCGAGCTTGGTCACCGCCTTGGCGAGGGCCTCGGCGTGCGCCTTGTGATGGCCCTGGAACTGGACCGCGAGGTCCTTCACCGGCTTCTGCAGCAGGCCGGACTCGGCGCCGAGCTGGTAGGCGGCAATCGCCTGCTGCTCCGCGCCCAGGGCGGAGTTCAGGATGGTGACGTCGTTGTTGGCGGTCTGCGCCGAGGCGGTGCCGACCAGGCCGAGCTTTTCGTTGCCGGCCAGCAGCGCGATGGCGGTTGCCGACAATGTGAAGCCCGACAGGAAGGTGCGACGCTTGCCGCGGGCGGGCAGAGGGTCGAGTTTGACGATGGCCATGGTGTTCTCCCGTGCACGTTGACGAACCGCTGTCCGTCGCTCGGGAAACCCGGGTCGGCTGCGGGATGGATGCGCTGCCGGACCGTTTCTTTTTTGTCGGCGACTGCATCCGGTCGTCGTGTTGCCGGGTAACAGGGTTTGATGGGCGAGCTTCTCAATCTTCGGCGCGGCATAGCCCAGCTCGGTATCGCCGAGCCTCTGGCGCATGCCTCGGTCGACTCTCCATCGTTCGATCCGCTGGCGCAGCTGCTGGCCGATGTCGCGATGGGCAACGAACGGTCGTTCGCCCGGCTCTACGAGCTGACCGGCAGCCGGCTGCTGGCGATCGCGCGCGGCATCGTCGGCCGGACCGATGTGGCCGAGGACGTGCTGCAGGACTCTTTCCTGCGCGTATGGCGCTGGGCGCATCGATTCGATCCGGCCAAAGGCTCGGCCCATGGCTGGCTGGTGCGCGTGGTGCGCAATCGCGCGCTCACGGCGAAGGCGACCTTGCAGCGACGCGAAGGCAACCAGCAGCCGCTCGACGCCGAGACGCTGGTGCTGAGCGAGCCCGATCCGGCCGACCGCGCGATGCGCAGCGAGGCGGCACGGCGAGTCAATTCATGCCTCGCCAACCTGCCGGCCAATCATCGGCGGTCGGTGTCGCTGGTCTATTTCGAGGGCCTGACCCACCGCGAGCTGGCCGACCGGATGGGCGTACAACTCGGCACCGCCAAGAGCTGGGTGCGGCGCGGCCTGGCGCAGATGAATCGCTGCCTGACCGGCACCGAGCCCGACGGGCGCGAGCTGGTCGCGGCCGAGTATGCGGCGGGCAGTCTGGACGACCTGGTGCGCCGCGGCTTCGAGCGTCGCCGCGAGCGCGACGCGCGCTACTGCCGTGCCGTCGATCTGTGGGAAGATCGGCTGGCGCTGCTGACGGAGTTCCTGCCCGACGCCGGACCGGCCCCCAAGCACGTCTGGACCCGCATCGAGCTGGGACTGACCCGCGACAGGCTGGGCGCGCCTCCTCTCTTGCTCTGGAAGATCGCGACCGCCGTGCTCGCGTTTGCGGTCGTTGCGCTGCTGGTCAGGCTGGCCGGCGGGTGAGCAGCAGGCTGACGCCGAGGCCGGCAATCACCAGTCCGGCGCCAGTGCGCAGCCGCCGCACGAACGAGGGGCGGCCGAGGACGAATCGGCGAGCCCGTGAGGCTGCGAACACGACGGTAACATCGATGGCGGTGTTGAGCGCTACCGAGATCAGGCCCAGTGCCGCGAACTGCAGCCAGACCGTACCGGCCGGATCGACGAACTGCGGCAGGAAGGCGAGAAAGAAGGCGGCGGTCTTCGGGTTCAACGCCTCGACGAGCACGCCGTCGCGAAAGGCCCGCCGGTTGCCGACGCGCGGCGCGTCGAACGGCAGCACGGTGCGTGCCTCGCGCATCGTTTTCAGTCCGAGCCAGACGAGATAGAGCGCGCCCGCGAGCTTCAGCACGATGAAGGCCTCGGCGCTCGCCATGACCAGCGCCGACACGCCGACAGCGCCGGCCAGCACATGGACCAGCCCGCCGATTGCCGTCCCGAGGCTCGAGGCCAAACCCTCGCCACGGCCGCCGGCGATCGTGCGGGCGGCGACGTAGAGGATTCCGGGTCCCGGCGACAGCGCGATGATCGATGCGACCGCGAGGAAGAGCAGGAAGGTCACGCAGCTTACGCGATTGGATCAGGTTCGCCCGGCGGCAGCGGCATCTCGAAGACGTTGAGCGTCATCGACACCAGCATGTAGTAGCCGCACACACCGACCAGATCGACCACGCCCGGCTCCCCGAAGGCCTCGACGGCGCGCTTGTAGTTCGGCGCCGAGACGCGGTTGGTCGCGAGATACTCGGTGACGAAGTCGTAGACGACGCGCTCGACGTCGCGCGTGAAGGGCGGCGTCTGACGGGTGCGGACCGCCTCAATGATCTCGGCCGAGAGACCGGCTTCCCTCGCGAGGCGCGCATGGGCGTAGAACTCGTACTGTGCCTTGAAGTGGCGGCCGACCAGGCAGATCGCGAGCTCGCTGAGGTCGCGCGGCAGCGAGTTGTTGAAGCGGCAGTATTCGCCGAGCTTCTGCGCCCGGTCAGCCAGCTCGGGCCGGCGCAGCCACGGCTCGAACGGTCCGCGGAGGCCGCCGCGCGGCCCGCCGACGATGGCGTCGGCCACCTTCTTCTGATCGGGCGTGAGCTTGTCGAGGTCGAGCGGCGCCAGACGCGGCATGGCGTTTCCTTCCTGGTCGTTGGAATGGGGGTTAAAGCGGGCAGCCTGCGTCGCCGGTGTGGCTCTTGTCGGCAGCTCCGAAGATCGTATCGATCATGGCGATGCCCGTCGATTCGGCGGTCCCAGCGTGGGTTGCGCAGGAGCTCGTCGCCGCCCACAGAACCCTGCCGCCGTCCACCGAGTAGAGCGTGAGCACGATGCGCAGCGTCGGGGCGCTGAGGTTGGGGCCGAGGCCGTTGCGCTGCTCGAACTTGTTGCTCGGCAGCTCGAGCCGCGGGTTGGCGCCCGGGCCGTCATAGCCGGGATTGCCGCCGATCGTGTTGCCGCTGCCGTCCCCGCCGACCGAGAAGTCGAAGTAGCTTACGTCCATTCGCATGACGTTGCCGCCGGAGAAGCCGACCTCGTTGCCGCGCCGCGACAGGCGGATCATGACCTCGCGCCGCAGATTGCGCGCCAGCGCGGTATCGGAGCTGAGCTGCACCGCGGTCTTGGTCTTCGGGATCACCTGGTAGGCCTTGATCTCGAGCTGGCCAAGCTTCGGGCCGCTGGCGACGCCGGGCGTGCTGTTCGGCGCTTTGAGCTGGGCGTGGGCCGGCCAAGCGGCACCCAGCGCCATCAGCAGGGCCGTCAGGCTCGTCGCGATACGCATTGTCATCTCCCCCTGTCGTCCTCTGGGCGTCGTGCTCTAGGCCGCGAGGCGGCGCCAGCCCGGCTCGTCGCGGTCCAGCAGCCGCTTCAACGATTCGAAATGCAGGAACGCCTGCTGCGTGTCGTTGGCGATCTGGCGCGCCGCATGCGCCACCGTCGCCTCGTCGATATTGTGCAGCGGCCGGCCGGTCTGCATCGCCAGCACCTGCACCATCGCCGTGCGCTCGAGGTAGTAGAGATCGTCGTAGGCCTGCGCGACCGAGCGGCCGGTGACGATCACGCCGTGATTGCGCAGGAACAGGATGTCCTTGTCGCCCAGCGCCCGGCACATGCGGTCGCCCTCGTCGTTGCTGAGGGCAACGCCCGAATACTGCTCGTCGTACGCGATGCGGTCCCAGAAGCGAAAGGCATTCTGGGTGCACATCTCGATGCGGCCGTCGCTGATCGAGGTGAGCGCGGTGGCGTACGGCATGTGGGTGTGCAGCACGACCTGCGCGCGGGGATTGCCCTGGTGGATGCGGGCATGGATGAAGAAGGCGGTCGCCTCGACCGGATACTTGCCCTCGACGACGTTGCCTTCGCCGTCGGCCATCACCAGATCTGCCGGCGTGACCTCCGACCAGTGCAACCCCTGCGGATTGACCAGGAACAGCTCCTCGCGGCCCGGCACCGCCATGCTGAAATGGTTGCACACACCCTCGTTCAACCCGTGGCGGGCGGCCGTCCGCAGCGCCGTCGTCAGGTCCAGCCGCGCCTGTGTCACCGGGTCGTTGACCAACATCCTCTACGCTCCTCCAGAACGCGCCAATGATGCCGCGCGGCGCGCGGTCTGTCGATGAATGTCCTGATCGAGTCGCCGCTCGGCGGACTGCTGGCGCGGCCCTGGCTCGATGCGGCGGGGCTGTTTGGGTTGCGTCGCTACATGCCGCTGTCGCGCCTGTGGGCCGCCGCCAATGCCGCCAAAGGCGACGTGGCGGCGTTTCGCGACCAGGTCGGAAGCCTGCCGGCCTTCTGGTCGGCCTTCCACCTGCGGCCGCTGCTGGCGCACCACGACCGCTTGAAGCGCGCTGCCGACGACACGCGCCGGGCATGGGAAATGGCGATCTTCGATCCCGCCCAGGCGTCGGCTGCCGGGCTGCTCGACGATCGCCGCCGTCGCGCGTCGACATCGCATCAGATGACGCGCGCATACTTTGCGCCGATGCTCTTTCCGCGGCGACCCTCGCTGGCGCGCTGGCAGATCGATCCGCCGGGCGCCATCGACACCGACCCGTCGATGCTCTATCGCGCGGCGGTCGATCCCAAGTCGGTCGCGGCGTCGCGCCGCTTCGTGCGCAATGCCCTTGCCGAATACTGGCTGCGTGCGCTCACGCCGTCGGCGCGGCTTTCTGCACGGCCCGGCAGCGACCGGTTGTATGCGCGGGTCATCGAGCCGGCCGATGGCGCAGCGGCCGATACGCTGATCTTCGGCAGCGGCCTTTGCCTTGAGTTCGACGTGCTGTCGGTGGGCGGCGATCCCGGCCGGCAGTTGGCCGCGATGGGCTGGCGGGTGATCGAGCCGATCTCGCCCTATCATGGGCTGCGGGCGATGCCGGGCTTCTATGGCGGTGAGCCGTTCTTCGCTCTGGCGCCGACCGGGACGCTCGACCTGATTGCCGGACAAGCTATCGAGACGGCCCTGCTGACGGCCTGGGCGCGCCTGCGGTTCGGCGGCACGGTGTCGGTCGCCGGCATCTCCATGTCATCGTTCGTGGCGCAGCAGGTCGCGAGCCGGTGCGATCGCTGGCCGCGCGAGGCGCAGCCGGATGCGGTGCTGCTGATCAGCCATTCCGGCCGACTGGAAGCGGTGACTTTCGGCGGCGCGCTGGCGTCGCTGCTCGGCATCGACCGTGCCCTGCAGGCGGCAGGCTGGACGCGCGAGACGCTGGCCGCGATCTCGCAGGCGATCGATCCGACCGAGCGGCCGGCGCTGGCCTCCGCGCGCATCGTCTCGGTGCTCGGCGAGACCGACCGGTGGGTGCCCTACGATCATGGCCTGGCGCTGGCGCGGCAGTGGCGGCTGCCGGAGGAGAACGTGTTCCGCTATCGCGTCGGCCATCTCGGCATGCCGGTGCAGCTCACGCGCGATCCGCTGCCGTTCGAGCGGCTCAGGCAGGTGTTGCGCGCGAGGTAACCAGGCCCGAGATCTCGCGGATCAGTTTGCTGCGCACGGCGCGGCCGAAATCGTCGAAGGTTGCCGCGGTGATCATGAAGGCGCCCGGCCCGCCGATCACGTTCTCCTCGTAGTATTTGTCGAGCCCCGCGTCGGGCGGGCGGCCGAAGTTGGTGCGGTTCATCATCACCGGGAGGCCGTTGATCACGAAGCCCTGCGCCACCAGCTTGTCGCGCACCATCTCGGCGGGCGGGCCGTCGTTGGTGCGGCCGTCGCCCGAGATGTCGATCACGCGGCGCTTGGCATCGTAGCCCGACTTGTCGAAGCGCTGCGCCGCGAAGGCGAGGGCCGCGCCGACCGCGGTCCAGCTTTGCGAGGTGCGCGGTGCCTCGGCGAGCTTCTCGGCGAAGCCGCGGGCCGCAGCGGCGCTGTCGATCAGCGTCCAGTCGATCACCACGACCTGGTAATGCGTGCCGGCCCATTCGGCGTAGCACAGCGCAATGCGCTTGTGCTCGCCCGACAGGATCGCGTCGATCACGCTCTGGTTGGTGAGCGCTTCAGTGTAGCCGCGGCGCTGCAGCTCGGCCTTGACCTCGTCGATCGAACGCGACACGTCGACCGCCAGCACCAATTGCAGATCGACCGGCGTGTCGGCGTGTACCGGCAGCGCGCCGGCCAAGGTCGCCAATGGGGTCGCGAGTGAGCCTACGAGTGCGGTACGTCGCTTCATGTCGGTCTCCGCCTGCGCCCCCTGCAAGAATAGCACCGTGCAAAGCTCAAAAAGAAAGACGCCGGAGGTTTACCTCCGGCGTCCCGCTTCAGTTCTGCTGAAAGCAGACTTACTGATCGTCGTCGAAGCCGCGCTTGCGCGGCTCGTAGTCGCGCTCGCGGCGCTGCGGACCGGCGTCACGCCGGCGCTGCGGGCGACCCGCATCGCCGCCAGGGGCACCGGCGCCGGGATCGAACCCGCCGCCACCGCCGGAGAAGTCGGCACGACGGTCGCGCATCGGGCCACCGCCACCGCCGGCGTCGCCGCGGTAACCGCCGCCGCCACCGCCGCCGTAGCCGCCGCCACCACCGCCGCGATAGCCACCGCCACCGCCGCCATAGCCGCCACCGCCGCCATCACGGCCGCCGCCGTAAGGCGGACGCGGACCGCGCGGACGGAAGCCGCCGCCGTCGCGGCCACCACCGCCGCCAAATCCGCCGCCACCACCGCCGGGCTGACGCTCGACGGCTTCACGGACGGCGATCGAGCGGCCATCGAGGAGGGATCCGTTCATGGCCTGCATTGCTGCAGCACCCTGATCGTCGGTTTCCATCTCGAGGAAGGCGAAGCCACGGCTGCGGCCGGTCTCGCGATCCACGATCACTTTTGAAGAGGTTACGGTGCCGAACTGGGAGAAGGCTTCTTGCAAACGCTCGGACGTGACCGAATAGGGCAGATTGCCCACAAACAATTTACGACTCATTCAAGGCTCGGGGCTGGAGGAAGGAACGAGCGGAGTCCGGCGCGCGCTTGCTGAACAGTTTCAGTCCCAGCGTTTCATAGACAGATGACGAGATGACCAAGAAGCTCACGGGAAGACGTTGACCGGTATTTCGCGCTCTCGCGTCTTTGCCGAAGACTCCTTTGGATACTCTACGGCCAGTGTCGCTATGCCGCACTTATGCTCTGATTCCGCGGCCGAGTCCACAAGGGTTGAGATCACGTTTGCCGCGTCACACAATCATCCCCGACTTGTGAATTCGGGAGGCCGACATCGCCGTCAATCGTTCGTGCGCGCGCAACGCTTCGAGCAACGAAGAGCGCGAAAGCGTACGAGTCAAGATATGGTGCCGGTTTCGCGCTCACCCACGAACTAAGGGAAAAAGATGACTGCCACACATCCGCGCCGGAGCGGCGCGCAGGTCCTGATCGATCAGCTGCGCATCCACGGCACCGACACGATCTTCGGCGTGCCGGGCGAGAGCTACCTCGCTGCACTCGATGCGCTGTATGCCCAGCGCAATTCGATCCGCTACGTCATCTGCCGCCAGGAAGGCGGCGCCGCCAACATGGCGGAAGCTTATGGCAAGCTGACCGGCAAGCCAGGTGTGGCTTTTGTCACGCGCGGTCCGGGCGCGACCAACGCCAGCATCGGCCTGCATACCGGCTTTCAGGATTCGACGCCGATGATCCTGCTGGTCGGCCAGGTCGCGCGCGAGACGACCGATCGCGAGGCCTTCCAGGAGATCGACTACCGCCACATGTTCGGCCCGATGGCCAAGTGGGTGACGCAGATCGAGGACGCGCGGCGCATTCCCGAGCTGATCAGCCAGGCCTTCCACCGCGCCGTCAACGGCCGTCCGGGCCCCGTCGTCGTTGCGTTGCCCGAGGACATGCTGATCGACGAGGTCGAGGTGGCCGACGCCGGTCCCTACAAGATTGCACGCGGTGCGCCGTCGCCGGACGACATGGCGAACTTCCGCGAACTGCTCGAGCAGGCTGAGCGGCCGATGGTGATCGTCGGCGGCGGCGGGTGGAGCGCGCAGGCCTGCGAGGACATCAAGGCGTTCGCCGAGGCCAACGCGCTGCCGGTGTGCGCCTCGTTCCGGAACCAGGATCTCTTTGACAATCGTCATCCCAACTATGCCGGCGACCTCGGTGTCGGCGTCGGGCCCGCGCTCGGCAAGCGGCTGAAGGCGAGCGACCTGATCATCGCCATCGGCCCGCGGCTGGGCGAGGCGACGACCGGCGGCTACACGCTGTTCGACCTGCCGGTGCCCAAGCAGAAGCTGGTGCACGTCCATGCTAGCGCCGAGGAGCTCGGCCGGGTCTACCAGGCGACCCTGCCCATCAACTCCGGCATGCAGGCCTTCGCCGCGGCGGCCCGGGCGATGAAGCCGGTCGACGGCAGGAAGTGGGCGGCCGCCGTGAAGGACAGCCACGCCGAATATCTCGACAACATCAAGCCGGGTCCGCTGCCCGGCTCGGTGAACATGGGCGAGGTGATCGCCTGGCTGAACAAGCGACTGCCGGACGATGCGATCGTCACCAACGGCGCGGGCAACTACGCCGCCTTCCTGCACCGCTTCTTCCAGTATCGCGGTTTCAAGACCCAGCTCGCGCCGACGTCAGGGGCGATGGGCTACGGCGTGCCGGCGGCGGTCGCGGCGAAGATCGCCGAGCCCAACCGCATGGTCGTGTCGCTGGCGGGGGACGGCTGCTTCCTGATGAACGGCCAGGAGTTCGCGACAGCGGTCCAGCACGGCGCCAACATCGTGATCGCGGTGATCGACAACGGCATGTTCGGCACCATCCGCATGCACCAGGAGCGCGAGTATCCGACCCGCGTGCACGGCACCGAGCTGAAGAACCCCGACTTCGCCGCCTACGCGCGCGCCTTCGGCGGGCATGGCGAGACGGTCGAGAAGACGGAGGACTTCGGACCGGCGTTCGAGCGCGCCCTCGATGCCGGCAAGCCCGCCATCATCCACGTGAAGACCGACGCCGAGGCGCTGACCTCGCGCATCACCCTCACGAAGCTGCGCGAGCAGTCCCTGGAGCGGCTGCGGCAGCAGAAGCACTGACGGCTCAGGCGTAGCGTTCGAGCTCGGCGACGATGCCTTCTGCGCGGGCTGCGTCGCCGATCTGCGTCCACCACGCCCAGAGCTCGATCGCGCCGTAGAACTGGTAGAGACGCAAGGTTTCCTCCCAGTCCGGCCGATCGATCGGGCCGTAACCTGCCAGCAGGCCGGCGCGCTTGGTCATGTCGTGGCGCACCGAGTAGGCGATCGTCTTGGCAAGATCCATCAGCGGATCGCCGGCGATGGCGTTCTCGAGATCGATGATGCCGGTGAGCCGCAGCATCCCGCTACGCCGGTCCGCCAGCAGGTTGCCGCTATGATAGTCGTAGTGACAGAGGACCGGCCGCTGGCAGCCGTCGAGCAGGCCGGCGCTGCGCTTCAGGTAGGCGTCGAGCTGCGCGGCCAGCGCCGGGCGGCCGCCGAGCTTCGCGAAACCGCCGAGCTTTCGCTCGAACTGCGAGAGCATGTAGGCGCGATTGCTGGCGAACGGCTGCACCACACCGTTCGCCACAAGATAGCCGAACCTCTCCAAGGCGACGCCGTGGATCACGCGCAGGGCTTCACCCATCTGCCGGTAGACGTCGAACGCCTCGTCCTTGTCGAGCGCGGGCTCCCACTGGCGGACGGTGCGGCCGTCGAAGCGGTTCATCACGGCGAAGTTCAGGTCGAGCAGGGTGCGACTTTCGTCGGCCAGCAGGATGTGCGGCACCGGTATCGGCAGCCCTGCGAGAAGGCGTGCGATGCTCACTTCCTTCTGCATCTTCCACTGCATCGTCTCGGGATAGACCTTGAGCACGAACGCGGGCGGCCCTTCGACCAGCTCGATCTCGAATACCGCGCTGATCTCGCCGACCAGCAATTCGCCGATCCGCGACAGGCGCCGGCCGGGCGCGACCCGGTCGACAATGGCCTGGGCCTGCGCGTCGGTGACCTTCAGGGAAGGTTTCAGGGTCACGATCATTGGGCCGCTTCAATATGGCGCTTGCAGGTCCTGCGCCAGCGGCCTATAGAACCCGAACATCGTGGAATTTGAGCCGACCGGCTTGCGGCCACGTTAATCCTCGCTAAAAGGTCGGAGCGCTGACAAAAAAGCCCCCGCCCTTTCCGGTCGGGGGCTTTTTGTTGCGCGTGGGACCGCGCGGAGGAGAGGACAATGGACGGCACGATCCAGCGCAAGAAGACGGCACCGGACGTGAAGGGCTGGAAGGCGCAGACGCGCGCGGTGCGGGGCGGTTTGCGGCGCAGCAGCTTCGATGAGACGTCGGAAGCGCTCTTCCTCACGTCGGGCTACGCCTACAACAGCGCCGAGGAGGCCGAGGCGACGTTCAAGGGCGAGAGCAACCACTTCCAGTATTCGCGCTTCGGCAATCCCACGGTCTCGATGTTCCAGGACCGCCTCGCCGCGCTCGAGGGTGCCGAGGCGTGCATCGCCACGGCGACCGGCATGTCGGCGGTGTTCTACGCCCTGCTCGCACTGCTCAAGGCCGGCGACCGCATCGTCGCAGCGCGCCAGCTGTTCGGCTCGTGCCATTACATCATCAACAACCTGCTGCCGAATTACGGCATCAAGGGCGAGTTGGTCGATGGCGGCGACCTTGCGCAGTGGGAGAAGGCCCTGTCGACGCCGGCCCAGGCCGTGCTGTTCGAATCGCCGTCGAATCCGATGCTCGACATCGTCGACGTCAAGGCTGTGTGCGACCTCGCCCACAAGGCCGGCGCCAAGGTCGTGCTCGACAACGCGTTCGCCACGCCGATCCTGCAGCGGCCGCTCGAGCTCGGCGCCGACGTCGTGGTCCACTCGGCGACCAAGTACATCGACGGGCAGGGCCGCGCGCTCGGCGGTGCCATCCTGGGCAGCCGCGATTTCATCATCGACAAGCTGCAGCCGATCACCCGCAACACCGGCCCCTCGATCAGCCCGTTCAATGCCTGGGTGTTCGTGAAGGGCCTGGAGACGCTCGGCCTGCGCGTCGATCGGCATTGCGCGAACGCACGCAAGGTTGCCGACGCGCTGGCGGCGAACCCGAAGATCGGCCGCGTGCTCTATCCGGGCCGGCCCGACCATCCGCAGCACGCGCTGGCGGCGAAGCAGATGTCGAACTTCGGCGGTGTCGTCACCTTCGACATCAAGGGCGGCAAGGCCGCGACCTTCGAGGCGCTGAACCGGCTGCAGCTGGTCGACATCTCCAACAACCTGGGCGATTCCAAGAGCATGGTCACCCATCCGGCGACGACCACGCACATGCGTATCGGCGCCGAGGAGCGGGCCAAGCTCGGCATCGGCGACGGCACGGTCCGCATCTCGGTCGGTCTCGAGGATGCCGAAGACATCGTCGCCGACCTGACCCAGGCGCTCGGCTAGCCTCATGTCTTCGGCCCGGCCCATGTCTTCGGCCCGGCCCTTGTCGCTGGCGCGCCAGCTCTGGCAGGCCAATGCCGACTGGGCGAACAGGATCCTCGCCCATCCCTTCGTGCAGGGGCTGGGCGACGGATCGCTGGCGACCGGAGCGTTCAAGAGCTACGTCGCGCAGGACGCCTATTTCCTCGATGCCTTTGCGCGCGCCTATGCCTTCTGCCTGGCGCATAGCACCTCGCGCCAGGATCTGTTCGGCTTCTCCGAGCTGATCGCGGGCGTGCTCGAGGAGCTGAAGCTGCACAAGAGCTACACCGAGAAGCTGCAGGTCTCGCTCGACGGCGTCACGCCTCTTCCGGCGACGCAGGCCTATGTCGATTTCCTGCTCGGCCACGCGCGACAGGGCAATCTCGGCGAGACCATCGCCGGCATGACGCCCTGCATGCGGCTCTACGCCTGGCTCGGCCAGACCCTGGCGAAGAAGGATGTCGCGCCGGCCTACGCTGACTGGGTGAAGACCTATTCCGATCCGGGGTTCGAGGCGCTGGCGGTGCGGCTGGAACAGCTGCTCGACCAGCATGCCGTCGACAGCCCGGCCGTGCGCGCCAACTATCGCCGGGCGATGGAGCTGGAGTACGGATTTTTCGACGCCAACCGCCAGCTGACGCCAACCGCTAGCTAAAGAGCAGCCAGCTTCTCCATCGAGCGATCGAGTGCGCCGTGCAGGTCGGCGGTGAGCCTGGCTCCCATGGCCGCGCGCACTTCCTGCTCGGCATTGGCCCACAGCGGCAGCGCGCGCTTGAACAACGCGCGGCCGGCCGCCGTCGCGACCAGCTCGTGCCGCCGCTTGTCGCCCGAATCGGCGCGCTCGACCAGGCCGCCGTCGAGCAGAGGCTTCAGGTTGCGCGTCAGCGTCGTGCGGTCCGTCGCGAGCAGCTCCGACAGCCGACCGACCGACACCGGACCTTCGGCGGCGACGAAGGCCAGCAGCGAGAACTGCGAAATCTTCAGGCCCGTTGGCGCCAGATGCTGAGTGTAGATCGCCGTGACACGGCGTGCGGCGCTGCGGATGCGGAAGCAGGTGCATTCGGCGGGCGACAGGCGAAGCATGGCGAGAAGACTACCGCGCTGGCTTGCCGGGGCAAAGCATTAACGTGTATATGCACCTAAAGCAGATGGAGCGAGACGATGGATGTTGCCGACGCGGACATTCCCGAGGCGGGCTTCGGCGTGGTGCCGCTCGATCAGGTCCGCACGATGGACGGCATGACCCTGTTCCGCGAGATCATGGCCGGGCGTCTGCCGGCCCCGCCGATGTCCAGAACCCTCGGCATGTCGCTGCTCGAGATGGAGCAGGGACGTGTGGTGTTCGGGTACGAGCCGGTGTTCGATCATTATAATCCGCTGGGCAGCGTGCATGGCGGTATCGCCGCGACCTTGCTCGATTCGGTGATGGGCTGCAGCATCCACACCACCCTCAAGGCCGGAACCGGCTACACGACGGTCGAGATCAAGGTGAACTATGTGCGCGCCATGACCGACAGGACCGGCCCCGTACGCGCCGAGGGCAAGGTGATCAACGTCGGCTCGCGGATCGCGACGGCCGAAGGTCGGCTGGTCGATGCCTCGGGCAAGCTGCTGGCGCACGGCACCACGACCTGCCTGATCTTCCCGATCTAGCGACGAGGGGTCTGGGGCCGCAGAGCGGTGGCGCCCTCTTGCCCGATTTGACCTTTTATTGGGAAAGTCCCATGTCGAAGGTCAAATAATCGCCAACGGAAGCGCCAGGGAAGCGCATGTACACGGCCACAACCCGAGCCATCCAAGTCAGCGTCCAGCCGCGCTACCTACCGGATCAGTCCGATCCGGCGAAGTCGCAATATGTCTGGGCATATCAGGTGCGCATCGAGAACAAGGGCACGGTCGCCGTGCAGCTGCGCAGCCGCCACTGGAAGATCACCGATGGGCTCGGCCGGCGCCAGGAGGTCAAGGGCCGGGGCGTGGTCGGCGAGACACCTCGGCTGGAGCCGGGCGAGGTCTTCGAGTACACCTCCGGCACGCCGCTCTCGACGCCGTCGGGCTTCATGGGCGGCACGTACCAGATGGTGAGCGACGCGGGCGAGAATTTCGACATCGAGATCCCGACCTTCTCGCTCGACGCGCCGGGCGGCGCGCGGCAGCTTAACTAGACCGTGCCTTTGACGGGTTCGGCGGAGAGACACGATGAACCGGATGCTGAAGAAGGGCGAGGTGGCGCCGCTGGGTCCCGTAACGCGCCCGACGCGCGAGGAGGCCGAGGAAGCGGTCCGCGTGCTGCTCCGCTGGGCGGGCGACAATCCCGATCGCGAGGGCCTGCTCGGCACGCCCGACCGCGTCGTGCGCTCCTATGAGGAGTTCTTCGCCGGCTACCAGGACGATCCCGCCGAGATCCTGAAGCGTACCTTCGAGGAGGTCGAAGGCTACGACGAGGTCGTGATGCTGCGCGACATCCGCCTCGAATCCTACTGCGAACACCACATGGTGCCGATCATCGGCCGCGTGCATATCGGTTACTTGCCGGACAGGCGCGTGGTCGGCATCAGCAAGCTGGCGCGCGTGGTCGATGCCTTCGCCAAGCGGCTGCAGATCCAGGAGAAGCTCACGGCGCAAATCGCCAACACACTGCAGGACGTGTTGCAGCCGCGCGGCGTCGCCGTGGTGATCGAGGCGGCGCACCAGTGCATGACCACCCGCGGTGTGCACAAATCCGGCGTCGACATGGTGACCAGCCGCATGCTGGGTGCCTTCCGCGACAATGGCGAGACGCGTCGCGAGTTCCTCTCTATGATCGGCCACAGGACCGCATAGAGCATACTCAGGAGCTTCGTTTGGCTGGAGAAGTCGTCGACTCGGTCGAAATGCTGCGTCGCCTGGTGGCGTTCGACACCACCTCGCGCAACTCGAACCTCGCCCTGATCGAGTACGTCCAGGGTTACCTGAAGGGGCACGGCATCGAGTCCAGGCTCGTGCCCAGCGAGGACGGCAAGAAGGCCAACCTGTTCGCGACCGTCGGGCCCAACGTGAAGGACGGCGTCGTGCTGTCGGGCCACACCGACGTCGTGCCGGTCGACGGACAGCCCTGGGAGACCGATCCCTGGACGCTGACGCTCAAGGATGACGGCAAATATTACGGCCGCGGTACCTGCGACATGAAGGCGTTCTACGCCATCGCGCTCGCCATGCTGCCTCAGATCCTGAAGGCGCCGCTCAAGAAGCCGATCCATTTCGCGCTCTCCTACGACGAGGAGGTAGGCTGCATCGGCGCCCATTCTCTGGCCGCCGCGATGGCCCGCGAGGTGCCGCGGCCGCGCGCCATCATCATCGGCGAGCCGACCATGATGACGGTGGTGCATGCCCACAAGGGCGCGCAGATGTACGTCACCAAGTTCACCGGCTTCGAGGCGCATTCGTCGATGACCCATCTCGGCGTCAGCGCGATCCACTTCGCCGGCGAGTTCGTTCACTACCTCAACACCGTGCAGGACCGCCTCGACAAGGAGTTTCCGCCGACCAGCGAGTTCACGCCGCCGGCGCCGACCTTCAATGTCGGCACGATCGTCGGCGGCACCGCCGGCAACATCCTGGCGCGAGAGTGCGAGGTGTTGTGGGGCTATCGCGAGCTGCCGCACCGGCCATTGTCGATGCTCGGCGAGCAGGCGCTGCAGTGGCTGAAGGACGAGCTGCTGCCGAAGATGAAGGCGAAGCATCCGGCGGCGAAGATCGACACCGTCGTACGCTCCTCGACCGTCGGCTTCTCGCCCGAGGGCAACGAGGAGGCCAAGGCTCTGGCCGCCAACTGGTCGGGCTCCAATACGGTGGGCAGCGTCGTCTACGGCACCGAGGCCGGCATCTTCAAGCAGACGCTTGGCGTGCCGACCGTGGTGTGCGGCCCGGGCGACATCGCCCAGGCGCACCAGCCCAACGAATTCATCCTCGCCTCGCAGATCACCGCCTGCGAGGGCTTCATGCGGCGCATGACGGAGTGGTGCACCCGCGACTGACGGAGCGAGCGTGCCCGAGCTGATCGCCGTCGACTGGGGAACGAGCGCGCTACGCGGCGCACGGCTCGACGGGACGGGCAAGGTGCTCGAGGAGAGAAGCGCGCCGCTCGGCATCCTCAACGTGCCGAACGGCGACTTCGCCGGCGTGTTCGAGGCGCAGTTCTCGGACTGGATGAAGGCGGGCACGCGCTGCCTGATCTCCGGCATGGCCGGCAGCCGGCAAGGCTGGGCCGAGGCACCGTACGTCGCCTGTCCTGCCGGGCCCGACGAGCTCGCCAATCATCTCCATTGGATCGAGCGCGACCGCATCGCCCTCGTGCCCGGCCTCAGCGACACGCAGGGCGACGTGCCCGACGTGATGCGCGGCGAGGAGGTGCAGATCTTCGGCGCGATGCGTCTGGCGGGACTTGGCGACGGCCTGTTCGTCCTGCCCGGCACGCACAGCAAATGGGCGACGGTGCGCGGTGGCAAGGTCACGGGCTTTCGCACCTTCATGACCGGCGAGGTCTATGGCCTGTTCGCCCAGCACTCGATCCTCGCGCGCACGCTCGACGCGAACGCCTCTCTCGACGAGGCCGCCTTCCGGCGCGGCGTGGCGAAGGCAGGCAACAGCGATGGATTGCTGCACAACGCCTTCGGCGTGCGGGCGCTCGGCCTGTTCGGCCGTCTGTCGCCTGCCGAATCGGCGAGCTATCTCTCCGGCCTGCTGATCGGCGAGGAACTCGGACGGCAGGCGTTGCGATCGGATGGCGATGTGATCGTGATCGGCGCGTCGGCGCTCGTCGCACGCTATTCTCTTGGCCTCCAGGAACGGGGCGCCAGAGTGCGCACCTTTGGAGCGGAAGCCACGTGGGCCGGTCTGAGGGCCTTGGCATGAACATCGAGAGGGCGAAGCCATGAAGGTCGGGAGCTACGAGACGTTCAAGTGCGACGCCGGCTGGCGGACCTTCTCGTTCCTCAAGCTGGCGACCGACGACGGCATCGTCGGCTGGTCGGAGTACAACGAGAGCTTCGGCAGCCCCGGCCTGGGCGGCGTGATCGATGCGCTGATGCCCAACGTGATCGGCAACGATCCGATGGCACTGGAATGGATCAACGCCGTGCTCGGCACACGCTCGACCCAGTCGCGCGGCGGCGTGGTGCGCCAGGCGATCGCTGCCATCGAGAATGCGCTGCTCGACATCAAGGGCAAGGCGCTGGGCGTGCCGGTCTATCAGCTGTTCGGCGGCAAGATCCGCGACCGCATCCCCGTGTATTGGTCGCACTGCGGCTCCTACCGCATGCGCAATGCCGACTTGGTCGGTGAGCCCGCGGTGAAGACCTATGCCGACTTCACCAAGGTGGGCGCCGAGGTGAAGGCCAAGGGCTATCGCTGCCTCAAGACCAACATCGCGATCGAGCTGCCGGACGGCACGGTCACCGCCTATCGCCCGGGCTTCGTGGTCGGTCGCGGCTTCCCCGAGCGCAACTGGGACGACTATATCGCGCGCAGCGCGGCCAAGACGGTCGAGGCGTTCCGCAAGGGCTGCGGTCCCGATGTCGGCATCATGCTCGACACCAACTTCCACTTCCGCACCGAAGGCTTCCGCCGCATCGCAGAGGCGGTGGGACCAACCAGGCTCACGTGGCTCGAGCTCGACGCGCACGATCCGAAGTCGATCGCCCTGATCCGCCGCGATTCGCCCGTGCCGATCGCCTCGGGCGAGACGCTGCTCGAGCGCCGCGACTTCCGGCCGTATTTCGAGTCGTACGCCTTCGACACCGCGATCGTCGACGTGGTGTGGAACGGCTTCTATGAATCGCTGAAGATCGCGGCGATGGCCGACGTCTACGAAGTCAACGTCGCGCCGCACAACTTCTATGGCCATCTCGCGAGCGCCATAAGCGCGCACTTCTGCGCCGCCGTGCCGAACTTCCGCATCATGGAGATCGACATCGACAGCGTGAAATGGCGCGATGAGCTCTTCACGGTGGCCCCGACCATCACCGACGGCGACTACGTCTTGCCGACGGGGCCCGGTTGGGGAGTCGAGGTGAACGAAGCGGCGGTGCGCGCGCGGCCGCCGAAGGCGGCGCGCGGCGGCATCTAGTCTGGATTGCGGTCCGGAGCTCGCTACTTCAGCTTGAGTCCCACGATGCGAACGATGCCGTCCGGGACGGGCCGATAGCCCACCAGCCGCGCTGTGTGCGTGACCAGGTTCTGCGGGTGGTAGAGGTAGAAGATCCAGCCCTGGTCGAGGAAGCGCTCGGTCACCTTGCGGTAGATCGCCTTGCGCGCCTCGACCGAGGTGGCGGCCCGCGCCTCCTGATGCCAGCCGTCGAGCTCCCTGTCGCAATATTTCGCCATGTTCTGCGGCGCCCCGCAGGTCTGATAGATCACCGAATTGCCGTCCGGATCGGCGCGGCCGCTCCAGGTCAGCCCGTAGAGCTGGAAGTCGCCATCCTCGCCGGCCTTCAGCGCGGTTGCCACCTCGACGACGCGGATCTTCAGGTCGAAGCCCGCCTCGGCCACCATCGACTGCACCACTTCGGCGACGGCGCGCGCTTCAGGCGCATTGTTCACCATGTAATCGATCGACAGCTTGCCGGTGATGCCGGCCTCCTTCATCAGCGCCTTCGCCTTGTCGATGTCGCGCTTCGGGACCGGGAAGTCCGCCTGATAGTAGGGGCTCTGCGGGCTGACCCACTGGTTGCCCGGCACGAACTCGCCGTTGAAGACGACCTGGTTGATGGCGTCGCGGTCGAGGGCCAGCTCGAACGCCTTGCGGACGCGCGGGTCCTTGCCGAGCGGATTGTTCGACTTCGGCCCGTTGTTCTGGTTGATCATCAGGCCGAACCAGGCAAGCGACACCGAGTTGTCGAGCTTGAGCTTGGGATCGGCCTTCACCGTCGGGATGTCGGTTGCCAGGATACGCTCGGTCAGGTCGATGCCGCCGGACCTCAGGTTCGCGAGCCGCACCGTCGTGTCGATGATCGGCAAGTAAGTGATCTTGTCGATGAAGACGTGATCCTTGTCCCAGTAGTCGGCGAATTTCTCGACGACGATACGATCCTGCTGGACCCGCTCGACGAACTTGTAGGGACCGGCGCAGACCGGATGGAGGCCGAACTTGTCGCCGGCCGTCTCGGCGGCCTTGGGCGACACCATCATGCCGGCGCGGTCGGTCAGCTGGGCGATCAGCGGCGAGAACGGCGCCTTGAGGTGCAGGGCAATCGTGAGCGGACCCGTGATCTCGACGCTGTCGATCGCGCCGATCTCGGGTTTGCGGTAGGAGCCCTTCATCGTCAGGTGGCGGTCGAGGCTGTACTTGGCGGCCTCGGCGGTCAGCGGCTCTCCGTCGTGGAACTTCACGCCCGGGCGCAGCGTGATGGTCACGGTCTTGCCGTCGGCCGAGGTCTCGTGGCCGAGTGCGAGCTGCGGCACGATATTCAGCTTCTCGTCGAGGTCGAACAGCTTGTCGCAGAGGGAGGCGAAGACGATGCGGCCGGTATAGGTGCGGCTCAACGTCGGATCGAGCACGTCGGGATCGTCGCCGATGCCAATGCGCAGCTGACCTTGCGCCCCTGCGCTGCCGGCGCCGAGGCAAACGGCCGCGGCGAGAAGGAACCGAAACACCACTCTACGCATCGCAATACTCCCCGCATCTGCCGCACCATTCTGGCGCGCAGGCTCAGGCAGCGGAAGCGTAGATGCGGTCGAGGTCGCTGTCGTCGTAGACGTATTCGGTCGAGCAGAACTCGCACTTCACCGAGACCTTGCCGCTGGAATCGCGCAGGTCGTCGAGTTCCTCGCGCTTGATCGAGCGCAGCACGCGGTCGATGCGCTCGCGGCTGCAGCGGCATCGCGCGACGAACGGCCGGCGCGCGAACTGGCGCGGCTTCTCCTGGTGGAACAGGCGGTAGAGCAGCGTCTCGCCCGGCAGGCTCGAATCGAGCATCTCGGCGGTGGTTGCCGAAGCCATCAGGATCACCGCGCGGCGCCAATCGTCCTCGCGCTGCTCGCGGTCGACATGGATGCGGCCGGCCTCGAGCTCCGGCATCTGCTGCACCATCAGCGATGCCGCGCGCCAGTGCGCCGTGCCGTCGACGAGCTTGCGCTCCGCGGCAATCTTGATGCCGGTCGGCAGCTGCTCGGACTGGCGGAAGTAGGTGTGGGCGCAGTCGGCCAGGGTCGGGCCTTCGAGCGGCACCACGCCCTGGTAGCGCTGGGTGTGCTGGCCCTGGTCGACGGTGAAGCTCAGCCGCCCGCGGCCGAACAGCTTGGGCACATAGCCCTCCGGCGCCTCGCTGTTGCCGGCGCCCAGCGCGACCGCGAGCTTCCAGCTGTCGAACTGGGCGTAGCCGCGCAGCGCGCCATCGGTCGTGAGATCGGTCACGAGCAGCCGGATGGGCCCATCGCCCGAGATCTGCAGGGTGAAGATGCCGTCGTACTTCAGCGACGTCGCGAGGGTCGCGCACAGCACCATCGCCTCGGCGAGCGGCCGCGCCACGGCCAACGGGTAGCCGTGGCGCTCGATGATCGCGTCGAGCGCCGGCCCCAGCCGCACCAGCCGGCCGCGCACGCCCAGCGCATCGAGCTGGAAGGGAAGGGCTTCGTCGCCGCTCATGCTTTCACTCCTCCCTCCCTCGAAGGGGGAGGGTTGGGGAGGAGGCAGGCAACGGACGCGATGATGAACAGGGGGAGATCATTACTGCGGCCTTCCCCACCCCAGCCCTCCCCCTTCGGGGGAGGGAATTCAAGAGAGACACCAGGCGAGGATGCTCTTCTGGGCGTGCAGACGGTTCTCGGCTTCGTCGAAGACGACCGACTGCGGCCCGTCGATCACCTCGGCGGTGACTTCCTCGCCGCGATGGGCCGGCAGGCAGTGCATGAAGACGGCGTCTTTCTTCGCCGCCTCCATCAGCCGCTTGTCGACCTGGTAGCCGCGCAGCAGGTTGTGCCGTCGCGCGGCGCTCGGGCTCTGCGGGTCCTCGTCGCCCATCGACACCCAGGTGTCGGTGACGACGCAGTCGGCGTTCCTCACCATCGCCTCGGGATCGTGGCCGATCGAGATCCGGCCCTTCGACTTCGCCGCCCAGTCGACCACGTCCTTGGGCGGCGTGAGCTCGGGCGGGCAGGCGATGCGCAGCTCGAAGTCGAACTGCACGGCCGCATGGATCCACGAGGTCGCCATGTTGTTGCCGTCGCCCGACCAGGCCACCGCCTTGCCCTGGATCGGCCCGCGATGCTCCTCGTAGGTCATCACGTCCGCCATGAGCTGGCAGGGATGGGTCTTGTCGGTCAGGCCGTTGATCACCGGGACCGTGGCGTACTTGGCCATTTCGAGCAGCTTCTCCTCGACCGTCGTGCGCATCATGATGATGTCGACATAACGGCTGAGGACGCGCGCGGTGTCGGCGATCGTCTCGCCCCGGCCGAGCTGGGTATCGGTGCGGCCGAGCATGATCGTCTGGCCGCCGAGCTCGCGCATGCCCACCTCGAACGACACGCGGGTGCGGGTCGAGGGCTTTTCGAAGATCATCGCGAGCGTCTTACCCGCCAACGGCTTGTCATGGCCGCCGTTGGCGCGCTGCTTCTTCATCGCCTTGCCGTGATCGAGAATCTGGCGAAGCGTCTTCGGATCGACCTGGTCGAGGTCGAGGAAATGTTTGGGGGTCGCCATGGCTGCTACTCGGCAGCCTTGGTCGCACCCTGGGCCGCCGCCTCGAAGGACTCCGCAGCCTTGCTCAGGATCTCGAGGCCTTCGTCGAGGGCCGCCTTGTCCGCGATCAGCGCCGGGAACACGCGGATCACGTTCTCGCCGGCGGGCGGGACCAGCAGGCCGAGCGACTGGAGCTTGTTCACCATGTCGCCGGCCGGCACCTTCGGGCTGCACTGCAGGCCCTGCAGGAAGCCCATGCCGCGCTGCTCGACGTAGATCGTCGGGTGCTTCCTCACCAGGCCCTCGAGCTGGCCCTTGAGGTACTCACCCTTCTCGCGCACCGAATCGATGAAGCCGGGCTTCAGCAGCTCGTCGAGCACGGCGTTGGCGACGCCGGTAGCGAGCGGATTGCCGCCATAGGTCGAGCCGTGCGTGCCCGGCACCATCCCGACCGCCGCCTTCTCGGTCGCCATGAAGGCGCCGATCGGGAAGCCGCCGCCCATGCCCTTGGCGATCGCCGCGACATCCGGCTTCACGCCCGACCAGTCGTAGCCCCACATCTTGCCGGTCCGGCCGAAACCCGTGTGGATCTCGTCGTAGAACAGCAGGAGCCCGAACTCGTCGCAGATGGCGCGCAAGTCCTTGAGGAACTGGACGGTCGTGGCGCGGATGCCGCCTTCGCCCTGGATCGGCTCGACCAGGATGCCGGCGGTCTCGTCGTCGATCATGTCGCGCACGACGTTGGTGTTGTTGAGCGGCGCGTGCTTGTAGCCGGGCGCGGGCGGACCGAAGCCTTCGAGGTACTTCTCGTTACCCGTGGCCGCGAGCGCGTTCAGCAGGCGGCCGTGGAATGCCGCCTGGAAGCAGATGATCTTGTAGCGCTTGGGCTTGCCGTTCATGAACTGATACTTGCGGATCAGCTTGATGCCGCCCTCGATGGCTTCTGCACCCGAGTTGCAGAAGAACATCGTGTCGGCGAACGAGACCTCGGTCAGCCGCTTGGCCAGCTTCTCGCCGTTGCCGACGCGGAACAGGTTCGAGGTGTGCCACAGCTTCTGGCCCTGTTCGGTCAGTGCCTTGACGAGGGTGGGGTGGCAGTGGCCCAGCGCGTTCACGGCGATGCCGGAGGTAAAGTCCAAGTAACGTCGGCCGTCCGTCGCGTAGAGATAGTTGCCCTCTCCGCGTTCGAACACGACGTCCTTGCGACCGTACGTCGGCATAACAGCCGTTATCACGATAGACCTCCTGTAAAGGAAAAAGCCCCGCGTTTGCGGGGGTTCGGCACTATCGGACCGGGGGCGGGGGGTGTCAACGCAACTTGAGGGGCGGAACACCCTCTGATAGACACGCCCCTCCCTCTAGAAATTCTTATGGATTCGTTACCGACCCGCCATTCGCTTGCCTTGCGCCGCGCCGCCTTCGGCTCGGTGCCGGAGATGCTGGACTATGCGGCGCAGGGCGATACCGGCGTCTCCTTTTATAGTGCACGGGGCGAGCGGCTATCGGCCCTGCCGTGGAAAGAAGTGCGGGAGCGCGCCCATGTGATGGCCCGCAGGCTGATCGGCGCAGGCTTCGCGCGCGGCGATCGGCTGCTGATCACCGCCGACACCTGGCCCGGCTTTTTCGACGCCTTCTTCGGGTCCCAGTATGCCGGTCTGCTGCCCGTCCCGGTCTCGATCCCGGTTGGGATCGGCGGCAAGGAAGCCTATCTCGACCAGCTGCGCCGCCAGCTGGCCGCCTCCGGCGCGGTCGCGGCGGTCGGGCTCGACGAGCTGGCCGGCTTCCTCGCCGAGGCCGCGCAGGAGTTCCCCGCGCTGCGGCTGCACGGCGGCATGGATGTGCTCGAGTCGCTGCCCGAGAAGCCGGTCGACCTGCGACCGCTCGGCCCGGCCGACACCTGTTACATCCAGTTCTCGTCGGGCAGCACGCGCCATCCGCACGGCGTGCAGATCACCCAGGCGGCGCTGATGGCCAACCTCCAGGGCATCACCGGCCCGGGCGGCCTCGACGTGGTCGAAGGCGATCGTGCGACGAGCTGGCTGCCGCTCTATCACGACATGGGCCTGATCGGCTTCCTGTTCTCGCCGCTCTCCAGCCAGCTCTCGATCGACTACATCACGCCGCGCGACTTCGCCCGCCGGCCGATGCAGTGGCTGAACCTGATCTCGAAGTATCGTGGCAGCATCGCCTACAGCCCGAGCTTCGGCTACGACCTCGCGGTGCGCCGCGGCGGCTCGCAAATCCCGGCCGATCTCGATCTCTCGTCGTGGCGCCATGCCGGCATCGGCGGCGACATGGTGCGGGCCGAGGTGCTGGATCGCTTCGCCGAGACCTTCGAGCCCAAGGGCTTCAACCGCTCCGCCTTCATCCCGAGCTACGGCATGGCCGAGGTCTGCCTCGCCATCACCTTCAGCCCGGGCGGCAAGGGCATGCACACCGACACGGTGGATCGTGCCGCGCTCGCCGAGGAGCAGCGCGCCGTGCCGGCCGCGAACCCGAACGACACGCACACGGCGCGCCGCTTCGTGCTGTGCGGCAGGGTCTTGCCAGGCCATCAGCTCGAGGTGCGCGACGAGCAGGGCCAGGTGCTGGGCGACCGCGCGGTCGGCCGCATCTTCGTCAAAGGGCCGAGCGTCATGCCGGGCTACTTCCAGGAACCCGAGGCCAGCCGCGAGGTGCTGATCGACGGCTGGCTCGACACCGGCGACCTCGGCTACCTGCTGAACGGCGAGATCGTCGTCACCGGCCGGGCCAAGGACCTGATCATCGTCAACGGCCGCAATGTCTGGCCGCAGGACATCGAATGGGCGATCGAGGCGCAGAAGATCGTGAAGAGCGGCGATTCGGCGGCCTTCTCGGTCGACACCGGCGAAGGCGAGCGCGTGGTGGTCGCCGTGCTGGCCCGCGTCTCGGGCGACGAGGCGAGGGCGCAGCTTGCACGCGATGTCGCCGGCGCGGTGCGTGAGGCGATCGCGGTCGATTGCGACGTGGTGCTGGTGCCGCCGACCATGGGCCTGCCGCACACCTCATCGGGCAAGCTTTCGCGGTCCCGCACCAGGGCCAATTACCTGGCCGGCCGGTACGCCGCCAAAACCGCAGCCTGACATGGCCAGGGTCGCGGCGATCACGGGCGCGACCGGCTTCGTCGGTCCGCACCTCGTCGCCGCGCTTGCCCGGCACGGCTGGAAATTTCGATTGCTGATGCGACGCTGGACGCCACTGCCGTCGCTACCGGGGGTGCAGGCGGAGATCGTCTGGGGCGACCTCTCCGATGACTCGAGCCTGAAGACGCTCGTCACCGGTGCCGATGCCGTGGTTCATGCCGCCGGCCTGATCAAGGCGCGCCGGCCGATCGACTTCGACCGGGTCAACCGCGACGGCACGGCCCGGCTGTCGGCGCTCGCCCCCGACATCCCGTTCCTGCTGTTGTCGTCGCTCGCGGCACGCGAGCCGCAGCTTTCGCCCTATGCCGCCAGCAAGCGGGCCGCCGAGGACGTCGTCACCCGGCGGTCGGGGCCATGGCTCGCGGTCCGGGCGCCGGCAGTCTACGGACCGGGCGACCGCGAGACGCTGGCCTACTTCAAGATGGCCGCGCGCGGCTTCGCCCTGCAGCCCGACCAGCCGGACGCGCGGCTGTCCCTGATCCATGTCGAGGACTTGGCCGAAGCGCTGGCCCTCGCCCTCGACCGGCCGCTGCCGCCACGCGTGTACGAGATCGACGACGGCCATCCCGGCGGCTATCGCCACACCGACATGGCGGCGGCGGCGGGCGCGGCATTGGCGCGCCGCGTGCGGGCGATCCGGATTGGGCGGGGACCGATGAACGCCGTCGCCAGCCTGAACAGTCTGCGGCCCGGCCCCCAGATCCTGTCCCCGGCAAAGGTCAGGGAGCTTTACCATTCGGACTGGACCGTGCACGAACGGCACCTCGCCGATCTGACCGGCTTTGCCCCGCGCTTCGGGTTGGCGGGGGGATTTCGCAATGCGGTACTTTGGTACCGCCGCCGGCACTGGCTCTGACAGGGGGTGGGTGACAGCTGACAGAATGCCCGTGGAATGCAGGCGGGCGTGCACTTTTCGACTGTCACCGAGCTGACGGTGCCTGTGACAGGGACATCTGAAACACGGCGTAACAATTTGTTATTTCACATGGATTCGGGGGTTCGCCACATAGAGGCCTGCTTAAGCCCCCGGGAGATTCCCTTTTGCGTACAGCCCAGAACGTGATCGTCGAAAACGACGACGCCACCGCCGTCCTGCGCCGCCGCGTCCCGACGCGCGGCGAGGTGATGGCGGAGATCATGACCCAGCTCGGCAACTTCCGCACCGACGACTCCTATGTCATCCGCGGCGAGACCGTCATTGCCAAGGACCTGGCCATCGACTCGCTCGCCGTGATGGACATGGTCATGGAGCTCGAGGACCGGTTCGATGTCTCGATTCCGATGAACGTCGTCGCCGAGATCCAGACCGTCGACGAGCTCGCGAACACGATCCTGAAGCTCGCCGCCCGGCGCTAGTCCGCCATGGGCCTGTTCGACCGCCATGCCGGTCTGCTGGACGCGTATCGCGACGTCCGCACGACCGGCGCCGACCCGTTCCAGATTCGCATGGAGCGCGTCCTGTCGCCGACCGAAGCGATCATCAACGGCAAGAAGTGCCTGCTGGTCGGCACCAACAACTACTTCGGCCTGACCTTCGATCCGTCGTGCATGGAGGCGGCGATCGAGGCGATCCGCGCCGAGGGCACCGGCACGACCGGCTCGCGCATCGCCAACGGCTCGTACAGCGAGCATGTGGCGCTCGAGCAGGAGATCGCCGAGTTCTACGGCAAGAAGCACTGCATGGTCTTCACGACCGGCTATCAGGCCAATCTCGGGGTGATCTCGACCCTGGTCGGCCCGGAAGACTTCCTGCTGATCGACGCCGACAGCCACGCCTCGATCTACGACGCCTGCAAGCAGACCCAGGCCGAGGTGGTGCGCTTCAAGCACAACGATCCGGCGAGCCTCGATGCGCGCCTGCGCCGGCTCAAGGATCGCGACGAGGGCGACAAGCCGGGCAACCGGCTGGTGGTGCTCGAGGGCATCTACTCGATGCTGGGCGATTCGGCGCCGCTCAAGGAGTTCATCGCCGTGTGCAAGAAGCACGGCGCCTATGTGCTGATCGACGAGGCCCATTCGCTGGGCGCGCTGGGCGAGAACGGCCGCGGCCTGTGCGAATCGGCCGGCGTGCTGGACGATTGCCACTTCATCGTCGGCACCTTCTCCAAGACGCTGGGCGCGATCGGCGGCTATTGCGTCTCTAACGATCCCGACTTCGACATCCTGCGCGTGACCACCCGCGCCTACATGTTCACGGCCTCTCCGCCGCCCTCGATCGTGGCGTCGGTGCGGCAGGCGCTGAAGGTGGTGAGGGCGCAAGGCACCCAGCTCCGCAAGCAGCTGTGGGACAACGTCCACACGCTCTATGACGGGCTGGTCGCGCAGGGCTTCAAGCTCGGCCCCGAATATGGCCCGGTGGTGGGCGTGCACCTGCCCGACCGCATGACCGCGATCGGCTTCTGGCGGGCCATGCTCGACGCCGGCATCTATGTGAACGTCGCCGTGCCGCCGGCCACGCCCAACGGCGTGTCGCTGCTGCGCTGCTCGCTGTGCGCCGTGCACACCAAGGAGCAGCTCGATCACATGATCGAGGTCATGACCGGCATCGGCCGCCAGATGGGCGTGCTCCAGCCCAAGCTCAAGGTCGTCAGCCGCTAGGCGCGGCCATGTTCAGGCTGGCGCATCTCTCCGATCCGCACCTGCCGATGCCGCAGGCGCGGATGCTTCAGCTCCTGAACAAGCGCGCCACCGGCTATTACAATTGGTGGCGCAACCGCGTGCACCTGCATGTGCCCGAGGCGCTGGCCGGCATCGTCGCCGACATCAAGGCGCAGCATCCGGACCATATCGCGCTGACCGGCGACCTGGTGAACGTGGCCCTGCCCCAGGAGTACCGCCGTGCCGCCGACTGGCTGGCCGCGTTCGATACGCCCGACCGCATTACCGTCATTCCCGGCAATCACGACGTCTATGTCTCCGTGCAGTGGTTCGAGAGCCTAGGCCTGTGGGGCGCCTACATCGCGTCCGACGGCCAGCCGCCGGCGACCGGCTTCGACGTCTTCCCGACCGTGCGCCGGCGGGACGGCATCGCCCTGATCGGGCTGTCGACGGGCGTGCCGAAGCCGCCGCTGCTGGCGACCGGCGATCTCGGCGCCGGGCAGATCGCGCGCGCCGAGACGCTGCTGGCCCAGACCGGCCGCGAGGGCCTGTGCCGGATCGTGCTGATTCACCATCCGCCGCTCACCGACCAGTCGCGCTGGAAGCACCTCAACGATGCGTCAGCCTTCCAGGCGATGATCCGCCGGGTCGGCTGCGAGGCGATCCTGCACGGCCACAACCATCGCAGCGAGTTCGCCCGCATTGCCGGACCCAACGGTCCCGTCCCGGTGCTGGGCGTCAGCTCGGCCTCGGCGGCGCGCGAGAGCAGGTACGGGCGCGCCCGCTATCACCTGATTCACATCGACCGCGATGGCGAGGGCTGGCGGCTCGACGTGCAGGTACGCGCGCTCAACGCGGACAATAGCGGCTGCCAGCCGGAGGGCGACTTCGTGTTCCACAGTGCCGACACGATGGCCATGGTAGCTTGAGGCAAATGGCAGCTTCCGACATCGTCGTCACACCCGTCGAGGGCAAATCCGACCTCAAGGCCTTCATCCAGCTCCCGGTTCGCCTGTTCCGCGGCCACAAGGGCTACATCCCGCACCTGAACACCGAGCGCGAGGAGGCCTTCTCTCCGAAGAAGAACCCGCTGTTCAAGCACGTCGAGGTCCAGTTCTTCCTCGCCCGACGCGGCGGCAAGGTGGTGGGCCGCATCACCGCCCAGATCGACCACGCCTACCTCGATCGCTACCAGGACAGCACCGGCCATTTCGGCTGCCTGGTCGCCGAGGACGATCCGGCGATCTTCGCGGCCCTGTTCAAGGCGGCCGAGGACTGGGTGCGGGCCAAGGGCATGAAGCGCATCACCGGCCCGTTCAGCCTGTCGGTCAACGAGGAGGTCGGCCTGCTGGTCGACGGGTTCGACAGCCCGTCGGTCCTGATGGTGCCCTACGATCCGCCCTATTCGGGCCCGCGCGTCGAGGCCAACGGCTACACCAAGATCAAGGACGTGTTTTCCTACAACTACGACGTCCAGAACGCGCCCGAGACGATCGGCAAGAAGCTGATGGCGCGCGCCGGCGTCACCGAGGGCCGGATCAAGGTGCGCACGGCGAACATGAAGATGTTCGACGCCGAGGTCCGCACCATCGTCGGCATCTTCAACGACGCGTGGAGCGACAACTGGGGCTTCGTGCCCTTCACCCAGGCCGAGATCGACCATGCCGCCAAGGCGTTCGGCCCGGTGATCGTGCCGGAGCTGGCGGTGTTCGTGGAGGTCGACGACGAGGCGGTGGCCTTCATCGTGGCGCTGGCCAACCTCAACGAGGCGATCGCCGACTTCAACGGCAAGCTGAACCCGATCAACCTCGTGAAGCTCCTGTGGCGGCTCAAGGTGGCCGGTCCCGAGAGCACCCGCGTGCCGCTGATGGGCGTGAAGAAGAAGTACCGCAACCATCCGCTGATGGGCGCGGGCCTCGCCATGATGGCGATCGACCAGCTGCGCCAGAACGGCAAGCGGCTCGGCAAGAAGACCGCCGAGCTGGGCTGGATCCTCGAGGACAACAAGGCGACCAACAACATCATCCGGTCGGTCGGCGGCGTCCTCTACAAGACGCACCGCATCTATGAAAAGGCGCTGGGGTGACGGAGGCACACGGCCATTCCTCCCCCTCTGAATGTCACGCGGTCGCCCTCATGTTCCCTCTCCGCCACGAAGTGGGGGAGAGGGTGGGGCCCATTGCGAAGCAATGGGAGGGTGAGGTGGTCGGCGCCTCCACAACGGCGCGGCTTGAATGAACGGATCCCGACACCTCTCCCTCCCCGCGCAAGCGCGGGTCCCCTCCCTCTCCCCGCGCGTATGACGCGCGCGGAGAGGGCCTTGATAAGACAGCAATGAATCAGCATCCGTCGGCCTTCGCTCCCCTGCGCAATCCGGTCTTCCGCGGGATCTGGATCGCCAACCTGCTGTCCAACATCGGCGGCTGGATGCAGACGGCGGGGGCGGCCTGGGAGATGACCAGCCTGACCAGCCAGCCGATCTTCGTGGCGCTGCTGGCGACCGCCGGCACGCTGCCGATGTTCCTGTTCTGCTTCTTCGCCGGCATCCTGGCCGACCGGTTCGACCGCCGCCGCTACATCATCGTGTGCCAGTGCTGGATGCTCCTGATCTCCGGCATCATGGCGGTGCTCGCCCTGGGTGGCTGGCTGTCGGCCTGGAACCTTCTGGGGTTCAGCTTCCTGATGGGGCTCGGCAACGCGATGAACACGCCTGCGTGGCAGGCCGTCATCCCCGAGATCGTTCCGGAGACACAGCTCCGGCCCGCGATCGCGTTGAACAGTGCCGGCTTCAACCTGGCGCGGACGATCGGCCCGGTGATCGGGCAGATCCTGCTCAGCCTGATGGGCGTCTTCCTGCTCTTCGCGGTCAATTCGGCCACCTACATCTTCGTCATCCTGGCGATGCGGGTGTGGAAGCGGCCGGCCGAGGCCCGGGCCGGGCAACGCCGTGAGACCCTCGGCGAGGCGGCGCGGGTCGGTCTCGCCTTCGTTCGCGGATCGAGCGAGCTCAAGGCCGTCCTGGGCCGCGGCGTCTGCTATTTCGTGCCCGGAATCGCCATCAGCACCCTGTTGCCGGCCATCGGGCGATTTGCGCTGGGGCTCGACGAGTTCTCGTTCGGCCTGCTCTACACCGCCTTCGGCGTCGGCGCGGTGATCGGCGCGCTCAGCATGCCCGAGGTCAACCGGCTCTTGGGCGCCAGCCGGGCCAACATCTGGGCGATGGGCCTGCATGCGGTCGCCGCCCTGGTCGCCGCCGTGGTCATGAAGCCGATCGTCTTCGGCATCTGCTTCGGCGTCACCGGCGCCTGCTGGATGATGGTGGTGGCCAACAACAACACCTCGATGCAGATGATCCTGCCGCATTTCATGCGGGCGCGCGGCATGGCGATCAATCAGGTGGTGTTTTTCGGCTCTCTGGTGCTCGGCGCCATGCTGTGGGGCAAGGTCGCCGAACAGTGGAGCCCGCAGACGGCGCTGATCATCGCCTCGGTGTCGCTGCTGCCCCTCACCGCGCTCGCCGCCTCGATTCGCCTGCCCCGTTCGCCGACTCCGCGTGCTTGAAGGCAACCTTGCAGCGCGCTGATGTGTTCTATGCACCACAAACCGCCTAAAAATTTTGCCGGCGGGGAAGAATCTACTTGTATCGGCGTACATTAGTTGTAGATAGCGAAAGAAGACGCCCACGCACGTGCCGCTGGCCCATAGTGGTTACGCAACGACGGAAAGCGTCCTTTTTGGCAGTGCCGGCGTAAGCCGGGTCCGGAAGGGAGCTTCTGATATGTTTGCTTGCCGCGCGGGGCGTGCTCCCCGCATCCGTGTCGTAAGCCCGGTCGTCGGCCGGGCCAATCCTTCGAAACAGTCTCCGTCGAGTATCGGCTGACGCGCGCTGCCGTTTTGGTACCGCCGTCAGGCTACTCACCTTTTCGAAAAATCCGACAAGTTTGACGGGGAACCCCCCAGCAATGACCGAGCGTATTTCGCGTTATCTCCGAGAGCAGCAACCCGAAACTCCCTGCCTGGTGATCGACCTCGACGTCGTCGAGCACAACTACCGCCGCATGCGGGAGCTGCTTCCGGCCGCGCACATCTTCTACGCCGTGAAGGCCAACCCGGCCGACAAGATCCTCGGCCGGCTGGCCGGCCTCGGCTCGAAGTTCGACACCGCCTCGCGCGGCGAGATCGAGCTGGTGCAGGCCGCCGGCGTGTCGGTCGACCGCATCTCGTTCGGCAATACGATCAAGAAGGAAAAGGACATCGCCTGGGCCTACCAGCAGGGCGTGCGCCTGTTCGCCTTCGACAGCGAAGCGGAGCTGCAGAAGCTCGTCCGCGTCGCACCGGGCGCCAAGGTGTTCTGCCGCGTGCTGGTCGATTGCGGCGGCGCCGAATGGCCGCTCAGCAAGAAGTTCGGCTGCGCGCCGGAGATGGCCAAGGACCTGCTGCGCAAGGCCAAGGAGTGGGGGATGGATGCCTACGGCATCTCCTTCCATGTCGGCAGCCAGCAGACCGACCTCGAGCAGTGGGACCGGGCGCTCGGGCAGGTCTCGCAGATGTTCTTCGCATTGGCCGAGGAGGGCGTCGACCTCAAGATGGTCAACCTGGGCGGCGGCTTCCCGGCGCGCTACCGGGCCGAGGTCAACGGCATCGAGGCCTACTGCGAGGCGGTGACCCGCGCGCTGGTGCGCCACTTCGGCAACCGCATGCCGGAGGTGCTCATCGAGCCGGGCCGCTCCATGGTGGGCGACGCGGGCGTGATCCAGTCCGAGGTCGTGCTGGTCAGCCGCAAGGCCGCGAACGACCGCAAGCGCTGGGTCTACCTCGACATCGGCAAGTTCTCGGGCCTCGCCGAGACCATGGACGAGAGCATCAAGTACCGCCTGCGCACCGCGCGCGACGGCACCCGGGCCGGCCCGGTCGTGCTGGCCGGCCCGACCTGCGATTCGGCGGACATCCTGTACGAGAAGACCGAGTACAAGCTGCCGCTGTCGCTGAAGCCCGGCGACAAGGTCGAGATCCTGTCGACCGGCGCCTACACGACGACCTACTCGTCGGTCGCCTTCAACGGCTTCCAGCCGCTCAAGGCGATCTGCATTTAACATTCCTTCGTCATATTCCTCTCCCCCGCCAGGGGGAGAGGCGGGGAGAGGGGGCGACGCACGTCGATTCCCCCTCACCTAACCTCTCCCCCTGGCGGGGGAGAGGAAGTTGATGTTTATCGTCCGTCAGGACCGAAGCAGGGGGCATGATGGCCAAGAAGTCCAAGAAGAAAGCCTGGAAGAAGCACGTCGCGTTCGGCGGCCGCATGGTGATGATCGGCTTCGGCTCGATCGGCCAGGGCGTCCTGCCCCTGATCTTCCGGCACATCGACATGAAGCCGGAGCAGCTCACGGTCATCTCCGCCGAGGACCGCGGCGGCCTCAAGGAGCTGAAGAAGTTCGGCGTCACCTTCATCAAGCGGCGTCTGACGCAGGACAACCTGCGCCAGACGCTCGACAAGCGGGTCGGCCCGGGCGACTTCGTGGTCAACCTGTCGGTCGAGGTCGCGTCGACCGCGCTGGTCGAGTTCTGCCAGGAGAAGGGCGCGCATTACCTCGACACCTGCATCGAGCCCTGGCCCGGCGGCTACACCGATCCGACCCTCTCGGTCTCACGCCGCTCCAACTATGCCCTGCGCGAATCGATGCTCGAGCTCAAGCCGAAGTACCAGGGCGGCCCGACGGCGGTGATCGCCCACGGCGCCAACCCGGGCCTGGTCTCGCACTTCGTCAAGAAGGCGCTGGTCAACCTCGCCAGGGACACCGGCAAGGGCACGGTGAAGCCCACCACCCGCGAGGGCTGGGCGGAGCTGGCGCGCGATCTCGGCGTCAAGGTGATCCACATCGCCGAGCGCGACACCCAGGTCTCCAGGAAGCCCAAGAAGGTCGGCGAGTTCGTCAACACCTGGTCGATCGACGGCTTCGTCTCGGAAGGCAGCCAGCCGGCCGAGATGGGCTGGGGCACGCACGAGAAGGCACTGCCGGCCGACGGGGCGCGCCACGACTTCGGCTGCGGCGCCGCGATCTACCCGAACCGCCCGGGCCTGATCACGCGCGTGCGCACCTGGACGCCGATCGAGGGCCCGTTCCACGGCTTCATCATCACCCACAACGAGTCGATCTCGATGGCCGACTACTACACGCTGCGCGACGGCGAGAACGTCTCGTACCGGCCGACCGTGCACTACGCCTATCACCCGTGCGACCAGGCGATCATGTCGATGCACGAATGCGCCGGCAAGAACCTGCACCAGCAGAAGCAGCAGCGGCTGATCGTCGACGAGATCACCGAGGGCCGCGACGAGCTGGGCGTGCTGCTGATGGGCCACGAGAAGGGCATCTACTGGTACGGCAGCCAGCTCGACATCCACGAGGCGCGCGAGGTCACGCCCTACAACAACGCGACCTCGATCCAGGTCTGCGCGCCGGTGCTGTCGGGCATCGTCTGGGCGCTCGAGAACCCGGACCGCGGCATCGTCGAGGCCGACGAGATGGACTTCGAGCGCAACCTCGCGATCTGCATGCCCTATCTCGGCCCGGTGGTCGGCAAGTACGGCAAGTGGACCCCGCTCGAGGACCGCGAGCGCCTGTTCCCCGAGGACCTCGACCGCCACGACCCGTGGCAGTTCAAGAACTTCCGGGTGGTGTGAGAGCGGCTCAGGAGCCGCCGGAACGGACGCGTCCGATCATCTTCTCGATCTCCGGCAGCGTACGGCCGACGACAATGTCGTTGCCGGCGCGGTTCAGGTGCCAGAGCGTCGTCTGGGGTGTTCTCGTCGATTCCACGTGCAGGTCGTTGCGATCTACCAGGCCGGCCTGCATCGGCGGCACCACCGCCGCGCCCAGAGCCTGCAGTTCCCGTGTCTCCTCCGCGGCGGTCTCGGGCGACCTCTGCCCGCCGAGCCCGAACACCAGGACCTCGATGCGCCGCGCCCGCAGCACCGTGACGATCTCCTTGATGCGGCCCATGACCTCGCGGCGCCCGGCATGCTGATAGACCATGTCGTTGCCGCCGACCGCCAGCAGCGCGATCTGCGTGCCCGCCGGCACGGCCGTGTTCAGCCGCCGCAGGGTTTCCCAGGACTTCTCGCCGTTCACCCCCGCATTGGCCACCGAGACGTCATAGCCCTTGGCCCGCAAGGCCGCCTGCAGACGCGCGGGGAAGGCATCGTCCGGGTTGGCCATCGACGGCCCGCCCCGGAAGCTGCTGTCCCCGACCGCAACGATGCGGATCTCCGCCCACGCCGGCGTGCCCAGCAGCGCCACGCAGACCAACATCACCATCGCACCGACCAACCTCATCATCCGCCCCCTCTGCACATCCTGATCGAGCGTGACGGTGCCCCAACCCTTGTGCGGTTGGAAGAGGGACCGGAGGAGCGCTTTGGCTTTGCGTTCTCCGGATGTTGCACCATCGTCCTGCGCCCTGCTCCGGCCGGCGGCCAACCCCTCTCCTGGCGTCCCTCCTACGACGGGGGAGGTGAATGATGGGGACATGAACGGTCACCCTTCCTCGTCCTCCTCATCGTAGTGCATGTACCCGTCGCCGATGATCTCGCCCGTGAGCACGTCGTACTCGGTCAGGCAGCGATAGGGATCGTGCGTCGGGCGATGGCCGCCCGATCCGCGCGGGTGGCGGACCAGGTGCTCCTCGGCCCACTTCATGCCGGCCGTCGGCTCGGTCGGCATGCCCGGTTCCGGCGCCGGCGGGGCGTCCTCGGCGGGCGGCTCGGCTTGCGGTGGCGGCGTCGGCTTGTCCTCCGGCCCCTGGCCGGCGGCGCGCCGCTCGGCCTCGCGCTCCTCGGGCGTCACCATCTTCGGCGGTTCGGCCGGCTGCGCCGCGGCCACGAGCGCCTCGAACTGACCGGTCTCGGCCGCGCGCACCAGCCCCTCCTGCGCCGACGCCGCGGTCGCGCCGGACCGGCGGGCGATCCGCCGCTGGCGCGCCGCCTTGCGTATTTCGCCCCAGCGGTCCGCGCGGGCGTTCAGGCGGGGTTTCCAGGCCATGCGTCGTCCTCCTCTTCCTCGGGTTCCTGCTCCAGCCGGTTCATCTTCGCCTCGAGCTGGATGTCGGCGATGACGCGGCGGCGATGGTCGAGCATGCGGATGAAGCGCAGCGCCGCCAGCGGGGTGAGCCGCCGCGCGGCGGCGAGGCGGATGACCTCGATCTCCGCCGCGTCGACCGCTGCGAGGTCGACCGTGTCAGGCAGCTCGAACGCCTCCGGCTCGGGCTGCTGCTTCTCTTCGTTCATGTCGCGCTCTCCCTGCTCGACGATCGCCGGTTCGGCGGTCGCCCGCCCAACAATCCTCTCTGACGCGCCTCGGCCTTGAGGCGGAACAGCGAGGTGCGGGAGAGGCCCAGCGCCTCGCCGGCCTCTGTTACGCTGAGGCCGCGGTTGAGCAGCGCCGCGGCGCGCTCGACGCGGCCGCCGTGCGCCGGTCCCCAGCGCCACACCGCGCGGCCGGCGTCGGTCTCGAGGTTGGCGAGGATCGGCGCCAGCGGTGTGGTGCCCCGCCGGGCCTTCTCGACATGGATCTCGAAGCGGGCGCCGCCCGCGGGCGGTCCGTCGTCGGGGCGGCGCAGCGCGAGCACCAGGTCGAGCAGGTCCTCGCGGTATGTGCTGCCGCGCATCGCGCCCTTGCGGTTGGCGTGATGCACCAGCAGCACGGCGCGGCGGCGGCGCCGCTGATGCAGCAGGAAGCGCTGCACGCGGGCCCATCGCTCGGCGTCGCCGCTGCGCAGCCCGACAAGGCTGGAGAGCGTGTCCAGCACCACCAGGCGGGGATTGTTCCACGCCGCCATCAGCCGCTCGATGCCGGAATCCTCGGAGAGGTCGAGCAGCCCCTCACCGAGTCCAGGGCCGAGATCGTGCGCCATGATGGCGAGCCCGTCGGGCGGCGGGCCGAGCAGCGCCAGCCGCTCGCGCACCGCGGCCGCACCCATCTCGCCGTCGACATAGAGCACGCGGCGCGGGCGGGGGCTCTGCCAGCCGAGGAAGCTGCCGCCGGCCGCCACCGCCCAGGCGAGCGAGAGCGCGAACAGGCTCTTGCCGATGCCGCCCGGGCCGTAGACCAGCGCCGCGCTGTCGGCCGACAGCAGCGGCGCCAGCAGGTCGCCGCGCGGCGCGAGGTCGGCGGCCAGCAACTGGGCGGCGCTCAGCATGAGGGGAGGGCTTGCGTTCTTCATTCGTTCAAGATATAGGTTATTTATGATGAACGTCAAGTCCATTTCAGGAAAACAATCGAAAGCGGGGGTGGGGGTGTGCCGGATTTGGGACCGGACAGGCCTGCGACGCCGATTCCATCGGCGTCGGACGGCCCGGAGCCGTGGGACGATTTGGGACTCCGCCGGGCGCGCGAGGTCACGCGCTGAGAGGCGCGACGCTCCCAAGGCAAGCCGTGCCCTGTGAGCGCTCGAGCGCGTTTCGCGGGCTACGGCGAAGCGATCGTGCAGTTCGCCTTGTCGACGAAGATCTCGGCCCTCGGGCCCGCGACCGCGAAGCCCGCGCGCACGCCCGGGCCGACCTGGGTCAACGTCGCCCGGGTGAGGGTCACGGGCTGGCCGTGATTGGTGAAGCGGCATTCGACCACCGGATTGATCGCGTTGCCGCTGTTGTTGTTGATGTACATCGCGACCTGCCAGCGCTTCCCGGGCATGACGCGCAGCGCAAGGTTCTGCAGCTCGGCGATCGGGACGGTGGGGCCGGCCGTGATCGGCACCGAGCCGACCGGCTTGGCCACCGACTTCTGAAGCACTGCCTGCAAAGGCGCCGACTGGGCGCGCGGATCGAAGGCGTGATCGTCGGGCCCGATGGGCTTGCCGTCCTGGCCGACATTCTCCGGGGTCCAGACCCGGCCGGTCTTGGGATCGCGGAACTCGAACGGGCCCGTCGTGGCCGCGACCTCGACGCTGCTCTTGGCCGGCTGGGCCGACGCGGCCGGCACCAGCACGGCCGGAGCGAACATCATGCCCATCAGGCAGACCGACACGGCTGCAACTGCTGTCTTCATTTGCCACCTCCTGCCGAGTTGCAACCGATGATAGCGCATGCGCCGCGGCAGGACTCGCTGCGCGCCTGCATTTGGGACACGCAGCCTAGTTCCGGGACTTGGCGCTCAGGAAAGCCCGCCGGACCGCCCCTAGGATGCTCGCGCAAACACAACGTGTTGCGTCGAAGACATGTCCTACCGTCGGATGAAGGCACCTGCCTGCCTCTTGACCGTGTCGCTGGCCATGCTCGCCGCCTCGGCGGTCGCGCAGGTCGGAGGTCACGACGATGCCGATCAGGCGCGCACCGACGCCATGTTCGGAATGCACGGCTACACGCCGGTGCCGCAGGACAACGTCTTTGCAACCGCGCCGGGCCTCGAGCAGCAAGCGCGGCGGTCGACCTTCACCTTCAATATCGTCGCGCCGATCGCCTTCACTTCGAATGCCCTGTCCGGGCCGTCCGGCGTTCCGACCGACCAGAACTCCGCGAAATTCAACCCCTCCGCCGGACTCTCCTGGACGGCACCCGTGTTCGACCTGCCGTTCAAGATCACGGTGAACGCGCGTGCCGAGCTCGATCGTTTTACTGTCGTGCCGTCTGCCGACTTCGACAAGATCTTCCTGTCGGGCCGGCTGCAGTACGTCGATGCGAACAACGACCAGGCCTTCTCGCCCTACGTCTCATACGGGCCGCGATTGTCCTATACGCCGTTCTATGCGGGCTGGCTCCAGACGCGCCAGGACCTCACCTTCGGCATCAACAAGACGTTCAACTACGACGCCAACTTCCAACGCGTGGCCTTCTCCGGCAACTCGTTCGCGGAGACCACCTGGTCGTTCGGCGTGACGACGGGGTTCCAGCGGCGGTTCGCGAACCCACCGCCTTCGTCCTGGGCGGTCTTCCTCGTCCCGTCGGCGAGCTACGTGATCTCGCCGCAGTGGAATCTCGGCGTCGGCGTATTCATGCAGCGCCGCGGGTTCGACAGCTTCCTGGGTCAAAGCGACGAGGAGTGGTTCATCGAGCCGATCGCGACGCTGGAGTTCGTTCTCCCAAGCCGCTGGTTCGGCTCGGAGGCGAACGCCGCTTTGATAGGGCGGCCCGCGCTGGATTTCCAGGTGGCCTACGAGAAGAACTGGTCGCCCCTGGCCACCTTCAACTACGACCAATGGGTTGTCGGTGCGGCCCTGAAATTCGGCTGGAGGTTCTGATGACGACACAAGCCTACAGCGACGCTCCGGTAGCGGCGGCGCCGAGCACGCAGAAGCTCTCGCTGTTCGCCCTGACCATGATGGTGGTCGGCGGCATGGTCGGGGCCGGGATCTTCTCGCTGCCGCGCACCTTCGCGGGCGCCACCGGCCCGATCGGCGCGCTCATCGCCTGGCTGATCGCCGGCACGGGCATGTACATGCTGGCGCGCGTCTTCCAGTCGCTCGCGGAGCGCAAGCCGGATCTCGACGCGGGCGTGTTCGCCTATGCGAAGGCGGGATTCGGCGACTATCCGGGCTTCCTGTCGGCCTTCGGCTACTGGATCGGCAGCTGCATCGGCAACGTCTCGTACTGGGTGCTGATCAAGTCGACGCTCGGCGCCTTCTTCCCGGTGTTCGGCGAGGGCAACACGGTCGTGGCGATCGTCGTCGCGTCGATCGGCATCTGGCTGTTCCACGTCATGATCCTGCGCGGCACCCAGCAGGCGGCCTTCATCAACAGCATCGTGACCGTGGCCAAGGTCGTGCCGATCCTGGTCTTCATCCTGATCCTGTTCTTCGCCTTCAGGCTCGACCTGTTCAGCTTCAATCTCTACGGCGGCGACCTCACCGGCAGCGTGTTGGAGCAGGTGCGCGCCACCATGCTCGTCACCGTGTTCGTGTTCCTCGGCATCGAGGGGGCCAGCGTCTATTCCCGCTTCGCGCGGGAACGTTCGGACGTCGGGCGGGCGACCATCATGGGCTTCGTCATGGTCACGGCCTTGATGGTGCTGGTGACCATCCTGCCCTATGCGGTGCTGCAGCGCGCCGAGATCGCCGGCATGCGCCAGCCCTCCATGGCGGCCGTGCTGGAGGCCGTGGTCGGCCATTGGGGGGCGGTGTTCGTCAGCATCGGACTGCTCGTCTCGGTGCTCGGCGCCTATCTGGCGTGGTCGCTGATCTGCGCGGAGGTCATGTTCGCCGCCGCCAGGACCAAGGACATGCCGGCGGTGTTCGCCCGCGAGAACGCGAACAAGGTGCCGTCGGCGGCGTTGTGGGCGACCAACATCGTCGTCCAGATCATCGTCATCACGACCTACTGGTCGCGCGATGCCTTTGCGCTGATGCTCAACCTGACCAGCGCGATGAACCTGATCCCGTTCCTGCTGGTGGCGACCTACGGCGTGAAGCTCGCCCGCCGCGGCGAGATCTACGAGCTGCGCCCCGGCGAACGTCGGCGCGACCTGATCATCGCCGCCATCGCCATGATCTACACCGCGTTCCTGCTGTGGGCCGGCGGGCTCAAGTTCATCCTGCTCGGCGCGGTGCTCTATGCGCCCGGCACGGCGCTCTATTTCTGGGCGCGTCGCGAGCAGGGCAAGCCGGTTTTTGCCGGCCTGTGGGAATGGCTGATCTTCATCGTGGCGGTGATCGGCGCCGTCATCGGCGTCTACGCACTGGTGACCGGCTACATCACGATCTAGGCAACGGAGCGGAAGATGGCACAGGAAAAGCAAAAGGCCTTCGGCGTCCATTCCGAGGTCGGCAAGCTGCACAAGGTGATGGTCTGCGGGCCGGGCCGGGCGCACCAGCGCCTCACCCCGTCGAACTGCGACCAGCTGCTGTTCGACGACGTCCTGTGGGTCGACAATGCGAAGCGCGACCATTTCGACTTCATGCAGAAGATGCGCGGGCTCGGCATCGAGGTCGTCGAGATGCACAACCTGCTGGCCGAGACGGTGGCCATTCCGGAGGCCCGCAAGTGGATCCTCGACAACCAGGTGATTCCCAATCAGGTGGGGCTGGGCCTGGTCGACGAGATCAGGAGCTACCTCGAGGGTTTGAAGCCTCGCGATCTGGCCGAGACCCTGATCGGTGGGCTGTCGACGGAGGAGTTCCCGGAGACGCATGGCGGCCAGATGCTGAAGCTCGTCAAGGACGCCGCCGGCGTCACCGAATACCTGCTGCCGCCGCTGCCCAACACACTGTACACGCGCGACACGACCTGCTGGATCTACGGCGGCGTCACCATCAACTCGCTGTTCTGGCCGGCGCGCCACGAGGAGCCGATCCTCGCCGCCGCGATCTACCGCTTTCATCCCGACTTCGCCGGCAAGGTAAAGGTATGGTGGGGCGATCCCACGGCCGATCACGGCCTCGCGACCCTCGAGGGAGGCGACGTGATGCCGATCGGCAAGGGCACCGTGCTGATCGGCATGAGCGAGCGCAGCTCGCGCCAGGGCATCAGCCAGGTCGCCCGGTCGCTCTTCGAGCAGGGCGCGGCCGAGCGCGTCATCGTCGCGGCCATGCCCAAGCTGCGTGCGGCGATGCATCTCGACACGGTGATGACGTTCGCCGACCGCGACTGCGTGCTGATCTATCCGGACATCGTCGACAAGATCCATGCCTACTCGTACCGGCCCGCGAACACGCCGAGCGGGCTGGAGCTGCACAAGGACGAGAAGCCGTTCGTCGACACGGTCGCCGATGCGCTCGGCATCAAGAAGATGCGCGTCGTCGAGACCGGCGGCACCGCCTACATGCGCGAGCGCACCCAGTGGGACAGCGGCGCCAATCTCGTCTGCGCCTCGCCGGGCGTGGTCTTCGCCTACGATCGCAACACCTACGCCAACACGCTGCTGCGCAAGGCGGGCATCGAGGTGATCACGATCGTCGGCGCCGAGCTCGGCCGAGGGCGCGGCGGCGGCCATTGCATGACCTGCCCGATCATTCGCGATCCGGTCGATTTCTGAGTCATGGCCGACCGGAAGACCCGTCCTCCGCTGTCCCTGATCGAGGCGATCGTCCCGGTCGCCAGCCTCATCCTGCTGGTCGGCCTGTCGTATTATCTCTTCAAGGACGGCGGCATGAACGGCCCCAACCAGGTCGGCATGGTGATGGCGACGATGATCACCGTGTTCCTGGGATGGCGGCGCGGCCATACGCTCCATGAGCTGAGCGATGCCGCCGTCGCGAGCGTGAGCTCGGGGATCGGCGCGATCTTCATCCTGTTTGCCGTCGGCGCCCTGATCGGTACCTGGGCGATGAGCGGCACGCTGGTCACCATGGTGTTCTACGGCCTGAAGATCCTGAATCCGGCGTACTTCTACGTCTCTGCCGCGGCGATCACCGCCGCCATCTCGGTCGGTATCGGCAGCTCGTGGACCACCGCCGGCACCGTTGGCATCGGCCTCATGGGCATATCCGGCGCCATGGGGCTCGATCCGGCGATCACTGCCGGCGCGATCGTCTCGGGCGCCTATTTCGGCGATACCGTGTCACCCCTGTCGGATTCGGCCAATCTCGCGGCGGGCGTCACCGACGTCGAGCTGTACGTGCATATCCGCCGAACCGGTCAGATCGCCGCCGTGGCGCTCGCCATTGCGCTCGTCTTCTTCTGGTTCGCCGGCGGCACGGCCAGCGTCGACGCCTCGTACAAGATGGCGACGCTGGACGGCGATTTTCACGTCTCACTCGTTCTTTTCCTGCCGCTTCTCTTCGTCGTGGCGCTTGCGCTGCTGAAGGTGAGGCCCTTCACCACGATCTTCCTGGGCGCCATCGCTGGCGGCCTGATGGCCGTGATCGTGGCGCCCGACCGCGTCGAGGCCTTCGCCGAGGCCGACAAGCACGTCCCGGTCTGGCTGGCACAGGTCAAGGGCGTCTGGGAGGCGCTTGCGCGCGGATACGTATCGACGACCGGGCACCCGATGGTCGATCAACTCACCACGCGAGGCGGCATGGCCAGCATGCTGTCGACGATCTGGCTCGTCATGGCCGCCTTCGCTTTCGGCGGCGTCGCCGACAGGATCGGTGTGCTGGACCGGCTGATCACCCCCATCACGCGGGCGGCGAAGTCCACCGTCAGCCTGGTCGTCGCGCTCGTGGTATCGGTCCTGGCCACGAGCATTGCGACGGCGGATCAATATCTGGCGGTCGTGCTGCCGGGACGGATGTTCAGGCGGGCTTTCGAGGATCGCGGCCATCCGCCCGTCCTGCTGTCGAGCTCGCTCGGCGCGTCGGCGACGCCCACGTCGGCGCTGATCCCCTGGAACAGTTGCGGGGCCTATCTGGCGGCCACGCTCGGCGTCGCGACGCTGAGCTACGCGCCTTACGCCATATTCAACTTCGCCAATCCGTTGCTGGCAATCGGCGCCGCCTGGATCGGCGCTGAAGTCCTCCGCCGGCGTGGATCGAAGCACTCGGAAGGCGCCGGCAAGGAGACGGCTATGCGTTGAGCTTGGCGAGCGCTGCCTTCAGCTTCTCTTCCTGCTCGTTCGACAGCGACGTCTTCAGGACGCGCGGCTTGTAGGGCTCCAGCTCGGGAATGACCTTGTCCGTCGCGACGCGCCGGATCAGCACGCAAAGCGCCGATGAGCCATTGGGAATCGTCTCCCCGATCTTCTTTATGAAGTCGTCCCGGATGCCGTAGTCGGAGAGCGAGCCGGACAAGGCGCCGGCGCCTGCACCGGCCAGCGCACCAATGGCCAGGCCGGCGAGGGGATTGAGGAATAGCAATCCGAACAGCATTCCCCAGATCGCGCCCTGGCTTCCGCCGGACGCCGTTCCGATCGCCGTCAGGTTGACCGCCTGCTTGATGTGGACCTTGCCGTCGCCACCGCGCTCCACGACGCAGGCGTCCTCGAGATCGATGAGATACTCCTTCTGCAACGAGCGCAGCTTGTTCAGCACGTCATCTGCCGTATGAAGACCGTCAAAGCCGAGGATGACCAGATCACTCATGGATCCCTCCACGTTCGCTGGGGCCGCTCACGTATCACGCATGGGGCATCATAGAAGCGGCGGATGGTGCTTTGATCGGCCGCCCGTCCCCGCACTATCCTGTGCGTCCCAAAAGCCAAGCCGAGCCGCCATGACTGCGATGTTCCTCAGGTTTCTCAGGCGTACGCTCGTCCTGGCGGCGGTGGTCGCCGGCGCGATCCTGGTGTTTCGCGCCTGGGACTCCCAGCGCGGGCCGCCGCTCGAGCCGTGGCACACCTACGTACCCGACGATCTGCACGCCGCCGGGATCGACAAGTCCGACTGGTCGTCGTACCTCACGCGCGAGGAGGCGATCTTCCGCGACGTGCGGCGCGAGGTCGTCGACAAGGTCGACGTGCAGACGGCCGGTCTCGTCAATCGCTACTATGCCGGCAGCGCCGTCTATCCCGGCCGCTTCAAGCAGGATTTCAATCGTTCCTATGTGCTCGAGCCGGATGGTCCGCCGGCCGGGGCGGTCGTCCTGCTGCACGGCCTCACCGATTCGCCCTACAGCCTGCGCCACATCGCGCGCCTCTACCGCGACAATGGCTTTGTCGCCGTGGCGATCCGACTGCCGGGCCACGGCACGGTCCCGGCCGCGCTGACCGACGTCGAGTGGGAGGATTGGGACGCCGCCACGCGACTCGCGGTGCGCGAGGCCCGCCGGCGTGTCGGACCGTCCAAGCCCCTGCACGTCGTCGGCTTCTCCAACGGCGGCACGCTGGCGATGAAGTACGCGCTCGATGCGCTGGAGGACGAGCGGCTGGCGCGGCCGGACAGGCTCATCCTGATTTCGCCGATGATCGGGATCACGCGGTTCGCGCGCTTCGCCGGCCTCGCCGCCTTGCCCGCGCTGCTGCCGCCCTTCGCCAAGGCCGCCTGGCTCGGCATCGTGCCGGAGTTCAACCCGTTCAAGTACAACTCGTTCCCGGTGAACGGCGCGCGCCAGTCGTACCGCGCGACCGTCGCCCTGCAGGAGCGGATTGCCCGCGGCAGCCGCGAGGGGCGGATTGCGCGCCTGCCGCCGGTCCTGACCTTCCAGTCGGTGGTCGACTTCACCGTCAGCACGCCGGCGGTGATCTCCGGGCTCTATGCCCATCTGCCGGCAAACGGCAGCGAGCTCGTCCTGTTCGACCTCAACCGGGCCGCCGCCGTGAGCCCGCTCCTGCGCGATGCCGCCGAGAGCGTCCTGTCGCGCATCCTGCCGGCGCCGCCGCGACCCTATCGGACGGTGATCATCACCAACGCGGCGGCCGATCGATACGACGTCGTGGAGCGCGCGACGGAGGCGGGGGCGGCTGACGAACGGGTGCATCCGCTCGGCCTGGCGTTTCCTTCGGGCATCTTTTCCCTGTCGCATGTCGCCCTGCCGTTCCCGATGAGCGATTCGCTTTACGGCATGGAGCCCGACGAGCCCGACGTGGATTTCGGCATCCATCTCGGCGCGCTGGCGCCGCGCGGCGAGCGGGGCGTGCTGATCGTCAATCTCGACGCGCTTCTGCGCGTGTCGTCCAATCCGTTCTTCCCGTATGAGCTCGGGCGTATCGAGCAGACCATTCACCCGAAGGCGGACGGCTCCTAGAGGTGGTTACGGCCGGAATGCCTTTGTAGATTGGACACATGGCGCTCAAACGGATGGACAACGTCGGAATCGTCGTCGAAGACCTCGGCGGAGCGATTGATTTCTTTCGCGAGCTCGGCCTCGAGCTCGAAGGACGCGCCACGATCGAAGGCGAATGGGCCGGACGTGTCACCGGGCTGGGCGACCAGCGCGTCGAGATTGCCATGATGCGCACGCCGGACGGGCACGGCCGGCTCGAGCTATCCCGGTTCATCAGGCCCGCGGTCGTTGCGGATCATCGCCGCGCCCCGGCCAACGCTCTCGGCTACCTCCGCGTCATGTTCGCCGTGGACGACATCGACGAGACGCTTGAAAGGCTCCGCCATCGCGGCGCTCAGCTCGTGGGCGACGTCGTGCAGTACAAGGACGCGTACCGGCTTTGCTACATCCGCGGGCCCGAAGGGCTCCTCATCGGGCTCGCCCAAGAGCTCAGCTGAGTCGGTCGCGGGTTAAGTCATCGGCCCGGGCGCCGAGCCAGTCCTCGACGTAGAAGCGCAGAACGGCGATGCGGGCGAGGCCGAGCACGGGGGCGGCCAGGGCAATCCCGAGGCCGCCGAACATCGCGCCGAAGACGACGATGGCGAACAGGGTCCAGGCAGGTGCGAGGTCCAGCGAGCCCTTCTGGATGATCGGCGCGACCACGAAGCCGTCGATGCTCTGGATCGCCACGTAGAGGATCATCACCCAGGCAAGCGTCGACAAGCCCAGCGGCATGGCGACCAGCGCCACCGGGAAGGCCGCGATCAGGGGGCCGAGATAGGGGATGAAGTTCGCGGCGCCGGCCTGCAGGCCGAGCAGCCAGGCCCCGGGGACGCCCAGCAGGTCGAAGGTCACGGCGACCACGATGGCCACGATGACGATGCGCAGGAGCTGGCCCATCAGCCAGCGCCGCATCACCCGGCCCATCTCGTCCATCACCCCGCGGACGCGGTCGCGCCGGCCGGGCGGCAGGAGGATCAGCAGGCCCTCCCGGTAGGCCGCGGGCTCGCCGGCGAAGAAGAGGCCGAGGCACACGACCACGATGGTGTTGATCGCCACCACGTAGGCGCCCGAGACGGCGGAGTGGACGTGACCGAACAGGCGCCCGGGATCGTTCAGGAACTGGCTGAGGCCCTGCCGTCCGCCGGGACCGAACAGCTCGATGCCGAAGTTGGCCAGCTCGCGCTCCAGCACGCTGATCTGCGTGTCCATCACGTCGATCAGGGCGTGCACCTGGGCGGGCAGGCGGCCGACGCTCCAGACGGCGAGAACGACGGTCGCGGCCCCCAGAACGAGAAGCACCAGCGCATATCGTGCGCGCCGCGGCAGAGGCAGGACGAGGCCGAGCCCGCGGGTGCAGGCATCCAGCAGCGATGCGAACAGGATGCCGGCGAACAGCAGCAACAGGCTCGGCGCGGTGTACCAGACGAACGCCAGGCCCACTGCGATCGCCAACACGACCAGCGGCAGGGCAATCACCGGCCGCCATGCCGGCGGGGGGCCGGCAGCCGCCGATGTAGGCGCAGCGGGGCGGTCTTCGACGGTCGTCACACGATCCCCTAGGACTTCACAATGTCCTTGTGGACCTTACCGTCCTTCATGACGACGAGGAGATTTTTCTCGGGTTCGCCGAGCAGCGCGATGTCGTCCAGGGGATTGCCGTCGACCAGCAGCAGGTCGGCCAGCGCGCCGGGTTCGACCACGCCCAGCTTGCCGGCATAGGGGTTGCGCGGGCCCGACAGGCCGAGCAGCTCGGCATTGCCGCTGGTCGCGGTGCGCAGGGCTTCGGCCGGCGTGAACCACTGGCGGAGATGGGTGAGCATGATGCCCTGGCGTGTCGCCAGGGCCGGCGAGAACAGCAGGTCCGTGCCGAACGCCGTCTTGATGCGATACTTCTGGACCATTCGATATACGGCATCCGTTCCGGCGCGGACCTGACGCGCCTTGGCGGCGGTTTCCGGTGGCAAAGGGCCGTTATCCTCCTCGCTGACGAACGGCTGCATGCTGAGCCAGACGCCCTTGTCGGCGATCAGCTTGGCGGTCGCATCGTCCATCAGATGGCCGTGCTCGATGCAGCCGGCTCCGGACTCGAGCGCGCGGCGGATGGTGAGCGGCGTATAAGCGTGTACGGTGACGTAGGTCGACCAGTCGCGCGCAGCTTCCACGCCGGCGCGCAGCTCGGCCTCTGTGAGGCTGGCAGAATCGAGCGGGCTGCGCGGGGTGGAGACGCCGCCGCTGCCCACCAGCTTGATCTGCGACGCGCCTTGCAATAGCTGCTCGCGCACCCGCTTGCGGATGGCGTCGGGTCCGTCGGCGATGATACTCGCGCCCGTCTTCTCCGGGGCGGTGGGCTTGCCGTCGCTCGGGATGTCGCTCAGCGGCCGCAGATCGCCGTGACCGCCGCTCGCCGTGATCATCGCCCCGCTGGGGTAGATGCGCGGGCCGGGCGTCATGCCCTGGTCGATCGCCGCCTTGAGCGCGAAGGCCGGGCCGCCCAGATCGCGCACCGTGGTGAAGCCGCGCAGCAGGGTACGCTGCGCCTCGGCAGCCGCCGCGAGATGGATGAACGGTATCTCGGCCGTCAGCAGCACCGGCAGCGGCAGGGCGGCGAACAGCGCATGCCAATGTGCGTCGATCAGGCCCGGCATCAGGACGCGCCCGCCGCCCTCGATCACCCGCGCATTGTCCGGTGCCGGCGTGTTGCTGCCGTCAATCGCCTTGATGCGATTGCCCTCGACCAGCACGTTCTGTCCGGACCGCAGAGTGTTCGAGCTGCCGTCGAACACCCGAACGTTCCTGAACAGGATCGATCGCCCGTCCTGTGCCCGGGCGAGGCCGGGCGACGCCAGCGTGGCGGCAAGCGCGCTGACGAAACCGCGACGCGACAGGCCGGCGCCCAGGCGCCGGTTCAGGGCCTGGATTTCCGGACGATGACAGAGGCAGTTGCCGGCATGTCCTTGCGGCGCTGCGTCGGCGGCGGTGCAGGACAGCATGCGTTCCAATCAGGCAACGAGCCGCCCGCGCAACCTCGAATATTCTTCCTCGGAGATCGAGTTCTTGGCTTTCAGCTGATCGAGCTTGACGAGCTCGTCGGCAATGCTGAAGCCCACGGTCTGGCGCAGCTCCTCGCGGACCTGCCGGGCCTGAGCCCGGTTGCGCTCCGCCATGCCGCCGCCCTGGGTGAGGATGTAGGCGAAGATGCCGATGTAGGGCAGCACGATGAGCAGGATGACCCAGAGGACCTTGCCGAAGCCGGAGATGTCCTTGCGGCGGAACAGGTCGCTGGCGGCGGTGATGAACAGCCAGAACCAGAGAATGAACATGAACACCGCGAAGGCATCGGCCACGAAATTGGCGAACGGGGAGGCTCCCAAGGAGAACATGGCTTTCCACCAATGGCGTTGTTGGACGACGACCTATTGTAGGAGCGGTGGCCTGGAAGGCATTGGCGGGGCATCCCGCGACTGGTTCCGGCGTCCCAATCCGCTGCAGGGCCGCACGCGAGCTATGCGCCAATGGCACTTCCGTCCGGCACCGTAGCCCGCCTACCGTACGCATCTATCACTGGTTGAGCGCGAGAATGTCATGGTCCCGCAGACATTTTCTACTCAGCCGTTGCCGGTATTCGAGCAGCTCGAGGGCTGGCGCCATTGGCATAGACCGACTTTCGAAGTCCAATCGCCGAGCCCTTCCTCTGACGGATTTCTGGCAACGAGTTCCAGCTGGAGCCTCGAGGGGCTGACGGTAAGCCGCGTTCGCTCGCCGGCGGCGTCGGTCAGCCGGCCGAAGTCGGCGATCCGCCGCAGCGCGGTCGATCACTGGGTCATCAGCCTGAGCGCGCTGAGCGCAAGCGACGTCCAGGTACTGGACAAGTCGCTGGCCGTGCCGGTCTCGGCGCCGGTCGTACTGTCCCTGGGCGAGGAGCTCCAAGTCGACCATCATGAATACGACGATCGCATCCAGCTCTTCCTGTCGCGCGACCGCTTCGACACGATCGGGCATATCCTCGATGCCGTGAAGGCCGAGCTCCTGCCGGCCGCGCAGGGCGACTTCCTGGCCGACTACATGCGCCTGCTGGAACGCAACCTGCCGACCCTGGCGACAGCGGAGGCAGACCGCCTTCCCGAAGCCGTCGAGGCCATGGTTGCGGCCTGCCTCGCACCGTCGGCCGACCGCGTCGCCACCGCGCGGCGCCAGATCGAGTTCACGCTCATGGAACGGGTGCGCAAGGCGGTGCGTGAGAACCTGTTCTCGCCCTCCCTCGGGCCGAAGCGGCTGTGTCGCGACGCGGCGATGTCCCGCTCCCAGCTCTACCGCGTGCTCGGCAGCGAGGGCGGCGTGGCGCACTACATCCGGCGCCGGCGGCTCTCCGAAAGCTTTTCGATTTTGTGCGACGCGTCGAATGCCTACCCGATCGCGAAGATCGCGGAAATGCTATGCTTCGCCGACCCGTCGAGCTTCAGCCGCGCCTTCCGCCAGGAATTCGGCGTCACGCCGAGAGAGGTGCGCGCGGCCTCTCTCGCGGGCCAGAAGATTGCCCCCTCCAGGATAGTCGGGGCGAAGGCAACCGGCGTCTCGAGCTTCAGCGATAACCTGCACGGTTTCTGATCGGGAGAGGGCGCGACATGAGCATCGGATACACCGGCGGCAGGGAGCGCCGCCACACGGCCGAAGTCTTCCGGGACAATTGGGTGTACCTGTTGCTGCTGGGCGTCGCCCTCGCCGTCGCCGGAGCGGCGGCGATCCTGGTCCCGGCGGTGTCGGAGATTCCGGCGAGCCGGATCCTGGGCATCGTGCTGGTCGGCAGCGGTCTGCTCCAGGTCATCCAGTCGAGCAAGATGCTGAACTGGGCCGGCTTCATGTGGCACATGCTGCTGGCGAGCCTCGCCACCGTTGGCGGCGCGCTGATCTACATGGACCCGTTCGCCGGCGTGATCGCCCTGACCGTGCTGATCGCCGCGGTGTTCGCGGTCCATGGCCTGACCCAGATCGCCTTCGCCATCCGCGTGCGGAGCCAGAAGGGCTGGCACTGGTTCCTGCTTTCCGGATGCATCGCCCTGATCGTCAGCATCCTGCTGCTGATGAAGCTGCCGTACACGCACTCCTTCACCCCCGCGACGATGGCCGGGGTCTCGCTGCTCTGCGCAGGCGGCGCCTATGTGGCCATGGCGCTCGCTTCGCGCCGGGCGACATAGCCGGCGCTGTATGTCCGCGAGCCCTTGCGTTAGGGCATAGCCGCTTCCCTCGCCTCAGTCGGGCTGCAGGGAAAGCAACAAACCGACATTGGGATCGTTTTTCTTCGGACTGTCCGACGGAAATCGCCATGGCCCCGGATGAAGGTCGGCGTGCATTCGTCCGTGACGACGCTCATGACGAATTGTCGCCGCGTCCCGGAAGCCGCCGCCTAAACGAGATCGAGCACGAGCAGGACGACCGGCCGGACGACGACGAGGCCGAGGGCGGCTCGACGCCTTCGTTCTTCAGCAGCCGGACTTTCAAGATCGGTGCGGCGGCCGCGGCGCTGGTGGTCGTCGTCGCAGGCCTCGTGTGGTGGCTGAATGCGCGCCACTACGAGACCACCGACGACGCCTTCATCGACACGCACATCGTGCATCTTTCGCCCCAGGTGTCGGGCCGCGTGATGCAGATCTACGTCAACGACAACCAGCAGGTCCGCAAGGGCCAGGCGCTGGTCGAGATCGATCCGGCGGACGTCAAGGCGAGGCTTGCCCAGGCCGAGGCGCAGGAAGCGCAGGCGGTAAACGTCTACCAGCAGGATGTCGCCGCCGATGCCGGCCTGCGCGCGCAGGCGGAGCGGGCGCAGCGTGACGCCGAGCGTTATCGCACGCTGCAGCAGGGAACGCCGCAGGCCGTATCGCAGCAGACGGTCGACCAGGCCGTCACCACGTCGCAGAACGCGACGGCGCAGGCGGCCGCATCGCAGGCCAAGATCGCCAGCGATAAGGCGCAGATCGCGATTGCCAAGGCCCAGCTCCAGGCGGCGCAGCTCAACGTCGACTACACGCACATCGTGTCGCCGATCGACGGCCATGTGGCGCAGCGCAACGTCGCCGTGGGCAACTACGTCACGCCCGGCCAGGAGCTGATGGCGATCGTGCCGCTCGAGGTCTGGGTGACCGCGAACTTCAAGGAGACCCAGCTCGCGCACATGCGCGTCGGCCAGCCCGTGACCGTCGCGGTCGACGCCTGCCCCGGCGCGAGGATCGAGGGCCGGGTCGATTCCCTGCAGCGCGGCGCCGGCCAGGCGTTCGGCATCCTTCCGCCCGAGAACGCCACCGGCAACTTCGTGAAGGTGGTCCAGCGCGTGCCGGTGAAGATCGTGCTGAACAACGTGCCCAAGGACTGCCCGCTCGGCCCGGGCATGAGCGTCGAGCCCACGGTCAGGGTGCGCTGATGCGGGCCGAAGCCGCGCATGGCGCGTGGAGCGCCGACCGCTCCGTCGCCGGCAAGCGCAATCCCTGGACGATCATCGCGGTCATCTCGATCGCCACCTTCATGGTGGTGCTCGACACCTCGATCGCCAACGTCGCGCTGCAGCACATCGCCGGCGGCCTGGCGGCGAGCTACGACGAATCGACCTGGGTGATCACCAGCTTCCTGGTCGCCAACGCCGTCGTCGTGCCGATCAGCGGCTGGCTGGCCGACGTGATCGGCCGCAAGCGCTACTACATGATCTCGGTCGCGCTGTTCACGCTGGCCTCGGGCCTGTGCGGATTGGCGCCGAACCTCGCCTTCCTGGTCGTGGCGCGCGTGCTGCAGGGGATCGGCGGCGGCGGGCTGGCGCCGGTCGAGCAGTCGATGATGGTCGACACCTTCCCGCCGGCCAAGCGCGGCGCCGCCTTCGCCGCCTACGGCGTGGTGGTGATCGTCGGCCCGATCCTGGGGCCGACGCTGGGCGGCTGGATCACCGACAATCTGTCCTGGCACTGGGTGTTCCTGATCAACCTGCCGGTCGGGCTGCTGTCCCTCTTCCTGGTGACGATCTTCGTCGAGGAGCCGCCGACCCTGCGAAAGGAGCGGCGCAAGCTGCTGTCGAAGGGCCTGCGAATCGACTGGCAGGGCTTCGTGCTGCTCGCGCTGTTCCTCGGCTGCCTCGAGGTCACGCTCGACCGCGGCCAGCGCGACGACTGGTTCTCGAGCTCGATGATCACGACGTTCGCCATCGTCGGCGGCGTCGCGCTGGTCTCCTTCATCCCGTGGGAGCTGACGCGGCGCCATCCGATCGTGCACATCCGGCTGTTCGGCGAGCGCAACTTCATGATCGCTAACATCTTCATGCTCCTGATGGGCGTGATCATCTTCGGCACGACGCAGTTCATCCCGCAGCTCCTGCAGGAAGTGCTCGGCTACACCGCGACCAACGCCGGCCTCGCCCTGACCATGGGCGGCCTGGCGACCCTGGTCGTCATGCCGCTCACCGGATTCCTGAGCGGCCGAGTCGATCCGCGCTATCTGATCGGCTTCGCTTTGCTGACCCAGGGCTTTGCCCTGTGGAACATGGGCACGCTCGACACCCAGATGTCGTTCGACGATGCGGCGATGGCGCGTCTGGTCCAGTCGGTCGGCCTGCCGTTCCTGTTCATTCCCATCACCACCGCCGCGTATGTCGGCCTCGACCCGCGATTCAACAATCAGGCCTCGGCCCTGATGAACGCCGCGCGCAATCTCGGCGGCACCTTCGGCATCTCGCTGGTGCAGACCATGCTGGCGCGCGAAAGCCAGATTCATCAGGCGCGTTACGTCGAAACCCTCAATCCGCTGAATCCGAACTACGCGAACGCCCTCAACCAGACGATCCATGCGCTGATGGGCCAGGGCATGTCGCAAGTCGATGCCGCGCGCGGCGCCGTTGCCCAGCTCTACCGGACGCTCGGCCAGCAGGCGAGCATGCTGGCCTATATCGATGTGTTCCACACCCTGATGTTCCTGGTGTTCGCTGCGGTGCCGCTGGTGCTCCTGATGCGCAAGTCCGGCAAGGGAGGCGGCCCCGCACCGGTCTGAGACGCCGCCGCACGGTCCGTGCTATCCTTGCCGCAGGGGGAACACGGTGGGACTGAAGTATCGGATCGGCGCGGCGCTGGACGGGATGGTCCAGGCGACGCTCGCATCGCGGCATTTTCCGCTGACGCGCCACGTCCCGTACGGGGTGTCGTGGCTCTACGACGCGCAGCGATTCATGGGCACGCGCTCGCTCGGCGTGCTGTTCGATGTCGGCGCCAATGTCGGGCAGACGCTGGGCCACATGCTGCGATACGCCCCCGAGGCCCAGATCTACTCCTTCGAGCCGACCGACAGCGCGTTCGCGACGTTGTCCGCACGCTTCGGCGGCCGCAAGAACGTGCACCTGCAGAAGATGGCGCTGGGCAGCACGCCCGGCACGATGGCGCTGCAGGTTCGCGCAAACTCCGAACTCAATACGCTGGTCGCCGCCGACAAGGCGGACGGCAAGACCCAGGCGACCGAGGTGTCGACCGTCGACGCGGTCGTCGCGAAGCACGGCATCAGCCATGTCGACGTGCTCAAGCTCGACGTGCAGGGCTGGGAGATGGAGGTGGTGCGGGGCGCGAGCCGGCTGATCGCCGACCACAACCTGATCTTCGTGCTGGCCGAAATGACCTTCCGCTCGGACGAGACGGAGATGCAGCAGTTCACCGAGTTGCACGACCATCTCGAGGCGCGCGGCTTCGTGCTGTCGGGACTGTACGAGCCGCTGCGCTACGGCCCGCGCCGGGAATTCATCCTGTTCGCCAACGTGCTCTATCTGCATCCGCAGGCGCGGCTCAAATGGACCGACATGGCGGACGAGTGGAACCGCTGGATGGCGCAGCAGGACCCGAAGGCCGGCCACTGAGCGCGATGTCGATCCCATCGCGATGGTATATCCGCCTCGCCATCGTCTTCTGCGTCGTCATCGGCCTCTACGACGTGCTCTATGTCGCGTCTCTGGCGCTGCACGGCCCGCGGCTCGGCCGGCCGCAATGGGTGATGTATCCCGACTTCCTGACGCCTTGGGCCGCGGTGCGCGCCTTCTTCGAAGGCAGGCTGGCGATGGTCTATGTCGACATCGACGCCTTCACCGACTTCCAGAACGCTCTCTTCGCCGACCGCTTTCCCGACATCGTTCACTATCGGCCGTTCCTCTATCCGCCGTTCTGGCTGATGGTGCTGCTGCCGCTCGGCCTGATCGCGGTCGATGGGGCCTACTGGGTGTTCATGCTGCTGACGGTGGGAGCGTCGGCCTGGCAGCAGCGGCGCGATCCATGGGGCTGGCTCGCCATGGCCACCTCGCCCGCAGCGGTGCATGTTGTCGTGTCGGGCCAGGCGACCTTCCTCGCGGTGGCGCTGGCCTATGGCGGCCTGCGCCTGCTCGACAAGAGGCCGGCACTGGCCGGCATCCTGTTCGGCCTGCTGGGCTACAAGCCGCAGCTCTGCCTGCTGTTCCCGGTGGCGCTGATCGCCGCCCGTCAGTGGCGGGCCCTCGCCTGGGCCGCGGCGACCGGCATCGTGCTGGTGCTGGCGAGCGCCGCGGTGTTCGGCGTCGGCGCGTGGCTCGACTTCGTCGAGCTGATGCGCGCCACGAGCGCGGAGCGCATGCACCACTACGTGATGGAGGTGCTGAAAGCCTACATCACCACGCCCTACGTGTCGGCGCTGGCGATCGGATTGCCGCGCGGGGTCGCGAGCTCGATCCAGCTCGGCTTCACGGCCATCGCGGTCGCGACGACCTGGTATGCCTTTCGCCGTCACCGTTCGGGCGCGGCCCGCACGGCCGTGCTGCTGGCCGGGACGTTCTTCGTCTCGCCCTACATGCTGAACTACGACCTGCTGCTGCTGATGCCGGTCGTGATCGCGCTCTACCGCCGCGGCGCGGCCGAGGGCTTCTATCCGCTGGAGCCGCTGGTCTATGCCGGCATATGGGTGATTCCGACCCTGACGCTCTATTTATCCGGCCACGGCTATCCGATCGGGCCGCTGGTCATTCTGGCATTCCTGGCCGCTTCGCTGCTGCGGCTGGAGGACGAAAGACGATCAGCAGGTTGAGGGCGAAGTTGACCAGGAACGCGGTGCCGATGCCGACGATCTTGGCGACGATCGGGACCAGACCGGCCAGATAGACGCCGGCCAGGGTGACCCCGAGATTGACCGACAGCCCGATCAGCGCAGCCACGAAGAACAGCACGAAGCCCTGCGGCGTCGCGCTGCGGGCGAACACGAAGCGGCTCGACAGGCCGTAGTTCACCAGGGCGGCGATGCAGAAGCTCAGCGTCCCCGCGGCAGCGACGGCGAGTCCGGCCGCAAGCAGCAGCGCGAAACCTCCGGCATCGACGATTGCGGCGATGCCGCCGGTCACCCCGTAGCGCAGCAATTTGGACAGCGTACTTCTCATCGGACCGCGCCACTCCAGTGGCGCTCAGAGTACATGAGCGCCACTGGAGTGGCGCGGTCCGATGAACTTCACACGAGCATCGGCGCGAACAGCGGGTCGTCGAAGCGGGCGAAGGTCTGCCAGCCCGCGATCGGTCGCGACGATCGCAGCAGCGCGCGCGCGCCGACCTGTTGCGCCACCAGCCCGTCGCGCTCGGCCCGGTCGCCGATCATCAGGGTCGTGGCGGGCGTCGCGTAGGCCCGCTCGATCAGCGTTGCAAGGCCCCGGGGATGCGGCTTCAGCACGCCGATGTCGGGGTCGTCGGCCGTGACGATATGGTCGGCCGCGAGCTCGAGCGCTGCGAGCTTGGCGGCCGCCGGATAGTCCGACAGCACGCCGATCGCCTTGCCGTGCCGGCGCAGGCCGGCGAACAAATCGGTCAATCCGGCGTAGCGGCTGCGCCGCAGGTAGGGCAGGGGATGCCGGTCGATCCACCGGCTCACGATGGCACGCACCTCGCCGGGCGTGCAGCCGCTTGCGGCCGCGGTCTCCGCCACCAGGCGGTCGGCAAAGCCTTCGACCCGCGCCTCGCCCAGCGCCTCACGCAGATGGCGGAAGCGGCGCAGCACGGCGAGGGTGCGGAGATCGAGCCGGGTCAGCGCATGCAGCGCGAGATCGCGCGCCATGCGGATCCGCAGCGGACGCTGGCGATAGAGCGTGCCGTCGACGTCGAACACGACCAGGCGCACGCCGTCCCAGTCGGCCGGCCCGAAAGTCATCACTGGATCGAGATGTAGCGCTGGCCGGCCAGAGGTTCGAGCAGCGGGATGTTGACGAAGGTCAGCAGCAGGAACAGCACGCCGAGGATGGCCACGAGGATCATCAGGCCGCGTTCGCGGAACAGCTTCTCGGGCTTCTGCGCCGACGAGCCCGGACGCATCGACAGGCCGAGATACCAGGCGAACAGCAGGATCACCACCGGCACGGTCAGGAGATACTCGATGCGGTACTTCATCAGGAACACCGCCAGCACGAAGGTGGAGGCGAGCGCATAGGCGAAGCAGCACACCGTGAGCCTGATCTCGGAATAGCCGGCAAAGCTCGCGCGATAGCGCGCCAGCAGGTCGTGGCCGTGGCTGGCGGTGATCTCGCGATACTCCGACAGCCGCTTGGCGGTCATCAGGAACGCGCCGCCCGTCCAGTAGAGCAGCAGCACTGACGAGGGAGGCAGCGTGGTGGGATCGAGCATCGCCCAGCCGATCATCAGCCGCACCGGGTTGTTGATCGACTCGGAGATGACGTCGAGGTAGGGCTTGTCCTTGGTCCGCAGGGGCGGGACGTTGTAGACGATGCCCTGCAACGCAAAGATCACCGCGGCCAGCAGCATCAGCCGCCCGCCGGCATAGGCGAGCGCCAGGCCGGCGGCGACCAGGATCGCCCATTCGAGCACCACGTAGCCGCCGCGCAGGTTCTTCTGGACCGCGGCCCGCTGCGACTTGGTCGGGTGGAACTTGTCGAAGTCGCGATCGAGCCACTCGTTGATGACGTAGTTCGCCGAGGCGATGCAGATGGCGCAGGCGAAGCCCAGCACGACGGCCAGCACCAGCGACTGGGTGTGCACGCCGCGCAGCAGGTAGGCGAACACCGCGCCCGGAACGATCAGCACGTGCTTGGTGACATGGTCGAGCCGGGCGATCGCGACGTAGTCGGCGAAGGTTCCGTTCGCCTGCGGCTGTTGCTGTCCGGCGGTGTTCGTCACGGATACGCCATGTTGCGGTCGAAGGTGGCGATGCGCATCATGACGTCTGGACCCGCCTGCAGCCGTTGGCGGATTTGCCCTTCAGCACGGCGTCCTTCCCCGAGAAACGAACCCATCCCAACCCCCACTTTTTGTCTCATTTCCGCATCTGCGAAACAAGGGGCGGCCCGCCGCCAGCGCGCCCTACGGTTGTGGCGCTTCAGGCCAAATAGGTGGCCGACACCCCGCCATCGACCACCAAGGTATGGCCGTTGACGTAGGAGGCGGCCGGCGAGGCAAGGAAAACCGCCGCTCCGGCGATCTCTCGCGGCTCGGCCCAGCGCTTGGCGGGGCAGCGCTCGCGTTGCCGCTCCCCCATCGGCGAGGCCATCAGCTGGGCGTTGGTTTCCGTGGCGAAAAAACCGGGTGACAGGGCGTTGACGGTCAGGCCCCTGGCCCCCAGCTCGGCCGCCAGCGCCCGGGCCAACGCCGTCAGCCCGCCCTTGGCGGCGATATAGGACGAGGCGCCGGGCACCGCGAGCTGCCCGGCGATCGAGGACACCAGGATCAGCCGGCCCCAGCCGCGCTCGATCATGCCGGGCACCACCAGGCGGACCAGCGCATGGGCGGCGGACAGGTCGACGTCGATCAGGCGGGCGAAGTCCTCGGGCTCGATCGCGTCGAACGGACGCCGATCGCGCTCGCCGACATTGTGGATCAGCACGTCGATCGGTCCGGCGCCGGCCAGCGCCCGGCGCATCGCCGTCCGATCGGCCATGTCGAAGCCCACCGCATCGGCCGTCCGGCCGGCGCGGCGCAGCTCCTCGACCCGGGGCGCAAGCCGCTCGGCCGAGCGGCCATGCAGCAGCACCCGGGCGCCGGCCTCGGCCAGCCCGCGCGCCATCTCCCAGCCCAGGCCGCGGCCCGAGCCGGTGACCAGCGCGGTGCGGCCATCGAGGCGGAATTGGTCGGGGAACGTCGACATCGGCAGGGGCACTCGTCTATTGCAGCAGCCCGAGTAAGCGTTGGATTGGCGAATGCTGCAACTGCCTCAAGTCGTTGGACACCGTGGCGCGATGGCCTACGCGCCGGAGAACACGCTGGCGTCGTTCCGGGAAGCCCGCAAACGCGGCGCGGCGTGGGTCGAGATCGACGTCAAGCTGACCGCTGACGGCGTGCCGGTCGTGATGCACGACGACTCGCTGAAGCGCACCATGGGCGTCGACCGCTTGGTCGCGCAGACGCCGCGCGCCGAGCTGCCGGCCGGGGTGCCGACCTTCGAGCAGGCGATCGCCTGCTTTCTGGAGCTCGGGCTGGGCTGCAACGTCGAGATCAAGCCTTGCGAGGGCCGCGAGGCCGAGACGGCGCGGGTCGCGGTCGAGACGCTGCGGCGTTCGTGGCCGACCGCGCTGCCGGCGCCGTTGCTGTCGAGCTTCAAGGACGAATCGCTGAAGGCAGCGCGAAAAGCCGCGCCGGAATTCGCGCGCGCCCTGCTGGTGAGCGAGCTCGGCGAGGACTGGCGCGCTCGCGCCGATGCGGTCGGCGCCACGGGCATGAATGTCGGCCGGCGCAAGCTGACCGCTGAAGGCGCGCTGGCGGTCAAGCGCGCGGGCTATCTCCTGTCGGTCTGGACCGTCAACGATCCCGACGAAGCGCGGGCCATCGTCGGCATGGGGGCGGACTGCATCATCACCGACGCGCCCGACGTCATCCTGCGCACGCTGGCGCAATAGGGGCGCAGTCCAACCGGCGACAAAGGGCTTGCGCCGGGGGATAGTCTTGAGGACTGTAAGCTTAATGAAATAAAACAGACGCATTGAAGTCGCGAGACCCACGGATACAAGCCCGGGGCTCATTTGGGAGGCTGCTCGATCATGTCACGTATTCTGCTGTCGTCCGTCGCTGCCGCCGCAGCCGTGCTGGCCAGCGCGCAGGGAGCCGCTGCGCAAACCGAGATTCAGTGGTGGCACGCGATGGGCGGCGCGCTGGGCGAGGCGGTCAACGCCATGGTCGACCAGTTCAACAAGTCCCAGTCGGAATACAAGGTCAACGCCGTCTTCAAGGGCTCCTATCCCGAGACGCTGACCGCCGCGATCGCCGCGTTCCGCGCCAAGCAGGGCCCGGCGATCGTGCAGGTCTTCGAGGTCGGCACGGCGACCATGATGGCCGCCAAGGGCGCGGTCTATCCGACCTACCAGCTGATGGCCGACGAGAAGGAGCCGTTCGATCCCAAGGGCTTCATCGGCCCGGTCTACGGCTACTACTCGACGACCGACGGCAAGCTCCTGTCGATGCCGTTCAACTCCTCGACCCCGGTGTTCTACTGGAACAAGGACCTCTTCAAGAAGGCCGGCCTCGATCCGGAGAAGCCGCCGCAGACCTGGCCGGAAGTGGGCGACGCCGCCAAGAAGCTGGTCGATTCGGGCGCCAAGTGCGGCCTGACCTCGGAATGGCAGACCTGGATCCTGCTCGAGAACTTCGGCGCCTGGCACGACCTGCCTTTCGCCACCAAGGCCAACGGCTTCGGCGGTCTCGACACGCAGCTGGTCTTCAACGATCCGGCCCGCGTCAAGCTGATCTCGATGCTGCAGGACTGGACCAAGGACAAGCGGTTCGTCTATGGCGGTCGCGAGGGCAAGCCGACGGCGATGATGAATGCCGGCGACTGCGGCATGGAGCTCGCCTCGTCGGGCACGGCCTCGCAGCTTCTCAAGACGCTGAAGCCGGAGAATGTCGGCATCGCCATGATGCCGCTCGATCCGTCGGTCCGCGCCAAGCCGCAGAACTCGATCATCGGCGGCGCCACGCTGTGGACGCTGCAGGGCCGGCCGAAGGCCGAGTACAAGGGCGTGGCGAAGTTCCTGAGCTTCGTGTCGAGTCCGGCGGTCGCCGCCAAGTGGCACCAGGACACCGGCTACGTGCCGATCACCTACGCCGCCGCCAAGCTCACCGAGGAGTCGGGCTTCTACAAGAAGAACCCGGGCCGTGACGTGGCGGTCAAGGAGCTGACGCTCAACCCGCCGACCGAGAACAGCAAGGGCCTGCGGCTCGGCAACTTCATCCAGATCCGCGACATCGAGGACAGCGAGCTCGAGGCCGTGTGGTCGGGCCAGAAGGACGCCAAGACCGCGCTCGACGAGGCGGTCAAGCGCGGCAACGAGCAGCTGCGCAAGTTCGAAGCGGCAAACAAGTAGTCGCGCTTGGAAAAGCGCGTCACCTTCAACGAGCGGTGGCTGCCGTACTTGCTGGTAGCGCCGCAGATGATCATCACGCTGGTCTTCTTCTTCTGGCCGTCGGGCCAGGCGATCTGGCAGTCGCTGCTGATCGAGGACGCGTTCGGCGGCAACTCGAAGTTCGTGTGGTTCGAGAACTTCGTCACGCTGTTCAACGACCCGGCCTACTTCGACTCGGCGCGCATCACGCTGGTGTTCAGCGCGCTGGTCGCCACGCTCGGCCTCGCGCTGTCGCTCTTCCTGGCGGTGATGGCCGACCGCATCATCCGCGGCTCCTCGTTCTACAAGACCATCCTGGTCTGGCCTTATGCGGTGGCGCCTGCCGTCGCCGGCGTGCTGTTCGGCTTCCTGTTCAACCCCTCGGTCGGCGTCGTGTCGTGGTCGCTGAAGGCGATCGGCTACGACTTCAACTACGTGAGCAACGCCAACCAGGCGCTGGCGCTGATCATCATCGCCGCCGTCTGGAACCAGGTGAGCTACAACTTCCTGTTCTTCCTCGCCGGCCTGCAATCGATCCCCAAGTCGCTGATCGAGGCGGCGGCGATCGACGGCGCGGGGCCGGCCCGGCGCTTCTGGGACATCATGTTCCCGCTGCTCTCGCCGACCGGCTTCTTCCTGCTGGTGGTCAACATCATCTACGCCTTCTTCGGCACGTTCGGCGTGGTGAGCTCGCTCACCCAGGGCGGCCCGGGCCAGGCGACCAACATCCTGGTCTACAAGGTCTATAATGACGGCTTCCGCGGCCAGGATCTCGGCGGCTCCTCGGCCCAGTCGGTCATCCTGATGCTGGTCGTCATCCTGCTGACCGTCGTGCAGTTCCGCTTCATCGAGCGGCGGGTGCACTACTAGATGGTCGAGAACCGGCCCTTCCTGACCTGGCTCAGCCATATCGTCGTGCTGATCGGCGTGGTGATCATCGCCTTCCCGATCTGGATGACGTTCGTCGCCTCGACGCACGACCAGGCGACCATGCTGCGTGCGCCGGTGCCGATCTGGCCCGGCACGCACCTGTTCGAGAACTACAAGGAAGTGATCCTGAACGGCTACCGCACCGGCAGCGTGCCGTTCTCCGTCACGCTGTTCAACAGCATGGTGATGGCGCTGGGCATCGTGGTCGGCAAGCTCTTGATCTCGATCATCGCCGCCTTCGCCATCGTCTATTTCCGCTTCCCGTTCCGCAACGCCTGCTTCTGGGCGATCTTCGTCACCCTGATGCTGCCGGTCGAGGTGCGCATCGTGCCGACCTTCGGCGTGGTGGCGAACCTCGGCATGGTCAATTCCTATGCCGGCCTGATCATCCCGCTGATCGCCTCGGCGACGGCGACCTTCCTGTTCCGCCAGTTCTTCCTGAGCGTGCCCGACGAGCTCGCCGAGGCGGCGCGGGTCGACGGCGCCTCGCCGATGCGCTTCTTCGTCGACATCCTGCTGCCGATGAGCCGCACGTCGATCGCGGCGCTGTTCGTGATCCAGTTCATCTACGGCTGGAACCAGTATCTCTGGCCCTTGCTGATCACCAACAAGGAGAGCTTCTACACCGTCGTCATGACGGTCTCGCGCCAGGCCACCGTGGTCGACACGGTGCCGTCGTGGAACCTGATCATGGCGCAGGCGATGCTCGCCATGCTGCCGCCGGTCCTCGTGGTGGTGTTCATGCAGCGCCAGTTCGTGCGCGGCCTGGTTGAAACGGAGAAATAGGCCATGGCGCAAGTCCACCTGCGCGGGGTCAAGAAGACCTACGACAACAAGGTCGCGGTGATCCACGGCATCGACATGGAGATCGCCGACGGCGAGTTCATCGTCATCGTCGGCCCCTCCGGCTGCGGCAAGTCCACCCTGCTGCGCATGGTGGCGGGGCTGGAGCGCATCACCGGCGGCCAGGTCGCGATCGGCGAGCGGGTGGTGAACGAGCTGGAGCCCAAGGACCGCGACATCGCCATGGTGTTCCAGAACTATGCGCTCTACCCGCACATGAGCGTGTACAGGAACATGGCCTACGGCCTGAAGATCCGGGGCCTCGCCCGGGACGACATCGACGGCCGGGTGCGCAAGGCGGCGAAGATCCTCGAGCTCGAGAAGCTGCTCGACCGGCTGCCGCGCCAGCTCTCGGGCGGCCAGCGCCAGCGCGTCGCGATGGGCCGCGCCATCGTGCGCGAGCCCGCGGTGTTCCTGTTCGACGAGCCGCTCTCCAACCTCGACGCCAAGCTGCGCGTGCAGATGCGGCTCGAGATCAAGCGCCTGCAGCGCGAGCTCGGCGTCACCTCGATCTACGTCACCCACGACCAGGTCGAGGCGATGACGCTCGCCGACCGTCTGATCGTGATGAATGCCGGCGTCGCCGAGCAGATCGGCACGCCGATGGAGGTCTACGACAGGCCGGCCTCGGTGTTCGTCGCGGGCTTCATCGGCTCGCCGGCGATGAATTTCCTCGCCGCCAAGGTCGGCGGCGACGGCAAGTCGGTCGACCTGGCCGGCACCGGCTCGAAGCCGGTCAGCCTGTCGCTCGCCACGACGACCTCGGCCGCGCCGGGCGCGCCGGTGGCGCTCGGCCTGCGGCCCGAGCACCTGCTGCCGTCGAGCGACGGGCCGCTCGAATTCTCCATCGAGCTGGCCGAGCCGCTCGGCGCCGACACCCTGCTGCACGGCCGCTTCGGCGACGCACGCGAGCTGGTGACGGTGCGCCAGGGCGGCCACGTCACCGCGGCGCCGGGCGAGCAGCGCCGCTTCTCGATCGGCGCGACGCGGCTGCACCTGTTCGATTCGCAAACCGGCCGTCGCATCCCCGACGCCTGAGGACTCCCGACCGAGATGCGCCACGACGACGAGATCCTGCAGCGCATGATGGCCAACAACCGCGCCTGGAAGGCGAGCGTCGACCGGGACGATCCGGGCTTCTTCGAGCGCATGGCCCATCATCATGCGCCGAGCGTGCTGTGGATCGGCTGCTCCGACAGCCGCGTGCCGGGCAACGAGAGCATCGGCATCATGCCGGGCGAGATCTTCTATCACCGCAGCGTCGCCAACCAGCTGCAGATGGTCGACTTCAACGGCCTCTCCGCCCTGCAATACGCCGTCGACTGGCTGCGCGTGCGCCACATCGTGGTGTGCGGCCATTATGGCTGCGGCGGTGTGAAGACCGCGCTCAAGCAGAACGAGCTCGGCCTCCTGAACAACTGGCTCTACGGGGTGGCGGAGCTCAGCCGCAAGCACAAGGCGAAGCTCGACGCGCTCAGCGACCGCCAGCACCGCATCGACGCGCTGTGCGAGCTCAACGTGCTCGAGCAGGTGCGCAACGTCTGCCGCAGCCCGATCGTGCTGCAGGCCTGGCGGCGCGGCCAGGAGGTGTCCGTACACGCCTGGATCTACGACATCGGCAGCGGGCTGCTGCACGACCTGAAGGCGACGGTCGACGGCGATCGCTACGCCGAGTCGACCATCGATGCGGCGATCGCCGGCCCGCGCCTCTTCTCGACCGGGAGCTGACCGGTGCTGCTCGCCACCTACAACATCCACTACGGGGTGGGTGCCGACGGCCGTTATGACATCGCGCGCATCGCCGACGTGCTGGCCGACGCCGACATCGCCTGCCTGCAGGAGGTGGTGCGCGGCTGGCCGCAGAACGGATATGCCGACCAGACCGCCGAGATCGGCCGCAAGCTCAACCGCTACTATCGTTTCCACGGCCCGATGGAAGCGGACTCCAGCACGGTCGATGCCGAAGGCCGCATCACCAGCCGCCGCCGCAGCTTCGGCAACGTCCTCCTGTCGCGCTGGCCGATCGCCTGGTCGCGCGGCGTGATGCTGCCCAAGACTCGCCTCGCCGAGGGCTTCGACCTGCAGCGCGGCTACATCGAGGCGGTGGTGATGGCACCCTCGGGACCGATCCGCATCTACGGCACGCACCTCAGCCACGTCGGCTCCGCGCAGCGCCTGCCGCAGGTCGAGGCGCTGCTCGCGGCGGTGCGCGACGCCGAGGCCAAGGGCGCCACGTGGGACGGCGGCGGACCGGCGGAATTCATGTTCCATGAGGCTGCGCCGCCGATGCCCGAAGCGGCCATCGTCGCCGGCGATCTCAACTTCACGCCCGACCATGCCGAATATCCGAAGTTCACCGATGCCGGACTGCTCGATGCCTGCCGCAGCGTCGGCGAGACCTGTCCTGGCGACGGCCGGATCGATCATGTGTTCGTCACGCCGGATCTCGCGCCCAAGGTCACGCGCGCCTGGGTCGACACGGGCACGCCGGCGTCCGACCATTGGCCGGTGTTCGTCGAGCTCGCGCTGTAGCTCGTCCGTTTTGGCGGTTTTTAATCGGTGTTTTCGAGCGGAGACGCGGAAAAGCCCTGATTCGACGGCCTTTTCAGGCAGTCCTGCCTCGGCATAAACGGTCGAAAACGGAGCAAAAACGGCACGAAAACGGACATATGGGAACTCCTGGTGCTGGGCCTCGAGACATTGGGCTGTGCTGGGAGCGCAACAGCCCCGCGATCCGCAAGAGCATGAGCTGTGCTTCCAGCAAGCACAGGCCAGGATTTTACGCCCGCGCACGTCGCACACCTATTATGGGCAATGGCTTCGATGATTCCCGAGCATTCGGGAGCTCGTTGAGGGGGCCATTGCCCATCGCGGTTCGGCGCAGCCGGACTTACCCACAGAATGCTGTGGATGGTTCAGCGGTGAGGCTGGCGGCGGTAGTGCTCGGCCAACGCGTCGTTGCCGAAGTCGGCCTCGAGGTCGTGCCACACCGAGTGGACGTGGTCGGCGTGATCCTGGGTGTTGTCGTATTCGATCAGGGTGATCGGACCATGGACGCGGAAGTAATGCGGCTGGCCGCGCTCCAGCGCGCCTGCCCAGGAGAAATGGAATCGCGCGAGCTCCTGCTCGATCACGCGGCGGCGCTGGATCGCCGCCAGGTCCGGCGCGAGCGTGTCAACGAAGTGGTCGACCAGCGCCTCGACCAGATGGCGCGCCGGCTCGCCCATCTCGGCCAGCGGCAGGCCGCTCGGTCGGGCGAGTTCGTGCTCGCGACCGGGACCGGCGACGATGTCGTCGAATGCCCGTTCGGCGATGATTGCGGTGCGCCGCTGGGCGTCGTCGAGCGAGCCCATCAGCTGGCGCGCGAGGTCCTCCGCCGGGCCGAGCACCCGCAAGCCCCGATGCGGCCCGCCATGCACGGTCTCGGGCTGAGCGCCGAGGAAGAACGGCGTGGCCCTCACCTCGCCGGCGCTCGGCAGCGTCACGTTGAGCGACAGGTGATGGCCCTCCAATCGCCAGCCCCACGGGAAGCGACCGGGCGTGCCGAAGATCGACACGTAGTACAGGCCGGGATCGTGCCGGCCACCCTGCTGCTGGCGCAGCAGGTCTTCGAGGATGGTGCGGATGCTGTCGATCGTCTGCACGCCGCGCTCGTTCAGCACGGTCGCGAACAGTGCGTGCGCGAGGTCCTGCTGTTGCCGGCTCATGATCGAGAAGGGTAGGCCTTGCCGGTCACGCGGAATGTAATGCCAGTCGAGCCGGTTGCCGGACTCGAACGCGATCATCGCCTGCCGACGCTGCGCCTCGTCGAGCCCGCCGAGGAAGCGTTGGGCGGCCTCGGCGATGCGCTGCGCGGCATCCGCCGCCTGCGCGCTCGTCCCGCCGAACGGCAGGAAGCTCGCGGCCGCGAGCACCATGCGCCGCAGAGGATGCGGATGGTCGTGCGGATGCCAGCCGTCGTGCGGCATGGTGCCCTCCCGCTGGAGCGTTTTTCGAACAGATGGGGTCCGCGCGAGCGATTCCCATCTGTTCGGAAATGCACCAGGGGATGCCGGTTGCCTTAGGCGTTGTGACCGTACTTCAGCGTGCAGCCGTAGGGCAGGTCGAGGCGCCGGTGACGAGCAGCAGTGAGCGGCGCGGGACGATTCCCAACTCTGGCATCGGCATGCGGGCCGCTTATCGCTTGGCTTGCAGTTCGGCGATGACGGATGCTTCGGTCAGGACCTGCGGCAGGATCTTCGGCGAGGGCGCACCTGGCGCCCAGTAGAGATAGAGCGGCACGCCGGCCCGGCCCAGTTCCTTCAGGAGCCCGGTGATCTCCGGATCGCGGTTGGTCCAGTCGCCCTTGAGCTTCACGGTGCCGGTCTGCTCGAACGCCTTGCGCGCGGCCGGCGTCTCCAGCGCCACGCGCTCGTTGACCAGGCAGGTGATGCACCACGCGGCGCTGAAGTCGACGAACACCGGCTTGCCGGCCGCGGCGGCCTCAGTCATGCGCTCGCGCGAGAAGCGCTCCCATCCCTCGAAGCTCACGCCCTGCGATGGTCCGCCCGCGCTCGACGCGGCTGCCGGCCCGTCCTCGAGCTTCAGCACGGCGGCGAAGGCCAGCAGCACGGCGGCGGCCGCCACGCCGCGCCGCAGCCAGGAGCCGATCGTGCCGGCGCTGCTGATGCGCATCAGCCAGATCGCGAAGGCGATCAGCACCATGCCGCCCAGCGCGTAGATCACGCCGTCCGGTCCGGTCTGCTGCGTCAGCACCCAGATCATCCAGACCGCCGAGGCGAACATCGGGAACGCCAGGAACTGGCGCAGCCGGTCCATCCAGAGGCCCGGCCGGGGCATCAGCCGCTGCAGCGCGGGCGTTATCGACAGCGCGAGATAGGGGAGGGCCAGGCCCAGCCCCAGCGCCAGCAACACGGCCACGGTCTGTGGCGCCGGCTGGCCGAGCGCGAAGCCCAGCGCCGCCGCCATGAACGGTGCGGTGCACGGCGTCGCCACGAGGACCGCCAGCACGCCGGTGAAGAAGGCGCCCGTGACGCCGCCCTTCGCCGTGAGGCTCTGGCCGACGCCGGCAAAGCTGCCGGCGATCTCGAACATGCCGGCGAGGTTGAGCCCGACCACGAAGAACAGGTAGGCGATCAGCAGCGAGAAGATCGGCGACTGGAACTGGAAGCCCCAGGTCACGTCGCCGACTGAAGCGCGGATCGCCACCACGACCGCCGCCATCGCGGCGAACGCGACCAGGATGCCGGCCGTGTAGGCAAGGCCGTCGCGCCGCATCGCGCCGAGCTCGTGGCCCGCCAGCCGCGCGAAGGCCGCGGCCTTCATCGCCAGCACCGGGAAGACGCAGGGCATCAGGTTCAGGATCAGGCCGCCCAAAAGCGCGAACAGCAGGGCCTGGACGAGCGAAATCGATTCGCCGCCGAACGCGCCGAGCGGCGCCGCGGCCGCGACGGCCGGATCGTTCTTCGCGACGATGTCGAACGCCTGGCGCTGCTCGCCGCCGTCGGTCTTCTCGGTCAGCACCAGCGTGCCCGCGATCTGCTGGGGCGCCGCGGCCTTGGCGTCTCCCTTCTTGAGCGGGATGCGGATGCCGTCGGCGGTCACGCTGGCGCTCTGCTTGGCCATGTTCGCGACGGGACCCCATTCGGCCGGGAAGAAATACGCATCGCGAATCGTGTCGGCCTTCAGCCCCTTGGCGTCGATCATCAGGGTCGGATCGCCCGCCTTCGACAGGCCAAAGCGTGCCGGCCACGGGCTCTCCATCGGCACCGTGCGCCTTGCCTTGTCGAACAGCGCGCGCGTGTCGGCGTCGCCCGGCTTGGCGATGGGCCCGACCGGCAGGCTGAGCGAGAACTTGCCCTCCTCCGGGATGCACACGTCCTCGCAGACCAGCCAGTTTGCGTCGGCGTCGAGCACGAGCGGTCTCGAGGCATCGGCCGGTGGCGTGATCCTGGTCAACAGCACGACGTCGTCGTGATAGCCGTAATTGATGACCCCGCCGATGTCGAAGAACGTCGGCGCCGGCCAGACGATCGGATCGGCCTTGGCGCCGGCCGGAAGCTTCCAGTTGATCTCGGTCGGCAGGCCCGAATCGCCCGGGTTCTTCCAATAGGTGTGCCAGTTGGGCTTGATGGTGAAGTGCAGGCCGACCCAGAACGGCTCGCCGGCCTTCACCTCGGACACCTCCGACACCAGTTCGGCGCGGATGTTCTCGGTCTTCACCACCGAAGACTGCGGGAGCGACGACTGCGCGAGTGCCGGTCCGGTGACGAGGAGGGCAAGCAGGAACGCCAAAAAACGGGTCATGATCAGCGCCTTAAGTGACCCCGCGGGCAGGTTCTGGCAAGCCAAACCGGATCACCCCACTGTGATAGGTTGGACCCGTGATGACGCCCAAGCTTTCCGCCCGCCATCTTTTGGACACGCTGGACGAACTGGCTCGCATTGGCGCGATCGAGGGAGGCGGCTGCTCTCGCCTGGCCCTCACCGACGAGGACAAAGCGGGCCGCGACCTGGTGGTCGGCTGGATGAAGGCGCTCGGCCTGGAAGTGCACATCGACGCGATCGGCAACGTGATCGGTTTGCGCGCCGGGCGCGAAAACCTCGCGCCCGTCATGACCGGCAGCCATATCGACACGGTCCGCACCGGCGGCCGATATGACGGCAACTATGGTGTGCTCGCCGGCCTCGAGGTGGTACGGGCGCTGAATGAAGCGAAGGTCACGACGCGTCGGCCGGTCGCGGTGGCTTTCTTCACCAACGAGGAGGGCGCGCGCTTCCAGCCCGACATGATGGGCAGCCTGGTCTATGCCGGCGGGATCGGCCTCAACGAAGCCTACGCCGCCGCCGACAAGGACGGCGTGGCGGTCGGCGACGCGCTGCGCCGCATCGGCTATCTCGGCACCGCGAGGCCCGGAGCGCTGAAGCCGCACGCCTTCGTCGAGCTGCATATCGAGCAGGGTCCGATCCTCGACGAGGAGAAGGTGCGCATCGGCGTGGTCGAGAGCGTGCAAGGCATCTCGTGGACCGAGTACACCGTGACCGGCGTCTCCAACCATGCCGGCACGACGCCGATGCGGCTCCGCCGCGACGCGGGCTATGTCGCGGCGTCGGTGAACCTGTTCGCGCGCAAGCTGGCGTGGGAGATGGGCGGCCACCAGGTCGCGACCGTCGGCGCGCTGGCGCTCAGGCCCAACCTGATCAACGTCGTGCCGAACCGTGCCGTCTTCACCGTCGACCTGCGCAATACCGACGAGGCGAAGCTCGAGGAAGCCGAAGCCAAGGTCGCCGCGCACATCGCCGAGGTCGCCGCCGCCGAGCGTGTCGAGGTCGAGGCCAAGGTGCTGGCGCGCTTCGAGCCGGTGATCTTCGATGCAGGCCTGGTCGATCGCGTCGAGCATCATGCGAAGGCGCTGTCGCTCTCGACCCGCCGCATGCCGTCCGGCGCGGGCCACGACGCGCAGATGATGCAGCGCATCTGCCCCACGGCGATGATCTTCGTGCCGTCGGTCGCGGGCCTCAGCCACAACGTCAAGGAGCACACCGAGGCGGCCGACCTCGTCGCCGGCGCCGAGGTGCTGCTCAACCTGGTGCTCGAGCTGGCCGAGGGGTGACTGCGAACCCCTCCCCATTCTGATGAGGAGATGGCGCGGTAACCCCCGACGGAGGGGTCAGAGGTAGCAGTCTCGGTGGAGGTTATGACCCCTCCGCCCGCGTAAGACGCCGGCACCTCCCCGTTTGAACGGGGAGGACTTGCCTGTCTCTAAGCCGCCTCGCAGGAAAGCCGGCCGCGCAGCTCGATCTTGAGGCGCCACAGCTCGCCCTGGCACCAGCGGTGGCCCGACCGGTCGATCTCGGCCAGCGCCTCGTCGAGCAGGTCGATGCCGGCACAGGTTTCGCCGAGGGCGGCGGACAGCATCGCCATCCGGCCGAGGAACCATGGCCGCAGCCCGGTGGCGCCGAGGGCGACGAAGGCATCGGTGCCGTCGCGCATCAGGCGAAGCCCGCGCGGCGTGTCGCGCTCGGCCAGCACCCAGCCGCGATAGATGTCGGCCGCCGCCGCGTAGAACGGGAAGCGATGCTCGGCGGCCAGGACGGCGAGGTCCTCCGCGGCGCGGTGCAACGCCCGCACGTCGCCCGCGATCGACAGGTACCGGCAGTAGAGCGCCATCGCATGGGCGAGCGTGTGCGGATTGTCGAGGCGGCGTGCGGCCGCGAGACCGGCTGCCGCGCGCTCGGCCGCTGCCGCCGGCCGCTCGAGCAGAAGCAGCGTCATGGCCAGCCACAGCGAGGTGATGGCGATGTTGTGCTCGGCCGTGACGAAGGTGCTCGCGCGGCCCGCAGCGCCGCTCAGCGACAAGGCGATCTCGAGCTCGACGCGGGCGACCCAGAAGCGGCCGCGCGCGAAGTTGCTCATGCCCGCCATCGCATGGGCGACGGCGCTCAAGCCCGTATCGCCGCCGCCCTGTGTCAGCTGTAGCGCCTGCTGCGCAAGGTCGTGCATGTCGGCCGCGCCGCGCGAGAGCGAGGTGGAGAACTGGCCGAACAGGATGGGAAACAGCGCCGCCGTGTCTCCGGTACGCTCGCACAGCTCGCGCGCCCGCGCCCAGCAGGGCTGCGTCTCGGCGGCAGTCCAGCCGCGATCGGCGATCAGCGCCTCGGCCAGGGAGAGCTGCAGCGCCCCCTCGCTGCGGTCGCGTTCCGCCGAATCGGGTGCGTGCGCCAGCGCATCGAGGCCCTTGGTCAGCAGCGCGATCGCCTCGCGGTTGGCGCCGGACTGGATCGCCTGCTCGCCCGCCCTCTGCCAGAAGACGGCGGCGCGTGCCGGCTCGCCCGCCTGAGCCCAGTGCTCGGCGACCTGCTCGGGCAGCGTCGCGGGAAAGCGATCTTCGAGGGCCGCCGCGACCCGCGCATGAAGCTGCTGGCGGGCCTGGCGCAGCAGGCTTTCGTAGGCCGTGCTTTGCACCAGCGCATGCTTGAAGCGGTAGCTGCGGTGAGGGCCGGACCCTTCCGGAAAGACCAGGCCGGCGGCGATCAGCTGCTCGAGTCCGGCGGCGACCTCGGCTTCGCTGCGCTGAGCGATTGCGTCGAGCAGCGGCCACGAGAAGCGCCGGCCAATCACCGCGGCAAGCTGCGCCAGCTCCTTGGCGGGGCCCAGGCGATCGAGGCGGCTCATCAGCGAGGCCTGCAGCGTGGTCGGAATCCCGCCGGCCGAGCCGTCCCGGCCGCCTTCCATGACGGCGCGCGTCAGCTCCTCGATGAACAGCGGCACGCCATCGGTCTGGTCGCGGATTTCGTGCACCACGGCGTCGGGCAGGTCCTTGCCGATCTGGCGGATCAGCTCGGCCGCGGCGGCGCGCCGGAGCCGGTGGAGCGGCAGCTCGGAGGCGTGCGGACGATCGGCCCACGGCGCCTCGAAACCCGGCCGCGCCGTCACCACCAGCAGCACCGGCAGCCGCTGCAGGGCGGCGATCGTGCGGTCGAGCAGCTCGAGGCTGGTCGGATCGATCCAGTGCACGTCCTCGAAGACGGCGAGGATCGGCAGCCGGCCGCCCTGCGCCTCGATGGTGCGGACGAGCGCCTCGAGCGTGCGCTGCTTGCGCTGCAGCGGCGCGAGATCGGGCAGCGGCCAGCGCGCCGCGGCGCCTTCGATCGACAGCAGATCGGCGATCAGCGCAGCGTCCTGCGTCGGCGTCGCGAGATAGGTCATCACCGCCTGGAGCTTGTCGAGCCGCACCGCGGCATCGTCGCCGCGCTCGAAGCGTGCCGAACGCTCGATCTGGCCGATCACCGGATGCAGGGGGCTGTCGATGTGATGCGGCGAACAGAAATAGCGCAGCCGCTGGTGCGGCTCCCCGACGCTTTCGATCAGCGCCCGGGCCAGCCGGGACTTGCCGATGCCCGCTTCGCCCGTGACCAGCACGACCCGGCCCGCGCCCGTCCTCGCTTCCTGCCACCGGGCCCGCAGGAGGTCGAGCTCCTCCTCGCGGCCGAGCAGCGGGCCGAGGCGGCTGCCGCGCAGCGCGTCGAAGCGACTCGCCGCCTTGCTGCTCTCGCGCAAGACCTGCCACACCGGCACGGGCTCGGCGAAGCCCTTGAGCGGGCGCGCGCCGAGATCGCGATACTCGAACAGGCCGCGCACGAGGCTGAGGGTCGCCTGTGAGATCGCCACGGTGTTCGGCTCTGCCTGCGTCTGCAGGCGCGCCGCGAGGTTGGGCGTGTCGCCGGCGATGTCGCGCGATTCGACCAGGACGACACCGGTGGCGACGCCGACGCGGATCGCCAGCTCGACGCCGAGCGGCCAGGCATCGCGGACGATCCCCTCGACGAGCGCCAGTCCCGTGCGCACGGCGCGCTCGGCATCGTGCTCGTTCGCGTTCGGCCAGCCGAAATAGACCATCGCACCGTCGCCGGTATATTGCGCGACGAAACCGCCGAAGCGGGCGACCGTGTCGCTCACGTATTTCCGATAGGCGCGCATCACCTCGCGCAGATCCTCGGGATCGAGGCGCACCGAGAGCGCGGTCGAATCGACGAGATCGCAGAACAGCACCGTGAGCTGGCGCCGTTCGGCGGGCGAGGCGGGGTGCGGCGCCAGCGTCGTGCCGCAACGGGCGCAAAAGCGTGCACCCTCCGCAATCGCGGTCTGACAGCGCGGACACAGCATTCGACGCTTCCCCCCGCCTTGGAACCGATCAGATGGGGCCAACACTTGGTGTCGGAAGAATGGCGAAACAAGAGAACGTGGCGGCGGACCAAAGACGATTCGCCGGAACGGCGGATGTGGCCTTTCCCACAATCGATGCGCGCATCCCGTGGGGTTGCCCGACGAAACCCGTTACACGCGAAACACGAATGATGATGACAGCGCCGTGTTCGCGCGTCTTACAGCTCGCCGTGGAAGATCCGCTCGCCGCGCTCGCTGGTGCCGACCGCCTTCCATCCGGCGCGTTGATAGAAGCGGTCGGCACGGCTGCCGGGCTGGGTGGTGAGCGCGCCGGTCGTGTGGCCCGCTTCGCGCAGCACGTGGCACGCCTTGGCAAACAGCGCCTGGCCGATGCCGCGGCCCTCTTGGGTCGGATCGATGAACAGGGCCCAGATCGTGCCGTCGCGCGTGTCGGCGGCGGAGAAGCCCAAGATGCGGCCGTTCTCTTCCCATACCCAGACGCCGGGATTCTGCTCGAACCACTTGTACATCTCGACCGTCACACGGCTGGGATCGCGCAGGACATTCTCGGTCACGCTGTTGCGGATCTCGGTGATGCGCGGATGATCCGCTTCGGTCGCGCGTCGGATGGTGGCAGGCATGGCGGCCGCATATGCCCGAGAAGTCGCGGGGGAACAAGCGCGGGCCCGGCGGCCCTCACGCCGCGTCCGGCGCCGGCGGCTGATCGTTCTTTGACGCAGACGTGCGCGGCAGCGCCCGGGAAGCAGACGAGCGCGGCACGGCTTGGGCCCAATAACCGGCAGGCGCCGGCTCGTCCCTGCGCTGGTGGATCATCGCGGCGGCGCCGGTGAGGAACAGCACCGCCCAGCAGGTCGGCCCGACATACGCGCCGGACGCCTGCCCGAGGATCGCCCAGGCGAACCAGCAGAAGGCCGGACTCGGCACGCCGAGAGCGCGCAGCCAGAGCGAAATCGCGCCGATCAGGATCAGGCCCAGGAAGGGCCCCAGGTAGATCCAGTGCAGCCAGAAGTAGTTGATCAGGAGTTCGGTCGCGGGCGTCACCATCCTCCAGCCGGTCGAGTAGGCGGACGACTGGACGTAGAGGTTCACCACATGGTCGGCGATGTAGGGCTCGCCGGTGAGACCCGCTCCGGTGGGCGCGTGCTCCAGGCTGTCGATGCCGGCGATGGCCGGCCCCCGCACCCGGTAGAAGAAGCTGGCGTCGTCACCGGCCTGGGCGCGCTGGAAGCGCTCGGGGAAGACGACCGCCACCAGCACCAAGAAGCTTCCGCAGAACAGAGCGGCGATGACCCCCACCTGCGCGAAGCGGAGCGCGTTGAACCGGCCGTTGCGGCGGCTGGCCAGGAACAGCATGTACGGCAGGACCAGCAGCAGCATCAGAAGTAGCGTCGGCCCGGGCATGGCGAAGATGCCCGCGGCCATCAGCGCGACGTAGAGCACCAGCTTCAGCCGCATCCGGCTGACCACGAACCAGATGAAGGTGAACAGCGAATAGCAGAAGGTGACGCTGGCGGGCTCCGAGGCGAAGAACTTCGGCCGCACGCGCCTGTACATCAGCATGTCGCGCAGGTCGTTCTCGTAGAGCCCGCGCGGGTACAGCACCTGGCGGACGGAATCGCTGATCGGGCGCAGTCCGCCATAGGTCTCGAGCAGGCAACCGGTGAGGATGATGAGCGAGGCGCACAGGAAGAGCCGACTGATCTGACGGCGTGTGCCCTGCGAGACCGTCAGGAACAGCCCGTATCCGATCAGTATCGAGTAGGTCAGCTGGACGAGGCCGTTGAAGCGCCGGGGCAGGAACGTGATGTCCGGCGCGACCAGGATCGAGAGCACGTAGAGCAGAAGGACGACGAGGAGGCCGGCGAAGGGTTTGCCGCCGATCGATTGGCGCCGGCGCCACAACATGATCACGCCCGCCAGGCCCGCCGGCGCCGACGGGAAGGGCAGCTTGTCCGAGATCGGGATGGTGTAGTTGGTGTAGAGCCCCGCCATGAACAGGCAAATAAGGGCGAGGTCGAAGCCGGTGAGACCTCGACGGACGGCACCGGCGGCCGGCCGCGTCGGCCAGCCATAGCGCTCCCAGTACGGCGAGGAGACGACGGCGGTCATGCCGCACCTCCCTGCACCGCGGACGGGCGCGACGACCGGGCCGTGCGACCGGCCGAGAGCAGCCGACCGGGCCGCGCGCGGGTTTTGGCGGCTCTCATGTCGCTTAAATGATGGGCTTGTCGGCCTTGTTACCCCCGCCTCGGTTACGGTACGGGCCCGGACGTTGTGCCCGGATTGTGCCCGGCACAAACCAGGCGATAGCCTCGATGCCGGTCGCGCCAACATCGGTTGCGCAGGGTGAGGCGAGGTCGTCTTCCAAAGTTGTCTGACAACCTGCCGGCGCGCTAGCATGAGTGCGATGGCGGACAACCGTTCGAGCAACCTTGCCGAGAAAGTCCTGGCGCGGCTGAGCGCGGAAATCCGCGGCGGCAGGCTGGCGCCGGGCGACCGGCTGCCGACCGAGCAGGAGCTGACCTCGACCATGGGCGTGAGCCGCACCGTGGTGCGCGAGGCGGTCGCGGCGCTGCGCGCCGACGGGCTGGTCGTGACGCGCCGCGGCTCGGGGGCCTATGTCGCCGACAATCCCACCGCCTCGCCGTTCCGCATCGCCGCCTCCCCGCTCGGCCGGCTGGGCGACGTGCTGAACGTCATGGAACTCCGGCTCGCGGTCGAGGTCGAGGCCGCGGGCTTCGCGGCCGAACGCCGTACCCGCAGGCAGGTCGGCGTGGTGAAGGCCGCGCTGCGCTCGATCGATCGCGCGCTGAAGTCGGGCGAGGGCGCCGTCGCGGAGGATTTCGCCTTTCATCGCGCCATTGCCGAAGCGACCGGCAACGCGCAGTTCCCCCGCTTCCTCGCCTTCCTCGGCAGCCACGTCATCCCGCGCCAGAGCGTGCGGCTGTCGGTCGACACGCCCGCCGAGCGCCGCACCTATCTCGAGCGCATCCAGCAGGAGCATGCCCGCATCGTCGCCGGCATCGCCAACGGCGATCCGGTCGAGGCGCGGCGCGCCATGCGCGACCATCTCACGCGCTCGCTCGAGCGCTATCGCCGGCTTGCAGAAGGATCGAAGTGATGGCCGTGAAGAAGAAAGCGCGCCGCATCGTGATGACCGGAGCTGCGGGCGGCATCGGCACCATGACCCGGCCCCTGCTGGCCAAGCTTTATCCCGGGCTGGTGCTGAGCGACCGCGTGAAGCCCAGGAACCTGCTGCCGGGTGAGACTTTCGTGAAGGCCGACCTCACCAAGCCCGCCCAGATGGCGAGCCTGCTGAAGGGCGCCGACGGCGTGATCCATCTCGGCGGCCATTCCGTCGAGGGGACATGGGACCAGATCCACAACGCCAACATCGTCGGCTGCTACAACACGTTCGAGGCGGCCCGCCAGGCCGGCGTGAAGCGCATGGTATTCGCCTCGTCCAACCATGTGGTCGGCTTCTATCCGCGCAAGCGCAAGATCGGCACGGACGTGACGGTGCGGCCCGACAGCCGCTACGGCGTCAGCAAGGCGTTCGGCGAGGCGCTGGGCGCGCTCTACTCCGACAAGCACGGCATGATCGTGACCTGCCTGCGCATCGGCAATGTCGGGCCGCGCCCGCTCGACGTGCGGCGGCTGTCGATCTGGATTTCACCGGAGGACCTCGTGCAGCTCTTCCGCATCGGGCTCGAGCATCCGCGTATTCGCTACGAGATCCTGTATGGCGCGTCGGACAATGCTGCGGCGTGGTGGGACAACAGCCGCGCCCGCGCGCTCGGCTATCGGCCCAAGGGCAAGGCCGAGGACCATCGCGCGCATGCCGAAGCCGAGCAGAAGAAGATCGGGCACGATCCGATCGGCGACCGCTTCCAGGGCGGCACCTTCACCACTGCTGAATTCACCAACGACGTGAAGCGTGCAGGGCCTTGAGAAAAGGTTCCCGCAAAAGATCAGAAAAACACCGATCTATCCCCTGACCTTTTGCCTTCTTTCCCGCGTTCCATGAGCCCGTTGGAAAGGAGACAACTCAATGCTCACCAAGGGTATCGCTCTGCACGGTATGGCTGTCCTCTTCGGTGGCCTCATTGCCGCGAGCGCCATGGCCCAGACGCAGCTGGCGAGCGCCGTGCCGGCGCCGCAGCGCGACGTGATGGTGTTCACCGAGAAGGGCGGCCAGCTGTCGCCGACGGCCGCATCGGCCGTGCGCCAGATCGCCGATGAGGCGAGGACGTCGCATGTCACGCTGGTCGGCCGTCCCGAGAACGTCGCTCCGGTGAAGGCGGCGCTCGAGAAGGCGGGCGTGCCCGCCGCCGCGATCGCCGTCGAGCAGGCGGAGAGCGCCAACCTGCCCCGGCCGTCCGATGGCCTGAGCCAGCCGGCTGACCGACGAGTCGAGATCAAGCTGTAGCGGTGCGCGTTTCCATGCGGTGACACCGGGCCCTCCGGGCGGCGATACTGCTGCCAGGAGGGCTCATGAGCGAAACATCCGGCGCGACCGGCGAAGGCTATGCGACCGTGTCGCGCAACGGCGTCGTGCTCGACGCCTGGTTTCCCAGAGCAGGGCTCGTTGCCGCTGGAGGAAAGGCGGCGACCACGCGGCCCCGTCAGGGCGCTGCCCGAGGCTATGCGCGCATCGATGACGTGCGCCGGGTCGAGGTCGTGGCGATTCGTACCGACATTGCCTCGCTGCAGGATGCGCCGGTCGACGTGCACGACGCCTACCTGCGCCTCCATCTGCTGAGCCTGCGGCAGGTCCGGCCCAACACCATCAACCTCGACAATATCTTCCAGCTCATCCCGACGGTGGCGTGGACCACGCTCGGCCCCTGCGCGCTCGACGACCTCGACGAGGCGCGGATTCGGGCGCGCATCAGGGGCGTGGCGCTCGACGTGAAGGGCATCGACAAGATCCCGCGCATGACCGACTACGTCGTGCCGAGCGGCGTGCGCATCGCCGATGCCGGTCGCGTTCGGCTGGGCGCTCACCTCGCCGAGGGCACGATGGTGATGCACGAGGGATTCTGCAATTACAACGCCGGCACGCTCGGCGCCTGCATGGTCGAGGGCCGCATCAGCCAGGGCATCGTGGTCGGCGCCGGCAGCGACATCGGCGGCGGCGCCTCGCTGATGGGCACCTTGAGCGGCGGCGGCAAGGAGAAGGTGAGCGTCGGCGAGCGCTGCCTGGTCGGCGCCAATGCCGGTTTGGGTATTGCGCTGGGCGACGATTGCGTGGTCGAGGCCGGCTGCTATGTCACTGCCGGGTCGCTGATCAAGCTCGAGGACGGCCGCACCGTGAAGGCGCGCGAGCTGTCGGGCCAGAGCGGCCTCCTGTTCTGGCGCAATTCCTGCACCGGCGCGCTCGAGGCGATCAGGCGCAAGAAGGTGTGGGGCGCCCTCAATCCCCAGCTCCATGCCAAGGCATCATGAGGAACAGCAATGAGTAGGATCCTGACGGTCGGTGCGGCGCAAATGGGGCCGATCCAGCGCAGCCATTCGCGGCGCGACGTGGTCGAACGGCTGATCGCCCAGCTGCGCGAGGGCAGGCGGATGGGTTGCGACGTGGTGGTGTTCCCGGAACTGACGCTGACGACGTTCTTCCCGCGCTGGTGGATGACCGATCAGGCGGAGATCGACAGCTTCTTCGAGCAGGAGATGCCGTCGAACGAGACGGCGCCGCTGTTCACCGAGGCCAAGCGCCTCGCGATGGGCTTCTGCCTCGGTTATGCCGAGCTGACGCGCGAGGACGGCCGCATCCGCCGGTTCAACACCTCGATCATCGTCGAGAAGGACGGAAGCATCGTCGGCAAGTACCGCAAGGTCCATCTGCCGGGCCATGCCGAGCACGAGCCGCAGCGGCCGTTCCAGCATCTCGAGAAGCGCTATTTCGAGGTCGGCAATCTCGGCTTCCCGGTGTTCAAGGCGTTCGGCGGCAACATCGGCATGTGCATCTGCAACGACCGGCGCTGGCCCGAGACCTACCGCGTGATGGGCCTGCAGAACGTCGAGATGGTGATGCTGGGCTACAACACGCCGCTGCACAACGCGCCGTCGCCCGACCACGACGAGCATTCGTGGTTCCACAACCAGCTCTCGATGCAGGCCGGCGCCTACCAGAACGGCACCTGGGTGGTCGGCGTCGCCAAGGGCGGCACCGAGGAGGGCGTGCCGTCGCTTGCCGATTCGATGATCGTCGCGCCGTCCGGCAAGGTGGTGGCGCGGGCGAACGGCATCGACGACGAGCTGATCGTCCATCGCTGCGACCTCGACGCGGGCCAGAGCTACAAGCGCACGACCTTCAACTTCGCCCTGCACCGCCAGCCCGACGCCTACCGCCGCATCGTCGAGCAGAAGGGCGCGATCGACCCGGCGTGAGCGAAGGGCCGGCCCTGTGGAACTGCCTGCTCGTGGTGCTGCGCGTGTTGGGCTAGGGTCCGGAGAACGTGCCGTAGCTCCGGTCGGGCGTGCCGCGGAACAGCGACATGTGGGTATGGGTCGCCACGAACGGATCGCCGACCTTCTGGCGGCCCATCACCGTCGTGGTGCGGCCGCGCCGGTCGAAGCGGTCGCCGTTGGGATGGAAGCCGTCGGAATTCCACACGCCCATGCCGACCGCGGTCAGCCGGTCGGCCGAGACGATCGCCTCGACCTTGTCGATCTCGTAGCGGAAGTTGCGGATGGTGCCCCAGACATTGCGCCACTGCTTCTGCTCGGCAAGCTCGCGGCCGTGCATGAAGTCGGTGAAGGTGCCGAAGGCGATCATGTCCTCGGCGAAGAGCGGCCGCGCGCCCTCGTAGTCGACGGCGCGGCAGCGCTGGGACAGCGCGTCGAACCAGGCGCGCACGGCGGCGAGGTCTTCGGGCTTTGGCGGCGTGATCAGCTTCATGGCGTCCCTATAGTCCGAACCGTTGCCAATGGGCGCGCTCCTCGAGCGCCGCGAGCAGCGCCGGGCCGATCGCACCAATGCCGCCGTCGACACCGCCGATGCTGCTGCCGAAGCCCAATCGCTGCCACAGCCGCCGCCGCGCCGCGACCACGGGCAGGCGCACCTTCTGGCCGTAGCGGGCCTGCAGGACCGCGCGCAACTCGCCCAGGCTGTCGACCAGGCCGTACTCCAGCCCGCGCCGCGCCGTCCAGAACTCGCCGGAGAAGAGCAGCCCATCGTCGCCCTTGAGCCGGCTGCCGCGGCGTTCGCGCACCCAATCCTTGAAGCCCTCATGGATCTCGGCCTGCAGCCGCTTCAGCCGCTCGACATCCTCGGGAGCCTCGTCGCGAAACGGATCGAGCATCGCCTTCTTGTCGCCGGAGGTATGGACGCGGCGTTCGACGCCGAAGCGGGCGATCAGGTCCTTGAAGCCGAAGCCGGCCGAGATCACGCCGATCGAGCCGACGATCGACGACGGATCGGCGATGATCTCGTCGGCCGCGCAGGCGAGCCAGTAGCCGCCCGAGGCCGCGACGTCCTCGACGAAGGCGATGACCGGCAGGTTCTTCTCCCGCGCCAGCAATCGGATGCGCTGGCCGATCAGCGCCGACTGCACCGGCGAGCCGCCCGGCGAGTTGATGGCCAGCGCCACCGCCTTGGCGCCGCGCTGGCCGAAGGCGCGCGCGAGCAAGGGCGCCACGGTCTCGATCGAGAGGCCGCGCGAGCCGAACAGGGGACCCGACGCGATCACGCCCGAGAGCCGCACCACGGGCACGACAGGGCGGCCCCGGCCCAAGCGATCCATCAACCATTGAAACATGGCCGGCACTCTCGCGGCGGGCCGGCTAGAAGTCCAGCGCAGCCGCGTGCCGCAGGATCGCCTCGGCCGCCTCGGTGTAGCCACCCTGCGGATTGTGCAGCACGAGCGGCGGCGATTCGGTGACCGAAGGAGGCCCGCGGCGCGCGCGCACGAGCACGCGCGGCGCCGGCGGCAGGCGCTTGAGGGTGAGGGCGCCCCACTGCAGGCGAACCAGGTGCGCCGCGATCTCCTCCAGCCGGTCGGAGCGGTGGATCAGGGTGAGGGTGCCGGCGGGTTTCAGCGCGCCGCTTGCGACTTCCAGCCAGCGCCTGAGATCGGCGCTCGATTCGACGGTCGCCAGCGCTTTGCTGCGATCGGGCGGCAGATCGGCGACGGCGGCCGCCATGTAGGGCGGGTTGGTCGCGACCTGGTCGAACGGGCCGAGCTCGGCCGGCAAAGGTTGGGCGATGTCGTGCACGATCGTGTGAACGCGATCGGCGAAACCATTGCGGGTGGCATTGCGTTGCGCGAGTTGGGCCAGCGCCGGTTGCAGCTCGACCCCGATGATCGTGCAGTCCGCCACCCGCTTTGCTATACAAAGCGCGACCGCGCCGACGCCCGTACCCAGATCGAGTACCCGCTCGCCGGGGGCCGGATGGACGGCCGCCGCCAGCAAAACCGCATCGACGGCAACCCGGTAGCCGCGACGCGACTGCAGCAGGCGCACACGGCCGCCCAGCAGGGCGTCTTCGGTCAGAGCTGTTTCCATGCTAGTCCCTTAGACTAGCTTCATGACATCGTGTCGCAACATCGCACGAACAGGACGGACTACTCTTCGGCCATGGCAACGGTTGTTTCACTCGAGGGCAAGCGCAAGCCGCCCAGCCTGGAGCCGCTGCTGGCGCTGTGCGCCGACGACATGGCGCGGGTCGATCGCGAGATCGTGGCGCGCATGCGTTCCCCCGTCGCCCTGATCCCTGAATTGGCCAACCATTTGGTCGGCGCCGGCGGCAAGCGCATGCGGCCGCTGCTGACGGTCGCGGCCGCCCGGCTCTGCGGCTATGCGACGGACGATGACCGCCATGTGAAGCTCGCGACCTGCGTGGAATTCATTCACTCCGCCACTCTGCTGCACGACGACGTCGTCGACGTGAGCGCGCTGCGCCGCGGCAAGCCGACCGCCAACTCGGTGTGGGGCGACAAGGCCTCGGTGCTGGTCGGCGATTTCCTGTTCACCCGCTCGTTCGAGCTGATGGTCGATGTCGGCTCGCTCGACGTGCTGGGCGTGCTCTCGCGCGCCTCGTCGGTCATCGCCGAGGGCGAGGTGCTGCAGCTCGTCACCCAGCGCGACATCAGCACGCCCGAGGCGACCTATCTCGAGGTCATCAAGGCCAAGACCGCGCGGCTGTTCGCGGCGGCGGCCGAGGTCGGCGCGATGGTCGCCGGCAAGAACGGCGCCGAGCGCGTGGCGCTCGAGAGCTTCGGCATGAATCTCGGCATCGCCTTCCAGCTGGTCGACGATGCGCTCGACTATTCGGGTCGCGAGGCCAAGCTCGGCAAGACCGTGGGCGACGACTTCCGCGAGGGCAAGATCACCCTGCCGGTGATCCTGGCCTTCCTGCGCGGCGGCGCGGTCGATCGCGAATTCTGGAAGCGCACCATCGAGAAGCTCGACCAGCGCGACGACGACCTCGAGCAGGCCCAGAGCCTGATCGAGCGGCACAATGCGCTGGCCGATACCTTCGAACGCGCGCGCCACTACGGCGCCATGGCGCGCGATGCGCTCGGCCTGTTCCGCGATTGCCCGCTCAAGTCCGCGCTGCTCGAGGCCGTGGACTTCGCCATCGACCGCGCCCATTGACGCGCCTGCAGCGAAGCGAAGGCGCGGGCGGGCGGCAGCGCTTGTAATCAAGCGCGAGAGCCCGCACAGAGCAGAAAAGACAAAGATGCCGTCCAACGGCTGGCGTGCTCTAATTTGTCATGGCCGCCAAGCACATCCTCGCGATCGATCAGGGCACGACCAGCACGCGCGCGATCGTCTTCGATTCCGCCGGCCAGCCGCTGGCGTCGGCGCAGAAGGAACTGCCGCAGATCTTCCCCAGGCCCGGCTGGGTCGAGCACGATCCGGGGGAGATCTGGCGCGCGACCGTCGAGGTCTGCCGCGGCGCTCTCGCCAGCGCCAAACTCTCGGCGCAGGACATCGCCGGCATCGGCATCACCAACCAGCGCGAGACGACCGTGGTGTGGGACCGCGGCACCGGCAAGCCGGTGCACAACGCCATCGTCTGGCAGGACCGCCGCACCTCGGACATCTGTGCCGAGCTGAAGCGCGCCGGGCACGAGAAGACCTTCTCGCAGAAGACCGGGCTGCTGCTCGATCCCTATTTCGCCGGCACCAAGATCGCCTGGATTCTGCAGAACGTCGCCGGCGCGCGGGCCGCCGCCGAAAAGGGCGCGCTGGCCGCGGGCACGATCGACAGCTTCCTGCTGTGGCGGCTGACCGGCGGCAAGGTCCATGCGAGCGACGCGACCAACGCCAGCCGCACTCTGCTGCTCGACATCCGCAAGGGCGCCTGGGACCGCGAGCTCGAAAAGATTTTGGGTGTCCCCGAGGCGATGCTGCCGGCGGTGGTCGACAACGCCGCCGAGTTCGGTGTCGCATCGGCCGACATCCTCGGCGCGCCGGTGCCGGTGCTCGGCATGGCGGGCGACCAGCAGGCCGCGACGGTCGGGCAGGCCTGCATCAAGCCCGGCATGGTGAAGGCAACCTACGGCACCGGCTGCTTTGCGCTGCTCAACACCGGCAGCATCGCCATGCAGTCGAGCCACCGCCTGCTGACCACCATCGCCTACCAGCTCGACGGCCGTCGCACCTACGCGCTCGAAGGCAGCATCTTCATTGCCGGCGCTGCCGTGCAATGGCTGCGTGACGGCCTCGGCCTGATCAAGACCTCGGCAGAGATCGAGGGCGTGGCGGCGAAGGCCAAGGACGGCCACGGCGTCTACATGGTGCCGGCCTTCGTCGGCCTGGGTGCGCCGTACTGGGATGCCGACGCGCGCGGCGCGTTGCTCGGGCTCACGCGCGACACCGGCCCTGCCGAGATCGCCGCCGCAACGCTCGATTCGGTGTGCTACCAGACCCGCGACCTGATCGAGGCGATGCGCGGCGACGGTGCGCAGATCGACGAGCTGCGCGTCGACGGCGGCATGGTGGTCAACGATCCGTTGATGCAGCGCCTGGCCGACACGGTCGGCGCGCCGGTCGAGCGTCCCAAGGTGATCGAGACCACGGCGCTGGGTGCCGCGTTCCTGGCGGGCCTGCAGGCCGGCCTGTGGCCCTCGCTCGACGCGCTCTCCGCCACATGGTCGCTCGACCGCGCCTTTCGCCCGTCCGAAGCCGCACCCTCGCGAGATCGCCGCTACGCCGGCTGGCAGGCCGCCGTCCGTCGCGTTCGCAGTTCCTGATCGCATGCCTCCCGTCGTCTCGACCAAGGCCCGGAGGGCCGCGTGGAGAGACCTTTTTTCCGCGATAAGCCGCGTATCGTTAAAAAAAGGTCTCTCCGCTCCGCGCTTCGCGCTCCGGTCGAGACGACGGAAATGGCATATCTGCGATAGCCTACCCAGGAGACTGGACTGATGGCTCGACACGCAATCCGCCGAGCGACACCCCGAGCCGATTACGCGGTCGTGATCGAGTGGGCCGATGGCTCCTCCAGCACGGTCGATTTCCGCGCTGAAATCGATCGCGGCGGGGCATTGGCGTCGCTGGCCCAGCCAGCGATCTTCCTGCATCGCCTGTTCGTACAGTCTGCCGGCGAGAGCCTCGCGTGGGAGACGCCAGCCGGCTTGGTCGACTTCCACGCCGATGAGCTTTGGCAGCGGAGCCATAAGTCGGTAGCCGCCGAATAGGGGTGATCCGCCGAGTGCGCAGCAACTGAAATCGAGCTGCGCGCGGCCTGCGTATTTGACTTGGGGCCGGGCCTCGGGCGAGCATATTTGCACGGTCGAAAATTTTTTTCGCACTGCGGCTCCGTGAGAGGAGATTGCCGTGAAGAAGCCGCTTCGGCTCACGCAACAGGGAATCGTCTTCGCGATTTTCGTCGTGCTGTTCGGCGTGTTCTCGATCTTCCTGCGCGGCTTCCTGTCGACGTCGAACATGCTCAACCTGCTGCAGAACGTGGCGGTGCTGGGCATCCTCGGCCTCGCCATGGCAGTCGTCGTGATCGGCCGCGGCATCGACCTGTCGCTGATCGCCGTGCTCGCAGTGCCGTCGGGCCTGGTGCTGCAGCTGGTGCAGGACGGCGACACGTTCTGGCTCGCGCTGTTGCAGGCAGGCCTGCTGACGCTCGTGTTCGGCTTGGTCAACGGCTGGCTGATCGCCTATGCCGAGGTGCCGTCGCTCTACGCGACGCTGGCGTCCGGCCTGTTCCTCGCCGGCCTCGGACAGGCGGCGCTGTTCAAGCTCGATGTCGTGCAGTGGAGCCCCAACCTTCCCGACGGCTTCCAGTTCCTGGGCCAGGGCAATGTGCTGGGCGTGCCGATGCCGATCATCGTGTTCGCCCTGATGTGCTGCGTGGTCGCGTTCTTCCTGCGGCGCACGCGGCCCGGCATGTTCATCTACGCGCTCGGCGACAATCCGTTCGCGGCCCGCACCTCGGGCATCCCGACCCGGCCGCTGGTGGTTGGAAAGTACGTGATCGCGGCGGCAATCGGGTTCCTGGCCGGGCTGGTGCTGGTCGCCTCGGTCAACAGCGGCCCGACGCGCATCTACAATTCGACGCTGATCTACGACGTGATCCTGGTCGTCGTGCTGGGCGGCATCGGTCTGGCCGGCGGCCGCGGCGGCGTGCTGAGCGTCGTGATCGGCACCTTGCTGATCGGCACCATGCTGAACGCCATGACGATCATGGACATGTCCTACTCGGCCCAGAATCTCGTGAAGGGCGTCGTCCTTCTCGCTGCCGTCATCGCCGACTCCTTCCTCAACCCGCGCAACGAGGAAACGGCGCAACAGGGAGACATTTGAGCGCGAAATCGACCTGAAAACGGAGGAAGACCCATGATGATCACGAAGATCGCCAGATGGCTGGGCGGCATCGCCTGCGCCGCCGCGTTGTGTGCCGTAGCGTCGCCGTCTTTCGCGCAGAAGGGACTCGACGAGCCCTTTCAGGGTCCGTTCAAGAAAGCGCTGACCGGCAAGACCGTCGCCTACATCCCCGTGGCCATGAACTTCGACCTCACCGAGGGCTGGTTCGCGGTGCTGAAGCACCAGCTCGAGCCGTGGGGTGTGAAGGTCGTCGTGCGCGACGCCAACTGGAACACCAATGCCGGCGCGCAGGCCTTCACGACCCTGATCAGCGAGAAGCCGGCCGCGATCGTCGTGCATAACCCCGACGTGCAGACCTATGCCAAGCTGATCCAGCGCGCCGAGAAGGAAGGCATCTACATCATCCAGATCAACATGGGCTCGGCCTTCCGCTCGACCGCGTTCGTCGGCGCCAACTGGATCGAGATCGGCGAGCGCGACACCCAGGCGGTGGTCGATGCCTGCAAGGGCAAGTCGAACAAGATAGCGGTGGTGCAGGGCGCCCTGTCGGCCGCGGCCAGCGCCTATACGCTGAAGGGCGTGGAGAACGTGCTGGCCAAGAATCCCGACGTGAAGGTGGTCTCGAGCCAGCCGGCCGACTGGGACGCGGCCAAGGCCAAGGCGATCGTCCAGACGGTGCTGAAGCAGAACCCCGATCTCTGCGGCATCGTCGGCTTCTGGGACGGCATGGACATCGGCACTGCCGCGGCCGTCAAGGAAGCGGGCCTGACCGGCAAGGTGTTCCTCGCGACCTCGGGCGGCGGCGAGCAGAAGGGCGCCTGCGACCTCGTGAAGTCCGGCGCCTTCGACCTCGACCTCAGCTACGACGTGCCGACGCAGGGGTCCGACATGGCGGCGCTGATCAAGTGGCTGCTGTCGTCCGACACCAAGCCCGGCGCGGTGAAGGGCTCGGTCTACACGACCCTGATCCCGGTCACCAAGGACAACGCCGGCAAGGACGGCACCTGCTGGAAGCTCGAGCAGGTCAAGGGATCGTAAGCAGCAAACACCCCGTCGTCCCGACCGGAGCCGAGCGAAGCGAGGCGGAGTGGAGGGACCTTTTTTCCTCGATTTGCGGCTGATCGTTGAAAAAAGGTCCCTCCACTGCGCGCCTTCGGCGCTCCGGTCGGGACGACGGGTGCAGTGAAGTCGCGTCACGTCACGTTTGTCAGGATCAGCAATGAGAGAAGCCGTTCTGCGCCTGCGGTACCGTTACTGGCCGGACCATCTGCTCGGCGAGATCCTGTCCAAGCGGTGGACGGAAACGGCCATTCCCGTGATCGTCCTGCTGGTCGTGGCGCTCGCTTTCTCGCAGGCGATCCCGGGCTTCCTGTCGATCGCCAGCCTGGGCGACACGGCCCGTCAGGCCGCCGAGATCGGCTTCGTCGTGCTGGGCATGGCGCTGGTCATCGTCGTCGGCGGCATCGACCTGTCGGTCGGCTCGATGTTCGCGCTGACCGACTTCTGCGCCCTGTTCTGCCTCGACGTACTGAAGCTGCCGGTGTTGGCCGTCGCGGTCGTCACCATCGCCGTCGGCGCGCTGCTGGGCGCGGTCAACGGCATCCTGATCGGCTATCTCAGGCTGCGCGCCTTCATCACCACGCTGATCACCCTGATCGTCTACCGCTCGGCCTACGACCTGCTGCTGGTCGACTATTCCAACACCATCGCCTCGTCCTTCCCCGACATCGACGTCTGGGACTTCATGGGCAACGGCGGCGTCTTCGGCATTCCCAGCGTGACGCTGCTCTACATCGTCGTCGCGATCTTCGGCCACATCTTCATGACGCGCCTGCGGCCGGGCTGGCACATCACCGCGATCGGCGGGTCGCGGCGCTCGGCCTACAATTCCGGCATCGCGGTGCGGCGCACGATCGCGCGCTGCTACGCGGCGAGCGGAGCCCTCACCGCGATCGGCGCGCTGTTCTTCGCCGCGCGGCTCGGCACCGTGGGCGGCGATGTCGGTGTCGGGCTCGAGGTCACCGTGCTGACGGCCGCCGTGCTGGGCGGCATCAGCCTGGGCGGCGGCCGGGGATCGGTCATGCGCGCCCTGGTCGGCACGCTGATCGTGCTGCTGATCACCAACGGGCTCACCACGCTCTCGGTGAAAGGCGGCGTCAACCGCATGGTGCTGGCCAGCATCCTGCTGGTCGCGGCGATGATCGACATCCGCTGGCTCAAGAACCGCAACCGCATCATCGCCAAGGTCTATGTCAGCCCGACCTTCCACGACATGCCGCCGCTGGTCGGCTCGCGCGTCGGCTCCGGCACGCGCTTCGAGCAGAACGACCGGCTGAAGGACGTGAGCCTGATCGGGCTCGGCCGCATCGAGGCGCCGGAGGACGTGATCCTCGACCGGCATGACAATCTCTACGCGGGCTCCCGGCACGGCGACATTATCCGCTTCTTCCCGCCCGACTACGAGAAGATGGAGGTCTACGCCCATATCGGCGGCCAGCCGCTCGGCATGGCGTTCGACCGCAAGGACAATCTCTACGTCTGCATCGGTGGCATGGGCCTCTATCGCATCACGCCCGAGCGCAAGGTCGAGAAGGCGACCGACGAGACCAACCGCAGCCTCTACTCGGTCAACGACGACAGCCGCCTGCGGCTGGCCGACGATCTCGACATCACCGACGACGGCCGCATCTTCTTCTCCGAGGCGACCGTGCGCTACGAGATGCACGAATGGCCGGTCGACGGGCTGGAGGCGCGCGGCAACGGCCGCATCATCTGCTACGACACCAACACCGACACCACGCACACCGTGCTGCGCGGCCTGCGCTTCCCCAACGGCATCTGCGTGTCGCGCAACGGCCAGTCGATCCTGTTCGCGGAAACGTGGGGATGCTGCGTAAAGCGCTACTGGTTCGACGGGCCGAAGAAGGGCTCCGTCGAGATGGTGATCGACAACCTTCCGGGCTTTCCCGACAACATCAACCTCTCGTCCGACGGCAATTACTGGCTGGCCATGGTCGGCATGCGGTCGCCGGCGCTCGACCTTGCCTGGCGCATGCCGGGCTTCCGCAAGCGCATGGCCAAGCGCGTGCCGATCGACGAATGGCTGTTCCCCAACATCAACACCGGCTGCGTGCTGCGTTTCAACGAGAAGGGCGAGATCCTCGAGACCTATTGGGACATGGCCGGCGTCAACCATCCCATGATCACCTCGATGCGCGAGCACAAGGGCTATCTCTATCTGGGCGGCATCATGAACAACCGCATCGGGCGGCTGAAGCTGGCGAAGGCCGATCCGAACTTCATCCAGTACGACTACCGGTGGGGCAAGCCGGCATGATCGAGGCACTGCGCCAATTCGGCGACTGGATCCTGGGCCGCGGCGAGGCCTCGATCACCATTCCGATCTTCGACGGCGCGCTGAAGCCGAACCAGCTGCTGGAAGCGGCTGACGTCGTCGCTGAATTCAAGGAGGCCAGCGATATCGCGGCCGACAGCGAGGGCATCCTGGTCGCTGACGGTTCGCGAGTCGTGCGGCCTGGCGGGGGCGAACGTGCGGGCTTCGGCCGACCTGTCACCGCGCTTTGTGTCTTGGGCGACGGCGGCATCGCCGTTGCGCTGGACGGCAAGGAACTGCGGGTGAAGGGCGGAGCATTTGACGGCTTTGCCTCGAAGGGACCGGCGAACGCGCCCTTTCACGCTGCCAATGCCATCGCCGGCTTGGGCGACGGACGGCTCGCCGTGACGGACGGCTCGCTGCAGCAGCCGGTTGACCACTGGGTTCACGACCTCATGGGCCGCGGCGGCAGCGGCCGGCTGATCGTCGTCGATCCGAAGGACGGGCGGGCGCGCGAGCTGGCGCGCGGGCTCGAATACGCCTTCGGCGCCTGCGCGATGAACGGCGACATCCTGGTGTCGGAGAGCTGGCGCCATCGGCTGGTCGCGATCGGCAACGGCCGGCCGCGGCCGGTGCTGACGCGGCTGCCGGTCTATCCCTCGCGCGTCGTGCCGGCGAGCGGCGGCGGCTTCTGGCTGACGGCCTTCACCGCCCGCACGCAGCTCGTCGAGTTCGTGCTGCGCGAGAACGCCTATCGGCGGCGGATGATGAAGGAGATCGCCCCCGAGCATTGGATCGCGCCGCGCCTGCGCTCGGGCGAGAGCTATCTCGAGCCCATGCAGGGCGCACATCTGCGGACCATGGGCGTGCTGAAGCCGTGGGCGCCGCCGCGCTCCTACGGCCTCGTGGTCCGGCTCTCGGCCGCGGGCCAGCCGCTCTATTCGCTGCACAGCCGTGTCGACGGCATCAACCACGGTGTCGTGGCCGCCGCCGAATTCCGCGGGGCGCTGTACATCCTGGCCAAGGGACCGGGCCGCCTGCTGCGCCTGCCCCTTGCCGATATCGAGAAGGAGGCCGCGTCGTGACGCCCATCCTCGAATTGCGCCGAGCGACCAAGCTCTATGGCGGGCAACCCGCGATCGATTCCGTCGACTTCGACCTGCGCGAGGGGGAGATCCATGCGCTGGTCGGCGAGAACGGCGCGGGCAAGTCGACGCTCACCAAGGTCATGGCGGGCGTGGTCACGCTCACCTCGGGTTCGATGCTGATCGCCGGCAAGGAGGTCGAGCCGCGGACGCCGCTGGAGGCGCGCAATCTGGGCATCGCCATGGTGTTCCAGGAGAACAGCCTGGTGCCGTCGATGACGGTGGCGCAGAACCTCTTCCTGGGGCAGGAGAAATTCTACAATCGCCTGCGCGGCATCTACATCGCCGCCCAGCAGTTCCTGCAATCGCTCAATTTCGATGTGGCGCCGACCGCCACGGTCTCGACGCTGGGCGCCGCCAAGAAGCAGATGGTCGAGATCGCCCGCGCCGTCCTGCACAACGCCAAGGTCATCATCTTCGACGAGCCGACCGCCAGCCTGACGCCGGAGGAGAAGAAGTACTTCTTCGACCTGGTGCGCGAGCTGAAGCGGCGTGGCGTGTCGGTGATCTTCATCTCGCACGCGCTCGAGGAGGCGCTGCTGATCTCCGACCGCATCACGGTGCTGCGCGACGGCCGGCACGTCGTCACCGACGATACCTCGACGTTCGACCGCGCACGCATCGTCCAGGCGATGGTCGGGCGCGACCTGTCCAAGACGCTCTATGCCGAACGCAAGGCGAAGGTGCGGCCGCCCGGCGAGCGCGTGCTGACGATCGAGAACCTGCGCATGCTGCCGATGGTGAAGAACAACTCCTTGTCGATCTTCGCAGGCCAGGTGACCGGCATCTTCGGCCTGGTCGGCTCGGGCCGCACCGAGACCTTCAAGGTCGCGGCCGGCGTCCTGAAGCGCGACTTCTTCCATGGCGGCGAGATCTTCCTGCGCGGCAAGCCGGTGCGGTACTTGACGCCGGCGCCGGCCATCCGCGCCGGCATCGCCTACGTCACCGAGGATCGCAAGGTCGAGGGCTTCTTCGAGACCATGTCGATCGCCCGCAACATCTATGTCGGCCTGATGGCCAAGCTCGGCGCGCGGCGGCTGTTCGTGCGGCCGAAGGAAACCGAGGCGGTCGGCAAGAAGTGGGCCGACGCGCTCAAGGTCCGCGCCATCAGCCCGGACGTGAACGTGGTCGAGCTGTCGGGCGGCAACCAGCAGAAGGTCGTGATCGCCAAGTCGCTGGTCCAGGAGCCCGACATCATCGTGTTCGACGAGCCGACCCGCGGCGTCGATGTCGGCGCCATCGCCGAGATCCACGAGCTGATCGACCGGCTGGCCGACGAGGGCAAGGCGGTGGTGATGATCTCGTCCTACCTGCCCGAGATCATGGCCCAGTCCGACCGCATCCTGGTCTGCCGCCAGGGCAAGGTGGTCGAGGAGTTCTCGGCGCGCGAAGCGACCGAAGAAAAGATCATGTACGCCGCGATCCACTAATTCGCTGGGAGCGCGTATGTGGACGGCCCCTAGCCGCAAGAGCTTTTTCGAGTAGGTCGTATGTCCGGTTTGACCGTGCGGTCCCACACGACCGCACACCAAGATGGTATCCGCAACCTGGGCTCCTAACGGCTCAGCGGCATCGAGTACCGCGCGCTCCCGCGGATTGTCCCTGGTCATAGAACGCCTAGGCAC
>DATGMK010000041.1:0-8659 GCA_035293665.1 Reyranella sp. | reverse complement strand
CGGAGTGGAGGGGCCTCGCTTCAACGACTAGACAGCAGATCGTAGAGAGAAGGTCCCTCCACTGCGCCTCGCTTCGCCCGGATTCGGTCGGGACGACGGAATAACCATGCCCAAGCGTACAGACATCAAGTCCATCCTCGTGATCGGCGCCGGGCCGATCGTCATCGGCCAGGCCTGCGAGTTCGACTATTCGGGCGTGCAGGCGTGCAAGGCGCTGAAGGACGAGGGCTACCGGGTCATCCTGGTGAACTCCAACCCGGCCACGATCATGACCGATCCGGGCCTGGCGGACGCGACCTATGTCGAGCCGATCACGCCCGACATGGTGGCGCGCATCATCGAGAAGGAGAAGCCGGACGCCATCCTGCCGACCATGGGCGGCCAGACCGCGCTCAACACCGCGATGGCGCTGCACCGCGACGGCCGGCTCGAGAAGCTCGGCGTCGAGCTGATCGGTGCCAATGCCGAGGCGATCGACAAGGCCGAGGACCGGCTCTTGTTCCGCGACGCCATGACCAAGATCGGCCTCGAATCGCCCAAGAGCGAGGTCGTGCACAATCGCGAGGAGGCGGCCCGGGCGCTCGACCTGGTCGGCCTGCCGGCGATCATCCGCCCGTCGTTCACGCTGGGCGGCACCGGCGGCGGAATCGCCTACAATCGCGACGAGTTCTTCGAGATCGTTCAGGGCGGCCTCGACGCATCGCCGGTGACCGAGGTGCTGGTCGAGGAATCGGTGCTCGGCTGGAAAGAGTACGAGATGGAGGTCGTGCGCGACCGCCACGACAATTGCATCATCATCTGCTCGATCGAGAACGTCGATCCGATGGGCATCCATACCGGCGATTCGGTCACGGTCGCGCCGGCGCTCACGCTCACCGACAAGGAATACCAGATCATGCGCAACGCCTCGATCGCGTGCCTGCGCGAGATCGGGGTCGATACCGGCGGTTCGAACGTGCAGTTCGCCATCGACCCGCAGTCGGGCCGCATGGTCGTGATCGAGATGAACCCGCGCGTGTCGCGCTCCTCGGCACTGGCCTCGAAGGCCACGGGCTTCCCGATCGCCAAGGTCGCGGCGCGTCTCGCGGTCGGCTACACGCTCGACGAGCTCCTGAACGACATCACCGGCACGACGCCGGCGGCCTTCGAACCGACGATCGACTACGTCGTCACCAAGATGCCGCGCTTCGCCTTCGAGAAGTTCCCCGGCGCCGAGCCATTGCTCACCACCTCGATGAAGAGCGTGGGCGAGGCGATGTCGGTCGGCCGCACCTTCCAGGAATCCCTGCAGAAGGCGCTGCGCTCGATGGAGACGGGCCTCACCGGCCTCAACGAGATCGAGATCAAGGGAGCGCCCGACAAGGCGGCGCTGATCGCGGCGTTGGCCAAGCCGACGCCCGACCGCATCCTGGTGATCGCCCAGGCATTCCGGCACGGCCTGTCGGTCGAGGAGATCGCCCACGCTTCCAAGTACGAGCCGTGGTTCCTGCGCGAGATCCAGCAGCTGGTCGAGTGCGAGGCGGTGGTCCGCAAGGACGGCCTGCCCAAGGACGCCAAGGCGCTGCTCGAGCTCAAGAAGAGAGGCTTCTCCGACGACCGGCTGGGCGAGCTCGCCAACCTGTCGGCCGCCGAAGTCGCCAAGCGCCGCCGCGCCGCCGGCGTGCGGCCGGTGTTCAAGCGCATCGACACCTGCGCGGCCGAGTTCGAATCGCGCACGCCGTACCTCTACTCCTGCTACGAAGGCGACGGCCATCGCCCGGCGCAGTGCGAGGCCAATCCAACCGACAAGAAGAAGGTCATCATTCTGGGCGGCGGTCCGAATCGCATCGGCCAGGGGATCGAGTTCGACTATTGCTGCGTGCATGCGGTCTATGCGCTGCGCGAGGCCGGGTACGAGACCATCATGGTCAACTGCAACCCGGAGACCGTGTCGACCGACTACGATACCGCCGATCGCCTGTACTTCGAGCCGCTGACCGCCGAGGACGTGATCGAGCTGGTCGAGGTCGAGCGCAGGAACGGCGAGCTGCTGGGCCTGATCGTGCAGTTCGGCGGCCAGACGCCGCTCAAGCTCGCCAAGCCGCTCGAGGCCGCGGGTATTCCCATCCTCGGCACGTCGCCCGATGCGATCGACCTCGCCGAGGATCGCGAGCGCTTCCAGAAGCTGATCCACCAGCTGACGCTGCGCCAGCCGGACAACGGCACCGCGACCTCGGAAGCCGAGGCGATCCAGGTCGCCGAGAAGATCGGCTACCCTGTCGTGATCCGCCCGTCCTACGTGCTCGGCGGGCGGGCGATGCAGATCGTCTACGATCTCGACGCATTGCAGCGCTACATGCGCGATGCCGTGAAGGTGTCGGGCACCAATCCCGTGCTGATCGACAGCTACCTGCGCGACGCGATCGAGGTCGACGTCGATGCGCTGGCCGACAAGGACCAGAACGTGTTCGTCGCCGGCATCATGGAGCATATCGAGGAGGCGGGGATTCATTCGGGCGATTCGGCCTGCTCGCTGCCGCCCTATTCACTGCCGCACAAAATTATCGTCGAGATCGAACGCCAGACCGAGGCGATGGCCAAGGCTCTGCAGGTCGTCGGCCTGATGAACGTCCAGTACGCGGTCAAGGACGGCGAGGTCTTCGTGCTGGAGGTCAATCCGCGGGCCAGCCGTACGGTTCCGTTCGTCGCCAAGGCGACCGGCCAGCCGATCGCCAAGTTCGCCGCCCGCCTGATGGCCGGCGAGGCGCTGAAGTCCCTCGGCATCAAGAAGGCCAGGGGCAAGCACATTGCCGTCAAGGAGGCGGTGTTCCCGTTCGCGCGCTTCCCCGGCGTCGACGTCATCCTCGGACCCGAGATGCGTTCGACCGGCGAGGTCATGGGCCTCGACCAGGATTTCGGCCGTGCCTTTGCCAAGAGCCAGCTCGGCTCGGGCGGGAAGGTGCCGGTCGAGGGCGCCGTGTTCGTCTCGGTCAAGGACGCCGACAAATCCGCGATGGTGAAGCCGGTGAAGCGGCTGGTCGATCTCGGCTTCAAGGTCGTGGCGACCGGCGGGACGGCCGACTTCCTGGCCAAGCACGGCATCAAGGCCGAGCGCGTGAACAAGGTGCTGGAAGGCCGGCCGCACATCGTCGACCTGATGAAGGACGGCAAGATTCAGCTGGTCTTCAACACGGTGGACGGCGCCTCGGCGCTGACCGACAGCTTCACGCTCCGGCGCACCGCGCTGATGCACAAGATCGCCTACTACACCACCGTCGCCGGCGCCAAGGCCTCGGTCGAGGGGATCGCCGCCGTGCATGGCGGCGCGCTCGATGTGGCGCCGCTGCAATCCTACTTCAAAGGCGCTTTCTAGCCGCTTCTCCCCACCGCGAATTGCACCCGCCCGTGCAACCGTGGTGGGTCCTAGGGCGTTGACGCCGTTCGATTGATTGGGGACGATTGTGATCATGGAAAAGGTGCCGATGACGGCCGAGGGGCTGAGGAGCCTCGAGGACGAACTGAAGAATCTGAAGAGCGTGGAGCGTCCGGCGATCATCAAGGCGATCGCGGCGGCGCGTGAGCACGGCGATCTGTCGGAGAACGCGGAGTACACTTCCGCACGCGAACGACAAGGCTTCATCGAAGGCCGCATTGCCGAGGTCGAGGACATCATCTCGCGCGCCGAGGTGATCGATTTCTCCAAGCTCTCGGGCAAGACGGTGAAGTTCGGCGCCACCGTGAAGCTCGCCGACGAGGACACCGACGAGAAGGTGAAGTACCAGATCGTCGGTCCCTACGAGGCCGACCTCGCCAAGGGCCGCATCTCGGTGACCTCGCCGATCGGCCGCGCCCTGATCGGCAAGACGGTCGGCGACACCGTCGAGGTCCAGACGCCGCGCGGTGCACGCTCGTACGAAGTCGTCGGCGTGGCCTTCAAGTAGCCGGGGCGCCGGCGGCCGCCGCGGCGCGGCGTCGGCCGATCGCGTTCATCGTCGCGTACTGGATCAGGAACAGGCCGATCTTGCTGAACAGGCCCCAGGTCGACATGAAAGCGGCCCAGCTCTTGGGATCGAGCGACGAGGCGAGCCCGATGTTGAGGCCGGCCGAGGCGAACATCAGGCCGGCCCAGACGTAGCCGAACGTGGTGGCGATATCGACCACCGGCGCGGCGCGCTCGGGCAGGTAGCGGTTCATCCAGCCGCGCTTCAGCATCACAGCGCCGACGATGCAGTAGATGATGCTGGGCTTCAGCATGATGAAGGTGGCGTCTTTGGTGAGCAGGGTGGCCGAGCCGGAGGCAAGGATCAGCACCACGCTCAACAGCTGCAAGCTGCCGATCGGCTGCCTTCGCATGTACTGCCAGCCGATCTGCGCCACGCCCAGCACCATGCCCAGCGCGACCGCGACGATCAGGTCCTCGGTCGTGAGGTAGACGATCAGGAACAGGATGGTCGAGGCGAGATCCATCGCCAGGACCCGGCCGGCCTGCAAGAGGTTCCTCATGGTGCCCTCCGTCCCAAAAGGGTAACGCTGTGAACAGAAGAAGCGTATCGCTACACAGCGTTTCCCACAAGTGAGTCTTTTTCACCCGCGCGCCGGCGCGCAACGCGGCTCATCACGGCCCGGGATGACCGACCAGCACCGACGGCTTCAGCATCATGAAGGTCGCATTGTCGGTCAGCAGGGGGGCGGTGCCGGCGGGCAGGACCTGCACGAGGCGGAGGAACGCCGTCACGCGACCGCCCGCTTCGTACGCGCTATTCGGTAGAAATAGGCACGCCCGGCAACTGCTTGGCGGTGCGGAACACCATCATCGACTTCACATGGCTGACGTTGGGCGCCGAGGTGAGCCGGGTGGTGAGGAACTTCTGATACTCGTCCCAGGTCTCGGCGACGATCTTCAGCAGGAAGTCGGCTTCGCCCGCCAGCATGTGGCACTCGCGGATTTCGCTCCAGCCCGACACCAATTCCTCGAATGCCTTGAGGTCGGTCTCGGCCTGGCTGTTCAGGCCGACCAGCGCAAAGACAGACACGCTGTACCCGAGGGCCTCGGGGCTGAGCTCGGCGTGGTAGCCCTTTATGATTCCGGCGCGCTCCAGCGCCCGCACCCGGCGCAGGCAGGGCGGCGCCGATATGCCGGCGCGCTCGGCCAGCTCCACATTGGTCATGCGGCCGTTGGATTGCAGATCGCTGAGAATGCGTCGGTCGATACGGTCGAGCTTGGCCCGGGCCATGGGATATCCCTCCATTGGCGGCGGTCTATGCCAGAACCATGCCATGCACGCAATAAAATTGCCAAAAGCCCGGAATTACCCGAGGACAATTGCGCTTATCCCGCCATTACCTCCGTGCAATGCAGCGGAGGTTTGCATATATGACTGCGACATGCGGCGGACGGGATGCGGATAGGACATGGCTGTAACACATCGCGGTAAGGTACTGATCCTGGGCTCCGGGCCGGCCGGCTATACGGCCGCCATCTATGCGGCCCGCGCGAGTCTCAAACCCATGCTGGTGCAGGGCATCCAGCCCGGCGGCCAGCTCACGATCACGACCGATGTCGAGAATTACCCCGGCTTCGCCGATGTCATCCAAGGCCCCTGGCTGATGGAGCAGATGCAGAAGCAGGCCGAGCACGTCGGCACGCAGCTCTTCTTCGACACCATCGTCGAGGTCGACCTGAAGAAGCGGCCGTTCGTCTGCATCGGCGATTCCGGCGATCGCTATGAATCGGATGCATTGATCATTTCGACCGGCGCAACGGCCCGCTGGCTGGGGATCCCGACGGAGGAGACCTTCCGTGGCGGCGGGGTTTCGGCTTGCGCGACCTGCGACGGCTTCTTCTTCCGCAACAAGGAAGTGGTCGTGGTCGGCGGCGGCAATACCGCGGTCGAGGAGGCGCTCTACCTCACGCACCACGCCTCCAAGGTCACCCTGATCCACCGGCGCGATACGTTCCGCGCCGAGAAGATCCTGCAGGACCGGCTGTTCAAGAATCCCAAGGTCACGGTCGTGTGGGACACCGTGCTCGAGGAGATCCTGGGCGAGAGCGCGCCGGCGCCGCTCGTGACCGGGGTGCGGCTGCGCAACGTCAAGACGGGCGCGGAGACCAGGCTGTCCAGCGACGGAGTGTTCATCGCCATCGGCCACTCGCCCAACACCGAGCTGTTCAAGGGCAAGCTGGCGATGGACAGCGAGGGCTATCTCATCACCAAGCCCGATTCGACGGCGACCGACATCGAGGGCGTCTACGCGGCGGGCGATGTGCAGGACAAGGTCTTCCGCCAGGCCGTGACCGCGGCCGGCACCGGCTGCATGGCCGCGCTCGAAGCCGAGAAGTGGCTGGCGCACCAGGAGGCGAAGCTCGCGCAAGCCGCGGAGTAGGCGGTAGCGCAGGGGAGAGAGACGTCATGGATTGGGACAAGCTGCGCATCTTCCAGGCGGTGGCCGATGCCGGCAGCTTCACGCACGCGGGCGAGGGGCTGAAGCTCAGCCAATCGGCGATCTCCCGCCAGATCGGTGCGCTCGAGGAGCAGCTCGGGGTGATGCTGTTTCACCGCCATGCGCGCGGCCTGATCCTGACCGAGCAGGGGGAGCTCCTGTACCGTACGGCACGCGACATGGCGGCCAAGGTCAACACGGCCGAGGCGCTGCTGCGGGCCAACCAGGACAAGCCCGCCGGCCGGCTCAAGATCCACGCGACCGTCGGCTTCGGCTCGACCTGGCTGACGGCGCAGATGCACGAGTTCATCACGACCTATCCCGACATCGACGTCAGCCTGGTGCTGTCGGACAACGAGCTCGATCTCGGGATGCGCGAGGCCGATGTCGCCATCCGCATGGTGATGCCGCGCCAGCCCGGCCTGGTGCAGCGCCATCTCCTGACGGTGCGCAGCCACGTCTATGCCTCGCACACCTACGTCCAGAAGTACGGCAAGCCCGGTACGGTCGAGGAGCTCGACAAGCATCGCATGATCATCTTCGGGGAGGATGCCCGCGCGCCGGTTCAGGACGTGAACTGGCTGCTGCGCGAGGGCAATGTCAGCGACAATCCCCGCCAAGTGGTGCTGCGAGTCAACAACACCTACGGCATTTTTCGCGCCGTCGAATCGGGCCTGGGGATAGCTTCGCTGCCCGACTACCTGGCCCGCGAATCGACGAAACTCGAGATGTTGCTGCCGGACCTCAACGTCCGGACAACCGACGTCTACTTCACGTACCCCGAAGAATTGCGCCATTCCAAGCGAATAGCGGTGTTCCGCGATTTCCTGCTGCGCAAGGTGGCCGAAACCCGCTTTTAGCCGTCATTAGCAGTCGTATTGCATCTTTGGTGCAAGGCATGCGTGACCCGCATGTCAGTGTCCAAAACACGGACGCTCACAATCACCGTTCGAGGCAGTAGTTTGCACCCAGGTCTTCGACACGAAAGGTTTCGGCTGATCGCGTTCGAAACTCGGGATCCTCGTGATCCCACGTCTCCCAGACGTGAAGCCTCCCTGTTTGACTCGCCGGGCCCTCGGGCCCGGCGTTTTTTTATGTTGTGCGGCCTCTTGGTTTTGCCCTCCCCACTCTTGCCACGGGCAGTGTGACGCTAGGGCATCTAGGCTTCCCGACCGTACCAATTGATAAGCATCAACGCCGAGCCTACATTCGGTGGCCTCCCGATGTTCTCCGAGATCAGACAAGCAATCCTGCCTCTGGCTTTGCGCAAACTGAAGCGCCGAGGCGACCTCGAACGTGCCGGGCTGCTCATCGAATCCTTGGCCAAGCATTGGCGCGACAGCCAGCCATTCAAGCTGTTGATCGTTGCGCCCCGCAACGATGTGTCTCTGCTGCGCAGCAATCTGCCGGTTTTCCCCAAGATCGAGGTCGAGGTCCGGTCGGAGAGCGAGTTCTTCGGCCCCCTCAGCCGTTTTTATGCGCTGCCCGGCTGGTACCGACAGCAGCTCGTCAAGCTGCATGTGCCGGCCCAATTGGGCTTCGGCGGCTTCCTGACGCTCGATTCGGACGTGTGCTGCGTCGGTGATTTCGATGCCCGCACCTTCGTCGAGCACGGCCGGGCGCTGTCGCGCTGGGAGCCCAAGCGCCACCACGACTGGTGGGAAAGCGCTTCGGCGATCGTCGGCGTGCCCTATGACGCGCGCACGCACGGCCTCTCGGTCACGCCCAACATCCTGCACGGCGATCTCTGCCGCCAGGCGCTGGCGCACTTCCAGCGCGGTCCGTTCGACCCGATGACGTCGCTCGGCCTGTGGGTGGCCCGCAAGCTCGGCAGCATCGCCTGGACCGAGTACTCGCTCTACACCGGTGTCGCCGAGCTCAAGGGCAATCTGTTCGACTATCACGTCCACTGGGACCCGAGCTATTTCCACGACACGCAGCTCTTCTCTGAAACTTCCTGCGTGTGGGGCGCGGACGATTTCGAACGGCTGGTGCAGCTGCCCAACGGCAACGATCCGGGCGGCAAGTTCATCATCGTCCAGAGCCACGCCCGCATCCCGCTCGAGCGGGTGCGCGACTACTGCCTGAGCTTCGCCGGCTAGCAGGCTGTTGAAGAAGTCGGTTAACGGCGAGCGATGAAGGCAATGTCATCACCGTTGTCGAGGGAGATCTCGCCCTTGAGGGAACCGTCGTCCTGCAGTTCAGCCCAGCCGCGGCCGCCGGCCGGTTCCATTTCATC
>DATGMK010000040.1:0-4524 GCA_035293665.1 Reyranella sp. | reverse complement strand
TGCCCTCGCCGACGGCGCCATGGCAGGGCGCGCAGGCAAGCAGGCGCGCCTCGATCGTGTCGGGTGCCTTTTCCGTGGTGGTTTGGCAGAACGCATCCGCCGCGCCGAACAACGCGGAGAGGGACAAGCCGATAACCAGCCACAGCCTGGAATGACAAAGTGCCGTCACTGAGACCCAGCCTTTACTCAACGGCGCCCAACGTCGCGACCCGCATGTTCGCTCGGGTTCGTCAGCCTGTCTACACACCGAGTGTCACACCTGACGTTCGCCCCATGCTGGCGTCACGGCTGATGCAGTAAAGCAGCCGTGATGGCGATATCGCGAAAGTGACGATGTTTTCATGCCGTCAGCAGGATGAAACGCACGGATCGCGCGTATCATATGTATCGGTGCGTTCGCGGAGGATGTGATGCGCAAGCCACTCGCCATCATCGCCGCTCTTCTTCTGGCCGCCGTCGTGCTCGGTGTGCTCGCGGCGGCGCCGCTGTCGCTGTCCTACGGCTGAAGCTCAGAGTCGCGCCAGCACCTCGGTCTTGAACTTCTTCATGTCGGCCAGGATCTCCGGCACGGTCGCGCCGCTGAAGCCGGTGTCGATCGCGCCGACGCCGAGCTTCTCGAGGGCCTTGATGTCGCCGGCGATGTCGGCCGGCGTGCCGGAGAAGAGCTTGCGTTCGCCGTCATCGGCTTTGGCCGGCAGGCCTTCGCCCCAGCGCGGGAAGCGCACGGTGACGCCGACCGACTGCGGATCGCGGCCGGCCTCGGCGGTGAGCTGGCGCAGCCGCGCGATGCCGGCGGTGAGGCGCTTCAGGCTGTCCATCGGGAAGGCCGGGTTGTTCGGGATCGGGTACCAGGCGTCGCCATACTTGGCGGTGCGGCGCAGCGCCGGGCCCGATTCGCCGCCGACCCAGATCGGGATGCCGCCCTTCTGCGCCGGCTTCGGCGCGAAGGTGATCTTGTCGAACTTCACATAGCTGCCGGCGAAGCTCGGCCTGTCCTTGGTCCACAGCTCCTTGAAGGCGGCGACGTATTCGTCCGTCACCTTGCCGCGCTCGGCGAAGGGCGGCGCGCCGATCGCCTCGAACTCCTCCTTCATCCAGCCCGCGCCGATGCCTAGGATCACGCGGCCGCCGGACAGCACGTCGATGGTGGCGAGCTGCTTGGCCGCGAGCACCGCCGGCCGGTGCGGGACCACCATGACCGACGTCACGAGCTTCAGCTTGGTAGTGCGGGCGGCGACGAAGGCGAGCTCGATCAGCTGCTCATTGCGCTCGCCGGTGCCCTGGTTGGTGAACTCGCCGGTCGCGCTATAGGGGTAGGGCGAGGCGATCTCGGTCGGGATCACGACGTGATCGCTGAAGGTCGCGTAGGCAAGGCCGCTCTCCTCCGCGCCGGCGCACAGCCGGACCAGGGGATCGAGCGCCGACAAGGGGCCGGCGGTGGGTGCGCTGAAACCGATCTGCATGATATTCCCTTTCAGGCCAGCTGCTCTCAGGCAAGTGTGGTGCGGATGTCGAGGCTGCGCTTCAAGGTAAGCGTCACCGGCGTCTTCTCGGCGATCTCGGCCATGCGCTTCTTCTGCTCGGCGTCGGCGCCTTCGATGCGCAGAACGCGGTCGATGGTCTCCACCTTGTCGGCACCGCGGGTGAAATGAATGTCGGCCTGCACCGACGTGACCGGCCACTGCTTGCGCTCGGCGTACATGCGCAAGGTGATCACCGTGCAGGCGCCCAGCGCCGAGCTCAGCAGGTCGTAGGGGGCCGGCCCGGCGTCCTTGCCGCCGAGTTCCGGCCCTTCGTCGGCCGTGATCTTGTGCTGATGGCCCGCGATGATGGCGGTCGCATAGTCGACCGTGCCGATGACTGCCTTTGCGTGCGCCATGAAACTCTCCTGCGACCCGCGATCGGCGGGCGGCGCAGTCTAGCGGCAGCAAAGGCAAGGGACATCAAAGGCTTGCAGGGTCGCTGGCGTAGCGTCTAAAAATGAGATATATCAATCCATTATTTGAATTTATTATAGTCATATTGGAGCTTCGCATGGCCGTTTCTTCCGGCCTCTCCTTGCCCGCGGACACCTCCGCCAGCCGTTCCTCTTGGTCGCTCTCGCTGCCGCTGCTCGTCGGGTTGGCGGTGTTCGCGGCGTTGGCCAATGTGAACGGCCTGCCGCTGCTCGCCGATCCGGACAGCCACTGGCACATCGCCGTGGGCCGCTGGATGCTCGACCACGGCGCGGTGCCGACCGTCGACAGCTACTCCTTTACCTTCACCGGCCAGCCATGGATCGCCAAGGAGTGGGGCTCGCAGCTGTTGATGGCGCTGGCCTACGACGCGGGCGGCTGGGCCGGCGTGGTCGCCTTGGGCGCGGCCGCGTTCGGCGTCACCTCGGCGCTGCTGTTGCGGCTCCTGCTGCAGCACCTGCGGCCGCTGCCGGCGCTGATGTTCACTGCCGCGGCATTCGTGATGATGACCTCGCACTTCCTGGCGCGGCCGTTCGCGCTCGCGTTCCCGTTCATGCTGTGGTGGGTGTCGGGCCTGATCGCGGCGGTCGAGGAGAAGCGCGCGCCCAAGCCGATCCTGCTTGTGGCGATGCTGTTCTGGGCCAACCTGCACGGCGGCTTCACCATGGGCCTGCTGCTGTGCGGCGCGTTCGGGCTCGAGGCGCTGGTGAATAGCGCCGTCGGGGGCGTCGACTGGGCCGAGCGCAGGAAGATCTTCTTCGCCTGGGCGAAGTTCGGCGTGGCGGCGCTGCTGGTCGCCTGCATCACGCCCTACGGCCCGCGCTCGATCCTGGTGACCTTCGAGATCTTCGGCCTGGGCGACGCGCTGTCGCTGATCGACGAATGGAAGTCGCCCGACTTCCAGACCCAGCCGCTCACCGAGCTCATGCTGCTGGTCGCGCTCTACCTCGTGCTGGCGCGCGGCGTGAAGCTGCCGGTCATGCGGACCCTGATCGTGATCGGGCTGCTGCACATGTTTTTGAGCCATGTCCGCAATGCCGAGCTGCTGGCGATGATCGCGCCGCTTGCCATTGCGCCGGTGCTGGCGCGCGACTGGCCGGCGATGCGCCGCGATCCCGAGGGCAAGATGCTGTTCAGCGGTCTTGCCGGACCGGCGAGCCTGCGCACCGTCGGTGTCGGGCTGACGCTTGCGATGGTCTATACCGCGGCGCTGGTGCGCTTCGCCGGCATCCGCCCGCCCGAGGCCACCATGCCGTCCGCCGCGATCGAGTATGCGCTGGGCCACAGTCTCACGGGCCATGTGCTGAACCACTACGGCTATGGCGGCTACCTGATCAGCGTCGGCATCCCGACCTTCATCGACGGCCGCGGCGAGCTCTATGGCGGGGAGTTCATCAAGAAGTATGTCGACGCCGTGCATCTGCGCGGCGACGACCCCGAGGTCCTGCAGAAGACGCTCGACAAGTACGGCATCGACTGGACGCTGCTCATGAAGGAGCAGTCCGCCAACAAGCTGCTCGCCACCCTGCCGGGCTGGCACCAGGCCTACAGCGACGACAAGTCGACGATCTTCGTGCGGGAGAAGTAGGCGGGCCGGTCATCTGCTATGAAGGCAGGATGACCGACCCGACTGACCGCGCCCCGTTTTATCACGACGGCATGCGCGAGCTGCAGGACCGCTTCGACGGACGGCGCGTCGCCGACGGCCTGGAGAAGCATCGTCTCCACTTCGAATGGTGGGAGCAGGACCGCAAGCTGATCGCGGAGGCGCGGTTCTTCTTCATCGCGACGAGCTACGGCGACAATGTCGACTGCTCGATGCGCTCGGGCGATCCCGGCTTCGTCAAGATCACCGGGCCCGACACGCTCGAGTATCCCGAGTACGACGGCAACAACATGTACCGTACGCTCGGCAACATCCATCGCAACCCGAACGTCGGTCTGCTGTTCGTGCGCTTCGACGGCAAGACCTTCCGCACGCGCATCCGCGGCAAGGCGACGATCCACGACGATGCGGCGACGCTCGGCGCGCATCACGGCGCCAAGGTCGTGGTGCGCGTGAGATGCGAGATCTTCCCGAACTGCCCGCGCTACGTGCCCGACCTGATGGGCGAGCAGGCGGCGGTCCCGCCCAATCCGTTCGTGCCGCGGCCGGGCTACGAGCCGCCGGCGCCGGAATGGAAGAGCCGCGATTATCTGAAGGACGTGCTCTCGAAGTACGATCCGCACCGCAAGCGCGACGGGTAGCGTTTGATCAGGGAAAAAAAGACCCCCGGTCGACCCGGGAATGCACACCGTGACGATCCGGGGGTAGGTGCGAGCCAGGCTGTGGGGCACTCGCGGGATGCGGGTGACCTGGCTCGGGTTCTTCATTTTGCGCGCGCGGCGTGGTGGCCCAATCGACGGCGCGGCCACGGGAAGGATCAGTGGTTGTGCGTGCCGACGATCTTGTCGCCTTCGAGCTTGGTGAAGGGCACGAACGGGACGATCTTGCCGCCGTAGATGTCCTCGCGGCTTGTGGTGATCGAGCCGTCGGCATCCTGGGTCTTGGCGACCTTGAGCACGCGCT
>DATGMK010000039.1:0-4604 GCA_035293665.1 Reyranella sp. | reverse complement strand
ACGCGGCATGGCTGGATCAGGGTTGCCCCCATTGTCCAATATTCCCCACTGCTGCCTCCCGTAGGAGTCTGGGCCGTGTCTCAGTCCCAGTGTGGCTGATCGTCCTCTCAGACCAGCTACCGATCGTCGCCTTGGTGAGCCATTACCTCACCAACTAGCTAATCGGACGCGGACTCATCTTTTGGCGATAAATCTTTATCCCGTAGGAACCATTCGGTATTAGCCCTAGTTTCCCAGGGTTATTCCGAACCAAAAGGCAGATATCCACGTGTTACTCACCCGTGCGCCACTCGTGTATTGCTACACGCGTTCGACTTGCATGTGTTAAGCCTGCCGCCAGCGTTCGTTCTGAGCCAGGATCAAACTCTCAAGTTTAACGTGCTCCTCCGAAAAGGAGCATTTAGATCCCGTCACTAGATTACTTTGTCCGATCCCCCTGGACGGAGGCCAGGAGGACGGACTTCGAACTAGCGACGACGAAAACATCTGCAGCCAACCCGAAGGTCAGAGCTGACGTTCGCCGCCGCCGGCGTATCCCTTTCCTAACAGACGATGCATAGAACACACGACCGGGCGGTCGAGACCTTCGGCTTCCGGGCCGTACCGTTTGGGTCGAAGACCCCCTCGTCACTCTTACGCCGTGACGTTTTCGGTACACCCCGTTCGCCGTGGGAGCCGCGCTTATATGGGCGGTCCTTCGGGGTGTCAAACGTAAATTTTCAAATTCCTTACGAAGTCCTAAGAGTCTGAAAAAGCACGTCAAACCTATTGTATTGTTGTCGCCAGCCGGGCTTTCCGGCATCAATATGTAGCCATCCCTGCCGTTGGGGACAAATGCAGCACAACGGCGACAACCCAAGCCGAGGTCCGGCCCACCGGACCCACATAGGTCAACGGTCATGACGGATTCCCCTCCTCCGTCGGGCCGGCCCGGAAGCGCCAAAACGGCGCTGTTCGTGCTGTTCCGGCCTGTCCTTTTCACCACCTGTGCCATTGGCCTGACCTTGGGCGCCCTGGTCCTGCTCCATAGGGGCAGCCCACCCTCTGCACCGCCTGCCCAGATGGCCGAAACGCCGTTGATCCTGCCCGATCCGGACCCTGCGCCGGCCGTCACCGATGCCGACTTCAAGACCTTCAGTGCCAATGATTTCAGGGGCTTCCAGACAGGCCAGCCAGTCGGACAGGCCGGCCAGCAGTCCCAGCAGTCGACCGATTCCGAGCCGCCGGCGCCGGATCGCTATCAACTCACGCTGCGCCTCGAGAAAGGCGACACGATCGAGAAGATGCTGGCCGATATCGACGTGCCCGCGGCCGACGCCAAGCAGATCGCCAGCGCGCTGCAGTCGGTGCTGAAGAAGCGGCGCATCGCGGTCGGCGAGGAGATCGAGCTCGAATTGCAGACTCTGCCCAACCAGCCGGATGCGCCGCAGCTCCTGTCGCTGTCGGTGCGGCCGCAGCCCGAGCACGAGTACATCGTGAAGCGCCATGACGACGGCTCGTACGGCGGCGAGGAGAAGATCTACCGCGTCAGCCCGCGCATCGTGCGTGCCCAGGGCGAGCGCCACGGCTCGCTGCAGCAGAGCGGCATCGCCGCCAACGTGCCGTCCCAGGCGATGCTCGAGTTCATTCGCGCCCTCGCCTACGACGTCGACTTCCAGCGCGAGCTGAAGGAAGGCCAGAAGTTCACCGTGCTGCTGGAGCAGCAGGTCACCAGCGACGGCAAGATCACCGATCCCGGACGGCTGCTCGCCGGCGAGCTCCATCTCGGCAAGCGCACCGTCACGGTGATCCGCTTCCGCCCGCACAACGGCGCGGATCAGTTCTACAATCCCAAGGGCGAAAGCGTGGTGCGCTCGTTTCTGCGCACGCCGATGGACGCCTCGCACATCACCTCACGCTTCGGCATGCGCGAGCATCCGATCCTGGGCTACAGCGCCATGCATACCGGCGTCGATTTCGGCGCGCCGATGGGCACGCCGATCCTCGCCGCCGGCGCCGGCAGGGTGGTGATGGCCGGCTACAACGGGGGGTACGGCCTGTTCGTGAAGCTCGAGCACACGCGCGATATCGGCACCGGCTACGGCCACATGTCCCGCCTCGGTCCCGGCATCAAGCCGGGCGTGACGGTGCGCCAGGGACAGGTGATCGGCTTCGTCGGCTCGACCGGCATGTCGACCGGCCCGCACCTGCATTACGAGTTCTACCGCGGCGGGCACCCGGTCAATCCGCTGGCGCAGAAGTTTGCGATGCAGGCCTCGCTCAGCGGCAAGGACCTCGCCCGCTTCCAGGGCTTCGCCCGCCAGTACCTGACGCAATTCAAGACGGCGCCGGCCGCCACGGCGAGCAAGCCCGAGACGACGGACGAGCCGCCGGCGCCGAAGGCCCGGCGCCAGACCGCGACCGAGAGCGGACAGCCGAACATCGCCGCGCGCTCGCGCATCGTCCCGAGGAAGCGCACCGACACTGCAGTCGCGCCGAGCTCGCCGACGTCGACCGGCGACACCGCCGTGTCGAAGCCCTCGGTGAAGCACAAGTCGAAAGCGACGGCGCACAAGCACAAGACGACGAAGAAGGCCGTGGCGCATTACCCTCACAAGACGAAGGTCGCCACGATCAAGCACAAGAAGCCGAGGCCGACCGCCACGCCACAGGTCGCGACCGACAACTGATCGGGCGCGGCGGGCTCATGCTCATCGGACCGCGCCACTCCAGCGGCGCTCTGACTCATCAACGCCGCTGGAGCGGCGCGGTCCGATGAATGAAAAAGGGCCGCGCGTAGCGGCCCTTTCTCTTCCTGGTTGTGGCGACGGCTTGCCGGTCAGTCGGCCGCCTCGCTCATGACCTGCACGCCGCCCACGGTCAGCTCGCCATTCTGGACGCCGATCTCGACGGTCTCGCCGTCGCGGACCTTGCCCTCGAGTATCTGCGTCGCCAGCGGATTCTGCAGGCTGCGCTGGATCACCCGCTTCAGCGGCCGCGCGCCGTACACCGGATCGTAGCCGCGGTTGGCCAGCCACTGCAGCGCCTTGCTGTCGAACTTCAGCTCGATCTTGCGATCGCTCAGGAGCTTGCGCAGGCGATTGAGCTGGATCTCGACGATGTCCGCCATGTTCGCGCGGCTCAACCGGTTGAACAGCAGTATCTCGTCCAGTCGGTTGAGGAACTCCGGCCGAAAGGCACGGCGCACCTCTTCCATCACCGCTTCGCGGACCGTCTCGGCCGATTCGCCTTCCTTGAGCGCCGCGAGATGCGCGCTGCCGAGGTTGGAGGTCAGCACGATCAGGGTGTTCTTGAAATCGACCGTGCGGCCTTGGCCGTCGGTCAGGCGGCCGTCGTCCAGCACCTGCAACAGCACATTGAACACGTCCGGGTGGGCCTTCTCGACCTCGTCGAACAGGATCACCTGGTAGGGACGCCGGCGCACCGCCTCGGTGAGCACGCCGCCCTCGTCGTAGCCGACATAGCCCGGAGGCGCGCCGATCAGGCGGCTGACGGCGTGCTTCTCCATGAACTCGCTCATGTCGATGCGCACCATCGCCTGGTCGTCGTCGAACAGGAATTCGGCGATCGCCTTCGTGAGCTCCGTCTTGCCGACGCCCGTCGGGCCCAGGAACAGGAACGAGCCGATCGGCCGGTTCGGATCCTGCAACCCGGCACGCGCACGGCGCACGGCGTTCGCGACGGCACGGACGGCCTCGTCCTGGCCAACCACGCGCTTCTCGATCTGCTCCTCCATGCGGAGCAGCTTGGCGCGCTCGCCCTCGAGCATCTTGTCGACCGGCACACCGGTCCAGCGCGACACGACGGCCGCGATGTCCTCGGGAGTGACCTCCTCCTTGACGCCCTTGTTGCCCGCCACCTCCTGGCTGTCGGCTTCCTTGAGCTTCTTCTCGAGGTCGGGGATCACGCCGTAGGCGAGTTCGCCCGCACGGCCCAGCTCGCCCTTGCGCTGGGCGATGTCCAGCTCCGAGCGCGCCTTGTCGAGCTGCTCCTTGAGCTTCTGCGAATCGGCGAGCTTGTCCTTGGCCGACTTCCACGAGGCGGTCAGCGACGCCGACTTCTGCTCGAGGTCGCCCAGCTCCTTCTCGAGCCGCTCGAGGCGGTCACGCGACGCCTGGTCGGTCTCCTTCTTCAGCGCCTCGCGCTCGATCTTGAGCATGATGATGCGCCGGTCGAGCTCGTCCAGCTCCTCGGGCTTGCTGTCGACCTGCATGCGGATGCGGCTGGCCGCCTCGTCCATCAAGTCGATCGCCTTGTCGGGCAGGAAGCGGTCCGTGATGTAGCGGTTAGAAAGAGTTGCGGCCGCCACAATAGCCGCGTCGGCGATGCGCACGCCGTGGTGGAGCTCGTACTTCTCCTTCAAGCCGCGCAGGATCGAGATGGTGTCCTCGACAGTCGGCTCGGCGACGAACACCGGCTGGAAGCGACGGGCCAGCGCCGCGTCCTTCTCGATGTGCTTGCGGTACTCGTCGAGCGTCGTGGCGCCCACGCAATGCAGCTCGCCGCGCGCCAGCGCGGGCTTCAGCATGTTGGAGGCGTCCATCGCGCCGTCGGCCTTGCCGGCGCCGATCAGCGTGTGCAGCTCGTCGATGAAGACGATGATG
>DATGMK010000038.1:0-14623 GCA_035293665.1 Reyranella sp. | reverse complement strand
ATGAAATGGAACCGGCCGGCGGCCGCGGCTGGGCTGAACTGCAGGACGACGGTTCCCTCAAGGGCGAGATCTCCCTCGACAACGGTGATGACATTGCCTTCATCGCTCGCCGTTAACCGACTTCTTCAACAGCCTGCTAGGGCATTTCCGTCGTCCCGACCGAAGCCGAGCGAAGCGAGGCGCAGCGGAGGGACCTTTTTCCAGCGATTGCGGCTAATGGTCGAAAAAGGTCCCTCCGCTACGCGCCTGCGGCGCTTCGGTCGGGACGACGGGTGATTCTAAGGCACAAAGGTCAGGAACAGGTACGCCGCCAGCAGGGTCAGGTGCACGACGCCGGCCAGGACGTTGGTCCGGCCGGTGCCGTAGGTGATGACGGCGATCAGCACACCGAGGCCCATCAGGATGCTGTTGCTTTGCGATATGCCGAGCTGCAAGGGCTGGTCGATGAACCGTGACACCACGGCGACCGTTGGCACGGTGAGCCCGATGCTGGCGACGCCGCTGCCCAGCGAAAGGTTGATGCTGGACTGAAGCCGATTGCGCGCCGCCGCCCGCACCGCGGCGACCGATTCCGGCAACAGCACGATGGCGGCGATGATGATGCCGGTGACGGCAACCGGCGCCTGCACGGCGGCGAGCGCGGCTTCCAGGGCCGGCGTCAGACTCTTGGCCAGCAGCACGACAGCGACCAGCGCCACCGGCAGCAGGCCGAAGGAGGCGAGCACGATACGGGTGCCCGGAGGCTCGGCCGCCCGGCCGTCATCGTCGCCGACGGGCATGAAGTATCCGCGATGCCAACCCGTCTGGATGAAGAGGAACGCCCCGTAGAGGGCGAGGCACACGGCCGAGACGAACACGAGCTGGAGATTGGAATAGAACGGCCCCGGCACCGAGGCCACGAAGTTCGGCATCACCAGCACCAGGACCGCCATCGGGATCAGCACCGAGAGGAAGGCGTTGGCGCCGGCGACGTGGAACTCCGGCTCGCGGTGATAGATGGCGCACACGACGATGCACAGGCCGGCAAGGCCGTGCAGCACCAGCATCACGACGGCGTGGATCGAATCGCGCATGAGCGCTGGGTTGGGCTCGCCGCCCACCATCAGCACGACGATCATGCCGACCTCGATGACCGTCACGGCGAGTGCCAGCACCAGCGTCCCGAAGGGTTCGCCGATGCGCAACGCGATGACCTCGGCATGATGCACGGCCGAGATGACGTTGCCGAGCAGCACGACCGCGAGCACGAGCGCCGTCACCGGCGATTGCGCCTTGCCCACGAGCAGCCACGTCAGGATTCCGAGCGCCGGCAGGATGATGGTGTGGAGGGGAATGCGATGGGGGGAAGCGCCGGCCATGCCCGTAAGATGGCCCAGCCGCCGGAATGACGCCACCTCGTGGCGCTCATGCTGTTGTCTTGCCGGACCGCGGGCGTCCCGCCCGCTCATTGGACCGCGCAACTCCAGTTGCGCTCATGAGTCCGAGCGCCACTGGAGTGGCGCGGTCCGATGAAACATGAGCGGGCGAGACGCCCGCGGTCTGGCAAGAATTACTCCGGCTTCAGCAGGCCCTTGTCGATCAGCTCCGCCACATTGGCTTCGTCGGCCTTGAGCGCCTCGGTGAACTGCTCGGGAGTCGAGGGCCGCACGATGGCGCCGAGCTCGCGTAGGCGCTTGGCCGTTGTCTCATCCTTCAACCCGTACACGACCGCCTTGTTCAGCCGCTCGACCAGCGGCTGGGGCGTCTCCTTCCTCACGAACACGCCGGCGGTGGTGCCGCCTTCGAACGGGATGCAGCCCGCCTCCTTCAGGGTCGGCACCTGCGGCAGGTCGGGAATATGGTCGAGGCCGAAATTGACCAGGCCGCGCAGCTTGCCGCTCTGGATGTGCGGCATCGAGCTGGTGAGCTGGTCGGCGAAGCAGTCGATGGTGCCGGCCAGCAGGTCGTTGATGCCGGGGCCCGAGCCCCGGTACGGCACGATGTTGAACTTGATCTTCTCGTTGAGCTGCAGCCGCAGGACCGCGACGTGGTTGGTGGTGCCGTTGCCGGAATGGCCCATCGTCACCGTGCCGGGCTTGGCCTTCGCCTCGGCCAGCAGGCTCTTGATGTCCTTGAAGCGGCTGTCGGCGCGGGTGACGATCAGGGTCGGCGCCGTGGTCAGGATGCTCACTGGCGCCAGCACCTGCAGCATATGCTGCTTGCCGGCGAAGATCGGCGCGACATAGGCGACGGTGAAGCTCGCCATCACGATGGTGTAGCCGTCGGCCGGCGCCTGCACGGCGTTCTCCAGCCCGACCACGCCGCCCGCGCCGGGCTTGTTGTCGATCAGCACGGTCTGGCCGAGATCGCGGCCCATCGGATCGGCGACGAGCCGCGAGGTGACGTCGTAATTCCCGCCCGGCGCGAAGGGAATGACCCAGCGGATCTGCTTGGAGGGAAAAGCGTCCGCAAAAGCCGGGCCAAAGGCAGGCGCACCGAGCATCGCCGCGCCACCGGCGAGCAAGCCGCGTCTTCCAATCGTCATCATTCCCCTCCCAGTTCTTGTGCCGAGTATCAATAGCGGTCAAAAAGTTCGTCAACGCTGCAATTCCGATGCCCGAACATCACACGCCTCTGATCGCCACCATCGCCGCCGGCCTGCTGCTCGCTTACGCGTTCGGCCTGCTGGCCCACCGGCTGCGCATCCAGCCGCTGGCCGGCTACGTGCTGGCGGGCGTCGTGGTCAGCCCGTCGACGCCGGGCTTCCACGCCGACAGCGCGCTGGCCGGCGAACTGGCCGAGATCGGCGTCATCCTGCTGATGTTCGGCGTCGGCTTGCACTTCTCGCTGAAGGACCTGATGGCGGTGGCGCGCTTCGTCGTGCCCGGCGCGATCGTGCAGATCGTCATCGTGACCCTGTTGGGCGCCGAGCTCGGCCATCTGCTGGGCTGGTCGTGGACGACCGGCCTGGTGTTCGGCCTCGCTTTGTCGGTTGCCAGCACCGTCGTCATGGTGCGCGCCTTCCAGGAGCGTCACATGCTCGACACCGAGCGCGGCCGGTTCGCCGTCGGCTGGCTGGTGGTCGAGGATCTGGTGACGATCCTGACCCTGGTGCTGCTGCCGACCGTGTCGGCGATGGCGAACGGCGACGGCGGAGTGCCGGCGGGCCGCCTCGCCTTCCAGCTCGTGGTGACGCTGGTCAAGGTCGGCATCTTCGTCACCGTGATGCTGCTGGTCGGCCGCCGCGTCATCCCGTGGCTGATGCACTACACCGCCCATACCGGCTCGCGCGAGCTGTTCCGGCTGGCCGTCTATGCGCTCGCGATCGGCGTGGCATTCGGCGCCGCCAAGCTGTTCGATGTCTCGTTCGCGCTGGGCGCCTTCTTCGCCGGCGTCGTCATGGGCGAGAGCACCCTCAGCCAGCAGGCGACCGAGGAGGCGCTGCCGCTGCGCGACGCCTTCGCCGTGCTGTTCTTCGTCTCGGTCGGCATGCTGCTCAACCCCGAGGTCCTGATCGACGCGCCGCTGGCGCTTGGCGCCGCCGTGATCATCATAGTCGCCGCCAAGGCGGCGCTGTCCTGGGCGATCGTGCGCGTCTTCAGGCTCGGCAATCCATCGGCGCTCGCGGTCGCCGCCGGCCGCGCCCAGATCGGCGAATTCTCCTTCATCCTGATCGGGCTCGCCCTCGAGCTCGGGCTGGTGCCGCCGCTCGCCCGCGATCTCGTCCTGGGTGGCGCCATCATCTCGATCGTGCTCAATCCGCTGGTCTTCGCCCTGCTGGTGAAGCGGATGCAGCCCGAGCCGGCGCCGCTTGCTGCAGGCGAGGAAGTGATGGCCGCCCCGACACCGGCGCAGCAGCCCAAGCACGACGTGCTGATCGGCTATGGCCGCGTCGGCTCGCTGGTGGGCGCTGCGCTGCGGCGCTCGGGCGCGGAGCTGGTGGTCATCGAAACCAACGAGGACGGCCTCGAGAAGGCGCGACGCGACGGCGCCGAGGTGTTCGTCGGGAACGCCGCCGATCCCGATATCCTGGCCAGCGCGAATCTCGCCAGCGCGCGACGGCTGTTCGTCACCATCCCCGAGGCGTTCGAGGCCGGCCAGGTGGTCGAGCAGGCGCGCGCGATCAATCCCCTGCTGGAGATCCTGGCGCGCGCCCATTCCGACGCGGCCGTGGAGCATCTGGAGCGGCTGGGCGCCAACCTGGTGGTGCTGGGCGAACGCGAGATCGCCGAGCGCATGCTGGAGCGCGCCGACGCCCGCGAAACCGCCTGATCGCTACACCGAGAAGTGCAGCACCAGGGCGAAGGCCGTCATGCCGAAGGCGACGGCAGCGATCGGCAGAGCGGTCTCGATCGCGGCATACTTGCCCTTCACCGGCCCTGTCTGCAGGTCGACCTCCCGGTCGGCCCATTGGTCGAACTTGCCCGTCGTTTCCTCGAGGGTGGCGGGCGGACCCGGCGGATGGGTGCGTCGCGCCAGCGCCAGCAGCGTGGGAATTCCGATCATCATCGCGAACAGTCCGGTGACCGCGACCAGCGTCAGGTCGGTGCGCCCGCCCCCGGCGAAGCACCAGGCCGAGATGACGAACCATGCGGCAAGGCCCGCCAGTATTCGATAGACATAAGGATGGAATCGCCCTGACGTCCGGCGGCCGGTCGGCACACGATCGGTAATCGGTAGAGGAGAGGTCGGATGGCACGGTCTGGTTGCTCATGGCATTCTCCACGAGGGCCCCAACAAGCCAACGTCGCGGGTGATCGCGAGGTCGTGCGGTCGGACGCCGCATGACGCCCCGCTGTCGCCCCAATTGAAGTGCGTGCTCGTCATCGGAAGTGCGGGAGATCATCATGTTGCGTCGTACGATCCTGCGGGGTCTGGCCCTCTCGGCCATCCTGTCGGTGCCGGCCCTGGCCCCCGCTTTTGCGCAGGAGCGGCCGCTGGTGCTCAAGGGCTACGATCCGGTCGCCTATTTCACCGACGGCAAGCCGGTGCAGGGTTTGGCCGAGTACGAAGTGGTATTCGACGGCCAGCGCTATCGCTTCGCCAGCGCGAACCATCGCGACCTGTTCAAGGCCAATCCCGACAAGTACGCGCCGCAGTTCAGCGGCCTCTGCGCCATGAACCTGTCGCGCGGCGTGAAGCGCGAGTCGGATCCGCACAACTGGGTGATCTCGAACGGCAATCTTTACGTCTTCGCCAGCGAGACCGGGCAGCAGAACTTCACCAAGGATCCGGCGACCTTCACCGCCAGGGCCAATACCAACTGGAAGTCGATCAAAGCCAGCGTCACCCAATAGCGGTGGATAACTCACTTTCACGCGGAGCCCAGTTGGGCAATGGACCGCGACTCTTCGCCGATAAAAGGCCCCTGAATCGCGCGTCCATTGCCCGTAATAGGGTGTGCGCCACGATTGTGCCTATCCTGCACTTCAATGCAGGAGGTCACGATGAAGGCGCGTTCGATCGCGCCGCCGAAAAACGGAGAGTTCGACAAAAACGGTGAAAACGGTCGTAAACGGCTCTTGCGCTGGGGGCGCGCCGCTCCAGTGGCGCGTCTTCGCATGCCCAAAAGACATGACGCGCCACTGGAGTGGCGCGCCCCCGGCAAAAGACTACTTGAAGCCGGCCTTTTTCATGGTCCGGTCGAGCCGACGCTTGAGCGCGGGATCCTGGAAGCGCGTTCCGAAGCCCGCGAGGTCCTGGTATGGGTCTTTGGCTTTGCCGCGCTCCAACGCGTCGGCCGCCTCGGCATCGCGGCCGAGCTCGGCGTAGGCGCCGGCCAGCGGGAAATCGAGCGTCGGATAGCCGGGATAGCGGATGCGTGCGTTCTCGAGCAGCTTCACCGCGTCGGCGAAGCGCTGGTTGAGCAGGTAGGCGATGCCGAGGTTGAGCGCGTGCTCGGGGCCGACATTGGCGTTGAGCCGCATCGCCAGCTCGCCGGCCGCGATCGAGCCGTCGATGTCGCCGGTCCACAGCAGGACGGCGGCACGCGTGGCCTGCACGTCCGCGTCGCTGGGATTGATCTGCAAGGCGCGTTCGGACTCGGCGAGCGCGAGGTCGTAGCGCTGCTGCACGGTGTAGGCCCGCGCAAGCACGCTGTGCGCCAGAGCGCTCTCGTCGTCCATCTCGAGCGCCTTCTGCGCCAGCTTGATTGCGGTCTCGATGTCCTGGCCGGCGAACTCCGACCAGCCGTACGACGCGCGCTGGAAGGTCGCGTCCGCGAGCTCGGCCTGGGCATCCGCGTAGTTCGGCTGCATGGCGATGACCTTCTCGAGCATCTCGCGCGCCATGCGGTTGCCGGCCCGTGTCGTCTCGTTGGCCGCCGCCCGCGCGCGCAGCAGCAGGTCGTAGGCCGCGAGATTGTCGGTCGGCTTCTTGAGGCTCTGCTGCAGGGCGATCTGCTGCAGGTTGGTCGCCAGCATGCCGGCGACCTTGCGGGCGATCCTGTCCTGCAGCTGGAAGATGTCGGTGAACTTCTCGTCGTACTGCTCGGCCCACAGCTGCGTGCCGTTGGCGGCATCGGTGAGCTGCACCGTCACGCGCACCTGATCGCCGGCGCGCCGCACGCTGCCGCTCACCAGATAGCGCGCGTTCAAGGCATGGCCCATCTCCATCGGCGGCAGCTGCTTGCCGCGATAGGGCAGGACGGCGGCGTACGCCAGGACCGTCAGCTGCTTGAAGCGGCCGAGCGCCCGGGTGATGTCCTCGGTCAGGCCGTCGGCGAAGTAGTCCTGGGAGGCATCGCCGCTCTGGTTGGCGAACAGCAGCACGGCGACCGACTGGCCGTTGGCGGCAATGGCCGCGTGCGGCCCGTCCGTTCGGTGCGAGAGCAGGAACGCGCCGACGCCGACGATGCCCAGCAGCAGCGCCGCAGCGATGGCGCTCAGCACCCAGCGCCGCCGGGCGCGCCGGACCGGCGCCGCACTGTCGAGGGCGAAGGCGCGGACCGGGCGGTCGATGTTCTTGAGCGACCGGGCGCCGAGGTCGCGGAACGGCAGGCTGAGCTTGTCGCGCACCTGCTCGTGCACGCCGGCCGACAGCACGATCGCGCCCGGCTCGGCCAGCGCCTGCAGGCGCGCGGCGACGTTCACCGTGTCGCCGAACACGTCGTCGTCGGTATGGATGACGTCGCCGAGATGCAGGCCGATGCGGAAGCTCTGCTGCCGGTCGGCCGGCTTGCCGGCATTGCGCTCGGCCATGCCGCGCTGCAGCTCGACCGCCGAACGCACCGCCTCGACGGCGCTGCCGAACTCGGCCATCACGCCGTCGCCTGCCGTCTTGACGATGCGGCCGTGGAAGCGGGCGATCACCGGCGCCACCAGCTCGGCGAGATGCGCGCTGAGATCGGTGAGCGTCTGCTCCTCGTCGGCGCGCATCAGGCGGCTGTAGCCCGCCACGTCGGCGAACAGGATGGTGGCGAGGCGGCGCGTGCCGCCGGAGCCGGTTTCCGCCACCTAGATATAGACCGCCTTCATGCCGCCGTCGGGATAGCGCCCGCCGGCCGCCGCTCCGGGCGGCAGCGCGGCGGAGAGCTTGGCCACCTCGTCCGCGGTGAGCGACACGTTGGTCGCGGCGACGTTCTCGTCGACGCGCGCAGAGCGCTTGGTGCCCGGGATCGGCACGATGTCGCTGTCTTGCGCGAGCAGCCAGGCGAGCGCGATCTGGCCGGGCGTGCACCCCTTCGCCTTGGCCATCGCCTCGACCGCGGCGACCAGCTGCAGGTTGCGCGCGAGGTTGTCGCCGGCGAAGCGTGGATGGCGGCCGCGGCCGTCGCCCTCCGGAATGTCGGATGCCGACTTCACCGAGCCGGTCAGCAGGCTGCGGCCGAGCGGCGAGTAGGCGACGTAGGCGATGCCGAGCGGCCGCGTGGTCGCCAGCGTCTCCTCGGCGTGCTGGCGGTAGAGCAGAGAGTATTCGCTCTGCACCGCGGCCAGCGGATGGGTCTTGTGGGCGCGCTTGATGGTCTCGGGCTTGGCCTCGCAGAGGCCGATCGCCCGGACCTTGCCAGCCTTCACCAGCTCACCCATCGCGCCGACCGTCTCCTCGATCGGCACGGAGGGATCGACGCGGTGCTGGTAGTAGAGGTCGATCTCATCGACGCCCAGGCGCTTGAGGCTCGCCTCGCACGCCTGCTTCACGTATTCCGGCCGACCGTTGACGCCATTGGCGCCGCCCGGCTGCTGGGTCTGGCCGAACTTGGTGGCCAGCACGACCTTGCCGCGCCGTCCGCCTGCCAGCGCCTTGCCCAGCAGCGTCTCGTTGTGGCCCCAGCCGTACATGTCGGAGCTGTCGAGGAAGTTCACGCCGCTGTCGATGGCGTGGTGGACGACCTTGATGCTCTCGGCATCGTCGCCCTTGCCGTAGGCGCCCGAGAGCGACATGCAGCCGAGGCCGATCGGAAAGACGCTGAGGCTCGAGCCGCCCAGCTTGCGCGGCGCCTTGGAGACGGTGACGGTCATGGTGTCCTCGTGTTGGGCCCGGAGGCTGACACTAGCTCTAACACAAGGGCCCGTCAGGCCACAGCCGGCGCTCTCATTGGTCCCTTGGCCAGGAAGGCTCGGAGCGAGCGCTCGATCGCCGTCCGGTCGAGGCCATCGACGATGAACACCAGGTGCGACCGGCGGTCCGTGTCGGGCCAGGCCGCCATGTGCACCGGCGGGTGCACCAGATGCTGCACGCCATGCACCGCGACCGGCGTGGCCGAGCCGGCGACGTTCAGGATGCCCTTCACGCGAAGCACCCGTGCGCCATGGCGGTTCAGCAGCATGGTCAGCCACACGCCGAACATGGTCCAGTCGAGCGCGCCCTCGAAGGCGACGGCGAAGGCCTGCACCGAGCCGTGCGGCTGGTCCGGCGCGGCCGGGATCGCACGCAGGGGCGAGCGGGCGATGTCGTCGAACAGGTCGGCGGCGCCGGGCTGCTCGGCGGCGGTCCACAGCGGCGCGTCGGGATTGATCCGGCGGAGTTCGGCGACCAGCGGTGTGCTGTCGTCCACGAGATCGGTTTTCGTCAGCACCAGGCGATCGGCGACCGCCACCTGCTTCACACTCTCCGGCCGGCCGATGCCGTTCATCGCGTCGACGGTGGTGACGACGCTGCCGAGACGGAAGTGGTGGCGCAGCACCGGATCGGCCTGCACGGTCGAGAGGATGGGGAACGGATCGGCCAGGCCGCTGCTCTCGACCATCAGGCGGCGGAAGGACGGCACGAGGCCACGCTCGCGCTTCGACTGGAGATCCTTGATCGCCGAGGCGAGCTCGCCGCGGATGGTGCAGCACAGGCAGCCCGACGCCAGCAGCACCATCGTCTCGTCGATGCGGCCCAGCAGGTGGTGGTCGAGCCCGACCTCGCCGAACTCGTTGATCAGGACCGCCGTGTCCCCGAGCGCCGGATCGGCCAGCAGCCGCTGCAGCAGCGTGGTCTTGCCCGAGCCGAGGAAGCCGGTGATCAGGTTGACGGGCGTGAACTCAGCCACCGCCTGCCTCCAGCCGCTCGATCAGCGTCGGGTCGAGGGGATCGCACGGCCGGCCGGTCAGCTTCTCCGCCGCCGCCCAGAGGTGCGTGAGATTGTCGACGATCTCCGTCTTGCCGGTGAGCGTCGACAGCATGAACGACGAGGCCTGCCAATCGGACAAGGTGAGCCCATAGAAGCCCAGCACCCGCTGCGCGCAGGCGACGCGATTGACGCGCTCCCGCCGCCGCTCCAGCGATCCGACGTTCCGGGTGAACACGCCTGGCCGCGCGGCAGCGTCCGTCCAGTCGCCGGCGCCGCCCAGCACGCCGCACAGCGCGCACATCACTCGCCGTCCCGAGCGAAGCCGAGGGACCTCTTTTGTGGTTCGGGCCTCAAAAGAGGTCCCTCCACTCCGCTTCGCTCCGGTCGGGACGATGGGCGGTCACTTCTTCCTCGGGAAGCGGCGCGCGAAATCGTCGGCCATCTCGTTCAGGGTGACGAACTTCACGCCGGGATGGCCTTTCATGTAGTCGTAGAGCCGCTCCAGCATCATCAGCACATGGGGGCGGCCCGAGACGTCGGGATGGATGGTCATGGGGAACACCGCATAGTCGTGCTCGCGATACACCCAGTCGAACTGGTCGCGCCACATCTGCTCGATGTCGCGCGGGTTCACGAAGCCGCGGCTGTTGGGCGATTTCTTGATGAACATCATCGGCGGCAGGTCGTCGAGATACCAGCTCGCCGGGATCTCGATCAGGTCGGTTTCCTGCCCGCGCTTCAACGGCATCATCCATTCGCGCGGGCGCTTGGCGTAGTCGATCTTCGTCCAGCTGTCGCCCACCCGCACGTAGTAGGGCGTGTGGTCGTTGTGCATCAGCGAATGGTCGTACTTTATGCCGCGCTCGAGCAGCAGCTCGTTGGTGACCGGCGAGAACTCCCACCACGGCGCGACATAGCCGGTCGGCCGCTTTCCCGAGAGCTGTGTGACCAGATCGATGCATTTGTCGAGGATCTCGGTCTCCTGCTCGCGCGTCATGGCGATCGGATTCTCGTGGCTGTAGCCGTGGATGCCGATCTCGTGGCCGGCGTCCGCCACCGCCTTCATCTCCGTCGGGAAGGTCTCGATCGAATGGCCGGGAATGAACCAGGTGGTCTTGATGCCCAGCCGACCGAACATCCCGAGCAGCCGGGGACTGCCGACCTCGCCGGCGAACAGGCCGCGCGAGATGTCGTCGGGCGAATCCTCACCGCCGTAACTGCCCAACCAGCCCGCCACCGCATCGACGTCGACGCCGAAGCCGCACAGTATTTCCTTGGCCATGTCCGGGGTTCCTCCTGTCGCTCGGGCCCGGACAGCAAAAAGCGTTCCGGACTCTCATCCGGAACGCTCTTGCTCAGCCTGTCAAAGCGACGTCAGTTGGGCCCCAATTCCCCGCTGCGTGTCCTACAGGCCGAATTGCGCGGCGGTCTGAACAGTGCCCCGATCGCGGAACTGCGATGTGAGGCGCTCCTTGCCGCCCGCCGCCTTGAGGAATACCGGCGGCTTGGCCGCCTCCACGACGACATATGGCTCGTTGTCCGCCCGACCATTGGCGACGGCTACACCCTGAAGCACGCTCGCCGCGGCGAAGGTGACCCCCAGTGCAACGACCAGCATCGTTGTCGCGACAATGATGTGACGCATTTCACACCGTCCCCAGAAACTCCGGCTGCCAGGCTCAACCGCCCGATCGCCCCTGACCCACTCCGTGCAGCCCCATCCCATATGTGTCTGCACTTGAGTAGCAGTAATATGCTCCCCCGGATCGGAAGGCCAGCGGATTCTTGCCCAAAATGGGTTTCAGATGTGCGCAGATCATACTGATCGTCCAGCCCCCGGAAAGGAAGCTAAGCGCCTGCAATCATGGGCTTAAATGCATCAACTCGTTGACTCTCTTGAGGAATCCAAGTGACAGCCCGAGTGCAATGTTCGCATCGGAGATGCGGTTTTGTGTGTCGCCTCAATTGTATTGTCAATATATCGCGGTTCCGATGAAATATATCGACGGTTCACGTTTGCGTGATTCCAACCTCGTCGAGGCTGCGACCCAAAGGCCCGAAGCCGTGGCTGCTTCGGCCGCCGAACCGCGCTAACGGTCCCGATGAAGATGGTTCGCGATGAGGAGTGGGCGGCACGGCGGCAGGCGATCCTGAAGGGTCGCCATTGGAGCAGCCCGACCGGCTTGCGGCCGCGCTGGCGCCATGGCGCGTTCTCGCTGCTGCTGGACATGTTCGGCTCCGCTCTGGCGCTCACGCCGTGGCACGCGCGCGGCATTCGCAATGCGCTCGATCTCGAGCTGACGCGGCTCGACCTGAAAGTGGCGGGCTTGCCGGCGGCGTTCGACGGCTACCGTATCCTCCATGTGAGCGATTCGCATCTCGACATCCTGCCGGCGGTCGCCGACGTCGCGGCGCGGCTACTCGACGGCGTCGAGGTCGATCTGCTCGCCCTCACCGGCGACGTGCATGGCCGTGAGCGTCATGCGCTCAGCCAGTCGGTCGAGCCGCTGAAGCGCGCGCTGGCCGGCGTGGTCGTGCGTGACCGGCGGCTGGCCGTGCTGGGCAATCACGATCCGGTCGAGATGATCGACGCGCTGGAGGCGCTGGGGATCGAGACGCTGGTGAACCGCACCATCACCCTGTCGCGCGGCGAAGGGAGGCTGCACGTCACCGGCCTCGACGACGTCCACAATTTCTATTCACCGGCCGCCCGCGCGGCGCTCGGCCAGAAGGTCGACGGCTGCCGTATCGCCCTGGTGCATTCCGCCGAGATGGCCGACCACGCTGCGGCGGCGGGATGCGCCCTGTACCTGTGCGGCCACACCCATGCCGGCCAGGTCTGCCTGCCGGGCGGCCGCATGGTGTTCACCCAGCTGGTGCGCTGCCGGCACGCGGCGTCGGGGATTTGGCGGGAAGGCGCGATGGTCGGCTACACCTCGCCGGGCCTCGGCGTATCCCCACCGCCGCTGCGCTACTACAGCCGCGGCGGCGCGGCGCTGATCACGCTTCGGCGCTGAGGCCGTGCTCGTGCGAGAAGGTCAGGTCGCGAACGGCTTGGTCGATATAGGCCCACATCACGTGGTCGACCTCGCCTTCGGCAATGCCGTGACGGGCGGCCAATGCCGCAAGGGCCGTGCGGATTTCCGCCTTGAGCTCGAACTTGTCGGATTCGAGATCGAGCGTCTCTTCGCGACGCAGAGCGCAACGGCCGGGCCACTGAATCACCATGCGAACCCAACACCCGCTCCCTGCGAATGGTTACACGGGATGCAGGACCGCGGCGGTTTGCCGCTATTGTTGAGCGGAAACCCGGGAGATCGAAGCGAATGAGCGAGTCCAACTGGCGGCAACGGGCCGGCACCGTGTTCACATGCGAGAAGCAATCGGCCCACGGCCGCAACGGCATGGTGGTGACCAACCACCCGCTGGCCTCTGCCGCCGGCATGGAGATGCTGGCCGGGGGCGGCAACGCGATCGATGCTGCCGTTGCCGCACAGTTCGCGCTTACCGTCGTCGAACCGATGATGGTCGGGCTGATCGGCGGCACGACCTGCCATATCCGCCTCGCCGACGGCAGCCATCGGGTGATCGACGGCATGAGCGCCGTGCCCCTGGCGGGCCATCCGACCATGTTCAAGCCCATCCCCGGCACGCCACCCAACGTCTATGACGTCGAGCGGCGCGAGAACCAGCTCGGGCCAAAGGCGGTCGCCACGCCGGGCTCGCTGCTGGCCTGGACCCATGCCCTCAGGACCTACGGCACGCTGCCGCTCGCCGACGTGATGCAGCCCGCGATCCGCCATGCCACGCGAGGCTTCACGGTGACGCCGTACCTCGCCGACTGCATCAAAGACGCCGCGCCGGACCTGGTGCAGGATCCCTTCGCCGCGGACCGGCTGGTGCCCGATGGCACGCCTTTGAAGGCCGGCGACAAGCTGGTGCAGGCCGACTACGGCGAGGCGTTGCAGCTGATCGCCACGGACGGCGAAGGTGCACTGCATGGCGGGCCGCTCGGTGACCTGCTGGTCCAGTGCATGGAGCGCGGCGGCGCATTCATCTCGAGGAAGGACCTCACCGACTATCGCGTGGTCGAGCGCCAGCCGATCCGCGGCCAGTATCGCGGCTGGGAGATCGTCGGCCCGCCGCCGCCGGCGGCCTCGGGCGTGCACATCACCCAGATGCTGAACATCCTGGAAGGCTTCGACCTGGCCAAGCTCGGCTTCGGCACCGTCGATACGATCCACCTGCTGGCCGAAGTGCTGAAGATCGCCTTCGCCGATCGCGCCGAGGCGAGCGGCGACCCGGCCTTCGTGAAAGTGCCGGTGGAGCGCATCACCTCCAAGGCCTATGCCGACCAGCGCCGCGCCGGTATCGACCTGGCGAAAGCCGAACAATGGACCGGAGGCCTGCTGGCGAAGGAAGGCGCCGACACCACGCATCTCACCGTCGCCGACGGCAAGGGCAACGTCGTCACCACCACGCAGACGATCAACAGTCTATTCGGCGCCCGCTTCATCGTGCCGGGCACCGGCATGATCCCCAACGACTACATGTCGAACTTCGATCCGCGGCCGGGCAACGCGCTCTCGATCGCGCCGGGCAAGCGGGTCACCACCTCGATGTCGCCGATGATGGCACTGCGCGACGGCAAGGTCGTCTATGCGCTGGGCCTGCCCGGCGGTCGCAAGATCTTTCCGGCGGCCATGCAGGCGCTGATCAACCTGATCGACCACGGCATGAGCCTGCAGGAGGCCGTCGAGGCGCCACGCGTCTGGACCGAGGGCCCGTTCCTCGAGGTCGAGCACGGCATCCCGGAAAACATCCGCCAGGGACTCGAAGCACGCGGCCACAAGCTGGTTCGCATGCCGACCGTGTCGGGCGGCATGAACGGCATCCACTTCCACGCCGACGGCACCATGACCGGCGCCGCCTGTTGGCGGGCCGACGGCGCGGCGGTCGGAATGGGCGGCGGCCTCGCCCGGCAGGGCGTGCGGTTCGTGCTACCGGGCTAGCCCGGATATCTCACCGAGGCTAAGCCCGGGGGCGCGGATCTCGGACCGAGGGCGGCATCGATTGGGATGGTTGGAAGTTTCGGCGTGATGTCGTTTTTCGCGCGCGCGGATGGAGCCGCGGGAGAGCGGTGCCGAG
>DATGMK010000037.1:0-46403 GCA_035293665.1 Reyranella sp. | reverse complement strand
GGTGATGTTCGCGGGCAAGATCGTCGGCGAAGTGGCGGCCGGGGCCGACGAGCGCACGCTCGGGCTCATGATGGCGGGAGCGAAAACGCCGGTTTTGAGCGGAGCCGAAGGGTGAGAGCGCGACGCCCCCTGCCGGCATGGGCCGAGATCGTCCTGCTGCCGCTGGTCAACATCGCGCTCGCCTTCATCACCGTCGGCATCATCGTGCGCATCATCGGCGTGGATCCGTTGCACGCCCTCGAGCTGCTGGTCGTCGGCGCCTTCGGCTCTCCCGAATCCATCGGCTACACGCTCTACTACGCGACCAACTTCATCTTCACCGGACTCGCCGTTTCGGTCGCCTTCCATGGCGGGCTGTTCAACATCGGCGGCGAGGGGCAGGCCTATATCGGTGGCCTCGGCTGCGGGCTCGCGGTGCTGGCGCTCGATCGCTACCTGCCGATCTGGCTCATGATCCCGGTCGGCATTGCGGCGGCGGCGCTGTTCGGCGCCGCGTGGGCCGCGGTGCCGGCCTGGCTGCAGGCCTGGCGCGGCAGCCACATCGTCATCACGACCATCATGTTCAACTTCGTCGCGGCGGCGCTGATGGTCTACCTGATGGTGAACGTGCTGATCGCGCCGGGCTCGATGACCCCGCAGAGCCGCAACTTCGAGCCGTCCGCCTTCATGCCGGCGATGGGCGGCAATGCGCTCAATCTCTCGCTCGCCCTGGCGCTCCTCTGCTGCGTCGGGGTGTGGGTGTTCCTGTGGCACACGCCATGGGGCTATGCGCTGCGCACCATGGGCCACAATCCCGAGGCCGCGATCTATGCCGGCACCGATCTGCGGCGCATGACCATGCTCGGCATGTGCCTCAGCGGCGCGCTGGCGGGGCTGGTCGGCGTCAACGAGCTGATGGGCGTGCACCATCGCATCGTGCTCGATTTCCCGGCAGGCTACGGCTTCGCCGGCATCGCCGTGTCGCTGATGGGCCGCAACCATCCGCTCGGCATCGTGCTGGCGGCGGTGCTGTTCGGGGCGCTGCAGCAGGGCGGCGCCGAGCTCTCGTTCGACATCCCCAACATCACCCGCGAGATGGTGGTGGTGATCCAGGGGCTGGTGATCCTGTTCTCCGGCGCGCTGGTGCACCTGCCGCGGCCGTGGCTGCAAGGCCTGTTCGCGCTCAGGCGCTCCTCATGAAGGGCGCGTGATGGAAGACCCGCTGGCGCTCGTCTTTCTCACCGCCGCCGCGACCCTGCGGGTCGCGACGCCGCTGATCCTGTGCGCCATGGGCGGGCTGTTCTCCGAGCGCAGCGGCATCATCGATGTCGGCCTCGAGGGCAAGATGCTGATGGCGGCGTTCTTCTCCGCCGCCATCGCCGCGGTCACCCATTCGGCATGGTGGGGCGTCGCCGCCGGCATCGCCGCCGCGGAGGTGATGGCGCTGCTGCACGGCCTCGCCTGCATCACCTATCGCGGCAACCAGGTGGTGAGCGGCGTCGCCCTCAACATCCTCGCCTCCGGCCTCACCATCGTCTGGGGCAATGCCTGGTTCCATCGCGGCGGCCAGACGCCGGCACTCGAAGGCCAGGGCGAGCGCCTGTTGCCATTGTTCTTCCCGCGCGCGGGCGACAGTATCTTGGTCTACCTCGCGCTGCTCGCGGTGCCGATTACATGGTGGGTGATCGCCCGCACCCGGTTCGGCCTGCGCCTGCGCGCGGTCGGCGAGATGCCGCTGGCGGTCGACACAGCGGGCATCTCGGTGTCTTGGCTGCGCTACCGGGCCGTCCTGCTCTGCGGCCTGCTGGCCGGTCTCGCCGGCAGCTATATCGCCATCGCCCAGAATGCCGGTTTCACCCGGGACATGACCGCAGGCCAGGGGTTCATCGCTCTCGCCGCGGTGATCTTCGGCAAGTGGCGGCCGTTTCCAGCCTTGGGCGCCTGCCTGATGTTCGGCCTGCTCGACGCCGTCGCGATCCGCCTGCAGGGTGTGCGGGTTGCCGGGATCGAGGTGCCGGTGCAGCTCATCCAGGCTTTGCCGTATCTTCTGACGGTGTTCCTGCTGGCCGGCTTCATCGGCCGCGCGATCGCGCCGAGAGCGATCGGCCAGCCCTACGAGAAGGAGCATTGAGATGGACGACCTGCTGCGTCTGGCGCGCACCATGATGATCCGCGCCTATGCGCCCTACTCGAAGTTCCATGTCGGCGCTGCGGTGCGCGACGAGGATGGCGCTATCCATGGCGGCTGCAACGTCGAGAACGCCGCCTTCCCGCAGGGCCTTTGCGCCGAGGCTGCCGCCGTCGGAGCGCTGGTCGCGTCGGGCAAGCGGCGCGTCTTGGAATGCGCGGTGATCGGGCCCGGTCCAGAGGTGATCACCCCGTGCGGCGGCTGCCGCCAGCGGCTGCGGGAGTTCGCCGGCGACGACATGAAGATCCATCTCTGCGGCCCCGACGGCGTGCATCGCACGGTGACGCTGGGCTCCCTGCTGCCGATGTCGTTCGGGCCGCAGCACTTCGGATGACCGCGGTCGGCGTCATCCGCGGGCGGGCGCCCGGCTTCGCTCCGAAGGTCGCGGTCGTGCTGGGCTCCGGCCTCGGCCTCTTCGCCGAGGAGGTCCAGCCGGTCGCGACGATTGCGTATGGCGAGCTGCCGGGCTTTCCGCCGACTTCGGTCGGTAGCCATGCCGGACGGCTGGTGCTGGGCAATGTCGGCCCCACGCCGGTCGCCGTGCTGCAGGGCCGCGCGCACTACTACGAGCGCGGCCGCGCCGACGAGATGAAGCCGGTGATCCGCGCCATGGCCGAGCTGGGCTGCGAGACGCTGCTGCAGACGAATGCTGCCGGCAGCCTGCGCCTCGACATGCCGCCGGGCGCGCTGATGGCGATCACCGATCACATCAATTTCACCGGCCAGAACCCCTTGTTCGGCGAGACCGGCAACAAGCGCTTCGTCGACATGGCCGATGCCTACGACCCCCCGCTGCGGGCCGCACTCGTCGCAGCGGGCGAGGGCGTGTTCGAGGGCACATACATCTGGTTCTGCGGGCCGAGCTTCGAAACGCCGGCTGAAATCCGCGCCGCCCGCGTGCTGGGCGCCGATGCCGTCGGAATGTCGACCGTGCCGGAGACGATCGTCGCCCGCCACGCAGGCATGAAGGTTGCGGGCCTCTCTTTGATGACCAACTACGCCGCCGGCATGACCCGCGAGCCGCTCGGGCATCTGCAGACCATGGCGGTGGCACAGGAGGCGGCCGGCAAGGTGCGCCGGCTGTTGCGGCGGTTCCTCGAAGGCTACTGTTGAGCGCATGCTGCCGCAGGAGATCATCCGCAAGAAGCGCGACGGACAGGAGCTGAGCGACGAGGCGATCGCCTTCGTCGTCCGTGGCATCACCGACGGCACCCTGAGCGAGAGCCAGGTCGCCGCGTTCGCCATGGCGGTGTTCTTCCGCAACATGACGCCGGGTGAGCTGGCGGCGATGACGCTCCACCTGGCGCGATCCGGCGTGACGCTGGACTGGGACGATCTCGACCTGCCGGGTCCGGTCATCGACAAGCATTCGACCGGCGGTGTCGGTGACAAGGTGAGCCTGATGCTGGCGCCGATCGTCGCCGCCTGCGGCGGCTTCGTGCCGATGATCTCCGGCCGCGGCCTGGGCCATACCGGCGGCACGCTGGACAAGCTCGCCTCGATCTCGGGCTACGACGTGCAGCCCGACATCGCTACCTTTCGCCGGGTCGTGCGCGAGGTCGGCTGCGCTGTCATCGGCCAAACCGATGATCTTGCTCCCGCCGACCGGAGGCTCTACGGCGTGCGCGACGTCACTGCGACGGTCGAATCGATCCCGCTGATCGTGAGCTCCATCCTGTCCAAGAAGATCGCCGCCGGCCTCGATGGGCTGGTGATGGACGTGAAGTGCGGCTCGGGCGCGTTCTGCGCCACCGAGGCGATGGCCCGCGAGCTCGCGCAGAACCTGGTGTCGGTCGCGAACGATGCGGGATTGTCGACGACGGCACTGATCACCGACATGGACCGCGTGCTGGGCCGCAAAGTCGGCAATGCGCTCGAGGTGATGGAGACCGTCGCCTACCTGAAGGGCGAGGGCCCGCGTGATCCGCGCCTGCATGAGGTGGTGATGGCGCTGGCGGGCGAGATGCTGGCGCTGGGCGACCTGGCGCCGAGCGTCGCCGCCGGCCGGGCGCGCGCCGAGGCGGCGCTGGAAGACGGCCGGGCGGCGGACAAGTTCGCCAGGATGGTGGCGGCCTTGGGCGGACCCGACGATTTCCTCGACCGGCCCAAGCGCTATCTCGAGCAGGCGAAGATCGTCCGGCCGTGCACGGCCGAGCGGCCGGGCCATGTGATCGGCATGGATGCGCGCGAAATCGGTCTCGCGGTGGTGGGCCTGGGCGGCGGCCGCACGCATGCCGATGACGCGATCGATCCGTCGGTCGGCCTGAGTGGGATGATCGACATCGGCACGGAAGTGCAGATCGGCAGCCCATTGTGCCTCGTGCATGCGGCCAGCGAAGCTGGCGCCGAGGCGGCGATCGAGCAGGTGCGCCGGGCGATTCGCATCGGCGGACCTGCCCCCAAGCCCGTGCCCGTCGTGATCGACCGGATCGTCGCCGAAGGGATCGCCGGATGAACGCCGATTATGCGCGCGACGGCTTCCTGGTGGTGCCGGATTTCCTCGCGGCGCCAGACTGCGATGCCCTGCAGGCGCGGGCCGCGGAGCTGGTCGCCGGCGTCGATGCCGGGACGGCGCGCACGATCTTCTCGACCCGCGACCAGGGGCACGCGCGCGACCGCTATTTCCTCGAATCGGGCGGGGCGATCCGCTTCTTCTTCGAGGAAGAAGCGCCCGACCAGCTCAACAAGATCGGTCACGCGCTGCACGACCTCGATCCGGTGTTCGACCGCATCTCGCGTCAACCGCGTGTCGCGGCGTTGGCGCACGACCTCGGCCTGGAAAAGCCCCTGCTGCTGCAATCGATGTACATCTTCAAGAATCCCGGCATCGGCGGCGAGGTCGGCTGGCACCAGGACGCGACGTTCCTGCACACGGTACCGATCACGGTCACCGGCTTCTGGTTCGCGCTGGATGACGCCGATCGCGACAATGGCTGCCTGCTGGCGCTCAAGGGCGCGCATCGTGGGCCGCTTCGTCAGCGTTTCCATCGGTCCGGCGAGGGGATGGTGATGGATGATCTCAGTGTCGTGCCTTGGCCGGCCGAGGAGCCTGTGCCGATCGAGGTGCGCCGCGGCACGCTCGTCGTGCTGCATGGCCTGCTGCCGCATGCGAGCAGCGCCAACCGCTCGTCCCGCCCGCGGCACGCCTACGCCCTGCATCTGATCGACGGGCGGGCGGCATATAGTGCCGACAACTGGCTGCAACGACCGGAGTTTCCGTTGAGAGGTTTTTCGTGATCCCCAAGGCCGAGCTTCACTGTCACCTCGAAGGCTCCGTGCCGCCCGTGCTGGCGCGCGAGCTGGCGGCACGGAACGGGCTCGAGCTGCCGCACGGTCTGTTCGGCGCGAACGGCCACTATGCCTGGACGGATTTCCTGAGCTTCCTCGATTCCTACGACCGCGTGTGCGGCGTGCTGCGCAAGTCACGCGACTTCGGCGACATCCTCTATTCCTACCTGCAGCGCAGCGCCGCCGAAGGCGCGGTGTACGTCGAGATGTTCTGCTCGCCCGAGCGGCCCAAGGCGCTGGGCATTCCCTACGCCACGTGGCTGGGCGCGCTGGTCGATGCGGTCGACCGGGCCAAGCGCGACTTCGGCATCGAGGCGCGCCTGATCGCGATCTGCATCCGCCATCTCGGTCCCGACCGCGCGCTCGCGCTCGCGCAGCAGGTCGTGGCCGAGCCGCATCCCTATGTCGTGGCGCTGGGCATGGGTGGTGACGAGGGCAAGTTCGCGCCAGCCGATTTCGCGCCGGCCTATCGGCTGGCCCACGAGAAGGGTCTCGGCTGCACCATCCATGCCGGCGAGGTACGCGGACCCGAAAGCGTCTGGGCGGCGATCCGCGACCTGCCGGTCACCCGCATCGGCCACGGCGTGCGCTCGAGCGAGGATCCCAGGCTATTGGACGAGCTGGTCCGGCGGGGCATCGCCCTGGAAGTCTGTCCCGGCAGCAACGTGGCGCTCGGCCTCTATCCGGACCGCAACGCCCATCCTCTCCATCGCTTGATCGAGGCGGGCGTGCGCGTCACGCTGAGTTCGGACGATCCGCCGTTTTTCCACACCACGCTCGGGGCCGAGTACGACAAGGCCGGGCTTGATGCGGCAGCGTTGCGCAAGATCACGCGCACGGCGATCGAGGTCTCGTTCGCCGAGGAATCTCTGAAGGCAAAGCTGTTGAAGGGGGTAGCAGCATGATCATCACGAGGACGGCGGCGCTCGGCGCCATCGCCATCGCGCTGGGCGCCGGCGCGGCCTGGGCGCAGGACCCGCAGCCCAATGATGCGCTTCTGGCGACGCTGTGGACGCAGCGCTCGGTCGAGTTCAAGGGCAATGCGCTGACGGTCTATGCGCTGGCCAAGATTCGCCTCGACCAGGCGCTGGCCGACAAGAAGTGGACGGCCGCGCCGGTCGAGCAGAAGGGCGAGTTCGGGAACCTGCCGCCCGCCATCGTGCTCGACCTCGACGAGACCGTGCTCGACAACTCGGCCTACCAGGTCTGGAACATCAAGGCCGGCAAGAGCTTCAGCCTGCCGACCTGGAACGAGTTCTGCGCGGCCCAGATCTCGCGGGCCATCCCGGGCTCGGTCGAGTTCACGAACTACGCCGACTCGAAGGGTGTGAAGGTGTTCTACGTCACCAACCGGGATGCGGTGACCGAGAAGGACACGCGCGAGAACATGCAGAAGCTCGGTTATCCGATGGGCGGCAATGTCGACACCTTCCTGATGCAGAACGAGCAGAAGGACTGGGGCAGCAAGAAGGGCACGCGCCGCGCCTTCATCGCCAAGGACTATCGAATCCTGCTCGAGTTCGGCGACAATTTCGGCGATTTCGACGACCGCTATACGTCTTCGGAGGCCGACCGGCTGAAGATCTTCGAGGAGAACAAGGATCGCTGGGGCCGCGAATGGCTGGTCATCGCCAACCCGACCTACGGCTCGTTCGAGGCCGCGCCGTTCGGCTTCGACTACAAGAAGTCCGACGCGGACAAGCGCAAGGCCCGGTGGGACGTCCTGGAAGGCTGGGCCGGGCCCAAGTGACACGGAGTGTCATCCCGAGTCGCGCGGGGTAAACCCCCGCGCTTCAGCGAAGGACCTGATCCAAAAAGATCCTTCGCAAATGCTCAGGATGACCGCCACGGGCGGTCAAAACGCCTTCTCGGTCTGGGGATCGAACAGGTGAAGGCGCTCGGGGTTGAGCGCCAGCTTGAGCTTGTCGTGGGTGCGCACGCGGACGTTGGGATCGATGCTCGCCACCACCAGCGCCTGGCCGACCCGGGTGTCGAGCAGGATCTCCGAGCCCAGCTGCTCGACCACCTCTACGTCCGCCTCGACGCAATGGTCGGGTGAGTCGGCGGCGCCGGCGACGTGGATGTCCTCTGGCCGGATCCCGAGCGTCGCCTTCGTGCCGGCGCCGTTCATGTGCCTGCGGGCACGCGCGGCGAGCGCGCCGGGCAGGACGATCCTGAGGCCGGGCGCCTCGGCCACCACTTGGCCGGCCTGGTCGTTGAGCGTCACATCGGCGAAGTTCATCGCCGGCGAGCCGATGAAGCCCGCGACGAAGCGATTGGCCGGCTGGTTGTAGAGCTCGAGCGGCTCGCCGACCTGCTGCACCACGCCGTCCTTCATTACCACCACGCGGTCGCCGAGGGTCATCGCCTCGACCTGGTCGTGGGTGACGTAGATCGAGGTCACGGCCAGGCGCTCGTGCAGCTTCTTGAGCTCGACCCGCATCTGCACGCGCAGCTTGGCGTCGAGGTTGGAGAGCGGCTCGTCGAACAGGAACACCTTCGGGTCGCGCACGATGGCGCGGCCGAGGGCCACGCGCTGGCGCTGGCCGCCGGAGAGCTGGCGCGGCTTGCGCTGCAGCAGGTTCTCGATGCCGAGGATGGTCGCAGCGCGCTTGATGCGGTCCTGGATCTGGTCCTTGGGGAACTTCCGCATCTTCAGGCCGAACGCCATGTTCGAGGCGACGCTCATGTGCGGGTAGAGCGCGTAGTTCTGGAACACCATGGCGATGTCGCGGTCCATCGGCGGGACCTGGTTGACCACGGTGTTCTCGATCCGGATGTCGCCGCTCGACACCGCCTCGAGGCCGGCGATCATGCGCAGCGTCGTGGTCTTGCCGCAGCCCGAGGGGCCGACGAAGACCATGAACTCCTTGTCGCGGATCGTGAGGTCGACGTCCTTCACCACGTGGGTGGTGTCGAAGTACTTGTTCAGCTTGCTGAGCGTGACCTCGGCCATGACTTCCCCTATCCCTTGACCGAGCCGGTCAAGCCCGAGACGTAGTGTTCGACGAAGAACGAGTAGACGATCGCCACCGGCACCGAGCCCAGCAGCGCGCCGGCCATCAGCGAGCCCCAAAAGAACACGTCTCCGCGGATCAGCTCCGAGGTGACGCCGACCGCCACGGTCTTCTGCTCCGGCGAGCTGAGGAACACGAGGGCGTAGATGAATTCGTTCCAGGAGAGCGTGAAGGCAATGATGCCGGCCGACAAAATGCCGGGCACGGCGATCGGCACGATGATGTAGACCATCGCCTTGAAGCGCGAGGCGCCGTCGATGCGGGCGCACTCCTCAAGCTCCTTCGGGATCGCCTTGAAGTAGCCCATCATCAGCCAGGTGCAGAACGGAATCAGGAAGGTCGGATAGGTCAGGATCAGCGACCATGGCGTGTCGCCCAGCCTGAAGTTGCGGATGATCTCGGCCAGCGGGATGAACAGCAGGGTCTGCGGCACCAGGTAGGTGATGAAGATCACGGTGCCGAGGCTGCCGGCGAACGGGAAGTTGAGCCGCGCCAGCGCGTAGCCCGCCAGCACACCGCAGAACAGGGAGATCAGGGTCGAGGTGACCGCGATGAACATCGTGTTGATCATCCACCGGCCGAACTCGGTCTCCTCGAACAGGTAGGTGAAGTGCTCGAAGGTCGGCTTGTTGGTCCAGAACGGCTGGTAGTTGAGCGCATTCCACGGCCGGTACAGCTCGCCGTCGGGACGGAAGCTGGTGATGATCATCCAGTAGAACGGGAAGAGCAGGACGAAGACGAACAGGATCAGCGGGATGTTGTAGAACACCCACCTCCGCCACACCGCACCTTCAATCATTTGCGCGCCTCCGCACGATTGCCTTTGCGCGCCTCCGCACGACCGCCTCTGCGCGCCTCCGCACGACCGATCATGTCAACGGACCTCCACGCGGCGGATGTAGAGCAGCTGGATCACCACGATCAGGAACAGGAACGGGAACATGGCGAGGGACACCGCGGCGCCCTGCGACAGCAGTCCCGTACCGATGCCGATCTGGTAGGCGTAGGTCGCGAACAGGTGGGTGGCGTTGGCCGGCCCGCCGCCGGTCATGACGTAGACCAGCTGGAAGTCGGCGAAGGTCTGGATCACCGAGAACAGCATCACCACCATGGTTACCGGCAGCAGCAACGGCCAGGTGATCAGCCAGAAGCGCGACCACGGCCGCGCGCCGTCGATCGCCGCGGCCTCGTTCAGCTCGGGGCTGATGGTCTGCAGGCCGGCGAGCAGGCTGATCGCGAAGAACGGTACGCCGCGCCAGATGTTGACGACCATGATCGAGGCCATGGCGAGGGTGGGATCGCCCAGCCAGTTGATGCGCGCCTTGATGAATCCGAGATTGAACAGCGTCCAGTTGATGACGCTGAAGGTCGGGTCGAACATCCACTTCCAGGCGAAGGTCGACAGCACGGTCGGGATGATGAACGGCAGCAGGATGAAGGCGCGGACGATCGCCTTGCCGCGGAAGTGCCGGTTCAGCAGCATCGCCAGCCACAGGCCGAGCGCCAGCTTGAACACGGTGGTGACCGCCGTGTACCAGAAGGTGTTCCCGACCGCCGTCCAGAAGATGCCGTCGTTCCACAGCTTGGCGAAGTTCTGCAGCCCGACGAAGTGGCCGGGATCGCCGACGCGGGCGTCGCTCAACGCCAGCAGGATGCCCTCGACGAAGGGATAGGCGATGAACAGGCCGAGCAGGATGGCGGTCGGCAGGAGGAGGGTGAACGCCAGCCAGCGCTCATCCTCCAGCTTCCGCATCCACGGGAGAGGCTGTCTGCCTCCCACCATTCCCGGAACCGCGGTGACCGCCATGCTCGACCTGCCTGTTGGTTGTGCCTAACCCGCCGCCTCAGGCGGAGTAGATCTTCTTCAGCTCGCTCTCCGCCCACTTCACCGACTCCTCGGCGGGCATGCCCTGCACCGCCTTGGCGTACATGTCGGTGATGATGTACTTGCTGAGCGCCTCGGCCGCCTTCTGGTTCGGCAAACCGGCGAAGCCGGGCGCCTGGCCGAGACGGGCCGCGACCTTGAACGGCGCCATGACCGGATCCTGCTTCCACAGCGGATGCTCTTCCCACTTGGCCGTGCACGGGGTCGAGTAGCCCTTCTGCGAGAGGAACCACTTCTCGTAGTTCTTCTCGGTGTGGACCCACTTCAGGAACTCCTTCGCGGCGTCCTGGTTCTTCGAGTACTTCATCAGCATGGTCGACTGCATCAGGTGCATGCCGAACTGCCCCGCCGGCCCGGCGGGCAGCGGCGAGTGCAGGATATCGTCCTTCATCGGCTTGCCCTTCTCCGTCTGGTAGGTGTCGGGCTTGCGCGAGGCTTCGATGTAGATCGAGGCGCCATTCAGCGTGGCCGAGATGGTGCCGGACAGGAAGGCGCGGTTGTTGTTGGTGTCGTCCCAGGCCAGCGCACCCTCGTCGTGCGCCTCCTTCCAGAAGTCGGTCATGAACTTCACCGACTCGATCGTCTCCTTGGAGTTGATCGCGACGGTCTTGCCGTCCTGCTCGACTTCCTTGCCGCCCCACGACCACATGTAGGGATAGGTGAAGGTCGGGGCGTCGCCGAAGGTGTGGCCGAGCGTCTGGCCGATCGGATGGCCGGCGGCCTTCAGCTTCTTGCCGACCTTGCGATATTCCTCCCAGGTCTTGGGGAAGCCGTCCGGCGATCCCGCCTCGGCAAGCCACGACTTGCGATAGGAGATCATGGCGCCCGGCACTGCCCACGGCATGCTCATGAAGATCTTGCCGTTGCTGCAGAACGAGCGGCAGTACTTGAAGATGCCGCCTTCGCGCTTGGAGAGATCCTCGGCAAGGTCCGTGAGGTCGACGACGCTGTTCTCGTAGATATAGGTCGTGTTGTTGAAGGCCATGATCAGGTCGGGGCCGGAGCCGGACTGGATGGCGGCGGTGGTGCGCGGCTGAAGGTCGTTGCCGTTCACCGTCTCGATGTTGATCTTCATGCCGAGTTCCTTCTCGGCCTGCGGCACCAGTTCCTTGCGCCACAGCTGATCCGACGCGGGAACGAAATCGACCCAACGCAACCAATGGACTGTCTTCTGCTGGGCATAGGCCGGTGTGCGACCGCTGGCCAGGATGCCGGCCATGCCCGTTGACGCGACGGCAGCCGCGCTGCCGGCAAGCTTGATCACGCTACGACGCTTGTGCTTGAGCATTAACTTTTCCTCCCAATAACCCCTGCCGCAATAAACGGCTTTATTCTTGGCCGGCATCGTAGGCATTGGCGCACGTTGCGCGCAAGCCGGGACGCGGAATTTTTACGGGCGAGTCGAGGTCGAGAGCAGTTCGGGATCGAGCGTGAAAAGGTCCTGTGCGCGGCCGACGCCGCGAAGAGCGAAACGGCCGACCGACACCAGGTTGCGGCGCTCCTTCTCCGGCAGGGCCGATGCGAAGGCGGACGAGATCAGCAGCGGCCGGTCGACCGAGCGGCACATCGAGGCGATGCGGCTGGTCTCGTTCACGGCCGGTCCCACGACCGTGAAGTCGAGGCGATCGACGCTGCCGATGTTGCCGTAGAACACCGCGCCGACATGCAGGCCGACATACACCGAGGTGGTCGGCCGCTCCTCCGCCTTGCGTCGCTCGTTGAGCTCGGCCACGCGTTGACGCATGTCGGCCTCGGCCCTGAGTGCGTTCTCGCACGCCGTCTCGCGATCGTCGGAGCGGAAGATGGCGAGCGTGCCGTCGCCGATCAGCTTGAGCACGTCGCCGCCGGCCTGGTGGATCGCACTGATCACCGCGTCGGCATAGTCGTTGAGCAGCGGGATGATCTCGACCGGCCGGGCGGCGTCGGTGATCGCCGTGAAGCTGCGCAGGTCGGAGAACCACAGCACCGCCTCGATGCGGTCGGCGATGCCGCGCTGGATGCGGCCCTGCAGCACCATTCGCCCGGCATCGTGGCCGAGATAGACGTCGACCAGGGTGCCGGCGATGCGCGTCAGCGAGCTGTTCTTGGCGGCGAGGCCCAGCGTCGGCGCGAGCCGACGCAGGGCCGCGATGTTGGCCTCGCTGAAGCCCTCGGGATGCTTGGTCGACCAGGCCGAGTAGAAGCAGTCCATCTCGCCGATCGTGCCCTCGGCAGCGAACGGGTGGACGAACAGGATGTAGTCGGTGTGACCCGCGTCCTTCATCTCCTGGATGATCAGGTAGTCGGGCGATTCGCCGAAGCCGATCCGCCGGCGCAGCTCCTCGCCGCCGGTCTGCACCAGGTGGTAGAACGGGCTGCGCTGCCAGGCCGCCGCCACCTCGCCCTGGTTGCTGGGCCCGTAGTCGCGCACCGGCGCGTCCTCCGGCACACCGTCGTTGCGCCAGCGGAAGATGCGGCCTTCATGAACCGGATGCAGCGTGTCCATGAACATCAGCGCGCGGTTCACCGGCAGGCCGGCGGCGCCGCACTTCTCGCAGAACAGCCGCAGCAGGTCGGACTCCGATGTTCCCTCCAGCCCGCGGCGCACGAGCCAGGCGATGAGGCGGTCGGTGTCGTCGGGAGTCATGGCCGATACATGGGCATCGCCAGGCCGATTTGCTCAATCCCGACGGTCGCGGAAGTGGCAGGCGGCACGATGCCCGGCCGCCACCGCCTCGAGCGGCGGGGCCTGCGCGACGCAGATATCGGCCTTCAGGGGACAGCGCGGATGGAAATGGCAGCCCGGCGGCGGATTGAGGGCGCTCGGAATCTCGCCCTTGGCCTTGGCGCGCGCCGAGACGGCGGCACGATGGAACGGGTCGGGGATCGCGGCGATCAGGGCGCGCGTGTAGGGATGGCGCGGGTTCTCGAAGATCTCCTGCCAGCCGCCCTGCTCGACGATGCGGCCGAGATACATCACGGCGACCCGGTCGCTGACATGCTCGACCACGCCGAGATCGTGGCTGATCATGATGTAGGCAAGGCCGAGCTCGTCCTTCAGCTCGAGCAGCAGGTTGATGATCTGCGCGCGGATCGACACGTCGAGCGCCGAGACCGGCTCGTCGCAGATCACCAGCTTGGGCTTGAGGATCAGCGCGCGGGCAATGCCGATCCGCTGGCGCTGGCCGCCGGAGAATTCGTGCGGGTAGCGGTCGGCATGCTCGGGCCTGAGGCCCACCTTGGCCATCATGTCGACCACCCGCGCCTCGACCTCGGCCTTGTCGCTGACGCCGTGGATGCGCAGCGGATCGGCGAGCGTCCGCCGCACGGTCTGGCGCGGATTGAGCGAGGCGTAGGGGTCCTGGAAGACCATCTGGACGGTGCGGGCGGTTTCCAGCCGCTCGCGCTGCATGAGATCGCGGCCGTCGAGATTGATGTGACCGCGCGTCGGCGGCACCAGTCCCATGATGGCAAGGGCCAGGGTGGACTTGCCGCAGCCCGATTCGCCGACCAGGCCGAGGCACTCGCCGGGCTTCACGTCGAGCGTGACGCCGTCGACGGCCTTCAGCGTGTGGACGCCGCCGCCGAGCGTGCTGCCGACCTTGAAATGGACGGCGAGGTCGTCGAGGGCGAGCAGGGGGTCACCCATGGTGGTGGCACCGTACGAGCGCTTCCGCGGAGTTGGCGGCGGGCAATGGCGTGATCGCCGGCGGCGTGGTGAGGCAGACCTCGGTCGCCCGCGGGCAGCGCGGGTTGAAGCGGCAGCCCGACGGATAGGCCTGGATCGACGGCACGACCCCGGCGATCTCGCGCAGCTTCTGCTGGCCGCGCCGGGAGCGCTCGCCGAGCCGCGGCAGGGAGTTCACCAGCCCCTGCGTGTAGGGATGCTGCGGCGTGGCGAAGATCGCCTCCGCGGGCTGCGCCTCGACGATGCGGCCGGCGTACATCACGGCGACGCGCCGGCACATGTTGGCGACCAGGCCGAGATCGTGGCTGATCATCAGGATGGCGGTGCCCTTGGCGGCGCACAGCTCGGCCATCAGGTCGATGATCTCGGCCTGCACCGTGACGTCGAGCGCCGTCGTCGGCTCGTCGGCGATCAGCAGCTCGGGGCTGCAGGCGAGCGCAATGGCGATCATCACGCGCTGGCGCATGCCGCCCGAGAGCTGGTGCGGATAGTCCTTGATGCGCCGCGCCGGCGACGGGACACGGACCTGGCGCAGCGCTTCCTCGGCGCGGTCCATCGCCTCGCTCCAGCCGGCCTTCTGGTGCAGCACGAACATCTCGGCGATCTGGCGGCCGACCGGCGACAGCGGATTGAGCGCCGTCATCGGCTCCTGGAAGATCATGCCGATGCGGCTGCCGCGCAGCTCGCGCATCCTGGCGGGCGAGGCCTTCTGGATCTCCTCGCCGTCGAGCACGATCCGGCCGCCGGCGAGCGACAAGGGCCGCTTCAGCAGGCCCATGACGGCAAGCGCGGTGATGCTCTTGCCGCAGCCCGATTCGCCCACCAGCCCGAACGCCTCGCCGCGGCCTATCTCGAACGAGACGTCTTCCGCTGCATTGTAGGTGGTCCCGCCGCTCGTCAGAGCGATGCGCAGGCCGTCGACCTCGAGGAGGGGATCCGTGCTCATCAGCGGCGCGTCGTCGATTGCGGGTCGAGGATGTCGCGCAGTCCGTCGCCCAGCAGGTTGAGGCCGAGCACGGTGAGGAAGATCGCCACGCCGGGGAAGATCGACAGCCACGGCACCGTATTGATCTGGTCGCGCGCCTCGGAAAGCATGCTGCCCCAGCTCGGGAAGGGCGGCCGGATGCCGAGGCCCAGGAACGACAGCGCGGCTTCGGAGAGGATCGCGGTTCCCATGCCGAGCGTGGCGATCACGATCAGCGGCCCGAGGATGTTGGGCAGCACCTGGGTGAACATGATGCGCAGGTCGCCGTAGCCCAGGATGCGCGCGGCCTGGATATAGCCCTGGCTCTTGAGCGACAGAACCTGCGCGCGGGCGATGCGGCAGGAATAGGACCAGGCGGTGAGGCCGAGCGCCGCCAGCAAGCTCGTCAGGCCCGGGCCGAGGATCGCCATGATCGCGAGCGCGAAGATCAGCGACGGAATCGCCAGCATCAGGTTGGTGAGGCCGGTGACGATGTCGTCCCACCAACCGCCCCAGTAGCCGGCGGTGAGGCCGAGCGACACGCCGATCAGGCTGTTGAGGATCTGGCTGCCGACGCCCACGGTGAGCGAGATGCGCGCTCCGTAGACGATGCGGGAATAGATGTCGCGGCCCTGCGCATCGGTGCCGAACGGGAACTCCCACCCCGGCGGGATCTCCGCGTTCATCAGGTTGGCGTCCATCACCGGGTCGGTGCGCGCGATCAAGGGCGCCGCGACCGCGACGAACACGGCGAGGGCGACCAGCCCGCCGCCGATCCACAGCGAGGTGCCGCCCCGAAGCTTGGGCGCCAGCTTGAGAGTCATCAGGGTCATCGGCCGTACCGGATGCGCGGGTCGATCGCGACATAGGCGATGTCGACCAGCGTGTTGATGGCGAGGAAGAACACAACGATCAGCAGGATGCAGCCCTGGACGGCCGGCATGTCGCGCTGGAACACCGAATCGATCAGCAGCGAGCCGACGCCCGGCCAAGCGAACAGCTTCTCGACCACCACCGCCTGGCCCATCAGCGAGCCGAACTGCAGGCCGATGATGGTGATCACCAGCACCAAAGCGTTGCGCAGCACGTGCCATTCGACGACGCGGCGCTCGCTCATGCCCTTGCTGCGGGCGGTGCGGACGAAGTCGGCATTCAGCACGTCGAGCACGGCGGCGCGCGTGGTGCGCGCGAGCAGCGCCATCGGCCCGACACCCAGCGCGATCGCCGGCAGGATGAGGTGGCGGATGCCGCCGTCGCCGTAGCCGAAGCTCGGCAGCCAGTGCAGCGTCAGGGCGAACAGGTACATCAGCATCAGGCCGAACCAGAACTGCGACAGCGACAGGCCCGAGATCGCCGCCACCATGGAGACGGTGTCGATCGGACTGCCGGGCCGGAGTGCGGCGAGGAAGCCCAGGGTCACGCCGACCGCGATGGCGAAGGCCATCGCGGCGAACATCAGCTTGAGCGACGGCCAGATGCGCTGGCCGATCAGGGTCGTCACCGGCTCGCGCGTGCGGAACGACTTGCCGAGGTCGCCCACCGCGGTATGGGCGATGTACTTGGCGAAGCGCTCGGGCAGCGGGTCGTCGAGGCCCATCTCCTTGCGCATCCGCTCCATCACCGCCGGATCGATGGTCGTGCGGCCGTCCTCGCCCATGCCCGAGATGAAGCTCCCGGGCAGGACACTGAACAGCAGGAAGACCAGCGCAATGACGGCGACCAAGGTCGGCACGACATTGGCCAGCCGGCGCGCGAGGACGAGGATCATGAGATCAGGACTCCAAGCCTGTCGTCCCGACCGAAGGCGAGCGCAGCGAGCCGAAGCGGAGGGACCTCTTTTCCGGCGACGTCAAAAGAGACCCCTCGGCTTCGCTCGGGGTGACGGGGAAGCCGTCATTTCGCGGGCGAGGTCGCGTCGACCCAGATGTCCTCGGGATACTGGTGCGTGATCTCGGTCGGGTTGGCCTGCAGGCCGTGGATCCACGGCTGATGGGCGAGAACGGCCTTGTTGTAGTTGAAGAACCAGACGGGCGCCTCGTCGTAGAGCACGTTGTTGGCCTGCTTCAGCAGATCGGTGCGCTTGGCCATGTCGCCGGTCTGGCCAGCCTCGTCGAGCAGCTTGTCGTACTGGGGATTGCTGAAGCCGGTGTAGTTGCAGGCGGTGCGCGGCGTCTTGGAGTAGTAGCAGCGGAGGGTCGCCAGCGAATCGGGGCCGGTCAGGCTCGAGCCGATATAGGCCTGGTGCTCGCCCTTCATGGCGATCTCGGTCAGCACCGTCACCTCGACCAGCTTGGGCTTCAGCTTGATGCCGACCTTGGCCAGCATCGGCATGATCGCCTCGACGATCGGCATGCCCCAGCTCTCGTTCTGGCTGGTCGTCAGCTCGAACTCGAAGCCGTTGGGATAGCCCGCCTCGGCCAGCAGCTTCTTCGCCTTCTCGGGATCGTACGGGTAGGGCTTCATCGTCTTGTCGAACGAGGCCGATGAGGGCGGCAGCCAGCTCACCGCGCGATAGGCCTTGTCCTTGACCAGCCGCTTGATGATCAGGTCGGCGTCGATCGCGTAGTTGAACGCCTCGCGCACGCGCTTGTCCTTGAACGGCTTGGCGCCGCCGTCGGCCAGGTTGAACTGGATCGAGCGGGTGAACATCTCGGGCACCTCGAGGATGCCCTTGGCGAGCTGCGGGTCGGCGCGATAGGCGACGTACTGCGCGGGGCCCAGGATCGAGGTGTCGATCTCCTTGTTGCGGAAGGCGACGTCGCGCGCGGCGGCCTCGGCCATGATCAGCACTTCCAGCCGGTCGGCGTAGGGCTTGCCCGGCTTGTAGAACTTGTCGAAACGCTCCATCACGACGCGGCTGCCCGGAATGTGCTCCTTGAACTTGAACGGGCCCAGACCGACCGGATGCGAGGCGAAGTCGGGCTTCTCGGCCTCTTCCTTGGGCAGGATCGCGGTGGTGCCGGAGAACAGGTAGTAGCCCGGATCGACGCGGTCGGTGATGGTCATCTCGAGCGTGTAGTCGTCGATCTTCTTGAGGCCGGAGATCTCCTTGGCCTGGCCCTTCTCGACCTCGGTCGCGCCCTTGATCAGGCGGATGTAGCGCGCGCCGGGATAGCCCTTCGAGCCGTCCATGATGCGCGTGTAGGAGTAGATGATGTCGTCGGCCGTCATCTTGCGGCCGTTGTGGAAGTAGGCGTCGTCGCGCAGCTTGTAGGTATAGACCAGGCCGTCGTCGGACACCGAGACCGACTTGGCGAGCTCGAGCACCAGCTTGGAGTTGGCGGTGTCCCAGTTATAGAGCGTGCGATGGATGGCCTTGTTGACGATGTCGTCCTGCGCCCGAGGGGTGGCCTGGGGGTCGAGGCTGCCGAAGCTCGCGGCATAGGGCGCGGTCATGCGGATCACGCCGCCTCTGCGCGGCGTCTCGGCCTGCTGGGCGTCGGCAACGCTTGCGCCGATCAGCGCAAAAGCGGCCACGGCCGACCAAACCATCATACGCATGAGCGTCTCCCCTTGAACAATCTTGTCGGACGGCATTCCATCGCGCCTCGACGCTGCGTGCAAGAGGAATGCCGATGAGCCTGTCGAATTGCCTGCTGCCCAACTGCTTGCTGATCGTGACCGCCGAGGTCGACTTCGAGGTCGAGGCGGAGTGGAGTCGCTGGTACGACGAGGTTCATTTGCCCGATGCGCTGGCCTGCCCCGGCGTTCTGTCCGGCCGGCGCTATCGTTCGGTCGGCGAGATCGCCGAAAGCGACCGCGGCGAGCGGCGGCGGCGCCGCACCACGCTCTGGACCACGGTCTATGAGCTCGACTCGCCCGCGGCGGTCGAGACCAGGGAGTTCGCGACCATGCGCGGCTGGGGTTCGTTCGCCCCGCGCGTGCGTTCGCAGACCCGGGTGATCGCGGCGCTCCGCTAGCACGAAGTTGCTGGTCGCGGAATCGCCGTCGGCGGGAGTCCACTGGAGTCCACTCGGGTGTGGACCGGTTGGATGCCGATGGCACAACGGTTTCGGGCCCGGAGTCCACGAATCCACCGATTCTGTCCCAACTGAAAAACACCCCTCATCGGACCGCGCCACTCCCCTGGCGCAATGAGAGTTATGAGCGCCACTGGAGTGGCGCGGTCCGATGAGGAAGATCATGCGCGACTCTGCATGATCACGCGCCGAACACCTATTACGGGCAATGGCCGAGAGGAAAAGCCGCTGTTTGCGGGCCTCGAATCGCCCTCCATTGCCCATATGAGGTTCGTTGCGAGCGCCAGATTCGAGGCCTTTGACGTTCTGGAGGGAGATTTCCCGAGGAATCGCGCGCCCGCGGCGCCGGAATTTCTGCGCCGACCAAAAAGAAAATCTGCGCCTACCGAGACTGTCCTCAGCGCTGCTGCGCCACGTTCGCCGGCCGCATCAGGCCGTTCAGGACCTTGTCCGGCGTGATCGGGTAGTCGCGTACCCGCACGCCGCAGGCATTGTAGATCGCGTTGGCGACCGCAGCGCCCGCGCCGCAGATGCCGAGCTCGCCGACGCCCTTCGAGCCCATCTCGTTCGACTTGTCGTCGAAGCCAGGCAGCATGATCGCGTCGACCGCCGGCACGTCGGCATGCACCGGCACGTGGTAGCCCGCGAGGTCATGGTTCACGAACTGGCCGTAGCGTAGATCGACCACGGCGTTCTCGTGCAAGGCCGAGCCGACGCCCCAGATCATGCCGCCGATCAACTGCGAGCGGGCGGTCTTGGAGTTGTAGATGCGACCGGCGTCGAACACGCCCAGCATGCGGCGCAGCCGGACCTCGCCGGTCGCGGCATCGACGCCGACCTCGGCGAAATGGGCGCCGTAGCTGTATTGCGAGAACTTCTTGAACTCCTCGCCGGGCGCCGACTTGGCTTCGGCCTGCAGGTTCCCCGGCCCCTGGCCCGCGTCGAGCTTCTTCTTGATCTCCATGCAGGCATCGTGCACGGCCGGGGCGCAGCTCGCCGCCCCGAACGACCCGCCAGAGCCTGGTGTCTGTGGATAGGAGCTGTCGCCCAGGCGCACGGTGACCTGCTCGATCGGCACGCCCAGCGCATCGGCCGCGACCTGGGCGAAGATCGTGTAGGAGCCGGTGCCGATGTCGGTCATGTCCATCTCGACCGTGACATGCCGGTTCTCGTCCATGCGCACCTTGGCGGTGGCGGGGCGGCGGTAGTTGCCGCGGATCGCGCCGGCCATGCCGAATCCGACCAGCCATTGGCCGTCCTTCAGCGTTCCTGGGGTGCGCGGCCGCTTGTCCCAGCCGAACTCGGCCGCCCCCTTCTGCAGGCACTCGACCAGCTTGCGGGTCGAGTAGGGGATGTGCTTCTCGGGATCTTCCTGGGGCTCGTTGCGCAGGCGCAGCTCGACCGGATCGAGGTCGAGCTTGTAGGCGAGCTCGTCCATCGCCTGCTCGATCGCGAGCTGGCCGACCGCATCGCCCGGCGCGCGCATCGAATCGGACACCGGCATGTCGAGCGGCACCACGCGATGGCGGGTCAGTCGGTTGGGCGCGGCATACATCGAGCGCGTGCTGGCCGCGGCGCTTTCGACGAACTCGTCGAGCCGCGCCGACTGCGATATCACCTCGTGGGCGATCGCGGTCAGCTTGCCGTCGGAGCCGGCCGCCAGCCGTACCCGCTGGATGGTCGCCGCGCGATGGGTGGTGACGGAGAACATCTGCTGGCGGGTCAGCGTGACCTTCACCGGCCGCTTCAGCTGTTTGGCCGCCAGTGCCGCCAGGATCGCGTCGCCGTAGATCGGCAGCTTGCCGCCGAAGCCGCCGCCGATGTACTCGCTGATCACCTCGACATTCTCAAGCGGAATCTGCAGCGTCGAGGCGATCGAATGGTGCGAGGCATCCACCATCTGCGTGGCGCAGTGAACGGTGAGCCGGTCGCCGTCCCACTGCGCCAGGCTTCCCACCAGCTCCATCGGGTTGTGGCTCTGGTAGGGCGTGGTGTAAGTGGCGTCGACCTTCTGCGCGCCTGCGGCGAAGCCCTTGTCGAAATCGCCGAGCGAGGAATCGGGCTTGCCCTGCACCAGCTCGGCGGGCGTATAGGCGAGGCGCCGGCTGCCGGCCAGATCGTAGGCGCCGACCTCGGTCTGGTACGACACGCGGACCAGCCGGGCCGCGGCGGTCGCCTGCTCGAACGTGTCGGCGACCACCAGTGCGACCGGCTCGCCGTAATAGTGGACCCGCGCCTCGTAGAGCTGCGGCTTGGGCCGCGCATGCCGATCGCCTTCGTGCTTGAAGGGCGCCTGCGCCGGCGCGTTCTCATGGCTCATCACCAGCACCACGCCGGGTGCGGCCTGCGCCTCCTTGATGTCGACCTTGGTGATGGTGCCGCGTCCGACCGTGCTGGTGACGATCACGCCGAACGCGGGCTGCGCGGCCCGGGCGTCGCCCGCATAGCGCGCCGCGCCGGTCACCTTCGCCTTGCCGTCGATACGGTCGATCGGCTGGCCGAGGATCGTGTCGGGCATGTCAGGCCTTCCTCTGCTTCGCGGCTTCGGTCAGCGCCCACGCGACCGTGCGCGCGGCGAGGGGGATCTTGAAGTCGTTGTGGCCGTGACCACGCGCGCCCTTCACCGCCGCCTCGCCGGCGGCAGCGAAAGCGTCGTCGGACAACGGTACGCCCGCGAGCTGCTTCTCCGCGTCCAGCGCGCGCCACGGCTTGTGCGCCACGCCTCCTAGGGCAATGCGCGCCGAGCGGACGCGCTCGCCGTCGGTGTCGACGACAGCGGCCACCGACACCAGGGCGAAGTCGTACGACGCCCGGTCGCGCACCTTGCGATAGACCTGTCCGCCGACCGGCGGCGGCGGCAGGATCACCGCGGTGATCAGCTCCTCGGCCCCGAGGTTGGTGTCGGTCTGCGGCGTGTTGCCGGGCAGGCGATGGAAGTCGGCGATCTTGATGCGCCGATGGGTGCGCGGCGACTGGACCTCGATTTCGGCATCGAGCGCCATCATCGCCACCGCCATGTCGGAGGGATGCACGGCGATGCAGGCGTCGCTCGCGCCCAGGATCGCGTGGATGCGATTGTACCCCTGCAGGGCAGAGCAGCCGGTACCCGGCGCCCGCTTATTGCAGGGCACCGCCGGGTCATAGAAGTAGTAGCAGCGGGTCCGCTGCAGCAGGTTCCCGCCGGTCGTGGCCTGATTGCGCAATTGCGCCGACGCGCCGTTCAGCACCGCGCGGGCCAGCAACGGATAGCGCTCGCGTACTCGGGCATCGCCGGTGAGGGCGGTGTTGGTCACCATGGCACCGATGCGCAAGCCGCCATTCTCCTCGCCGATCTGGTCGAGCGGCAGGCGCGAGACGTCGACCAGGCGCTGGGGCGTCTCGGCCTCGACCTTCATCAGGTCGAGGAGGTTGGTGCCGCCGGCCAGGAACTTGGCGCCGGGCTGGCCGATCGCCACCAGGGCGGCCGCCATATCGGCCGGACGTTCGTAGGTGAAGGCACGCATCGATCAGGCCTTTCCGGCGTCGAGGATGGCGGCGACGATGTTGGGATAGGCGGCGCAGCGGCAGATGTTGCCGCTCATGCGCTCGCGCACCTCGGCTTCCTGCAGCTCCACCATCGGCTCCTCGAGGTCAGCGGTGACGGCCGACGGCAGGCCGCGCTTGATCTCCGACAGCATGCCGACGGCGGAGCAGATCTGGCCCGGCGTGCAGTAGCCGCACTGGAAGCCGTCATGCGCGACGAACGCCGCCTGCATCGGATGCAGCGCCTGCTCGTTGCCCAGCCCCTCGATGGTGACGATGCCGCGCTCGTCCATCGATGCGGCGAGCAGCAGGCAGGCGTTCTTGCGCACGCCGTCGACCAGCACGGTGCAGGCGCCGCATTGGCCGTGGTCGCAGCCTTTCTTGGTCCCGGTCAGGCCGAGATGCTCGCGCAGGAGGTCGAGCAAGGTGGTGCGCGAATCGACCTTCAGGTCGTGGTGCGCGCCATTGACGGTGAGGCCGACATCGACAGTCATCGGAGCAGCTCCGGGGGCAATCGAAGGAGCGGGAGCGGACTGGGCGCGGGTGGTCCCCGTCAGAGCGCCCCCCGCTAGAGTTCCAAGGGCGGCCGTCCCGAGAAGACCGCGCCGGCTGACTCGGCTGTTGCTCATGGCGAGACAACGACAGGCCGGCACGGTCTGTTGCGTGCCCGGAACCAACCGGCCACGCCGCCATTAAGTCCTTATGCAGGTCTCCGAAATCATGACCCGCGAGGTCGAAACCGTCCCGCCCGATGCCTCGCTTCAGCAGGCCGCGGCGGCGATGGAAGCGCTCGGAGTGGGTTCGCTGCCGGTCTGCGACGGCGAGCGGCTGGTCGGTGCGATCACCGACCGAGACATCGTGGTCCGCGGGGTGGCGGCCGGACTGTCCCCCGTCGACGGGCTGGTGCGCGACTGCATGAGCGAGGACATCGCCTATGCCTATTGCGACGAGGAGGCGGACGAGGTGCTGGAGCGCATGAAGGTGCTGCAGGTCCGGCGCCTGGCGGTCCTCGATCGCAACAAGAAGCTCGCCGGCATCGTCGCCCTGGGCGACGTCGCCACCGAGCCGCGGGCGGCCGCACTCGGCAGCGTCGGCGCTGCCGTCGCCGAGATCTCGGAACCATCCCGTCCCAGGAAGTAGCCACTCGTCTGCAGTGAGGGCCAATGCAGGGCTGAGCTCCACTCAGCGGAATCCACTGGCCAAACAAGCACCTCACCCTGAGGAGCCGCACGCAGTGCGGCGTCTCGAAAGGTGGCAACGCGCACCTCGGCTGCGGCCATCCTTCGAGACGGCGTGGAGTTTACCCGAAGGTGCGGCGGTAGCTTTGGGTCAACAGATCGTCGAGGGCGGTCCCGGGCTCGAAATGGGCCATGCCGTCGGGCCGCGTCAGGCCGGGCAGCTGGCGCTCGCACTCCGACGCCGTACCGATCACCTGCCGCACCGGATAGAGCGCGGACCAGGCGGGAACCCCGGCATAGTCCTCCTCGTCGTCGGCGACGTGCTTGTCGCGGATCTTGGCCGAGGCGTGCTCGATCTCCATGCCCATCATGGTGGTCGCCTTGAGCTCCTGCTTGTTGGGCTGGCGGATCAGCCTCGAGCGCTCGGGATAGATGCGGTCGATGAACCGGTCCATCAGCTTCAGCTTCTGCTCGACGTCGTCGACGATGTGCGCCGTGCCGAACGCCATCACCGCCCGATAGTTGACCGAGTGGTGGAAGCCCGAGCGCGCCATCACCAGCGCGTCCAGATGGGTGACGGTGAGGCAGACCGGGGTGCCCTGGGCCTGCGTGCGGATCATCCGGCTGGCCGATGAGCCGTGCCAGTAGAGATGGTCACCCTCGCGCCAGAACGCTGTCGGCGTGCAGTAGGGGCGGCCGTCGATCACGTAGGCGATGTGGCAGACCACGGCGGCGTCGAGGATTTCGTACACCGTCTTGCGGTCGTAGCGTCCGCGCTCGTGCATGCGCTTGACCTTGTTGACCGGCGTGACGCCGAAGGCCTCCGGCGTGTTCTCGGCGGAAGGTGCGGTCCGGCTGCGGGCGAGGGTGTCTGTGCTCATGATGAAAGACCCGGTTCGATTGCGGGCCGGACCATGGAGGCATTAAGGTACAGGCAAAAGAGCCAGTTCCGACAATTTTGGCTGTACCAGTCATGCCCCGTCCCCATCGCCAGGCCGCCCCGCTGGGCCTGGTCCTCGACCCGGCCGCACGAACGCCCTTGCACCGCCAGATCTTCGAGCAGGTGCGCCGCGCCATCCTCGAGCGCCGCCTCGCCCCGGGCCAACGCCTGCCGTCGTCGCGCCTGATGGCCGGCGAGCTCGACGTGGCGCGCGGCACCGTGCTGCTCGCCATGGACCAGCTGACTGCCGAGGGCTACGTCGTGGCACAGGCCGCGTCGGGCATCGCCGTCGCGACGGATCTGCCGGACGACATGCTGACGACGCCGCACGATCGACCGGCTCGTCAGGCATCGACCAATGGCAAGCCAGCCACCGCGCCGCTGTCGCGCCGCGCGCGTCTTGCGCTCGCCGATGCGGAGCCCGGCTTCGGCGCCGACGACGCGCCGATCGCCTTTCCGCTCGGCCAGCCTGATCGCGAGGCATTCCCCTTCGCCCTGTGGGCGCGGTTGCTGGAGCGCGAATGGCGCCAGCCATCCTGGACGGTGGCGGGCGCGCTGCATCCGTTCGGCCATGCGGGGTTGCGGCAAGCCATTGCCGCCTATCTCGGCGCGGCCCGCGGCTTCACCTGCGTCCCGGAATCGATCGTGGTCACGAGCGGCATGCGCCAGAGCCTGGCGCTGCTCGCCTGGCTGGTGCTCGACCCCGACGAGCCGGCCTGGATCGAGGAGCCGGGCTTCATCGGCACGCGCGATGCCCTGGCGCTCGCCGGCGTGCGGGCGGTACCGATCCCCGTCGACGAGTCAGGTTTCATCGTCGAGCGCGCAGTCGCCGCGCAATCGAAGGCCAGGCTCGCCGTCGTGGCGCCGGCGCATCACTTCCCGCTGGGCATGGTGCTCAGCTTGCAGCGCCGGCTCGAGTTGCTGCGCTGGGCCGAGCATCGCGGAGCGTGGATCGCCGAGGACGATTACGACGGCGAGTATCGCTACGCCGGCCGGCCGCTCGCGCCCTTGCGTGCGCTCGATCGCAGCGGCCGCGTCGCCTATCTCGGCAGTTTCTCCAAGCTGCTCTTTCCGGCGGTGCGGCTGAGCTACATCGTGTTGCCCGAAGCCCTCGTGCCGGCTGCCGAGAAGCGGATGGCGGCGATCCACGCCCGCCCCTCGCTGCTCGGCCAGGGCGCGCTTGCCCGCTTCATCGCCGACGGCCATCTGACGACGCACATCCGGCGCACCCGGCTGCTCTACGCCGCGCGCCGCGACGCGCTGGTCGCCGGCATGGAGCGCCATCTCGCGCATTGGCTGGAGAACGTGCCCGACCGGGCCGGCACATACCTTGTCGCACGGCCTGTCGCAGCGATCGCATCCGCCTTCGACGATCGCGCCGTCGTGGCGGCGGCCGCGAAGGAAGGAATCGCCCTGGCGCCGCTCTCGGCCTGCTACGCCGGCCGACGCCGCCGGCAGGGCCTGATCCTGGGCTACGCCGGCACGCCGGAAGATGAGATCGACGACGCCTGCGTCAAGCTCGCCCGCGTCCTGACCCGCGTTCTGCCTGCTCTCCCCTAACCGGGAAGAGAAACGCGAAGGCGAAAAATCAAAATCCTCCCCCCGACCAGAGCTGAAGAAAGGTGTCTCGTGACGGGCTGGCTTTCGTTGCCACTGGAGGCGGCTCGATCGCTCTTTGGGGAACGCTCTTGCGTCGACGAAGAAGGCACAGCAGCGACGTCCAGAACGTGCTGTGCGCGGGTAGTGGGATGAACGCACGCATGTCAGGGCCAAATGGCGGAACGCAGCATCGCCACCCCCGTCGCTACGAGCACAATCGAAAACACGCGGCTCAGCAGAAGAGCGCTCGAGCGCTCGGCGATGCTCGCGCCCACCCATGCCGCTGCGGCCTGCGCCGGCGCGATGCAGAGCCAGATGGCGAAATCGATGCTGCCGAGCTGCGTCGGGTTGGGCGAGTGGGTCGCCATCGCCGCCACCAACGAGGCGGGGATGCTGACGACGACACCGGTTGCCGCGGCACGCCCCACACTCTTGTGCATGGGCAGCCCGGACAGCGTCATGACGACGTTGGTCAGGATGCCCCCGCCCACACCGGCCAGTCCCGAACAGGCACCGATTCCGATGCTGGCGGTCTGTCGGAAGAAGCCGCCGGGCGGCGCCTTCAGGAAGGGAGCGAAGCGATCGGGAAACGCGAACCTGTAGGCAAAGAGGAGGCAAAGCGCCGCGAATACCGTCTCCAGCACCTTGCCGTCGAGGTGTGGCGCCACGATCTGGGCGGCGGCGACGCCCAGCACGATGCCGGGCCCCCATTCCTTGAGGAACTTCAGATCGGCGTGACCCGCTTTCAGGTGTCGCGCGAAGGAGACGACGGAGGCAGGCACGATGGCGGCCAGGGATGTCGCCACTGCGATGTGTGCCGCATCGTTGGGCGATACTCCTTTGGAGGTAAGTCCATAGTAGATGGCAGGTACGATCACCACGCCCCCGCCGATGCCGACCAGTCCGGCAAGCAGGCCGGCGCCAAGTCCGGTCAGCACCCCCAATCCAACCAGCTCGACAACGCTCATGGTGCACCTCGCTGGCGTGACTTGCCGCCACGGGGCGTCGATCGACGCAGCAAACGCGAGATCGCTGTCTTCGCCCACCGCCACAACGTTCGCGTTCGCAGGTGCTGGGCTTCGATGAGCGACTGGTGTCCAGGCCATTCGAGGCTCGGAGGGCACGGCGTACGGTCATCACGCATACCCGCCTCCCAATCCGATCTATCGGATAGTCGGGCGATGTAGAGCCAGATCTGCCCATCCATGCTCTGCTCCTGTGGTGCCTCGGAGTGGAAGTCTCGGTCGCGGTGATTTCCTCGTTCGCTCGAGCCATCGAGAAGCCGGCATAACCGGTGCGACAATCAGAAATTCGATTGCAATTGTTGGTGTCGCTAAGCGTTGACTGGCTGGCCTTCCGGCTAGCGCTCACTCGCGAGCGTGAAAGTATGCGCTCGTTGCCACGGCGTCGGTGGCAATTGGCACGTTCGAGTTCGGCGCGATTTTTCCAAACTCGCGTGGGTGATTGCCACACACTCCCTACACGGCGCGGCGGTGTTACTGCTGGACGCTACGAGCGAAGCGGCCTTAAGGTCCTTGTTTAAGGACCTGAAAAATTCGAGCTGCGCATTCGATGGACGAGGAGATCACCTTCGGCCGTTTCACGCTCGATTTCGGGCGCCCCGAATTGCGGTGCGACGGTCGACCGGTTCGAATTCATCGGCGCGCGCTCGGCATCCTGTGCGCCTTGGCCGAAGCCAAGGGCGAGATCGTCAGCAAGGACGAGTTGATGGCGCGGCTATGGCCCGGCCGTATCGTCGAAGAGGGAAACCTCCACGTCCACGTCTCGGCTCTTCGAAAGTCATTGGACGAACACGGCGAGGGACATGGTCTCGTCGTCACCGTGCCGGGCCGCGGCTATCGACTGGCAGAGCTGAACGGCAGGCGTCCAGCTCCATTGGCCGAGGGCTGCTTGCCGCTCCCCGACAAGCCCTCGATTGCGGTGATGCCATTTGCGAACCTGAGCGGCGATTCCAATCAGGACTACTTCGCAGACGGCATGGTCGAGGAGATCGTCACCGCGCTCTCCCGCATCCGCTCGCTGTTCGTCATCGCCCGCAATTCAACCTCCACGTACAAGGGAAGGTCGCTCGACCCGAAGCAGATCGGCCGCGAGCTTGGTGTGCGTTATGTGCTCAAAGGCTCGGTGCGGAAAGGGGAAGGGCGGGTCAGGATCGCGGTGCAGCTGATAGAAGCCGAGCGCGCCGCTCATCTCTGGGCCGACCATTTCGACGGGTCGCTTGAGGACGTCTTCGATCTGCAGGACCAGGTGGCGATCAAGGTCGCCGGCGTCATCGAGCCGGCCGTACAGTCCGCAGAAGTCCGGCGAGCCGCTGCACGGCCAAGGAACAATCCGACAGCCTACGATCTTTATCTGCACGCGCTTCCAGCAACGCGATCGTGGGAAAAGAAGGATTATCTGGAGGCGCTCGATCGATTGGGCCAGGCGATCGAGCTGGACCCCGGCTATGGTCCGGCGCTGGCGTTATCCGCGGTGTATCACCAGGCGCTCTGCGCCGCCGGTTGGACCGACGACCCCGAGGCGACCCGCCAAAAGGCGATCTGTCTCGCGCGTCTTGCCGTGCGCAACGCCGGTGCCGATGCCGCGACACTCGCTCGAGCGGCCTGGATCCTTTCTTCCTTGGGCGAGGATATCGATGTCGCCATGGCGCTCATGGATCAATCATTGCGCCTCAATCCGAGTTTCGCCGATGGATGGCGATGGAGCGGCTGGTTGAGATTGTGGGCGGGTCTGCCGGACGTTGCGATCGATCATCTTGAGAGATCGCGGCGACTCAATCCACTGGCACCCGGAGGCGGGACATTGATGGCGATCGGCGTCGCTCATTTCTTTGCCCGGCGTCTGGAGCAGGCTCGGGCCACGCTGCTGCAGTCATTGCAGGAGCACCCGGGTTGGGTACCGACCAATCGTTTTCTCGCCGCCTGCTGCGCTCATCTGGGCCAATTCGACGAAGCGAAGGTTATCGTCGAGCGACTGCGCAGCATGACGTCGGTCGTGTTGCCCAGCGCGGATCATTGGCGGGATCCAGAGCAGCGCGAGTTCTACCTCTCGGGCCTGCGGCTGGCGATGCGCGAGACGGCGTGACCCGTTTCTGCTCTATGCCGGCACGACGTAGCCGTCGCGGCGCGGGTCGCAGCCGCCGGTCATGACGCCGGTGTTGGGATCGATCGCGACGCCCTGCATGCCGCCGACCTTCATCGTCCAGTCGGGACCGGTCGTGACGTTGTGGCCGCGCTTGCGCAGCTCGGCCTGGACCTCGGCCGCGAGCCGTCCCTCGAGCAGCACGTCGCGACCGTCGGTCAGGCGGCCGCGCGGCGCCTCGATCGCCTGCTGGATCGGCAGGCCGAAGTCGACATACTGCACGAAGGCCTGGGGCTGGGTCTGCAGGATGCCGTAGCTGCCGGGCGTGCCGAGCGCCATCACCGGCTTGTCGCCCTGGGTGACGATCGACGGCGCGACGCAGACCGGCATCAGATCGCCGTGCTTCACGCGGTTGGGGCTGCCGGGCGTGACGTCGGCCCAATAGAGGAAGTTGTTCAGGCAGACGCCGGTGCCCGGCACCACCACGCCCGAGCCGAACACGCTGCCCAGGCTCTGCGTCACGCAGACGACGTTGCCCTCGGCGTCGGCGATCGAGAACGAGGTCGTGTGGCCCTCGCCGGAGCCGTCCTTGGGCGGCGGCGTCCACTGTTCCGTCGGGCCGGTGACCGGCTTGCCGTCGCGCACCCGGGCCCGCAAGGACTCGATGTGGCCGTCGCCCAGCAGCTCGGCAAGCTTCTGCGGCGAGGGCACGCCGTTGGCGATACGCACGCCGGCGGCGATGCGGATGGCGCGCAGCACCGTGTCGACATGCTCGACCCCGTTGCGCTCCATCCTGCCAAGGTCGAAGCCTTCGAGGATGCGCAGCGTCACCAGGTACTGGAAGGCCTCGCACGGCGGCGGCGGCACGTGGATCGTGCGGCCGCGATACGTCACCGCCACGGGATCGACCCACTCGGCCTTGAAGTCGGCAAGGTCCTCCATCGACAGGCAGCCACCGAGCTCGGTCAGGCGATCGATAATCTTCTTGCCGAGCGCGCCTCCGTACAGCAGGCCGGGGCCTTCGTTGCCCAGCGCCTCGAGCGTGCTGGCGAGGTTGGGCTGCTTCAGCAGCGCGCCCAGCCTCGGCTGGCCGCCCTCGATGCCCTCGACATAGTTGCGCGACCATTCGGGATAGAGCGCTGCGTGGCCGCGCAGCTCGCCGGTCACGCCGCGGTACTCCTCGACGTTGAATTCGATCATGCCGAAGCCGTCGCGGGCGATGCGGATCGCCGGCGCGAACAGCTCGGGCAGCTTCTTCCTGCCGTAGCTCCGCACCATCTCGGCCCAGCCGCCGAAGTTGCCCGGCGCACCGACCGCGAGCGGTCCGCGCAGGATCTGTTCGCGGCGGGAGAGCTTGTCGAGCGGGAAGCGGCGCGGGATGCGGGCCATGAAGTTCAGGGAGCGAACGCGGCGTTCTGCGGCGACGTAGCAGGTCGCATAGCCCTCGCCGGCGAGGCCCGACATATAGGGCTCGACGACGTTCAGCGTCGCCGCCGTCGCTGCCGCCGCGTCGAAGGCATTGCCGCCGTTGGACAGCATGCGTGCGCCGGCCGCGGCCGCCAGTGGATGCGCCGCGGCTACCATTCCGTGCCGCGATGCGATGGTTGGGCGCTTGCCGTGCTGAAGCATGTATTCCCCCGGATCGGTGTGCTTTGTCGCAATAGGCACTAGACTGCACTCATGCGCAAACTCGAATTCGGCTGGTTCCTGCCCACGGCCGGCGACACCACCGCCTATGGCGTGGCGGGCGCGCAGGTCCCGCCCTCGCTCGCGCTGTTCGACAAGGTGACGGCGGCGGCCGAGGCGGCGGGCTTCGAATACATGCTGGTGCCGGTCCAGACCGCCTGCTGGGAGGCGTGGATTTCCTCGGCGATGATGGTCGCGCGCTCGAAGTCGATCCGGATGCTGGTGGCAGCCCGGCCCTCCTACATCAATCCCGTCCTGCTGGCGAAGATGGTCGCGGCATTCGACCAGCTCTCGGGCGGGCGCATCTGCATCAACCTGATCGCGGGACAGAGCGAGCAGGAGAACGCCTCCGAAGGCATCAAGTGGGCCAAGGAAGAGCGCTACGAGATCATGGAGGAGGAGGTCTCGCTGCTGAAGCTCTTATGGACTCAGCCGTCAGTGACCTTCGACGGTAAGTTCTACCAGCTCAAGGGCGCGCAGGCCCGGCCGCGGCCGTTCCAGACGCCGCATCCGCCGTTCTATCTCGGCGGCGGCAGCCGGCAGGCCTGGGAGATCTCGGCCAAGCATTCCGACGTGCACCTGTTCTGGGGCGATACCTACGATCGCATCCGGGAGAACATGGCGGTGATCCGCGGCATGGCGGCCAGGCACGGGCGCGAGGACAAGATCGGCTTCGGCATGCGCCTGCAGATCGTCTGCCGCGAGACCGAGAAAGAGGCGTGGGAATTCGCACACGAGCTGGTCGGCCACGCCAGCGAAGCGCAGAAGGCCTTCGTGAAGGAGCGCTTTGCGACGTCCGAAGCCAACCGACGCGTGCGCGAGCTGGCCGCGACCGGCGACGTGATCGAGCGCAACCTCTTCACCGGCATCACCAAGGTCCGGCCCGGCGCCGGCATCGCCGTGGTCGGCACGCCCGAGCAGTGCGCCGCGACCCTGCAGGACTTCATCGACCTCGGCTGCCACTCCTTCTGCCTCTCCGGCTACCTGCACGACGAGGAAGCCGAGCGCTTCGGCAAATGGGTGATGCCGATCCTGCGCGACCGCAACCGCGAGCGCATGCTGGCGGCGTAGCAAGCGACCTTCGTCGTCGGATCCCGGCCATCCTTTCCCGTCGTCTCGACCGGAGCGCGAAGCGCGGAGTGGAGAGACCTTCTCTCAACGATAGGCTGCTGATCGTGGAGAGAAGGTCTCTCCACGCGGCCCTTCGGGCCTTGGTCGAGACGACGGGAGAGGCATAAGGGCGGGGGAGGAAGTAGACTTTGACGATGCAACTCGCCTCTAAGACCTGATGGCGCGCACGGCGCCGCCGGATGTGGGCACGCGGCAGCTCGAGGCGGTGCTGGCGCTGGCGGAGTACGGAAGCTTCGTCGCGGCGGCGGCGCGGCTCAGGATCTCCCAGCCGGCGCTGACCCGCAGCATCAAGCGGCTGGAGGCGCAGCTCGGCGTGCAGCTGTTCGAGCGCAGCACGCGGCGGGTCCAGATCACCGCGGCCGGCCGCGAGTTCGCGGCTGTCGCCGAGCGCATGCTGAACGATCTCGGCATCACCGTGCAGAGCGTGCGCGAGGTCGCGCAGGAGCATCGCGGGCTGGTGGTGATATCGTGCGTGATGTCGGTCGCGGGCGGCGAGCTGCCGGCGACGATCGCGGCCTACCGGGCCGATCGGCCGGGCGTGGAGATCCATGTGCGCGAGGGTGTCTATGCCTCGATCCTCGACGATGTGAGGAGCGGCGTCGCCGATTTCGGCATCAGCTACATCGACGAGCTACCCGATTTCGCGGTGGGCACACCGCTCGGCCGCCAGACTTTTTACGCCGTCGTGCCGGTGCGCCATAGGCTGGCCGCGCGGCGCAGCGTCGGGCTGGCCGAGCTGACGGAATTTCCGATCGTCGCCCTGCCGACCGAATCGCGCACCCGCCGCACGATCGATGCCGCGGCGGTGACGGCGGGCCTGCAGCTGCGCCAGCGGGTCGTGGTCAACCAGATCGCCACGCTGCTGGCGCTGGTGGCTGCCGGTGTCGGGGTAGGCGTGGTGCCGGGTGGCGCGGCGCGCGGGCCGTCGGTCGGCGGCCTGCGCTTCATTCCCCTTGCCGAGCCCCGGCTGGTCCGGCGGCTCGGCCTGATCACGTTACGCGAGCGCGAGCCGACGCCGGTCGCGGCCGGCCTGATGGCCCTGCTGCGCCGCCGCTGGCCGTGATCGAATTGATGCATAAAATGCAACAATTATGGCTATCAGGTTGATCTTGGCATAGCGGCCTCGGAGACTATGCTGGCCGTGGAGGGTCTCGTGCAGCATCTCGCATCCCGCGTCTATGAAGCCGACAGCATCTCCGCCGTGCAGGAGCTCTATCACTCTAACGGCTGGACCGACGGCCTGCCGATCGTGCCGCCCACCGAGGACGCCGTGCGCGCCTGCCTCGACTGGGTGATGATGCCGCCCGACCAGCTGATCGGCATCGAGCCGGTGCGCGGCATGGCGATCACCGCCGAGAAGCTCGCGATCAATGCCGTGATGGCGGGCTGCCTGCCGATGCATTTCCCGGTCGTCGTGACCGCCTGGACGGCGATGATGCAGGAGCCGTTCCTGCTGCATGGCGCGACGGCCAGCACCGGCGGCTGCGCCATCCTGGTCGTGATCAACGGGCCGATCCGCCAGGAGATCGGCGCGTCGGGCACCTTCAACGCCCTGGGCAACAGCGATCGCGCGACATCTACCATCGGCCGCGCCATCCGGCTTTGCCTGATCAACCTGCTCGAGGCGCGGCCGGGTGCGATCGACCGGTCGACCCTGGGCCATCCCGGCAAGTTCAGTTTCTGCGTCGCCGAGGACGAGGAGGACACGACCTGGAAGTCGCTCTCCGAGCAGCGTGGCCTACCCAAGGAGGCGTCGGCGGTCACGGTGATGGCGGCCGGCGCGCCGCGCCAGATCATGAACGAGTGGACCACGAAGCCCGAAGAAATCCTCGAGACCTTCGCCGCCGACATCCGCGCCAACCTGCGGCACTACTCGATCCATCCCGGCAACTACGCGATCATCATTCCCAAGCAGCTGCGCGAGCACTTGCAGAACGCGAAGTGGAGCAAGAGCGACATCGCGAACTTCATTCATGAACGTGCGCGCATCAAACGCGGTGAATGGGCCGAGGTCGGCAAGGGCGCCGTGGTGCGCGACAAGGGGGACAAGATCTATCCCGCGCTCGAATCGGTCGACCATCTGCTGGTGATCGCCGCCGGCGGGCCCGCCGGCGGCTTCGGCGCGATCATCCCCCCCTGGCTCGGCAATCGCAGCCGTGCCGTCACCCTGCCGATCGGCGCCTGCGTCGACTGCGAACCGCCGAAGAAATAGAAGCAAAAAGGAGGAAGCCATGACCTTCCGCATTCTCGATCCCACCGCCGGCGAAGCCGTCACCACCGGCCAGCGTGCGCCGCGCCTGCCGACTCTCAAGGGCAAGACGGTCGGCTTCATCTCCAACGGCAAGGTCGGCACCAAGGGCTTCTTCGCCCATCTCGAGAAGATCCTGCGCGAGGAGTACGGCGTCGCCAACGTGGTGAGCCGCACCAAGTCGAACTACAGCGCGCCGGCCGATGCCCACATCGTCGCCGAGATCAAGCAGTGGGATGCGGTGGTCTCCGGCATAGGAGATTGAGGCAGCTGCTCATCGTGCAGTCTGCACGACGCCGTCACTGCCGAGAAAGAGGGAGTCCCCGCCTTCGGGGTCATGACCGAGCGCTTCGTCAGCGCCGCCGAGACGATGGGCCGGGTGCTGGGCATGCCGGGCTACGGCTTCTCGACCATCGCCCATCCGGTCAGCAGCGCCTCCGACGCGGAGCTCGCGGCCCGCGCCCGGGCGGCGATCGAGCAGGGCTGCAAGCTCCTGGTGCATCAGGGAACCTGAACCGCCGATCGGCGTTCGGGAGGGCATGAAACCCCTCGCTTGGATCGGCATCGTGCTGATCGTCCTCGGTGTCGCCGGCCTTGTGGTCGAGAACGTCTCGTTCACCGAGCGCAAGACCGTGCTCGATGTCGGTCCGCTCAAGGTCCAGGCCGACGAGCAGAAGGTCGTGCCGATCCCCACCATCGCCGGCATCGCCGCGATCGTGGTCGGCCTCGGCCTCGTGTTCATGGGCCGGAAAAGGGCTTAGCCTCTTGCCGGAGCGCGGGCGTCCCCCCCGCTCATGATGCGGGCGGGACGCTCGCGCTCCGGCAAGACTACAGCTCGAGCTTCACCTCGACGGCGGCGCTCGCGATCACCGCGGGGTCGTTGTTCTCCGGATCGGCTATATCGAGTCCGCCCTTGACGGCCTTCACGGAGACGATGCCGTGCGGCAGCGAGGCCCGCACCTTCTCGAGATCGACCTTGTCGGGCTGCTGGACGCCGATCGTGACGTTCACGAACATGTGGGTCTTGGGGTTCACCTTGAGCGCCCGCAGCATGGTCAGCGACGAATGGTGCAGGGCGTCCTGCACCGCACGCAGCGCCGCCTTGGTGTAGTCACCGCCGTGCAGGTCGTTGCCGGTCCCGAGCTCGAGGATCACGCGCTTCTGGGTCATCGCTCGTCTCCTCTCAAACGTCCAGCCGCACGATGGCGGCGGCTTGTGCGATCACCGTCTTGTCCGTGCCGGCTTCATTGGCGATCTCCAGGCCGCCCTGGAACACCTTCACCGTGCCGGTGCCGTGCGGCAGGACCTTCAGGACCTCGCTGGTGTCGACCTCGTCGGGCCGCGGTACGCCGATCAGCACCTCGACCTGCATGTCGTCGCTCGACTTGCCGACCGCCGTCGCGACGGTGAGCGAGTTGTGCCACAGCGCATCGCGCAGGGCGCGCACCGCCGCCTTGGTGTAATCGCCGCCGCGGATGTCGGTGCCCATGCCGATCTCGAGCGCCACGCGCTTCAATGCCATCGTTTCCTCCTTCAGGCCGTTGCCCTCAAGCCTCGGCCAATCCCGCCTTGATGAGCAGCGGCTTCACCTCGACGAAGTATTTCTCGGCGAAGGCGCGATACTCGGCCGGACTCTTGTACCACGGCGCCTGGATGTAGGACTCGAGCAACGCATCGACCCGCGGATCGGCCATTGCCGCCTTGAAGGCCTGGTGCACCGCCTCGACGATATTCGGAGGAAGGTCCTTCGGACCGACCAGCCCGTAGGGGCTCTGCCCGACCACGTCGATGCCGCGTTCCCTGAGCGTCGGCACGTCCTTGTACTTGGCGATGCGCTGCTCGGTCGCCATGGCGAGGATGCGGAACTTGCCGGCATCGACCATTGGCGCCCATTGCGCGCCGTCGCAGATGAAATGGACCTCGCCGCCTAACAGCGCCTGGGTCCATTCGGCGGTGCCCTTGTACGGCACGTGGGTGAACTTCGCGCCGGTCGACTGCTCGACCTCGATCATGGTGAGCTGGCCGGTGCCGCCGATGCCCGAGGTGGCGTAGTTGTACTTGTCGGGCGCCGCCTTCGCCGCGGCGATCAGCTCGTCGAAGGTCCGCCACGGCGCGTCGGCGCGGACGACGAGCCCGATCGTGTAGCCCGACAGGCCGATGATGTAGGTGAAGTCGCGGATCGGGTTCCAGTTGGTCGGCTGATAGTGCGGATAGCGCAGGCTGTTGATGCTCATGCAGGCGAGCTGGTGCCCGTCCGGCTTGGCGTTGAGCAGCATCGCCGGCGCCAGCGTTCCCGCCGCGCCGGGCCGTGGATCGACGACGATCGGCTGGCCGAGCAGGGGGCCAGCCGTCTCGCCCATCAGGCGGATGTGGATGTCGGTTCCGCCGCCCGCCGCGAACGGATTGTAGATCGTGACGGGCTTGTCGGCTTTCCAGCGCGTTTGGCCGCGCGCCAGCGCCGGCGCAAGCAGCGCCGACGCTGCAAGGGCCGCGAAGCGGCGGCGATCGATCCGGCTACTGCTTCTTGCGGATCCAGGCGTCGAGGCTCCACGGGCCCGGGCCCGCGGCGGCGAGGTAGAGGAACACGAAGCAGTAGAGGACGATGAGCTCGCCCTTGTTGAGGATCGGGAAGAAGCCCTGAGGTGCATGCACCAAGAAGTAACCCACCGCGCACATGCCCGAAATGATGAAAGCAGCAGGGCGCGTGAACAGGCCCAGCACCAGCAGAATGCCGCAGACCAATTCGATGATGCCGGCATAGCCGGGCATGGAGTTGAGGTTGAAGGTGGGCGGAACGACACCCGGTGGGAACTTCAACCACTTGCCGAAGCCGTGCTGCAAGACGAGCAGGCCCGACATGAAGCGCAGGATGCTGAGCAGCATCGGCGTCCATGACTTCAGAACTGTCTCCATTTCTCAATTCCCCGTTGGTTACTCCGCGGTGCGTTCCGGCCCGCGATATGCGGAGTTTATCGGCTCTTCCTTGTGCACAGTGGTCACCATTGCGTTAGAAGCCTCGCACTGGCGGTGAGCTTTGCATATGATCCGCCCGCAAAGCCGGCAGCAGAACCGGCTCGTAGCGTGGTTGCGTGTTGGGAGGCGTTGAGTGGCGACGGTCGAGATCCGCAACGTGCGGAAGGCGTTTGGTCCGGTGGAAATCCTTCACGGGGTCAGCGTCGACATCGCCGATGGCGAGTTCGTGGTCTTGGTCGGCCCGTCGGGCTGCGGCAAGTCCACATTGCTCCGCATGCTGGCGGGGCTCGAGAACATCACGTCGGGCGAGATCGCGATCGGCGGCAAGGTAGTGAACACCGTGCCGCCCAAGGATCGCGACATCGCCATGGTGTTCCAGAACTACGCGCTCTATCCGCACATGACCGTGTTCGACAACATGGCCTTCTCGCTGACGCTCGCGAAGGCGCCGCGCGCGGTGATGGAGCAGGAGGTCAATCGCGCGGCCAAGATCCTGGGCCTCGAGCAGCTGCTGCAGCGCTTCCCGCGCCAGCTGTCGGGCGGCCAGCGCCAGCGCGTCGCGATGGGCCGCGCGATCGTGCGCAACCCTCAGGTCTTCCTGTTCGACGAGCCGCTGTCCAACCTCGACGCCAAGCTGCGCGTGCAGATGCGCGCCGAGATCAAGGAGCTGCACCAGCGGCTCAAGGTGACGACGGTCTACGTCACGCACGACCAGATCGAGGCCATGACCATGGCCGACAAGATCGTGGTGATGAACGCCGGCAACATCGAGCAGGCCGGCCGCCCGCTCGACCTCTACGACAAGCCGGCCAACCTGTTCGTCGCGGGCTTCATCGGCTCGCCGGCCATGAACATGGTGAAGGGCACGGTGACCGCCGGCACGCTGCGCATGGACGACGGCACCGAATGGCCGCTGCCGGTCAACGGATCGAAGCCGAAGGAAGGTCCCGCGATCTACGGCGTGCGGCCCGAGCATCTGCGGCTCGATCCGCAGGGTATTCCGGCGACCGTGCAGGTGGTCGAGCCGACCGGCTCGGAGACGCAGGTGCTGATGCGCATCGGCGGCCAGCCGGTGATCGGCGCCTTCCGCGAGCGCGTGACAGCGCGACCCGGCGAGATCCTGCCGGTGCGGCCCGACACGGCACTGGTCCATCTGTTCGACCAGCAGTCGGGGCAGCGTCTGTAAGAGTTTGAGTAGGAGGAAACGTAAAATGGTGTTCATCATCCGGCGCCGTGAGGCGATGGCATTCGGCGCGATGGCGGCGGCTCTGGCGATGGCGCGGTCCGCGACCGGCCAGGCGATTCCGAAGTCGGACGTCGCGGCGCCGAAGTGGCCGGTCGAGAAGGGCGCATCGCTGCGCATGCTGCGGCCGGCCCGCTTCGTCGAGCCCGACGAGGTGATCTTCCGCGCCAACACCGCCAAGTTCGCCAAGGAGTTCGGCGTCGAGGTCAAGGTCGACTTCGTCGGCTGGGAGGACATCCGCCAGCAGACCGCCGTGTCGGCCAATACCGGCGCCGGCCCCGACCTGATCCTGGGCTGGGCCGAGGATCCGCACATCTATTCCGACAAGGTGATCGAGCTCTCCGACGTCGCCGAGTATCTCGGCAAGAAGTACGGCGGCTGGATGTTCCTCGGCGAGAAGTACGGCAAGAAGGCCAAGACCAACAACTGGATCGGCCTGCCGATGGGCGGCTCCGGCGGCCCGCTGGTCTATCGCAAGTCGGCGGTCAAGGAAGCGGGCTTCGACAGGATCCCGGACGATCATGCCGGCTTCCTCAAGCTCTGCCAGGCGCTCAAGAAGCTCAACAAGCCGGCCGGCTTCTCCCTCGGCAACGCGGTTGGCGACGCCAACGGCTTCGCCAACTGGATGCTGTGGAGCCACGGCGGCGCGCTGGTCGACGAGGACGGCAAGGTCATCATCAACAGCAAGGAAACCATCAACGCGCTGAACTTCGTCAAGGAGCTCTATCCGAGCTTCGTGTCCGGCGTGATGTCGTGGAACGACGTCAGCAACAACCGCGCCTATTCGTCGGGCGAGCTGTTCCTGACCTCCAACGGCGTGTCGCTCTACTTCTCGCTGAAGAACGATCCGGCGACCAAGGCGATCGCCGACGACACCGAGCATGCGCCTCTGGTCAAGGGCCTGGCCAAGACCGCCCCGATGGCGGCCACCATCCTGAACGGCATGGTGTTCAAGCACTCGAAGTTCCCGAACGCCGCCAAGGCCTACCTCGCCTTCATGATGGAGGCCGAGCAGTACGATCCGTGGCTGAGCGGCTGCCTCGGCTACTGGTCGCACCCGCTGAAGGCCTACGACAAGAGCAAGGTGTGGGACAGCGACCCCAAGATCGCGCTCTATCGCGACACCATGAACAACCAGTTCTGGAGCGGCTACAAGGGCCCGATCACCCAGGCCGCCGGCACCGTCACCGCCGAGTACGTGCTGGTCCAGATGTTCGCCTCAGTGGCCTCCGGCCAGGCCACGCCAGAGGCGGCTGCCAAGGAAGCGGAGCGCCGGACCAAGCGCTACTACCGCTGACGTCCTGGAAGCGAATGACCGTCGCCACCGCCACCGACTGGACGCGCGCGCGGCCGCAACCCGGCCGGCTCGCCCGTCTGTTCGACTACAAGCCGTTCCTGGTCTTCGCCTGCCTGCTGCCGGCCTGTGGCCTGCTGCTGGTGTTCCTGACCTATCCGCTGGGGCTCGGCATCTGGCTGAGCTTCACCGACACCAAGATCGGCCGTTCCGGCGAGTACATCGGGCTCGAGAATTTCGAGTACCTGCTCGACGATCCGCAGTTCTGGAGCGCGGTGTTCTACAGCTTCTTCTACACGGCGGTGGCGACGTTCGGAAAATTCGCGCTGGGACTGTGGCTCGCCCTGCTCCTGAACAACCATGTGCCGTTCAAGAGCCTGCTGCGGGCCGTCATCCTGCTGCCGTGGATCGTGCCGACCGTGCTGTCGGCGCTGGCGTTCTGGTGGATCTACGATCCGCAGTTCTCGATCCTGTCCTATCTCGCCGTCGACGTGCTGGGCATCCGCAGCACGCCGTTCGACTTCCTGAGCACCATCTGGCCGGCGCGGTGGTCGCTGATCGCGGCCAACATCTGGCGCGGTATCCCCTTCGTGGCGATCTCGCTGCTGGCCGGCCTGCAGACGATCTCGCCGTCGCTCTACGAGGCGGCGCTGCTCGACGGCTCCACGGCGTGGCAGCGCTTCCGCTACATCACCTTCCCGTTGCTGATGCCGATCCTCGCGATCGTGATGACCTTCTCGATCATCTTCACCTTCACCGACTTCCAGCTGGTCTACGCCATCACGCGCGGCGGTCCGCTGAACTCGACCCACCTGATGGCGACGCTCGCCTTCCAGCGCGGCATCTCCGGCGGCGAGCTGGGCGAGGGCGCGGCGATCGCGGTGGCGATGATCCCGTTCCTGATCGTCGCCACGCTGTTCAGCTATTTCGCGCTGGCCCGCCGCAAGTGGCAGCAGGGAGAGGCCAATGACTGATGTCGTCGTGCAGGCCTCGTCGAAGGCGGCCGCCGTGCCCGACCAGATGGCGTGGGACAGTCGCAGCCGGCGCGTGGTGACGATCTATCTGCCGCTGGCCCTGTTCGTCGTCGTGCTGCTCTTCCCGTTCTATTGGATGGCGGTGACGTCGTTCAAGCCGAACGCCGAGCTCTACGACTACAAGCACTACAATCCGTTCTGGATCGGCAGCCCGACGCTCGGTCACATCAAGCACCTGCTGTTCGAGACCGCCTACCCGCACTGGCTGGTGGTGACGATGACCGTCGCGGTCTGCTCGACCGTGCTGTCGCTGTTCTCCAGCGTCCTGGCGGCCTACGCCATCCAGCGCCTGCGTTTCGCCGGCAGCCAATATGTCGGCCTGGGGATCTATCTCGCCTACCTGGTGCCGCCGTCGATCCTGTTCATTCCGCTGGCCACCACGATCAACCAGTTCGGCCTGTTCGATTCGCCGCTGGCGCTGATCCTGACCTATCCGACCTTCCTCGTGCCGTTCAGCACCTGGCTGCTGATCGGCTACTTCAAGTCGATCCCCTATGAGCTCGAGGAATGCGCCCTCATCGATGGGGCGACGCGGCTGCAGATCCTGCGCCGCATCACCCTGCCGCTCGCCGTGCCGGGCCTGATCTCCGCCGGCATCTTCTCGTTCACGCTCAGCTGGAACGAGTTCATCTACGCGCTGGCCTTCATCCAGAGCAGCGACAAGAAGACAGTCTCGGTCGCCATCCTGACCGAGCTGGTCTCGGGCGACGTTTACCAGTGGGGCTCGCTGATGGCGGGCTCGCTGCTGGGCTCGCTGCCGGTCGCGATCTTCTATTCGTTCTTCGTCGACTACTACGTCTCGTCGCTGACCGGCGCCGTGAAGGAGTAGCGACTCACGCCGCTCGTCATGCCACCGGACCCGGCGGGCCGGAGGGATGCGGCGGAGGCGGAGGCTGGATTTCCGGCTGAGGCACCTCGGTCGGCGGCATCTCCGGCGGAATCGGCTGCGTCTTGCCCGGCGTCGGCGGCGTCTCGGGAATATCGGGCGGGGTATTCGGCTTATCGGGCATCCCAGACATCGGAGGTCTCCCGGATAAAGAAATGCCCGCCGTCCCGCGGCGGGCATTCCTGCATGGCGGTGGGCTTACTGATGTTCGTCCATGTCCTTGCCCATATCGGGCTTTCCCATTTCCGGAGTCGACTGGGCCTGTTCCTTGTTCTTGGGCTTGCGGCTCTGGCGCTGGCGCTGCTGTTGCTCGCGCTGCGGCTGTTCACGCTGCTGTTGCGACGGGTTCTGGTTGGGATTGTTGTTCTGGTCGTTCATGGTTCCTCTCTCCACGTACGCAATGCGGCGGCCGGGATGACCGCCGCCACAGTAAAAACGCGTCGCCGAGAGGCCGGGTTGCTGCGGATAAGTCCCTGATTCCAATGGATTTCTACTTGACGGTCGGCCCTGCTTTGGCAGCCCCATCGCGCGTCGCCGGATAGCTTGCGCTGAGCCCGAAAATGTCGACCAGCGCGTTGGGCTGCATGACCTTCTCGAGGTCGGCCATCGCGGCGGTCTTGGTCGGCGCGAGCGCCAGGGCCAGCGGTCCCTTGGGCGCCTGCCAGTCGCCGACGAACGAAGCGATCGAGTCGAGGGCCTTGAGCGTCGGTGCGCCCTGGCCCTCGGTGAAAGCCGCGATCGAGACCAGGGCGACGGCTACCAGCGCCTCGGCGTTCTGGCCCTGCGCCTTGGCGACGGCCGGCAGCAGTCCGGCCAGCAGACCGTGATCGTCGACGGTCAGCGAGGCGGTCCGCAGCCGGCCGTTATCCTTGGCGCCGCCGGCCTCGCTCGCCTTGTCGCTCACGCCGTCGACGACCAGCGACAGGCTGATCCTGCCCTGCCCGCGCAGTGCTATTTCGAGGGTGCTGAGCGTGAAGAGCTTGGCCGCGCCGTCGAGGTGGTAGTCGAGCGTGACGTCCATCGGCACCCGCGGGATGCCGTAGGGATCGAGCAGGGCGAGGGTGTCGTCGTCGCCGGTCATGCCTTCCAGCCTGAGCTTGGCAAAACGCGGCGCGTCGTCGGTATTGCCGTTCACGCGCTCGAAGTCGAGCGCCTCGACGGTCACCTTGTCGATCTTGAGCGTGCTTTCCCGGTCGCCCGTCGCGGCGCCGGCGGGCATCACCGCGACGACGTCGTGCAGCACGAAGCCTTCGGTGCCCAGCGCCTCGGCGCCCTTGTAGGTGAAGGTCTTGAGCTGGATCTGCGGCTTGATCTCGCGCTCGAACCGCTCGAGCCCGTTTTCCGCCAGCGCCATCGTCGACAGCAGCATCCACGACAGCGCTGCGGCCAGAAGTGTCTTGATCATGGTAGGCCCCCGGTCGCGGCGACCCTAGCACGTCAGGTCATGGCGCGTCTGGCGAGGTTTGTATCCACGCACGCGTCGAAGGCGATGTCCCTGCCGAGCGCACCGAAGGCCCGCATCGCGCCGTGCAGGCGATCATAGCCCTCGCGGCGGATCACCGGGTCGCTGCCCCACAGCTCGAGGGCCCGATAGCGGTCGATCGCGCCGGCGAAGATGGGCGTCGGGACGTCGGGGAAATAGGCCCGCAGCCTTTCGGCGATTTCCGCCGCCGGTGTCACGGCAAACCAGCCCAACGTGCGATGGACGGCGCGGGTCATCTTCAGCAGATCGTCCTCGCGCCGCTGCAGCACCGCGCGGCGGGTGACCAGCGTCGTGTAGGCGGTGAGGCCGCGCGTCGCCGCGGCGTACCAGACGTGGCCTGCACCGGCGGAGACCAGCCGCTCGGCATGGGGCTGGAAGACGTGGATGGCGTCGAGCTCGCCCGCGCGCAGCGCCGCCTCGTTCTGCTCCATCGTCCGATCGGCAATACGCTGCAGCGACCCGGGATCGATGCCGGCGCGGCGGATGTCGTCGGCGAGGCAAATCCACGGCGTCGGCACTTCGGACACCGAGGCGAAGCGCAGGCCCTCGAGATCGGCGAAGCGGAAGTCGGGCCGCGGCTCGCGGCCGATGACGAAGAACGGATCGCGCGCCACCACGTCGCAAAAGCAGACCAGGTCGGAGTTGGGCTCGGTGTCGCGGGTCATCATCACCCGCAGCGGCCCACCCCACATCACGTCGATCTCGCCGGCACGCAAGGCCTTAACCGTGTGCGACGGGCTGGGCGAGGCGACCAGCTCGACCTCGACGCCCGCCTGCTTGAAGGCGCCGGTCGCGTGGGCGGCGTAGAACGGCGCGTAGAACAGCGCGCGGAAATTCTCTGACAGGCGAATCATGAAAGGTTCCCCGAAATCGGCACAGTTCGGCCGCAATGCATCCCGAAGCGACGATATCCAAAGGCGGGCCGGCCGCAACGCCTCCATTCACCCGGCGTTAGTCCGGGAGATCACTGCTCAGGAGGCAATGATGATCCGCTATACCTTGCTCGCGCTGGCGCTGGTGGGCGCTGTAGGCGCGGCCCACGCGCAGACCTACCAGAGGTACGACGCGGCGCGCGATCCGTACGGCCGTCCCTATGTCGGCAGCGCTCCGCAGCCCAGCCCGGGCGATTACACCCAGGAGGCTCCGGGTCCGCAGCCGATGGACCAGCAGGCTCAGGCTCAATCGCCCTATCACGGCATGCTGCGCCACCGCGAGGCGTTCCGCGACGAGTACGGCTTCCGCTATGACGAGCGTGGCGATCGCATCGACGCCTACGGGCGAGTCATCTCGCCGCATACGACAACGCCCTAAGGCAGATGCCGCTAAGCAGATGCCTTGCGCGTTCGCCTATCGAGCTTGCGCGTTCGCCTATCGAGAAGGCCCGCCAACCGGCGGGCCTTTTCTTTGGTCGATGGCGCTCTTACAGTTCGCGCAAGCAAACGGGGAGACGTTCCATGAGATACCTGCGGCGCCGTGAGGCGATGATGATCGGCGGTGCGGCCGTCCTGGCCGGACGGAGCGCTGCCGCTCAGGAGCCGCCCAAGCCGGCCCAGATCGTGGTCAACCATTCGGGTGGCTCGATGGGCGCGGCCATGCGCAAGGCCTTCTTCAACGGCTTCGAGAAGAAGTACGGCATTCGGGTGGTCGAGACGAGCCCGGCCGACTTCGGCAAGCTGCGCGCCATGGTCGAATCGGGCAACGTCGAATGGGACGTCACCGAGATCGGCGGCCAGGACGCGATCCGCGCCACCAAGATGAACCTGGTCGAGAAGATCGACGACAAGATCGTCGACCGCTCCAAGTATCCCGAGAAGGTGCGGACGCCCTATGTGTTCGCCTCGTCGGTCTACACAACGATCATCGGCTACCGCACCGACGTGTTCAAGAACGACAGCCAGCCCAAGAGCTGGGCCGACTGGTGGGACGTCAAGAAGTTCCCCGGCGCGCGCACCATGCGCGACCATCCGACCGACAACCTGGAATTCGCGCTGCTGGCCGACGGCGTGACGCCGGACAAGATCTACCCGATCGACTTCGACCGCGCCTTCAAGAAGCTCGACCAGATCAAGCCACATGTCAGCGTGTGGTGGGCGACCGGCCAGCAGCCGGCGCAGCTGCTGCTCGACAAGGAGGTCGTGCTGGCGACCGGCTGGAACGGCCGCTTCTACGACCTGATCAAGAAGGGAGCGCCGATCGCCATCGAATGGAACCAGGGCGCGTTGAAGCAGGGCAGCTTCGTCATTCCGCGCGGCGCCAAGAACGTGTACTGGGGCCAGAAGATGCTGGCCGAGATGTCGATCCCTCAGCAGCAGGCGATCTATGCCAGCGAGCTCGGCTATCCCGGCCTCAATCTCGAGGCGCTGAACTACGTCGACGCCAAGGTAAAGCCGTACCTGCCGACGCAGTATATCGACAAGCAGTTCTGGATCGACGACGCCTGGTATGCCGAGAACGGCAACAAAGCGCTGGAGCTGTGGAACGCCTGGAAGCTCAAGAAGGCGTAAGCGCGTTGGCATCACGCTCGGCTGACCTCAAGGTCGAGGGTCTGGTCAAGCGCTTCGGCGAGGTCGTGGCGCTCGACGGCGTTTCCCTCGACATCGCCTCCGGCGAGCTGCTGACCATCCTGGGGCCCAGCGGCTCGGGGAAGACGACGCTGCTGAAGGTGGTGGCGGGCTTCGAGACGCCCGATGCCGGGGCGGTGACGGTCGACGGAGTCGACATTACCGCCACGCCGCCGGCCAAGCGCGACATCGGCATGGTGTTCCAGAACTATGCGCTGTTCCCGCACCTCACCGTCGCGCGCAACGTCGCGTTCCCGCTGGAGATGCGAAACGCACCGCGCGCGGAGATTGACAAGCGGGTCGGCGAGGCGCTGAGCCTGGTCGAGCTCACGGGCTTCGAGAAGCGCCTGCCGCGCCAGCTCTCGGGCGGCCAGCAGCAGCGCGTGGCGCTGGCGCGCGCCGTCGTCTTCAACCCGCGGCTCCTGCTGCTCGACGAGCCGTTCGGGGCGCTCGACCGCAAGCTGCGCGAGACCATGCAGCTCGAGGTGCGCCGCCTGCAGCGGCGGCTCGGCCTCACCACGATCTTCATCACCCACGACCAGGAGGAGGCGCTGG
>DATGMK010000036.1:0-81965 GCA_035293665.1 Reyranella sp. | reverse complement strand
GCACAAGAAACTCGCCCTACGGGCCTTGGCCGCCTGATGCGGCGGGCGGGCATGGGCGCCGCGGCGCTACACGGGGCTCCGCGACGACCATGCCCAACATCACCCGCTATGACCGTTTTGCTGAACTTGACGCACACAACTACCGTAATCCGGCCAAGGGGATATCGGGGGAAGAACAGTGTGGGGAAAGACATTGCTCGCTTTGGCGAGCGCCAGCGCGTTGGCTGGTTGCGCAGGTGCCGTAAACCAATTGCCGCACGTTGACAGCGCCAATCTTAGTTTAGCGCAAACGGAAGTTGCCGGAGCCGGCGGCCCACCCGCGCGCCATGTCGTCACCGACGACGAAGTTCTTGCGATATACCGGTCTGCGCTCGGCCGAATTCGGCCTGCAGCCACCGAAGTCTGCAGGGAAATGGCGGTCGGCGTCTGCGAGTGGCGCTTCGTTGCGACAAAGGACCGCTCATTGAATGCCGGCGCAGCGCCAAAGGGCGTGATCTTCGTAAACCGCGGTATTGCGGAGTACGCGGACAACGAGGAACAGGTAGCGATGGTGATTGCGCATGAGATCGGCCATCAGTCGGCGAACCACGTCGCCACAGGCCAGCGCAACCAAGCCGTCGGCGCTTTGATCGGCGGGCTCCTCCTCGGTGCAGCTGGAGCGCTCGCCTCCTATCGCAGCCCTTATGGTGCCGACGTAACCCGCAGTGCTGTCCAAACCGGGGGCAACATTGGCGGAGCCATCGGGCGCATCTCCTTCTCCAAGGAGCAGGAACGCGAAGCCGATTACCTGTCAGCTCTAATTCTCTACCGGTCGGGCCTTGATCTGGACAAAGCGCGCGGGTTCCTAGTCACGCTGGCACGCGGATCGAGCCACAGGGAAACCGGAATGCTTGACACCCATCCAGCCGGCCCGGAACGGCTCGCTGCATGGGACAAGGCTGTAGAGGAAATCCGAGCCTCAAACGGCGCCCTGCCTAAGCGGAAGAATTAAGCGGGAATTTGCGTGCAATACGGCATGGCAGACTGTGTCGAGGGAAACACTGTCTCGCCTTTGCGCACGATGAGGCCGACACTGCCTCCCCAAGACCGCCGGCGTGCGGCTCGCGGATAGGTGACGATTCGAACCCTAAGCCGCCTCCTTCCCGCACTCGCCCGCGCGCCGCCATCCAGGTCCCCGTCGAGCACCTTCTGCGGGTCTGAGCGCTCCACGTTGGTCCGCCAGGTCCTTCACCATGCCCGCCCGCGCCGTTCACACGGTAGGTGTCGACGCGCAGGTCCTTGTCGGCGATCTCGATGTTGTCGTCGACCTCGGGAAAGACTCAGGCCGAGGAAGCTGGTGTAGTGCCGCGCGACTGCATGAGGAATGGCCCATAGGTCGTCGGACCGCCCTTCAGGGGTCCCCAGTCTAGCGCGCCTTCGTGAACGTAAAGGTGCACACGCGCCCGGTGTGACGTTCGCCCGTGCCCGTTTTGCCGCTGAATTTGGCGCGTACATCGAAATTGATCGGCGTCTGGGCCGGCGCGAATTTGACGTTGTGGTCCGAATCGCCGGAAATGCCGCGTGCGATCAGGGTGGCGGAGCCATCGGGCTTGATCTTGCCTTTGAGCGACATCGACGGGCTCTGGCCTTCCTGGCGGTATTGGCCGACGAAATAACCATCCGTCACGGTGGCCGGGTATGTCCATTTGTAGCCCCGTGCCCCTTCGGGCGAGGCCTCGCAGACCTGAAGAACCGACCACTGACCGTCGAATGTTTCGGCGAAAGCTCGAAACGAGAGCAGACAGAAAACGGAGAGGAGCACGAGGACTTTGCCGGATCCTAACAGGTCGACTTGGCGCACTGCAGTCTCCTTGGTTGTGATGCGAGCGGCTGGTCCGAACCCTCACGGCGCAGAGGGGAGACTTCAGCCATCACCGAACCCGCGCAAGATACCAGCCCGAGACAATCGGAGTCTCCGTGCTACCTCTTCTGAACCTAACGGGCCGCTGGTTGTGCCGCCAAGAGGAGCCTGTCGGGCGTCGACAATGAAGAGGCGCGGCTCGGCAATCGCGTTCGCCGCGCGCAGCGTCCGGCGGTCTCCGCTGCCAATGGCAAGCTCGCCATCGTAGCGCAGGACTTTTTTCGCCGGTCAGCGGCCAATCTCAGAAACAGCTCCCTCCGCTGCGCCTCGCTTCGCTCGGCTTCGGTCGGGACGACGGATGAAGGCAGCCTGATCGGTCCTAGGCTGCTTCCTTCCCGCCCTCCCCGACTCTCGCCGCCAGGCTCGCGGCCATGAACTCGTCGAGGTCCCCGTCCAGCACCTTCTGCGGGTCGCTGCGTTCCACGTTGGTCCGCAGGTCCTTCACCATCTGGTACGGCTGCAGCACGTAGCTCCGGATCTGGTGTCCCCAGCCGATGTCGGTCTTGTTGGCCTCCAGCGCCAGCCGCTCGGCCTCGCGCTTCTGCAGCTCGACCTCGTAGAGGCGCGCCTTCAGCATCTGCATCGCCTTGGCGCGGTTCTGGTGCTGGCTGCGCTCCTGCTGGACCGCCACGGCGATGCCGGTCGGGATGTGGGTGATGCGCACCGCCGAATCGGTCTTGTTGACGTGCTGCCCGCCGGCGCCGCTCGCGCGGTAGGTGTCGACCCGCAGGTCCTTGTCGGCGATCTCGATCTCGATGTTGTCATCGACCTCGGGGAAGACCCAGGCCGAGGCGAAGCTGGTGTGCCGCCGCGCGTTGCCGTCGAACGGGCTGATGCGAACCAGCCGGTGCACGCCCGATTCGGTCTTCAGCCAGCCGTAGGCGTTCGGCCCCTCGACCTTGAAGGCGCAGCTCTTGATGCCCGCCTCTTCGCCCGGGCTCTCCTCCAGCCAGCTCACCTTGTAGCCGCGCCGCTCGGCCCAGCGCGTGTACATGCGCGCCAGCATCGAGGCCCAGTCCTGGCTCTCGGTGCCGCCCGCGCCGGCGTTGATCTCGACATAGGCGTTGTTGCCGTCGGCCTCGCCGCTCAGCAGCGTCTCGAGCCGCGCCTTGCGCGCCTCGTCACGCGCCGCCGCGAGCGAACGCTCGGCGTCGGCGATCATCGCCTCGTCCTTCTCGGCCTCGGCCATCTCGATCAGGCCGACATTGTCGTCGACCGCCGCACGCAGGCGCTTGATGGTGCCGATGGCGCCCTCCAGCCGCGTGCGCTCCTTCATCACGGCCTGGGCTTCCTTCTGGTCGTTCCACAGCGCCGGATCCTCGGCGCGCGCGTTCAGCTCGTCGAGACGGACGACTGCTCGGTCGTAGTCAAAGACGCCTCCTGAGGAGCTCCAGCGACTCCTCGATTTCCGACACCATGGCTACCGCTTCGGCTCTCATCGGACACTCTTTGCTGGGAGCGCGGCACTCCAGTGCCGCTCTTCCTTCGTTGAATAGCACGGCCATGAGCGCCTCTGGAGAGGCGCGCTCCCAGCCATGAAGCGCTGTAAATAGCGTCTGCTCCCTTGCCGTCAAGGCAGGAGCTTCGCCTGCTCCAGCTTGCTCGCGATGGCTTCTCCGGTAATCCGGTAGCCGCGCCAGTTTGGATGCCACTGCCCGTAAACAGCGTTGCGGCCGCCCGATTGAATGGCCTGGTCGAAACGCGGATACACATCGAGCGTCGCCAGCCCCGCCTCCTCCGCGCACCTCAGCACCACGCCCGTCACCCGCCGCTCCTCGGCGGCGGCCGCCGGGCTGTCCCAGGCCGACGGCAGGTACTGCGCCACCACCAGGGTCGGCACGCCGAGCGCGGCGACCCGGCGCATAAGCGGGCAGGCCAGCCGCTCGCCCGTGCCGGACGACAGCACGCGGGTCTGGTCCGAATGCCATTCGTTGCGCAGGCGCAGCCGGTCGAGGACGGTGTCGAGCAGCACCGACCAGCCGAACAGCGCCTGTACCGGGGTCAGCGTCTCGCCCGGCTGGCGCGGCATCGGCACCGGCACGTTGCGCAACACCAGGCTGCCGCGCTCGAACTCGAAGTACGGCTTCTCGCGGCCCCACAGGCGGCTCATCTCGGCCCGCCGAACGTCGTCGGCGATGAAGCCCAGCACCAGCACGGCGGGCTTCAGCGCCTTCACCAGCCGCTCGGTGTGCAGCACCGTCTGGTCGAGACCGTAGGCGCCGACGCCGGCGTTGATGGTGCGCCAGCCGAGCAGGATCTGGACCTGGGCCGGCCAGGTCTCGGCGTCGCCCACCTCGTCGCCCTTGGTGTAGGAATCGCCGGTCGCCAGGATCGGCGGCGCCTGCACGGCGCCGGATGCGAGCGGCGGCATGCGGCGCAAGCCGTGCGCGTCGAAATTGAGCACCCACGACTGGTAGCCGGGCGCGTTGAGGTAGCCCAGCTCCGGATCGTGCACGTAAGCCGGGCCGAGATCGGGCCCCTGCTGCCTCTTCGCCTCGAGGCGCGATTGCAGGACGAGGTTCGGCCAGTGCGTCAGCGCGTGAGGGCCGCCGAGCATCAGGCGGCAGGCGATCTCGAGCAGGACCAGGCCGGCGAGGCACGACGCCAGTACGAGACCGAGCGAGCCGAGCCAGCGAGGCGCGATACGGGGCGTCGCAACGGAAGCCCGTTGGGAGTCGATCGTATCGTATGGCATCTGCCCGCTCTGTCGCCTTGCTCCTCTCGTCGCGCAGTCTAGCTCAAGTCGTGCGCGAAGAGTCCCCCTCCCCACCCCTCCCCCTGCGGGGGAGGGAGAATGGCTTTTCAAATCCCCTCCCCCGAAGGGAGAGGGAGATTGACTTTCGAATCTCCCGAAATGGCTTTCAAATCCCCTCCGCCGAAGGGGGAGGGCTAGGGCGGGGGATCAGTAGGTTTCACCCGTTCCGCTCAATGTCGGCCGTCTCCCGCCGCCGCTGAAGCCGGTGGCCGCGCCGCCTTCGTGATTGAACGTCGCCGCGTTGGGATCGCCGCCGGCCGGCGCGCCGGAAGAGCTCCAGCCGCCGCCGTTCCACGGCTGGTCACCCGCGACCGTCGCGCCGGCGCCGGCCGTCTGCGGGCCCTGCGCGCCGTATTCGTTGGGCTCGGTGCCGGGCTTGAAGGCCTCGTCGATCGAGTTGGGGCCGCTGCTCGGCAGGCCGCTGTCATGATCGACTCGCACGATGCGCAGGCCCGGCGGGATGCGGAACGGCACCGGCGGCTTGTCCTTGAAGAGCACGTGGCCGATGCGCACGTAGATCGGCGCCGAGGTGCCGCCGCCGGTCTCCTGCTCGCCGAGCGTGCGCGGCTCGTCGAAACCGACATAGATGCCGACCGTGTAGTCGGGCGTGCTGCCGATGAACCAGTTGTCTCTCGAATCGTTGGTCGTGCCGGTCTTGCCGGCGATCGGCCGCTTCAGCTCGGCGCCGACCTGGGGCGCGGTGCCGCGCGTGGTGACGCCCAGCATCATGTTGATGACCTGGTAGACGCTGGCCGGATCGTGGAACGGCTTGCGGGTGTCGACGATCTGCGGCGGCGACGGCTTCTGGCCGGGAGGCGCCTCGCCGCAGCCGATGCATTCGCGCGGCTCGTGGCGGTAGATGGTCTTGCCGTTCCTGTCCTGCACGCGATCGACCAGCGACGGGGTGATCTCGCGCGCGCCATTGGCCAGCATGGCGTGGCCCATGGTCATGCGCAGCAGCGTGGTGTCGACGGCGCCCAGCGCCATCGGCAGATAGGCGCCCATGTTGTCGGAGATGCCGAATTCCTTGGCGACCTGCACGACGCGCTTCATGCCCATCTGTGCGGCCATGCGCACGGTCATGAGGTTGCGCGACTTCTCGAGGCCGTTGCGCACGGTGAGCGGGCCGAGGAAGCCGCCGCCGTAGTTGGACGGCCGCCAGATCGGCTGGCCGCCGCCCGGGTTGTATTCGAACGGCGCGTCCTCGACGATGGTCGAGGGGGTGAAGCCCGCATCCATCGCCGCGAGATAGACGAACGGCTTGAACGAGGAGCCGGGCTGGCGCTGCGCCTGCACCGCTCTGTTGAACTGGCTCATGCCGTAGGACCAGCCGCCCGACATGGCGAGCACGCGGCCGGTCTGCGGGTCCATCACCACCACCGCGCCGTTGACGTTCGGCACCTGGCGCAGCGCGTAGGTGTTGGCCGGATAGGGCTTGGCGTTGGGCTGATAGGCGGTGCCGAGCGGGCCGGTGGTCGGCTTCTCGACCTTCTCGACGGGAACGACGTCGCCCACGTTCAGGACCTGCGCCGGCCGGCCGGGGAAGCCGCCGACGCGCTGGTCCGGCAGGGTCGGCCGCGCCCATTGCATCTCGGCGAAGGGGATCGTGCCGTCGCTGACGCTGCCGTCGGCGTTGGGCAGGCTGATCGTGGCCGAGCCGGCATCGAGCTTGGTGACGACCGCCAGCACCCAGCCGGGCGGGCCGTAGAGCGGGCGGCGCTGGGCGATGCGGGCGAACTCCTCCTCCCAGTTGGCGTCCTTCATGTCGGCGATCTTGGCGTAGGGGCCGCGCCAGCCGTGGCGGCGGTCGTAGGCGATCAGCCCCTCGCGCAGGGCGACGTCGGCGATCTGCTGGATCGCCGGATCGAGCGTCGTCATCACCGTGAGGCCCGATTCGTACAGCGCCTTCTCGCCGTAGGCGGCGACCAGGTTGCGCCGCACCTCCTCGGCGAAGTAGTCGGCGGTCACGATCTCGGTCGGCGCGCGCTTGCGCAAGACGAGCTTCTCGGCCTTGGCCTGCTTCTCCTCTTCGGCGGTGATGTAGCCGTCGTCGCGCATGCGCCCCAGCACGTAATCCCGCCGCGCATACGCCTCCTTCTCGTGCCGCTTGATGCTGTAGCTGTTCGGCGCCTTCGGCAGCGCCGCGAGATAGGCGATCTCCGACAGCGTCAGCTCGCCGAGCGACGCATCGAAGTAGTTGAGCGCCGCCGACGCCACCCCATAGTTCCCCCCACCGAGATAGATCTCATTGAGGTAAAGCTCGAGTATGCGGTCCTTGGAGTAGGTCTGCTCGATGCGGAAGGCGAGGATGGCCTCGCGGATCTTGCGGGCGAAGGTCGCCTGGTTGTTGAGCAGAAAGTTCTTGGCGACCTGCTGGGTGATGCCCGAGGCGCCTTCCATGCGGCGGCCGGGGTTGGTCACGTTGGCGATCACGGCGCGGGTGAGGCCGATGAAGTCGATGCCGGGATGAGTGAAGAAGCGCTGGTCCTCGGCGGCGACGAAGGCCTGGATCAGCCGCTTGGGCATGGCGGCGACCGGCACGAACACGCGCTTCTCCTTGGCGTATTCGGCGAGCAGCCGGCCGTCGGCGGCGTAGAGGCGCGTCACGGTGGCCGGCTGGTAGTCGGCAAGCTGCTTGTGATCCGGCAGGCCATGGCTGAAGTGCCAGAAGAGCCCGGCCACCACGGCGATCCCGACGAGCAAACTGGCCAGGGCAAACGCCAGGCCGACTTTCAACAGGTTGAGCACGGACATCTCTTAGCAAAAGAGCGTGCCGGGCAGTTATGCCTTTTCTTGGGCAGCCCCTGGGGCCTTCCTGGGGAAGATCGGCTCAGTTGCCGAGAAATCTCAACGCGTTGCCCGAGAGCAACAGTCGCCGCTCCTCCTCCGGGAGCGCGAGCGCCTCGACCGCACCCACCGGATTCTTTTCCTGGATGGTGAAGGGATGGTCCGTCCCCAGACAGAGCTGGCGAATGCCGAAGCGCTCGATCAGGAAAGCCAGGGTCGCCGTGTCATAGACAAGAGTGTCGTAGTACAGCCGCCGCGCCTGCTCCGCCGGCGACGGCACCGTCTCGGCCAGCTCCTTCATGCTGCGCCATCCATGCATCAGGCGTGGCAGGACGAGGCCGAAGACGCCGCCGCCGTGGCTGAAGGCGATGCGCAGCCGCGGATGGCGCGTCAGCATGCCACCCACCATCAGGGAAGCGATGCAGACCGCCGTTTCGCAGGGGAACGCCACCAGAGCCGGCATGGCCGGCGGGCCGACCAGCCGGTCGGTGCCCGCCGGATGCAGCGCGTGCACGAACACGGCCGCGCCGGTCTCCTCTGCCGCCTGGAAGAACGGCTCGAAGCGCGGATCGCCGATCGACACGCCATTGACGTTGGTGCCGATCTCCACGCCGCGGAAACCGGCCTTCATCAGCCGCTCGAGACAGCGCGCCGCCCGCTCCGGATCCTGCAACGGCACCATGCCGAGGCCCGCGAATCGCCCCTGCCCGTCGCTCACCATGCCGGCGATCGTGTCGTTGACGTGTTCGCCCATCGCCTCGGCGTCCTCGACCTCCATCCAGTAGGACAGCAGCTCGGGCATGGGCGAGAGCACCTGCCGCTCGACGCGGCTCGCCGCCATCGCCTCCAGCCGCCGCTCGACGCTCCAGCACTCGTCGGTGACGGTGCGGAACAGCTTGCCGGCGATCATGACGTTGCAGTGATGGCAGTCGTGGGCCGGCGCCATGCTCGGCCAGCGCGCGTTCGCATGCTTGCCGGCATAGGCCGGGAAGCTGTGCGGCACGATGTGCGTGTGGATGTCGATCGCGCCCGTCACGTCCGTCACTGCAGCCACATGCCCTCTCCCAGCAATTGTCGGGCGATGATCATACGCTGGATCTGGTTGGTGCCCTCGAAGATCTGGTTGATCTTGGCGTCGCGCATGAAGCGCTCGAGCGGCAGGTCCTGCATGTAGCCCGCGCCGCCGAACACCTGGACGGCGTCGGTCGTCACCTTCATCGCCATGTCCGAGGCGAAGCACTTGGCCATCGCGGCATTGGCGGCGAAGCGGCGATAGGCCCGGGCGTCCTCGAGGCCGGTGTCGTGCAGGCGCGCCACCTCGTAGACCAGGCAGCGCGCCGCCTCGACCTGCATGGCCATGTCGGCCAGCATGAACTGCAGCCCCTGGAATTCGCCGATCGGCTTGCCGAAGGCCTGGCGCTCCTTGGCGTAGCCGATCGCCATGTCGAGCGCGCCCTGCGCGAGGCCGACCGCCGTCGCGCCGATGGTCGGCCGGTTGAGATCGAGGATGCGCATGCAGATCTTGAAGCCCTCGCCCTCCTCGCCGATCCGGTTCTCGACCGGCACGCGGACATTGTCGAAGAAGATCGGCGCGTCGGGGATGCCGCGAATGCCCATCTTGCGATCCGGCTTTCCGACCGAGAAGCCCTTCCACTTCGTGTCGATCAGGAAGGCGGAGATCTTGTCGGTGCCGTAGCCGTCCTCGGTCTTGGCGAAGACGGTGATGTAGTCGGCGACCGGGCTGAAGGTGATGAAGCACTTCTGGCCGTTCAGGACATAGGCCGAGTTGCCGTCGCGCACCGCGCGCGTCTTCATCGCGCCGGGATCGGAACCGGCATGCGGCTCGGTGATCGCCACCGAGACCAGCGTGCGGCCCTTGGCGACCTCGGGCAGGAAGCGCTGGCGCTGCTCCTCGGTGCCGAAATGCAGCAACGGCACGACCAGCCCGATGCCGTTCTGGCCGGCCATCAGGGAGGCCGCTTCCGAGACCTTGGCGAGCTCCTCGTGCGCCACGCAGATCGTCGTCATGTCGGCGCCGGGACCGCCGTACTTCTCGGGCAACCGAAGCTGCAGCAGGCCCATGTCGCCGAACAAGGGCACCAGCTCCTTGGGGAAGCGGTCCTCGCGATCGATCTCGCTGGCGACCGCGGCGACCTCCTTGTTGGCGAGCCGCCGCACGCCGTCGCGGAATGCGATCTGTTCATCCGTGAGATACATGCTTCTGCTCCGCTGTGCGGGGTGACACGAAGTCCCTGAAAAGCTCGCGCAAGGTGACCTTGTGGATCTTGCCCGTCGCCGTCATCGGCAACGCATCGACGAAGACGACATCGTCGGGCAGCCACCACGACGCCATGTGGGGACGCAGGAAGTCGATCAGCTCCGCGGCCGTCACCTGCTGACCCTGCTTCGGCACGACGACCAGCAACGGCCGCTCCTGCCAGCGCGGATGCGCGATGCCGATGACTGCCGCCTGCGCCACCGCCGGATGGCCCATCGCCGCGTTCTCGACCTGGGCGCTGGCGATCCATTCGCCGCCCGATTTGATGACATCCTTGGAGCGGTCGACGATCTCGACCGTGCCGTCGGGAAAGAGCTTGGCGACGTCGCCGGTCTGCAGCCAGCCGTCAGCGGAGAGGCTCGCCGGCTGCTTGAGGTACGCCGCCGTGACGGTGGGACCGCGGGCCTCCAGGTTGCCATAGGCGACGCCGTCCCGTGGCAGCTCCTGGCCCTCGTCGTCGACGATGCGCAGCTGCGCCGTGAAAGCGACCCGGCCCTGCCTCATCTTCTGCTCGAGGCGCTGCTCGGCCGGCGCGTCTTCGAGACCGGGCGGCAGCGAGCACTTGGTGATGCCGAGCGCCTCGGTCATGCCCCAGCATTGCGCCACGTCGACGCCGCGCTGCTGCAATGCCTCGATCAGCGCCCGCGGCGCCTTGGTGCCGGCGACCAGCGCCGCCCGCAGCGCCGGCAGCGTCAGGCCGTTGCGCTCGAGATGGTCGACCAGAGTGAGCCACACGGTCGGCACGCAGGCGCCGACCGTCACCTGCTCCTGCGCCATGACCTCGTAGAGCTTTTCGGCCTCGAAATGGCGGCCGGGCAGCACCAGCTTGTGGCCGTTGAGCGGCGCCGTATAGACCATCTGCCAGCCGTTGCCGTGGAACATCGGCGCGATCGGCATCACCACCTCGCGCATGCCCGAGCGATAGCCGCCGATCATGTCGGCGGTGCTCATCAGCAATGCGCTGAGCAAGGTGGAGCGGTGCGAGTTGACCACGCCCTTGGGCGGGCCGGTCGTGCCGGAGGTGTAGCAGATGACGGACGCTTGCCGTTCGTCGAACTGCGGCCACTGGTAGTCGGGGTCCTGCGCGGCGATCAGGGCTTCGTAGGACAACAGCTTCAGCGGCGACTGCGGCAACGCCGCCTCGACCGTCATGTAGATCCAGCCCTTCACCGTCCTGAGCTGCGGCGCGATCCGCTCGGCGATCACCAGGGTCGCGGCGTCGATGCAGATCCACGAATCCTCGGCATGGTTGGCGATGTAGACGAGCTGCTCGTCAAACAGCCGCGGATTGATGGTGTGCAGCACCGCGCCGCTGCCCGACACGCCGTAGAACAGCTCGAAATGGTGATGGGTGTTCCAGGCCAGCGAGCCGATGCGGTCTCCCGGCTGCACGCCCAGTGCCGCCAGTGCTTTGGCGAGCCGCTTGGCGCGCGCATCCGCCTCGGCATAGGTCGTGCGGTGCATGCCGCCTTCCGGCGTGCGCGCCACGATCTCGGTCGCGGCGTGCACGCGCGCAGCATGCTCCAGCACCGACGACACGAGGAGCGGCGCGTCCATCATCAAGCCCTGCATGCTGCCTCCTCTCATGACCCCTTCCGGCCCTTCGGGCCACCTTCCCCCGCAGACGGGGGAAGGTATGAGGCGACCTATCATGCCTTCCCCCGTCTGCGGGGGAAGGTGGCGCGCAGCGCCGGATGGGGGTCCTCGCCCAGTTCACGGTATGAACCGACGATCCGGCGCCACAGCGCCAGCAGACGGTCGAAACGATCCGGCTCGTTCTGCCACAGCATGCGCACGGCCAGGCCGCGCACCAGGCCGAACGTCAGCCAGAGGATCTCGTCGGCAACCCGCTCGCTCAGCCCCTTTGTCACCAGCGCCTCGCGCCAGGCCTGCTCCGCCGGCAGGCGCGCGTCGCGCACCATGGCCATCAACTTCTCGCGAAACTGCCGGCCGTTGATCGAGGTGGCGATGTCGAGCGAGATGAAGAATGCGGTCGAGAAGAAGAACTCCCGCGCATCGGCGATCGCCTCCTCGAGCGGATCGTCGCCCGCCTCCAGCGACCTCACCCGCGCGCGGCTGGTCTCGAGCACGTTGTGGAAGACGTGTTCCATCGTGGCGTAGACCAGCTTCTCCTTGGTTGCGAAATGATGGAGCTGCGCGCCGCGCGACACGCCCGCCGCCTTCGCGACATCGGCCGTGCGGAAGTGAGCATAACCCTTCTTGCGCAGCACCTCGACGGCTGCATCGAGGATGCGCTTTTGCGTGTCCCGCGTACGTTCCGCCTGGCTGCGTCGCTTCTTGGCGACGACGCGCCTCCGATAGGGACGCTCGCTCTCTGACCCGGCCAGCGACATCAATCCGCCTGCACGGTCTCGATCTTCGCCCAGCCCTTGCCGTCGAAGCGCGAGAGCTGGAACGAATGATAGGCGCGGTAGTCCTCGGGCGTGTTGCTGAGCGTCATCCCCGGCAGCAGCATCGGCAACGAGACGTCCTTCAGCGTGGTTGCCTGCTTGATGAGGTTGTCGCGGGTCAGCGTGTTGCCGGCCTGCTGCAGCACGTACGCCACCATCTGCGCATTGTGGTAGCCCGACACGCCGATCGAATCGAAGGCCGACTCGTTGGGCGCGTACTTCGTCATGAAGGCCCTGTAGTCCTCCATCGCACTGTCCTTGTCCCACGCGGGATTGCCCGGCTCCTTGAAGTACAGCGCCGTCATCACGCCCGTGCTCTTGTCGAAGCCCGCGACCTTGAGCACGGCCTGGACGGAGCTGCCCGGGCTGGCAATGAAGTGCATCGGCTTCCAGTTGAGGTCGCTCGCCTTGCGGATCGCCTGGGCCGCGAACTTGGGCGTGCTGAAATCCATGAAGAGGTTGGCGCCCGACGCCGCGAGATTGATGATCTGCGAATCGACCGTCGGATCGGTCAGCTCATAGCTCGCCTCGGCGACGATCGCCTTGGCGTTGGCCTCGCCGAGCGCCTTCTTGAGGCCTTTCAGGAAGTCCTTGCCGTAATCGTCGTTCTCGTAGAGCACGGCGATCTTGGGCTGCGCCTGGGCCTTCAGCGCGTACTTCGCATAGCCCATCGCCTCCGTCTCGAACGACGGATAGAACGGCACGGTCCAGGGATACTGCCTGGGGTCGTTGAACTTGCTGCCGCCGGCCGAGATCAGCAGCTGCGGCACCTTCTTGGTGTTGAGGTAGCGCTGGATCGCGGAGTTCGTCGGCGTGCCGACGGTACCCACCTCGGCGAGCACGCCGTCCTCCTCGACCAGCTTGCGGGTCGCCTCGAGCGCCTTGGGCGGATTGTAGCCGTTGTCGAGCGCGATGAACTTGATCTTGCGGCCGTTGATGCCGCCCTTGTCGTTGAGCGAGGTGAAATAGGCCTGCTCGACCCGGCTGTAGATGCCGAACGCCGATGCCGGCCCGCTGAACGGCGCGCTGTGGCCGATCAGGATTTCCTTGTCGGTGACTCCCGGAGTCTTCTGCTGCGCCTGGACGTTTGCGCCCACAACAAGCCCGGCCGCGAGCAGCGCCATCATCGTGATGCGCATCGTTTCCTCCTCGTCCCCCGGCCTCTCGACGGACCGGTAAGACGGGAGTTAAAAACAGTCCGTCCGGCTTGTAAACTACAAATTCTTACAAATGTTAGGAAACGCCATGGCCGACATTCTGGTCCTCGGGATATCCCACTATCCGCCGTTGCACGGTGCCGATTCTCGCATGGCGTGGATCCTGAAGCGGATGCTGCAGAACCCGAAGCTGCCCGAGGCACTGCGCACGCCCGCCGGCTGGCCCGCCGAGATGCGCGCCGAATGGGGCGACGACGAAGGCGCGTCGGCGGCTGCGCGCCACCGCGCCGCGCTCGTCGGCTGGCTCGCCAAAACACGCGCCGCGCTCGACGCCTTCAAGCCCGACTTCGTGCTGATGTGGGGCGACGACCAGTACGAGAACTTCAAGGAGGACGTCGTCCCGCCCTACTGCATTGCCGCCTACGACCGCTTCAGGTTCGCGACCCCGCCCGGCAACGTCTGGAACGAGGCCGACAGAAGCTGGGACCTGCCGGGTCATCCGAAGGCCGCCAAGATGCTCGCGTCACGCCTGATCGAGGATGGCTTCGATCCAGCCTATGCCTACAAGCCGTTGCATCATCCGCTCGGTCACGCCTTCACCAATGCGGTGATGTATCTCGACTACGCGCGCAAAGGCTTCGACTATCCGATCGTGCCCTTCGCCATCAATTGCTACGGCCGCCGGGTGCTCGCGCAGCGGGGTGGCCTGCCGGTGTTCGATCGCGAGGTCGGCGACGACGAGCTCGATCCGCCGGCGCCGACACCGAAACGCCTGTTCGATCTCGGCGCCGCGACGGCCCGTGTGCTGGCGCAATCGCCCTGGCGGGTGGCGCTGCTCGCCTCGTCGGGCTGGAGCCACGCCTTCCTCACCGCCAAGAACCACTTCCTGTGGCCCGACACGCCGGCCGACCGGCGGATGTACGACGCCCTGCGCGCGTGCGACTGGCAGACCTGGCGCAGCACCAGCGGCGCTGCCGTCGAGCAGGCCGGCCAGCAGGAGCTGCTGAACTGGATGTGCCTCGCGGGCGCGATGAGCGAGCTGAAGCGCACGCCGCAGGAGACCGGCTTCGTCGACACCTGGATATTCAATTCCTCCAAGGCGTTCCTGATCGCGCCGCCCCACTGAAGGACACGACCATGAAGCTCAAGGACCGCGTCGCCATCGTCACGGGCACCAGCCCCAATATTGGCGGCGGCATTGCCGAGGGGCTGGCGGACGCCGGCGCGACCATCGTTGCCGTCGACGCCAACCCCGCGAACGCCAACGACTGCGCCAACTATCTCAAGGCGAGCGGCCGACGCGCGCTCGCCGTCACCTGTGACGTCACCGACGAGGGCCAGGTGAAAGCCGCGGTCGACGCGGCGCTCGAGGAATTCGGCAAGGTCGACATCCTCGTGAACAACGCCGCCTTCTTCAACAAGAAGGGCGTCCTCGCCATGCCGTTCGACGAATGGACCAGGCAGACCGGCGTGATCCTGGGCGGCGCCTTCCTGTTCACCAAGTACGCCTGCCAGGCGATGATCGCGCGCAAGAGCGGCGGCGTGGTGATCAACATCATCTCGACGGCTGGCCATCAGGGCGAGCCGGGCAACATCGCCTACTCCACGGCCAAGTGTGGATTGCTGAACTTCACGCGCTCCGCAGCGATGGAGCTGGTCGGGCATGGCATCCGTGTCAACAGTCTGACGCCGACCGCCACCGACCCGGCCGAATCGTTCGAGCGCGCCGCGCGGTGGGGCCGCACCGTCCGCAAGCCCGCAAGCCTCGACCGCATCATGCAGCCGTTCCGCGAGGGCATCCCGATGAAGAAGCTGCCGGTGCCGAGCGACTACGGCCGCGCCATCGCCTTCCTCGCCTCGGACGACGCCGCCCTGATCACCGGCACCGACCTCCGCGTCGACGCCGGCGCCATCGCCCGCTACTGGGCCTGGGACCCGAAAGCCGGCGCGACGCTCTAACTCCCGCCTTCCCCCGTCTGCGGGGGAAGGTGGCCCGAAGGGCCGGAAGGGGGTCATCGCATCGCCAATGGGGCCTGCCTCCATCCGGCGCTACGCGCCACCTTCGCCCGCAGACGGGGGAAGACATGAAGTAAGGGCGATCTACCCAAAGTTGTATACTTGGCCATACTTTCTCCGATTTTCCCTGCTCATTTCAGGCATGAGCGACTCAATCGACTTCGCCCGAACCCTGCGCTGGAATCCAACCGACGCCGAACGTCTGCTCTGGAAGCATCTGCGTCGCCGCAAGGTCGACGGCTTCCGCTTCCGCCGCCAGCGGCCGTTCGGCCCTTTTGTCTGCGACTTCATCTGCCTGGAGGCGAAACTGATCGTCGAGTTGGACGGAAGCCAGCACGCCGAGCAGGCCACCTATGACGCCCGACGTGACGCCTTCATGCGATCGTATGGCTTTCGTGTATTGCGCTTCTGGAACGGCCATGTGACGGCCGAGACCGAGGCCGTGCTCGAGACGATCTTCGCCGCATTGCACCGGAAGGACATGGACGGGCGATACGACTAAGACCCCCATCCGGCGCTGCGCGCCACCTTCCCTCAAAAAGGGGGAAGGCCTGAATTGCCGCACCACCCTCTAATTCATGCCTTCCCCCGTCTGCGGGGGAAGGTGGCGCGTAGCGCCGGATGGGGGTCGGACTCCGTCGGCGACGCGATGACCCCCTTCCGGCCCTTCGGGCCACCTTCCCCCGCAGACGGGGGAAGGCGTGACTATTTCGCGATGCCCGTGGTCACCATCTTCATCAGCTCGTCGGCCAGATCCTCGGGGGTCATGGGGCCCTTGGGGTCGTACCATTCGGCGGCCCAGGTGAGAGAGCCGAGCATCAGCATGCGCACGACCGAGAGATCGAAGCCGGGCCGGAGCAGTCCCTGCCTGTCGGCTTCGCGCAGGAGCTTGGCGAAGATCGCGGCGTAGTCGCGCTCCTGCTGCATGTGCCGTTCGCGCAAGCGCTTGGGCAGGCGGCGGATGGATTTGAGCCGCGAGGAGAAGTGCTCGCGCAGCGTATACTTCAGGTGCGCGACGAGCGCGGCGCGCAGGCGCACCAGCGGCGGACTGTGCTCACCGGCCTCGGCGATCGCCTGCATGACTTCGTCGCGCGCACCGCCGACGCCGCTCTCGAGCACCGCCCGCATGATCTCGTCGCGCGAGCTGAAGTGGTAGTAGATGCTGCCGGCTTCGATCTTGGCGGCGGCCGCGATGCGCCGGACGGTGACGTGCTCGGACCCGTGCTCCTGGTAGAGGCGTTTGGCGACCTCGATCAGGCGCGCGCGGGTTCTTTCGGCCTTGGTGAGTTTGGCATCCGCCGGTTCGACCGTCTGCAACATCAAACGATGATAGTCAGCTTTCCGGGATAAAGCATGTCCATGCCGAGGATCGAGCGCTTGGACCTGATCCTGAACGGCTCGACGCTGCAGTCGATGCGGTAGACATGCTTGCCGTAGTAGGTGTCCACCACACCGCGTTTTGCGCGATACGTGACGAAGTTGCAGGTCACGTCCGCGATGCCGTCCTTCAATCCCGTGATGCGTACGTTGCTGACCATGTGGCGCTGCCGCGAACGCGGGAACTCCGAATGCGCCTCCTTCTTGGTCAGCCGCACGACGCGCTCGCGCAGACGCGCGTAGTCGTCGGCGATGTAGAACAAGGAGGATGCCGGATCGCTCTCATCGCTTTCGCCGGTCGGCGGGATCTCGTAGATCGCGCCTTCGGCGAACAGCGTGAACCACTCCTGGATCTTCCAGTCGTCGAGCAGATCGGCCTCGAGATACAGGAAGTCCTCGATGCGGCCGCGCAGCGCCGAGGTGTCGCCCGTCGCCGGCGACAAGCCCACGTCGCCGTTCACGACACAGCTCCCATGCGGGCCTGCCACTGGCGCCAGAAGCAGCGCATCTGCTCCTCGTCGTCGTTCATCGGCGGCCCTTGGCGCGGCAGGCCCTTGGAGATGTCGTTCCAGCCGACTTCGCGCGCGTTCCGGTAGCCGCGCTGGCAGTTCTCCAGAGCCTCCTGGTCGTCCGGCGTGGCGAAGCCGCCCGGCCCCAGGAACTCCAGGAAGTTGAACAGCCGCAGCTTGCGCAGGTCGCGGTCCTCGTCGCGCGTCCCCAGGGCCCAGGCATTCACCGTCATCTTGTCGGGCCTGTCCGGCATGAAGGTGCGGACCGTAATCGCCATGATGTCGTTGATCACGAGGTTGGGGAAAATCAGCATGTTGCGGCTGAACTCGGCGATACGCGTGGCGCGCTCCTCGCCGAAGCGCTTGATCAGGTTGCGGCGCAACTCCTCGAGATGCGCCCGCTTGTCCTCGCCCATCGACGGCACCCAGCGCGCCACCGGCCGTCCCCACGGCGAGGCGTATTCGATCACGGCGTGGCCGTTGCCGAGATCGTGCATGCCGCTCGCCGTGAAGTTCGAGTTACCCTGGTCAGCACGCAGGCTGCCGACCGCCTTCAGGTAGTCGAAGTAGGTGCTGTGCACCGGAAAGCCGTGGAAGGCGTCGATGCTGTTCTCGGCCAGCAGCTTCCAGTTGGCATTGATGACGTATTGCTGGCCCGAGCCGACGATCTCCATGCCGGCCTCGGAGTGATCCGCCACCAGGTCGATATACTCCTTGGCGCCGGCGAGATAGTCGGCGAGCGGCACGGCGTTCCCGTCGAAGTTGACGAACCAGAAGTCGCGGTAGTCCTCGAGGCGCGGCACCTGGCCGAGATCGGCGCAGCCGGAATAGTGCTCCTTGCCGTAGTTGCCTTCGCCGAAGCGCGACGCGAAGCGGCCGGTCCCGTCGAACGTCCAGCCGTGATAGAAGCAGCGGAAGGCCCGCGAGTTCCCCTTCTTCTCGCGCACCACCATCGCGCCGCGGTGCGGGCAGGTGTTGAGGAAGGCGTGCACGATGCCCTTGTGGTCGCGGTTGAAGATCAGCTCGCGGCCGGCGACCGCACGGGTGACGAAGTCGCAATTGTTCGGGATCTCCGAGCTGTGCCCGAGATAGATCCAGCAGCGATCGAAGATGGCGCGCCGCTCGGCCTCGAGGATCGCCTCATCGACGAAGGCACGGCGCGAGACGCGGAACAGGTGCCGCTCGCGATCCTGGATGACGAGATCGGACCATGGCGTAGTCGACTGATGCGACACATGAGTATCCACGGCGCCCTCCTTTTATCTAACAATTGTTAGAAACATACGTGCCAGGCGGCTGCCGGTCAAATCACCGGTCCGAGCCCCCTTCCGGCCCTTCGGGCCACCTTCCCCCGCAGACGGGGGAAGGAATGACCTGCTCATGCCTTCCCCCGTCTGCGGGGGAAGGTGGCGCGTAGCGCCGGATGGGGGTCTCATGCTCTAAGATGCCGCCATGGATCCCACCCGCCTCAAATCCTTCGTCGACACCTTCTGGGAGGAGTCGATCCTCCCCTCGATCACCGAGTACATCCGCATCCCGAACAAGTCGCCGGCCTTCGACCCCCAGTGGGCCGAGCACGGCTACATGGAGGATGCGGTCAAGCTGATGGAAGCCTGGGCGCGCGACAAGCTCACCGCCTTCCCCGGCGCCACGCTCGAGGTCGTGCGCCTCCAAGGCCGCACGCCCGTCATCTTCATGGACATCCCGGGAGACAGCAAAGACACCGTCCTGCTGTACGGCCATCTCGACAAGCAGCCGGAGATGAAGGGCTGGTTCGACGGCTACGGCCCGTGGATTCCGCTGCGCAAGGACGACAAGCTCTACGGCCGCGGCGGCGCCGATGACGGCTACGCGATCTACGCCTCGCTGTGCGCGCTGCTGGCGCTCAAGGAGCAGAAGGTCCAGCGCGCGCGCTGCGTCATCCTCATCGAGGCGTGCGAAGAGTCGGGCAGCTACGACCTGCCCTACTACGTCGATCACCTTAAGGAAAAGATAGGCGAGCCGTCGCTGGTGGTCTGCCTCGATTCAGGCTGCGGCGACTGGGACCGGCTGTGGCTCACCACCTCGCTGCGCGGCATCGCCGCCGGAACGCTCACCGTGCGGGTGCTGACCGAGGGCGTCCATTCCGGGGATGCGTCCGGCGTCGTGCCATCGTCCTTCCGCCTGCTGCGCCAGCTGATCTCGCGCGTGGAGGACGAAACCAGCGGCGCGATCAAGCTGCAGGACCTCTATGTGCAGATCCCGCCGCAGCGCATCGAGCAGGCCAAGGCGGCCGCCGCCGTGCTGGGCGACACGGTGATCGACCGCTACCCGTTCGCGGGGTCGACCCGCCCCATGGCCGACGAGAAGGCGGAGTTGGTGCTGAACCGTACCTGGCGGCCCCAGCTCGCGGTGATCGGGATGGACGGCTATCCGGCGCCGGAGAACGCCGGCAACGTTCTGCTGCCCTACTCGACCGCCAAGCTCAGCCTGCGCCTGCCGCCGACGCTCGAAGCGAAGCAGGCGGTGGCGTCGCTGAAGAAGGCGCTGGAATCCGATCCGCCCAACGGCGCGATCGTCCAGTTCGACGGCAAGGACGGCCAGTCGGGCTGGCATGCGCCGCAGCTCGCGCCGTGGCTGGAGACGGCCGTGAAGCAGGCGTCCGAGGAGGCTTTCGGCGCGCCGGCCGCCTACATGGGCGAAGGCGGCTCGATCCCCTTCATGGGCATGCTGGGCGAGAAGTTCCCGAACACGCAGTTCGTGATCACCGGCGTGCTGGGCCCGCACTCGAATGCGCACGGCCCCAACGAGTTCCTGCACATCCCGACCGGAAAGAAGGTGACTGCCGCGGTGGCGCGGATGGTCGTCGCGCACTATGCGCGCGGCACCGCCCGCGGCGCGTAGTAGGCATCCATCGAGGCGCGCAGGGCGCGCGCCAGCGCGATCTGGTGCTGGCGCACGGTGAGCAGCTTCTCGTCGCTCGGATTGCTGAGGTAGCCGAGCTCGACCAGGGCCGCCGGAATGTCGGGCGACGTCAGGACCGCAAAGCCCGCCTCGCGATGGGTGCGCGGCAGCAGCCGGATGCCGGAGCGGCCGAAGGTGCTGACGATGGTGTTGGCGAACTTGCAGGAGTCGTTGACCGTGCCGCGTTGCGACATCGCGATCAGCGCTCGCGCCACCGTGCTCGAGGGCGCGACGCTCGGGTCGCTCTGGTTCTCGCGTTGCGCCAGGGCCGCCGCCTCGCGGTCGGTCGCCTCTTCTGACAGTGTATAGACCGACGCACCGCGGACATCGTGGTCGGGGTGCGAATCGGCGTGGATCGACAGGAACAGGTCGGCCTTGGCCTCGGTTGCCCGCGCCACCCGCTCGCGCAGGGGGACATAAGTGTCGGAGGTGCGGGTGAGCATCACCCGATAGCGGCCGCCGGCCTGCAATTCACGCGCAAGATCGCGGGCGACCGTGAAGACCACACCTTTTTCCCGCGTCCCGCGCGTGCCCAAAGCACCCGGGTCGTGGCCGCCATGGCCGGGGTCGAGCGCGATCAGCTTGGGCTTGGGGATCGGCTTGCGGACGGGTGCTGCCCATACACTTGGCGCTGCCAAGATCAGGGGCGCACTGAGGAGGGAGCGACGATTCATTTTCTTCTTTATAGCATTTTCAACGACTTACGGCAATTTCTTCAATTTCAATCTTTTGGTTTGTCCGGTCCGGGCGAACACCGTATGTTGCGCGTGCGAGCAGTCGCCCGCAGCAGGCAGCGCCCTTTCGGGGTCCGCGCTTCGCCGGGCGGCTCATCAGGAACCTCGAGGTCGGAAGGACCGGACCCCCGGTCCGACGGCGCGATGCTTCCCCGTCTTGGCCCTCCCAGTTTGTCCGGGTTGGCCGTTCGGCGGGTCGAAACGCACCGTCCCCCTCGCGCCAGAGAGGCGGCAAGGCCCGCCGGTTGCTCGCGCCGGACCGGGTGCCCAACGTCTCGAGGAGCGCGCCGATGGCCCGCCGCATGCTGATCGATGCCAGCCACCCCGAAGAGACTCGGGTGGTCGTTGTCGATGGAACGAAGCTGACTGAATTCGATTTCGAGACCGCGTCCCGCAAGCCCCTGAAGGGCAACATCTATCTCGCCAAGGTCATCCGCATCGAGCCGTCGCTGCAGGCGGCTTTCGTGGAATATGGCGGCAACCGCCACGGCTTCCTGGCTTTCTCCGAGATCCATCCCGACTACTTCCAGATCCCGGTCGCCGATCGCGAGCGGCTGCTGGCCGAGCAACGCGCCCAGGCCGAGGAGGCCGACGACCGGTCGGACGATCGCTACGAGCGGCGGGACGATCGGGACGAGCCGGAGTCCGAAGCCGAGCAGCCCGACCAGTTGCCGAGCGATGCCGGCCCGGAGCCCGCCGCTGCGGAAGTCGCAGCAGCGGAGGCCGAGGCCCCTGCCCCGGTGACCGAGGTCGCCGAAGCCGCGCCGGCGGAAGCGACGGCGCCGGTGGTCGATCCGGTCGGCGAGACGGAGTCCGTTGTTGCGGCGGAGCCGGTGGCGGCGGACTCCGCGGAAGCGCCGGTCCCGACGATGGCGGCGGACGTGCCGGTCGAGAGCCTGGCCGGGCCCGCCGAGCCGACGGTGGCCGAGCCGACGGCCGAGGCTGCGGTTGCCGAGGTGGCGGCCGAGCCGAGCGTCGAGACCGTCGAAGCTCCCCAGGTCGAGCCCGAGACACTGGGCGGCGACGAGGCGGGCGAAGAGCAGGAGAAGCGCGAGCGACGCCGGCGCCAGCCGACCCGCCAGTACAAGATCCAGGAGGTCATCAAGCGCCGGCAGATCCTGCTGGTGCAGGTCGTCAAAGAAGAGCGCGGCAACAAGGGCGCGGCGCTCACCACCTACCTGTCGCTGGCCGGGCGTTACTGCGTGCTGATGCCCAATGCCGGCCGTGGCGGCGGCATCTCGCGCAAGATCTCCAATCCCAACGACCGCAAGCGGATGAAGGAGATCCTGGCCGAGCTCGAGGTGCCGCAGGGCATGGGCGTGATCCTGCGCACGGCCGGCCTCGAGCGTTCCAACATCGACATCAAGCGCGACTACGAATACCTGATCCGGCTGTGGGACTCGATCCGCGAGCTCACCATGCGCTCGACCGCGCCGGCGCTGATCTACGAGGAAGGCGACCTCGTGAAGCGCTCCCTGCGCGACGTGTTCGACACCGACATCGCGCAGGTGCTGGTCGAGGGCGAGGCGGGCTACCAGGCGGCGTCGGAGTTCATGCGCCAGCTGATCCCGCACCAGGCCGACAAGGTGCAGCTCTACAAGGAGCCGATCCCCCTGTTCCACCGCTACCAGGTGGAAAGCCAGTTCGACGCCATGCATTCGCCGGTCGTCCAGCTTCGCAGCGGCGGCTACATCGTCATCAACCCGACCGAGGCGCTGGTCGCCATCGACGTCAACTCGGGCCGCTCCACCAAGGAGCGCAACATCGAGGAGACGGCGCTGCGCACCAACCTCGAGGCGGCCGAGGAAGTCGCGAGGCAAGTGCGCCTGCGCGATTTGGCCGGCCTGATCGTGATCGACTTCATCGACATGGAGGAGCATCGCCACCAGCGGCAGGTCGAGCACAAGGTGAAGGACGCGATGCGCAACGACCGCGCGCGCATCCAGATCGGCCGCATCTCCGCCTTCGGCCTGATGGAGCTGTCGCGCCAGCGCCTGCGTCCCAGCCTGCTCGAGCATTCGACCGAGATCTGCCCGCACTGCGCCGGCACCGGCCGCGTGCGCTCGATCGAATCGGCCGCGCTGCATGCGCTGCGCGCGATCGAGGAGGAAGGCGTGCGCCGCCGGTCCAGCGAGATCGTGGTCAGCGTTCCGCCCAACGTGGCGCTCTACCTGCTCAACCAGAAGCGCCACGCGCTCTCCGAGATCGAGCAGCGCTACGCCTTCCACGTCACCATCGAGGCCGACGACGAGCTGCACGCTGCCGATTGCGAGATCGAGCGCGTGCGCCAGCGCCGCGACGAGCGGCCGGCCCAGGAACTCGCACGTGCGACCTATGACCAGGTCGAGGGTGAAGGCGAGCCGGCCGGGTCCGCCGAAGCCGACGGCGAGGATCGCGCCGAAGGCGAGCGCGAGCGCGCCGCCGGCGAAGAGGAAGGAGATCGCGGCGGCCGCCGCCGCCGGCGTCGCCGCCGGCGTGGACGGCGCGACGGCGAGGACCGCCCCTCTGACGAAGGATCAGGGGGCGAGGACCGTCCCTACGCCGCCGCCGCGAACGGACACGACGAGCCGTCGGCCGCCGAAGGAGCGATGGAGCCCGAAGGCGAGTCGTTCGCAAGTGAGGAAGAAGGCGAAGGCGCGCCCGCCGAGGCCCGCGAGGGTCAGGCTGGGCAGGAGGGCGACCAGGGCGATCGCCGTCGCCGCCGTGGCCGCCGCGGCGGACGCCGCCGCCGTGGGCGCGAGGATGGCGAGGGCGAGCGTTCCGAGCGCAGCAACGGCTGGAACGGCGAGGAGCAGCCGGCGGCTGCATCGATCGACGGCCAGCCCGCCGCGCCGTTGGACGGCCAGCCTGTCGAGCAGATGCCGGGCGGCCACATGCCGGTCGAGCACCAGCCCTTTGCGCCGGCAATGACCGCGGACTCCGCACCGCCCCCGCCACCGTCGATTGCGCCGGCGATCGCGCCCTCGCCCGAGCCGGTGGTCGCGCAGGCCCCGCAGCCGGCGCCTGAGCCGGCCGAAGTCCGCGCCGAACCGCCGCCGCCATCGGTGGTCGTACCGACGATCTCGGCCGACGCGCCGCCGGAGAAGCCCAAGCGCGGCTGGTGGCGGCGGTAGAGCAAGTCGATTTAGACCTTCACGAACCTCGGCGATCCGCTGCAGAAGCTCCATCGATAGCTGCCTGCGTTCTCAGAACCGCTGACGACCGAAGATCCGGAGGTCGCGCGCCACCCACAGGTCCCGGTCACGGGTGGTGGAACGAATGGTGGTGGTGACGCGCACCGGAGAAGTCGAAGCACCCCGGGGTGCTGGCTGGCGTCACCGGCGGCGGCGGCGGTGGCGGAAGCGGGGCGGCTGCCACGGCTGCGGGCATGGCCGGGGGCGCGGCGGTGGGCGCGGTCGGCAGCGTCGCCTCAAGCGGCCGGGACTGGGCGACGACGCTGCTGGCTTGGTTCGAGAGAACATTGATACGAGCCCCGTCCGTGGTCGACGGGCCCCGCCACGTCTGGCCGGAGTTGCGGTCCGAGAAGCCCGACTGCCTGGCCGCGGCGTCGGCCCGGGTATCGCCCGTCGGGTGCCCGGCCTCGAGCAGGTGCAGCGGCTGGGAGAGTGCGCCTGGCGGGATGGCCGCCGGCGGAGTGGGAAAAGCGCCGAGGACCGCCTGGATCTGCATTCCCGGACGCAGCGCGGTCTCGGTGCGACCGTTGCCACTGACGACGAGCGACTTGCCGAACAGAAACTGCGCCGTGGTTTGCGTCGCACCGACTTCAAACACGCTGATGCCCCCGCGCAGGCCGAGGGTTGCCGACGGTGTCGTGACGGTGATCTCGTTCGACTTGCTGATCTTGCCGCCAACCAGGCGGAACACGCCCTGCGCCGCCGTTATGCCGATACTGCCGGTCTTGCTCGCCGGATCGTAGACATAGCGGTCGAGCTTCAGGCGGGCGTTCGGCGATACGGTGAGTGACGTGCCGTCCAGGAAGACCAAGTGGGCGCGATCATTCGCGTTCGTGGTGATGAGCTCGTCGGCGACCACGTCGATGCCCACCCGCAGAATGCGTTCGGCATCCATCGGCGGCTTACCGGTCGGGTCGCCCTCGGTCGCCGACGTCACGCCGACTCGCGCGGCCGCAGGCGACAGGGTTAGGAGCACGCAAAACAGAGCGCACGCGGCGTGGGTCGGGGCTCGCATTTCTCCCCCTCCGCTCTGATGGAATGGGAGCAGAACACGCAGCGAGGCACGCCAGCTGTGATCGAAGTGTGACCATCCTCGGTGGCACAGATCGATCATCGACGCCTTCTTTATTGAGCGAGAAAACGACCGTAACACCGGCAATGGGCGAAGGCCCTCGCCCATTCGTTGTGATCGCGCTTGCTGCCGTAATGCACCTCGTTGTGGTTATCCGAGCGGAGCGCGAGCGCCATCCGCGTGGGTCTGGGAAACCATAGATGGAAGCGGGCGGCGGTGGCGTGGGATGGGGGGCGCCGCCGCCGGCCAAACACCCCGGCCTGCACAGGGTCAGGGTCGCCTCCCCGGGGATGTTGGGGACACCCGGGAGATGGAGAAGAACATGAATGCCGGAATGCGAGCGTAACCTTGATCAAGTTGACACAACTTTTTGCGAGGTACCGCGGAAGTCGGTTTCACATCCGAATCGGCGCGATCGGCTCTTCTCGCGGCCTCAGCATCAATGGCGGTAGATGGTCAGCACCCCGATCCCGCGATCACATCGTTCCATCGCGGACGGGGTACCTCGATATGTCGCCCGTTGCGGTTATCGCAGGTTAATTTTGCTTTGGCCGTTTCCCGATACGGTTACCGTGCGACAAGGGGTTGTCGTCTATGGGGGTGGGAAATGGGGAATTGTATTGCGACGGCAATCGTAGAGCCGCGCTTGATCGTGCGCGAAGCGCTGGTATCGCTGATGGAAAGCAATTCGCATCGGGTCGTCTGCAGCGTCGGGGCGGCGGCCGACATTGACTGCGGTGCCTTCAAGGAATTGCAGCCGGAACTGGTCATCGTCGGGTCTCCGCCGACTCAGTGCGCCGCAGAGGCCGCAAGCATCCGCCGGTGCTGGCCCGACGTGAAGATCGTCATGCTCTTCGACAACGTTGCTTCGATGGCGTTGCAGAAGCTGATGGCTTCCGGCGTCGACGCGTGCATTCCGACCTCCGCATCACCACGCAGCCTGATGAATGCTCTGCAACTGATCGTCAATGAGCAGCTCCGTGTTTTGATGGTGGGCGATTCGGGAAGCCTGGAGCCCTCCATCGACCTCCGGGCGGACGACGAAGAAGACTCGGACCCGGCAGGACGACCGCGGATCGCAAGCGTCATGCCATCCTTTCCCACCGCCGTTCGCGGTGGACGGGTGCCTGTCCTTTCTCACCGCGAGGAGCAAATTCTGAAGGCGCTCGCCCAAGGGCAATCGAACAAGGTGATCGCACGGGCATGCACCGTCACTGAGGCGACCGTGAAGGTGCACGTGAAGTCCATTCTTCGGAAGATCCAGGTCGGGAACCGAACGCAAGCAGCCGTTTGGGCGATGCGCAGCGGCTACTTTGCCGACGCCCGGTGAATGATCCTGGTCTGAGGCTGCGCCACCATCAAACGGCTAACTAGTGCTGTCGCAGGAACAGCTCGTACACCGAGATCAGGATCTCGATGGCGATCAGGCCGATGATGTACCATTCGAGCCGCGTGCTGCGCTGGTCCTGCATCAGCTCGAGCACGGTGCGCGTGGTGTCGCCGACCAGCTCGAGCTTGCGATCGACCGCTTCGCTGCGTTCGATCAGCTCGTACTCGGCGGCAAGCCGGCCATAGAGCCGCTCAAGGTCGGGCCGGTCCCATAGCAGGTCCGGCTTGTCGCCTGCTGCGACCCGTCCGATCATGCGATGCTGGGTCAGCAGTACGTCGCCGATCTCGCGCACCAGCTCACGCAGGCGCCGGCCACCCCGCCCGCGCCGCTTGACGCTGATCGCCAGCCGGTCGATCCGATCGAACGTCGTGTTGAGCTGCGCCTCGAGATGCGCCAGCACGAGGCTTTTCGACAGGACATCGGCGATGATGTGGAGCCGCTCGTTGGCGGCATCCTTCAGCACGATGGTGCCGTTGGGATCGAGCCGGTCGTCCTCCTCCGGCCGCACCAGGACTTGAATCTCGTCCGTCTCCGGCGTCGCCAGCGGCTCGACCGTGTTGGGCTGCAACGAGTCCAGCACCGCACGCTCTTCTTCCGGCGAAGCGTCGCACAGCACCGCCACGCCATAACGGAAGACAAAGGCCGTGCCGCGCCCGCCGACCCGCAGCGTGAGCGGCGACAGCGCCATCGTGTCCGGATGGTCGAGGCTTCTGGTATCGATGCGCAGCCCGAGCAGGACCGCGCGCAGATGGACTCGGCTCTCGGTCATGTCGGCGCCACTCTGCCATCGTTCGTCGAACGAGCACAGCGGCACGACCGGTCATTCGGGGGTTCGAGCGGCGCTCGGTCGGGGGTCCGTTCCTGACTAGGCCTTGACCTCGGCGCTCAGCCAGTCGATTGCCGCCTGCGCGCCGCCGCGGGCGTGCGGGATCTCGAGCGCGCCGAGGGCCGTCTCGATCACGCCCAGCGTGCCGAGGATCATCGGCGCGTTGACGTGGCCCATGTGGGCGATGCGAAACGCCTTGCCTGTGAGCTCGCCGATGCCGTGGCCCAGCACCACGCCGCACTTCTCGTTGCAGTAGGCGCGGAGCGTCTCGGGATCACGGCCGTTCATCAGCACGCAGGTCACCGAATTCGAGCGCTCGTTGGGCTCGATGATGTTGAAGCCGATGGCCTGCCCCTCGGCCCATACGCCGACCGCCCGGCGCACCGCCTCGGCCAGCAGCATGTGGCGGCGCCACACGTTCTCCAGCCCCTCCTCGAACACCATGTCGAGCGCCTGGCGCAACGCGAACAGCAGGTGTTCGGGCGGCGTGCCGGCATACTTCTGGTAATGGGCGGGGCCCTCGCGATCGGTCCAGTCCCAGTAGGGCGTGCGCAGGCCGGCCGTCTTGTGGACCTCGCGCGCGCGGTCGTTGGCGACCACGAAGCCCAGGCCCGGCGGCGTCATCATGCCCTTCTGCGAGCCCGACATCGCGACGTCGACGCCCCACTTGTCCATCTCCAGCGGCATGCAGCCGAGCGACGCCACGGCGTCGACCATCAGCAGCGCTTCATGCTTGGCGGCGCGGACCGCCTGGCCGATCGCCTCGATGTCGTTCACCACGCCGGAGGCCGTGTCGATCTGTGCGACCAGGATCGCCTTGATGGTGTTGCCCTTGTCGGCCTTGAGCCGGGCCTCGACCTCGGCGGGCCGCACGGCGCGGCGCATGTCTCCCTTCAGGATCTCGACCTCGACGCCCATGCGGCGGGCGCTCTCGCCCCAGCCGATCGCGAAGCGGCCGGATTCGAGGACCAGGATCTTGTCGCCCTTGCTCAGGATGTTGGTGAGCGAGGCCTCCCAGGCGCCGTGGCCGTTGGCGATGTAGATGTAGGCGCGACCGGTGGTGCGGAAGAGCCGGGCGACGTCCTTCAGCAGGCTGTCGGTCAGCGCCAGCAGCGGCCCGGCATAGATATCGACCGCCGGGCGGTGCATCGCCCGCAGCACCTCGTCGGGCACATTGGTCGGACCGGGAATCGCCAGGAACTCACGTCCCGCACGCACGCTCATCTTTCTTTTCCTTTCACGCTGATCCAGCTTCGGGACGCGCAAATCCACCCTACCACGCCGACCTTCGGGAGAAACCATGCCTGCAAATTTCTCATGGCTACCCTGGGCCCTGCTATCAGCAGCGTTTGCAGCCCTCACTGCCATCTTCGGCAAGGTCGGCGTGGCCAGCATCGGCTCCGACCTCGCCACGCTGATCCGCACAGTCGTGATCCTCGGCACGGCCGCGGCGATCGTCGCCGCTACCGGCCAGTGGCAGGCGCCGAACACGATCCCATCCAAGACGTGGATTTTCCTGGTGCTGTCGGGGCTGGCAACCGGCGCGTCATGGCTCTGTTACTTTCGCGCCCTCAAACTGGGCGATGCCGCCCGCGTCGCGCCGATCGACAAGCTGAGCGTCGTGCTGGTCGCGGTGTTCGGCGTGATCGTCCTCGGCGAGCGATTGAGCGGCGTGAACTGGGCGGGTGTCACTCTGATCGCGATGGGCGCGATCCTGGTCGCGATGAAAGGTTAGGTATGGTCGACGTCGTCACTCTTCGGAACGGGACCCTCGGCGCCGCCGTATCGGCGCGCGGCGCGGAGCTGCAGCGCCTGCACACCGCCGCCGGCGAGGAACTGCTGTGGGACGGCAATCCCGAGATCTGGGCCGGCCGCGCGCCGTTGCTGTTTCCGGTCGTCGGCAACGTGAAGGACGACCACATCACCGTCCACGGCCAACGCTATCCGCTGCTGCGCCACGGCTTCGCCCGCACTTCGATCTTCGAGCTGGTGGAATCGGCCGACGCGCGATGCCTCTGGCGGCTGCGCGCCAATGACGAGAGCCGTCTGCGCTATCCCTTCGCCTTCCGGTTGGACGTGGCCTACGCGCTCGAGGGCAGGCGGCTTGCGATGCGTGCGACGGTCGTCAACGAAGGCGCCGAACCCATGCCTGCGTCGTTCGGTTTCCATCCTGCCTTTCGCTGGCCGCTGGTCCCGGGCATCGCCCGCGAGGCCCATGATGTGCGGTTCGAGAAGGCCGAGCCCGAACCGATCCACCGGCTGGCGGCCGGCCTGCTTGCGGGGCCAGAACCGACGCCGGTCGTGGGCGAGCGCCTGCCCTTGGCCGATGCGTTGTTCGAGCGCGATGCCTTGATCTTCAAGCGGCTGCGAAGCCGGCGTCTCACATACGGCCCCGCTGGCGGGCGCCGCCTGCAGCTCGACTTCCCGGCAATGCCGCATCTCGGAATATGGTCCAAGCCGGGTGCTGGATTCGTCTGCCTCGAACCGTGGCAGGGGTTCGCAGATCCGAGCGATTTTGACGGAGAACTGGCCAAAAAGCCGGGAACAGTCGCGATTCCGCCTAAATCGGACCGGGTTTTCGAACTTTCGGTGACCATACTGTAGCGCCGACACCACACTCAAATGTCACAAGCGCTGCCACGCAACTGCCGAGGTGGGACAGGTGTTGTTGGAGCATGCGGCAGAAGTCCCCACCCTTCTCTGCGCTTGGCCGGCAGCTGGCCGAATGGCGCCGCCCTCTCGACGAGGCTCCCGAGCTCGACGAGGCGGTGACGCGGATGCTGCGCGTCGTCGACCGCGCCTTGAAAGGCGAACGGCGTGGGCAGGCCTCCGACGAAGACGGAGGCTTCAGCCGCGTGGCGGCAGACTGAAGCCGTTCCGCTTCAACTGATCCTCGAGCACTGCGATCGCCTCGGTGACGTTGCCGTTCTGGCACTGCGTCACGGCCACCTGGGCCGATAGTGGCCCGCGGCGGTAATCGTCGTAAGGTCCTGCGTAGGACTTGCCGAGATAGTGCTCGTAGATGGCGCCCAGGCGGGCGCAGTAATCGCGATCTGCCAAGGTCCGGGCTTGTGGTTGGGCCTGAGCGGCGACCGGGAGTGCGAGCAAACCGATCGCCATGAGCTGCAGTGAACGCATCATGGTTCACCTCCTGCGTCCCTCAAATCTAGGGAGCGCAGGCGATTGCCGCCACGCACGTTCTGTTGAGCGATGCCCGGGCTGACCCGCCCTTCCCCGTCAGCGTAAAGACTTCAGCCTACCGGGGCTCCGACCGGTACACGGCGAATTCCGCGCGCGTGTCCGCGATCGAGAACCAGCGATGCTGGTTGGCGCGAAACGCCCGCCAGTTGGTGAGGATCTTCTTGAACTGCGGGCTCTGCGCCGCCTCCTCGTCGAGCACCTGCTCGAGCGCGACACGCAGCGCCTTGATGATGTCCTCCGGCAGGACCGACAGCTGGGTGCCGGCGGCGACCAAGCGCGCGATCGCTTCGGCGTTCTTGGCATCGTACGAGGCGAGCATCTCCTGGTTGGCGACCGCGCCGGCCGCGCGGAGCGCCGCCTGGTAGCGGGGCGGCAAGGTGGCCCACGGCTTCTTGCCGATCATCAGCTGGTTGGTCGCCTCGAGCTCCATCACGCCGGGCGTGTAGTAGTACTTGGCGACCTTGTTGAAGCCGAGCTTCTCGTCGTCGTATGGCCCGACCCATTCGCAGGCATCGATGGTTCCGCGCTCGAGCGCCGGATAGATGTCGCCGCCGGCGATCTGCTGCGGGACGACGCCGAGCTTGGCCATCACCTTACCGCCGAAGCCGGCGGTGCGCATCTTCAGGCCCTCGAAGTCCTTTGGCGTCTTCAGCTCCTTGCGGAACCAGCCGAACATCTGGCCGCCGGTATTGCCCGCGGTGATCGCGACCACGCCGAAGCCGTCGTAGAGCTCGTCCATCAGCTGGCGGCCGCCGCCATAGTTCAGCCAAGCGGCATGCATGCGCGGCGTCAGCCCGAACGGCAGCGAGGCGTCGAAGATCGAGGCCGAGTTCTTGCCGATGTAGTAGCCCATGTAGGTATAACCGGCCTCGACCGTGCCGTTCGACACCGCGTCGAGCACCTGCAGGCCGGGCACGATCTCGCCGGCCGCGAAGGGCTGCAGCTCGAACTTGCCGTCGGTCAGCTCGCTGGTGACGCGTGCGATCGTGTTGACCGCGCCGAACAGCGTGTCGAGGCTCTTGGGGTAGCTCGCCGTCAGGCGCCATTTGATGGTCGGCGCATCCTGCGCGATCGCCGGTGCCGCCAGCGTGCTCGCCGCGACGGCTGCACCCGCAGCGGGCAGGAATTTTCGGCGGGATACCGGTTTGGAAATGGTCATGACGTCTCCTCCTCGTCAGTGCAGAGGGAGACTACGCGGCGCTCCAACCACCGTCGATTGAAATGGCGGCGCCGGTCGTGTCGGCGCCGTCGGGTCCGCATAGAAAGGCGACGAGTCCCGCAATGCGGTCCGGCGAGACGAACCGGCCCGAAGGTTGGCGCGAGCCCATGAAGGCCTTCTCGGCCTCGGCGCGCGGAAGGTTCGACGTCGCCATGAAGTCGGCGAAGCGCTGCTCGATCGACGGCGTCGGCGAGGACCCTGGGCAGATCGCGTTGCAGGTGATGTTCTGCGCTGCGGTCTCCAGTGCCACGGCGCGGGTGAAGCCGATCATCGCCGTCTTGGTGGTCACGTAGTCGACGCGGTTGACCACCGCGCGGGTGCCGTAGATCGACGCCATGTTGACGATGCGGCCGAAGTCGCGCTCGCGCATCCCGGGCAGCGCGAGCCGCGTGGTGTGGAAGGCCGAGGAGAGATTGACCGCCAGTGCGCGATCCCAGTCCTGCGGCCTGAATTGCTCAATCGGCGCGAAGTGACGCACGACGGCGTTGTTCACCAGGATGTCGATGCCCCCGAAGTCGGCGATGGTCCGTTCGACCAGTCGCCCGACCTCGCTGGGATCGGCAAGGTCCGCGCCGTCGAACAGCACGTGCACACCGTGGGTCCGCTCCACCTTCCGGCGGTTCGCCTCGATCTCGTCCGGATGGCCGAGCCCGTTCAGCATGACGTTGCAGCCTTCTGCCGCGAGCCGTGTGGCGATGGCGAGCCCGATGCCCTGCGTCGAGCCGGTGACGAGAGCCGATTTGTCTCTGAGCATGGTTCCTCCGGGTGATAACTTAGCAGCCATACGAGCGCGTGGAGGAAACAATGGCGATGTTGGGTTTCATCGGCGTGGGACGCATGGGCGGGCCGATGGCGTCACGTCTGCTCGACGCGGGCCACCAGCTCTGCATCTACGACGTCTCCGTCGAAGCCACCAAGCCGTTCGCCGCGCGCGGCGCGGAGATCGTCACTTCGCCCGCCGAGGTCGCCTCGCGCGCCGAGCTGGTGCTGGTAAGTCTGCCGACGCCGGACATCGTTCGGACCGTGGCGCTCGGCGGCAATGGCGGCGTCATCAACGGCACCAAGATCCGCCTGATGATCGACCTGTCCACCACCGGGCCCGGCGTCGCAACCGAGGTCGCCAACCAGCTTGCGCCGCGGATCGGCTGGGTCGATGCGCCGGTCAGCGGCGGCGTCATGGGTGCGAAAGCCGGCACGCTGGCGGTGATGGTGTCGTGCCCGAAGCCCTCCTTCGGGGAGGTCGAGCCGATCCTCAGGACTTTCGGCAAGATATTCTACACCGGCGCGAGGCCCGGCCTCGCGCAGAGCGCCAAGCTCGCCAACAATCTTCTCGCCGCGACCGCAATGGTCGCGACATCCGAGGCGCTGGCCATGGGCGTGAAGGCCGGGCTCGACCCCAAGGTGCTGCTCGACATCATCAACGCGTCGAGCGGCCGCAACAGCGCCACGCAGGACAAATTCCCACGCGCCATCCTGCCCCGCACGTTCGACTTCGGCTTCGCGACCGGCCTGAGTTACAAGGACGTGCGCCTGTGCGTCGAGGAAGGTGAGGCGATGGGTGTGCCGATGGTGGTGGGAGCGGCGGTGCGCGAGATGCTCGCCATCACCCGGGCGAAGTTCGGCGCGGAGTCGGACTTCACCCACATCGCCAAGCTGCTCGAGGACTGGGCGGGCGTGGAATTTCGCGGCTGAGGGCACGCATCTTGCACTCGAGATATGCATCTGGGAGCATCGCGCCGACCAATGGAGGGCAGAGATGAGGCGTCGTGAGGTCTTGACCGCTGGCTTGGGGGCCGTTGCCCTCGCGGCTCCCGCGATTCGCCGAGCGAACGCCCAGGCCCTGAAGCCTCTCGTGATCGGCGGCTCGGTTCCGCTGACCGGTGCGGCGGCCGAGACCGGTCTCAACGTCAACAACGGCTACGTCACTGCCGCGACCTACATCAACGAGGTGCTGGGCGGCGTCGAGATCGCGGGCGAAAAGTACAAGATCGAGCTGAAGCTGTTCGATGACGCCAGCGACCCGGCCCGCGCGACCACCCTGTTGCAGCGGCAGATCGACGAGGGCACGGACTTCTTTCTCGGCTCGTTCGGCTCCAACATCGTGCTGCCGACGGCGGCGATCACGGAGCGTGCGAAGAAGCCGATGGTGCAGACCGGCGGCGGCTCCGACGCGATCTTCACCCGCGGCTACAAGTACGTGTTCGGCATGTATCCGCGCGCCACGCGCCAGTTCACCTCGGCGGCGGCGCTGTTCAAGACCCTGCAGCCCACGCCGCAGACCTATTCGGTGATCTACAACAACGACGCCTTCTCCAAGACCGCGGCCGAGGGCGTGAAGCTCTCGTGCGACAGCCAGGGCTTCAAGCGGCTCGACCAATTCGAATTGCCGGCCAAGGTCACCGACGTGTCGAGCGTGCTCGCCTCGGTGCGCGCCAAGACGCCGGACCTGCTGATCTGCGTGGTGCATGACCAGGATTCCCTGCTGATCGCCCGGCAGATGGTGGCAACCAACACCAACGTGAAGCTGCTGTTCCAGGGCCTCGGCCCGCAGCTCGGCTCCTACCGCGAGGCGCTCGGCAAGTATTCCGAGGCGATCCTGTGCTCGACCTACTGGGACGAGAACGTGAAGTACAAGGACAAGTTCTTCGGCGATGCCAAGAAGTTCGCCGAGTACTACCGCAGCAAGTACACGCGGCCGATCGCCTATCACGTGGCCGGCGCCGCGGCCTGCATCGAGACCTATGTGATGGCCATGCAGGCCGCCAAGAGCCTCAAGCCCGACGCGGTGCGCGACGCGCTGGCGGCGGCCGATTTCGAGACCTTCTATGCCCGCATCAAGTTCTCGCCCGAGGGCGACGGCGATCCGATCGCGCTCGGCGGCATGATCGGTCAGGTGCAGAAGGGCAAGCTCGAGACCGTGTTCCCCCTCGCGGCCAAGTCGGCCGAGCCGATCTATCCGGCGCCGACCTGGGACAAGAAGGGCGCCTGATCAGCGCGGCATTCCCATGGACCTGATTGCACAGACACTGGCCGACGGGCTGGTGCTGGGGGGCATCTATGCGCTCGCCGCGGTCGGCTTCTCGCTGATTTTCGGCGTGCTGCACGTCATCAACCTCAGCCACGGCATCCTGGTGCTGCTGGGCGCCTACCTCGCCCTGATCCTCTCGGACGCGCTGCACATCGACCCGCTGCTCTGCATCCCGCCGGTCATGGTGGCGCTGTTCTGCATAGGCTACGTCTACCAGCGCCTGCTGATCCAGCGCGCTGTCGACCGCGCCTCGGTCAACTCGATGCTGCTGACCTTCGGCGTGGCCCTGATGCTGCAGAACGTCATGATCTGGCTGTTCTCGCCCGACATGAAGAACATCACGCCGAGCTACGCCTTCAACTCGTTCAAGATCGGGCCGGTCAACTTCGATGCCGTCCGCGTCAGTGCCCTGATCGCGAGCCTCATCCTGCTGTCGGTGCTGGCGGCCTTCCTGCGCTACTCGTCGATGGGCCGCGTGATCCGCGCCACGGCGCAGCAGACGATGGCGGCCAGGCTGTGCGGCGTGAACGTGCGGCACGTCTATGCCCTCACCTTCGCGGTCTCGGCGGCGTTCGCCGGCGCAGCGGGCATCGTGATCGGCATCATCCTCCCCTTCTCGCCCAACGACGAAGGCACCTGGACCCTCAACGCCTTCGTGGTGGTGGTGCTGGGCGGCGTCGGCAGCCCGGCCGGCGCGCTGATCGGCGGCCTGCTGCTCGGCCTGGTGAGCACGCTGACCGCGCAGTACATCGGCCCCGCCTTCCCCAACGTCACCATGTTCCTGCTGCTGGTCCTCCTGCTGCTGGTTCGGCCGCAGGGCCTGCTGGGAAACGCTTTCTCGGCGTCGCGATGAAACGGAATCCCAAACTGATCGCGGCCGTGGTCGCGCTGGCCGTCGTGCTGCTCGCCGCCGGCCCGACCTTCCTGCCGCCGTTCTACGTGCGGGTCGGGCAGCTGATGCTCTATTCCGCCGGCCTCGGGCTGGCCTGGGCCATCCTCGGCGGCTTCGCGGGTTATGCGAGCTTCGGCCATTCGGCCTTCATCGGCATCGGCGCCTTCACCGCAGGCCTGGTCGAGAGCCAGTATTCGACCTTGCCGCCGCCGCTGCTGCTGCCGCTCGGCCTCGCTGCAGGCGCGCTCAGCTGCGCGATCCTGTCGGCGGTCATCGCCTATCCGATCCTGAGGCTGCGCGGCACGTTCTTCGCCATCGCCATGCTCGGCGTCAGCCATGTCGGCGCCGAGGTCACCAACAACATCGACTTCTTCCAGGGCGCGATGGGACTGAACTTCCCGCCGCTGGCGCCGGCCGGCATGGATCCGGCCTCCTTCTTCTACGAGCTGTTCCTGGCCGGCGCGCTGCTGACCCTGCTGATCTCCTGGCTGATCCGCCGCAGCCGCTTCGGCGCGGGCCTGCTCAGCATCCGCGAGGACGAGGACACCGCCCGCATGCTGGGCGTCCCGACCGAACGCTACAAGCGCGTGGCCTTCGTGGTGTCGGCCGTGCTGACCGGCCTGATGGGCGTGATCTACGCCCATTCGCTGGGCTACATCACCACCGATTCGGTCTATCGCGACGACACCAACTTGAGCCTGATCGTCTACTCGCTGCTGGGCGGCATGGGCACGCTGTTCGGGCCGGTGATCGGCGCCGGCCTGCTGGTCTTCATCACCCAGGTGATCCTGGGCCGCCTGCTCGACTTCCACCTGTTCGCGACCGGCCTGCTGCTGGTGCTGCTGATCCTGATGGCGCCGGGCGGCGTGAACGGCCTGCTGAACCGGAAGCGGCGGTCGGCATGAGCCTGCTCGAGGTCCGCAGCCTGTCGAAGAACTTCCGCGGCCTGGCGGCGATCAGCGATGTCACGTTCGCGATCGCCGAGGGCACGATCACCAGCATCATCGGCCCCAACGGCGCCGGCAAGTCGACGATGTTCAACCTGATCACCGGCTACCTCGCGCCGACCGCCGGCGAGGTCCGCTTCAAGGAGCGGCGAATCACCGGCCTCGCCACCAACCGCATCGCCGAGCTGGGCATCGCGCGCGCCTTCCAGATCGCCCGGCCGTTCCGCGATCTCAGCGTGTTCGACAACGTCCGTATCGGCGCGCTGTTCGGCAAGGCCGGGCCGCGCGACGTCGAGGCGACGACATGGCGCGCGATGGAACTGGCCTCGATCGCGCCCCTCGCCGAGCTGCCGGCGAGCGCCCTCACCGTCGGCCAGCTCCGCCATCTCGAGGTCGCCCGCGCGATCGCCACCCGCGCCGACCTGCTGCTGGCCGACGAGCCGTGCGCCGGCCTCAACCCGACCGAGACAGCGGCGATGATCGACGTGCTGCGTCAGGTGCGGTCGAACGGCGTCACCGTCGTGCTGGTCGAGCACGACATGCCGTCCGTCATGGAAGTGTCGGACCGCCTGCTGGTGCTCGACGCCGGCCGGCTGATCGCCGACGGACCGCCGTCGGTGGTCGCCAACGATCCCAAGGTGATCGCGGCCTATCTGGGCACGCCCGACGCCGCCTAGTGACCGAGGAAGGCCTTGCGCACGTAGTCGTTCGCCAGGAGCTCCTGGCCGGTGCCGGCCAGGACGACCGAGCCCTTCTCCAGCACGTAGCCGCGATGGGCGATGCGCAGCGCCTGGTGCAGGTTCTGCTCGACCAGCAGCACGCTGATGCCGCGCTTGTTCACCGCCTCGATCAGCCGGAAGACCTCCTGCACCACCGTCGGCATCAGGCCGAGCGACGGCTCGTCGAGGATGATCAGCCGGGGCTCGGCCATCAGGCCGCGCGCGATCGCCAGCTGCTGCTGCTCGCCGCCGCTCATCGAGCCGGCGAGCTGGCTGCGCCGCTCGGCCAGCCGCGGGAACAGGGAGAACGCCTGGTCGACCAGGGCGCCGACCTCGCCGCGCTGCTTCACGTGCGCGCCGAGCTGCAGGTTCTCCATCACCGTCATCTGCGGAAAGACCAGACGGCCCTCTGGAACCAGCGTGATGCCGCGCCGCACGACATGATGGCTGGGCACGCCGGTCAGGGCCTCGCCGCCGAAGCGGATCGCGCCCTTCTGCGGATTGAGCACGCCCGCGATCATGCGCACCGTCGTCGACTTGCCGGCGCCGTTGGCGCCCAGCAGTGCCACGATCTCACCGGGCTGCACGGCGAGCGAGACGTCGCGCACCGCGAGCGCGCCGTCGTACGCAAAGGCGAGGTTGGCGACTTCGAGCGCGCTCATGCTGCGGGCTGATGGGCTGCAGGCTGACGATAGGCGTAGTTCTTGTCGAGCCGCTCGAGCAGGTAGTCGCCGTAGCGCACCGGCGGATACTTGGGCGCGCCGCAAGTGGGCAGGACCTCGACGACCGCATCCATCGACATGTCGAAGAAGTACGGACAGGAGTAGCGGTCGCCGCCCGACAGGTTCGTCACCCGATGCGGCGTCGACTGCCAGCGGCCGTTGGTCCAGCGCGACAGCATATCGGCGACATTGACCACCCAGGTCCCGTCGATCGGCGGCGCGGCGAGCCACGTGCCGTCCTTGCGGCGCACCTCCAGCCCGCCCTGCCGGTCCTGGCACAGGATCGTGATGAAGCCGTAGTCGGTATGCGGCGCCGACCCGAACGCATCGTCGTCCGGCGCATGCGGCGGATAGTGCAGCAGCCGCAGGAACAGAGTCGGCTGGCGGAAGTACGGCGCGAACCAGTCGCGCGGCAGGCCGAGCGCCAGCGCGAGCGGTCCCAGCAGGCGCCGGCAGAAGGCCTGCATGGCGTGCTCATAGGCCTCGACCGGCTCGCGGAAGCGCGGCAGGTCGGGCCACAGGTTCGGCCCGTCGAGCGGCCGCCCGTAGCGCGGATCGCTCTCCGGCACCTCGTGCATCCACATGAAGGACTCCGAATCGTTCGGCTTGGTCACCTTGGCGACCGACGAGGTCTGGATGATCGAGGTCTTGGGCGCCATGTAGCCGCGATGGAACCTGTTCATCGCGATCGCATCCTTGGCGGCGCGCGGCTGCGCGTGGAAGCGGCGCGAGGCCTCGAACACGCCGTCGACCAGCGCCGGCGCCACGCCGATCCCCTTGAAGTAGCAGAAGCCGATATCGGCGAAGGCCTGGTCGAGCTGCCGCGCCAGCGCCTCGTCACTGGCGCCGGAAAAGTCGATGATCGGAAGACTGTCGTTGCTCATGCGCCCTATTTGTCAGCACGCAAAGGCAATGCCAAGGCCGCCGGCCGCCGTGCCGCGGTGCGAGGGCTCGTCGTGATACACGATCTTGACCCTGACCCTGGCTGTAGCAGTACCAAATCGTCCCACGCCGTGGACCGCTTGGAGGCCGATGGCACCGGCATCGGAGGCCATTTTGGTCCCGGAATCCCATGACACCCCCACCCCGATTCGCAACCTTTTCGACGCTGCCGCCGCACCCGTTCGACAGGGGGGTTCGAGCGCAGATCGGGCATCCTCATGCACGCGACTCTGCATCATTGGAGGCTGAACACCTATTACGGGCAATGGCCGCGTTTGCTACCACGCGATTCACACTCGATTCGCGGGTCCATTGCCCATCTGGAGACTCGCGTACACGGCCTTATCCACAGGCCTTTCGCGGGTGGCTCTTAGGCACTCATGAGCGGAGCTGGAGCTCCGCAGTCCGAAGAGGTTGCGCCCGTCAGCTGGCGTACCGGCTCGCGGTCAGCGACGGCCACAGCGCCTGCGGGCCGGCCTTGGCGACGGCCGTGCCGATCTTCTCGCCCCAGAAGGTCTCGCTGCCGAAGTCGCGGCGCCACACCCAGAGCCGGCGCGTGTAGTGGTGCAGGATGTGCTCATGCGTGAAGCCCATCGCGCCCATCGACTGGTGGGCGATGGCGGCGATGCGCTGCGCGAACTCCGAGGCTTGGCTCTTCGCGGCGGCGATCGAGAAGCGGCCGCCGTCGGCCAGCCCGCCCTCGTCGGCGTCGCGCGCGGCCGCTTCGGCGCAGGCGATGGTCGCCGCGACGAAGCTCGCCAGCTCGGCCAGCATCTGCTGGATCGCCTGGAAGGTCGAGATTGGCCGGCCGAACTGGACTCGCTGCTTGCAGTACTCGACCGCGGTTGCCAGCACCTTGTCGGCGGCGCCGGCCATCTGCATGGCCCGCATCAGGGCGGCCAGCTCGATTGCGCGCTCGGCGCTGACCGGCGAGACCTCGGCGAACTCGCACGGCGGGTTGTCGAAGGTAACCGTGCCGTATGGCTCGCCGGCATGGCTCGGCACCTCGTTGATCGAAGCGTTGGAGGCGGACACGACCGCCACCATCGGCCGGCCGGCCGCGTTGGCCACTGTCACGAAGCGGTCCGCCACGGCCGCGAAGGGCACGCGATCGACCTTGCCGCTGAGCCGATTGCCTTCGAACACAACGTCGCCCAGCGCCAAGGTGCTCGGCCCGGTTGCCGGAACGCCGTCCGCCGCGGCGATCAGCATGTTGGCGAGCGCGGTCTCGGCCAGCGGCACCGGCACGGCGTGCGATCCGGCGAGCCGCATCACCGCCAGCATGTCGGCCAGCGTGCCGCCCGCCCCGCCCTTGTCCTCGGGGACGGCGATCAGCGGCAGGCCCATCTCCTCGATCTCCTTCCAGAGATCCTTGGGCCATATGCCCTTCTCGACGCCGTTGACGACTTCCTTGCCGGCGCGCTCGGCAAAGAAGCGGTCCGCCGTCTCGAGCAGCATGTCGCGGGTTTCCTTGTCCATGGTCTCGCTCCTTCAGCGTAGGCCGAGGCCGCGGGCGACGATGCCGCGCAGGACCTGGGTGGTGCCGCCCTGAATGGTGTAGCTCGGCGCCATCATCGTGGCGTACTGCGCGACGTCGAGGAAATCGGCCATGTCCTCCTCGGTCGTGGCGTCGCTCTCGGCCAGAACGCGGGCGATCTCCGGCAGGTCCTGCTGGTAGATCGTGCCGAGGTCTTTCACCAGAGACGCCTCGATCGCCGGCGACTTGCCGCCCTGCATCATGCCGGCCACCGCGACCGACATCTGCCGCAGGGTCCACAGGCGCGCGATGATGCGGCCCAGGATCGCCGCGGCGCGCTTGGCCGGCTGGCGGCCTAGCACACGCACCAGCTCGCGCAGGATGTAGTAGTTCTGCATGAAGCGCTCGGGGCCGGAACGCTCGAAGGCAAGCTCGCTCGTGACCTGCAGCCAGCCATCGCCCTCGTTGCCGATCAGGCAGCTCTCGGGAATGAAGGCGTCGCTGAAGGTGACCTCGTTCCAGTCGTGTCGGCCCGCGAGATTGATGATCGGCCGGATCGTGATGTTCGGCGTCTTCAGGTCGACCAGCAGCTGGCTCAGCCCCTTGTGGCGGTCGCCGTGCTGGCCCGAGGTGCGCACCAGCGCGATGCAGTAGTGGTTGCGATGCGCGCCCGAGGTCCAGACCTTGGTGCCGTTGACCCGGAAGCCCCCGGGCACCGGCTCGGCGCGCGTGCGCACCGAGGCGAGATCCGATCCCGAATCGGGCTCGCTCATGCCGATCGAGAAGTAGCACTCGCCCTTGGTGATCTTGGGCAGGATCGCCTGGCGCTGCTCCTCGTTGCCGAAGCGCAGCAGCAGCGGCCCCGACTGGCGGTCGGCGACCCAGTGCGCGCCCGCGGGTGCGCTGTTGCCGAGCAGTTCCTCGGTGACGACGTAGCGCTCGAGGAAGCTCTTCTCCGAGCCGCCGTACTTCTTCGGCCAGGTGATGCCGATCCAGCCTTTCTTGCCGAGCTCCCTCGAGAACGTCGGCGAAAAAGTATTCCAACTCGCGAAGCGGTCTTCCGACTTCACCTTGGGTAGCGTCTCCTTCAGGAACGCACGCACCTCGTGCCGCATCGCCTCGGCTTCCGGCGGCAGATGGAACGGCGGGAATTCAAGCTTGGGAATCGACATGGCCTTCTCGGCGGTTGGATGCTTCCTCTGTGTCGGCTAATCATAGACTGCGCAACCGAGGAGTTTCGAGGGACGAATGCCACGCCGGCCACCTCGCCTGCCACCCCTGATGGCTGAGTTCGACGACGACGAAAGGGACGCCGTCCTGGCGGCCAACCGGGCCTTCTACCGCGCCTTCAACGACCGCGATTACGAGTCCATGGAGCAGATTTGGGCGCCCAGCGGCGCCATGGTCTGCCTGCATCCCGGCCAGGGGCCCCTGCACGACCGCGCGGCCATCCTGCGCAGCTGGCAGGGCATCCTCAGCCATCCCGAGGCGCCCCGCGTGCGTTGCGTCGACGAATGGGTCGTCGGGCGCGCCGGGCTTGCCATCGTGGTGTGCCGCGAGATCCTGGCCAACGGCCAGCTGATGGCGACCAACACCTATGCCCGCACCAGCGAGGGCTGGCGCATCGTCGGCCACCATTCGGGCCCGGTGCCGGCGGTCGATCGGCAGACGACGGTCGCCTCGGCCACCGCTCCCCTGCCCGACCGCCGCAAGCTGCACTAGAATCGGAGGCCCTCTCCGCGCGCGTCATACGCGTGGGGAGAGAGGGCCTGAGGAAGATGTGTCCACCCGAAGCATATGAATCGAGAGGAACTCGATTCATATGCTTCAGCGTCCGACCGGGCCGTTGGCTCTGAGCATGCCGGTCAGCCGGGCATAGGGGATCACGACGCGGTACATGCCCGAGACGTAGGGCGCGACTTCGTACTGGTTGAAGATCAGCTCCAGCGCGAAGGCCTTGAAGAGGTAGCGCTGCGAATCCTTCATCAGCTTGTCGAACTTCGCGGGCTCCAGGGCGTCCGGGAATCCCGGCCGTTCCACGAACTGGCGTCGGAGGTCATCGCGAGCAATGTCGGTCAGGACGCGCTCCCACGGCGCCGTCGGTTGGAAGACATCGGCGGGCGTCACGCGGCGGCCGGTGCGCAAGTCGACCAGGGTCGCGAACAGACCGCTCGATCCGTGCGCGCCACCGGTGAAGCTGTAGAAGCTGGTGGCGACCGACACGCCATGCATGCCCGGCCGGTGAAGCTCGAAGCCCTGCTCGTAGGTCCAGATCTGGCTGTGATCGGTCTTGATGTCCTGGGGTGGCGTCGCGGCCTCCGCGCCCTCGCGCGCGCGCGCGGCGAAGGCTTGGTTGACCGTCGAAAAATCGGCATCGGTCCCATCGAACTGCGGATAGCGCGCGTCGATCTCGTAGAACGCGGCGTTTACCCGGCCGTGCTTGATCAGGGCATGCTCGCTCACGAAGGGATAATCCCCGTCCGCGGCAGCCTTGAGCGTGGCGAGACGCTGAGTGTATCGCGTCGTCAAGCAGCGCGTGACGGCGGCGATCTCGCCGGTGCAACCCAGGGTGCGATCGTCGATCCAGCGCACCTGATCCTTGATCAGATGATCCTTGGCGGCTCCCGACAGTCGGTCGATCAGCGCGCTGTAGGCCGCGGCGAGCTCGCGATCGGCCTCGCCGAGCTTGTCGCTGCGGCAGATCGCACGATCGACCGGCGTCGACGCCATCGCGCAGTCGAAGCTCGGCTGCGCCCAGACGACACCTGGGGCAAGCAGAACGACCGCGGCGGCGGTGGCGAGCGCCGCTCTCACACCCGCCTCCACTGCCGCAACCGCCGGACCGCCTCCTCCATCTCGGCCGTCGACCCGGCGAAGGAGATACGCAAGGTGCCGGCGCCGCGCGCGCGGTCGAAGTCGACGCCGGGCGTGGTCGCCACGCCCGCCTCCGCCAGCATGCGCTTGCAGAAATCGCGGCTGTCGTTGGTGAGATGCGAGACGTCGGCATAGATGTAGAATGCGCCCTGTGCCGGCGTCAGCCGGTCGAGACCGGCGGCCGGCAGGCCCGCCATCAACAGGTCGCGATTGGCCTTGTAGCGGCGGACATGGCCGTCGAGCTCGTCGCGGCAGTCGAACGCGGCGAGTGCGGCATGCTGGCTGAGCGTCGGCACCGAGATGAAGAAGTTCTGGGTCAGCCGCTCGATCGGCCGGACCAGCTCGGGCGGCACGACCAGCCAGCCGACCCGCCAGCCGGTCATCGAGAAGTACTTCGAGAAGCTGTTCACCACGATCGCATGCTCGGAAACTTCGACTGCCGAAGCGGCTTCACCTTCGTAGACGATGCCGTGATAGATCTCGTCGGAGATCAGCCGCACGCGATGCGCCTGGCACCAGTCGGCCAGAGTCTTGAGCTCGGCGCGCGTCACCATCGTGCCGGTCGGATTTGAAGGGCTGGCAACGATCAGGCCGGCGATCGGCCCTGCCTTCTCGAGTGCCGCGACAGTCGGCTGGAAGCGGTCGGCCGCCGAGGTCGGCAGGTCGACGGCCTCGAGGTTGAGCGCGGCGAGGATGTTGCGATAGGCGGGGTAGCCGGGCGCGGCCAGTGCGACGCGGTCGCCGGCATCGAAGCTCGCGAGGAAGGCGAGTGGAAAGCCGCCGGAGGAGCCCGTGGTGACGACCACGCGCTCGGGCGAAACCTCGACGCCATGGTTGTCGCGATAGTGCCGCGCGATGCGCTCGCGCAGTGCCGGAATGCCGAGCGCGGCGACGTAGCCGATGCGGTCCGCATCGAGGGCGGCGTGCGCCGCGGCGAGAGCCCCTTTGGGCGCCGGCGTGCTGGGCTGGCCGACCTCGAGATGGATCACCGTTTCACCCGCCGCCTCCTTCTCGGCGGCGGCGGCCATCACGTCCATGACGATGAACGGATCGACCGCACCGGAGCGGCGCGAGAGCGGACGCGACATCGCTCAGCGCGGCGTGGCGTTCAGCGCAAGGCCCGACCCGGCGGGATCGGTGCCCGAGTTGCAGGTCGAGCCGCCGCTGCGGATGCCGTCCGGGCAGGCGATCGCGTTCACATAGCCGCCCTGTCCGCCCCGTGCCTTGAGCGCCGCCGCGACGTACTGCTTGTTGTCGACGGTGGCACGCGCGATCGCACCGGTCGCATAGGCGGCCGAAGGCGAGCCGCCGCCGGCGCCCGCGAACAGCACCTCGGCGTTGCCCGGATTGCCGATCACCACAGGGCTGATCGACGTGCTGTTGGCGGTCGGCGTAGCGAGCAGGATGCCGGTGTTGGGCACCATCACGCGCGAGCCGAAGAGCTGCCCCATCGACAGGCTGCAGGCCGCCGCGCCGCCCTTCACATCGATGGCGGCCAGCCCCGAGATGCCGCCCGAATCGGTTGGCACCGCGCCGCTCGGAGCGGCCTGGCCGTTCCATCCGGCGAGCGCCATCGCGCCGGCCATCGGCGGCGGCGCGACATAGACGCGGAAGCCGCCGTAGCGCTCGCCGGCCGGCGGACCTGCCTGCGGCACGGCGGCGCGCAGCGTCTCCGTCGGCAGGCTGCCGCCGATCTGCGCCACCTGATCGGACACCATGCGCGCCAAGCTGCCCATGGAGAGATCCGTGCCGCCGCGCTGGCGCAGGATGCCCAAGGTCGCCGCGAGGTCGGTCTGCACGAAGTTGTCGCCTTCGGTCACCGCAGTGCCGGTACCGCGGCCAAAGATGCGGCGCGCCTCGCTGTCGGCGCCGAGCGCCACTGCGCCCACCTGCAGATCCCGCGAAAGAGCGCGCGAGACTGGAACGCCGAGCCGCGCCAGCCGCTCGGCCGGCGCTACGACGGCCGGCCACGGAGCACTGCCATGGCGGGCATGCATCAGCGTGATGGCCCGAGGACCGCTCGGCACGGTGACCTGAACACCGCGAACACTGCCCGGCGCGGCCACCGGCGCGAACACGAACGCCTCGCCCGCGCGTGTCTTGGAATCGTGGACAATGCAAACACCGGAGGCACCGAGCCCGGCTGCTGACGGCAATGTGACCGCCATGGCGAAATACATTGCCACTGCGGCATCCGTGGCATTGCCGCCGCCCAACAGCACCTGTTGGCCGACTTCGGCAGCGCGGCTTTCGTCGGCGGATGCGGCGGCGAACTTGACGCCACCACTCATCAGGCTGCTCAGCGACGCGCGATTCCCGACGATACCCGTTGGATTCGCGACGTTTTCGGGGTCGGGCTCACTTCCGCCACAAGCCGAGGCTAGGAAGACCGCAATCAGGGCCAGGCTGCGCAATTGACGGCGAGGCCGGCCGTTCCTAGCCTCGCGTCCACCCGTGCTGCCCGTATCTCGCCGCATCCTCGCCCTCGTCTGTGTCGCCCTGGTCGCGCTCGCGCCGCTTCGTGCCGCTGTAGCGCAGCAAGGTCAACGACTCAATCTGGTCCGCGACGCCGAGATCGAGAACGACATCCGCACCATGATGACGCCGATCTGGAAGGTCGCCGGGCTCGATCCCACGGCGGTCGAGATCATGATCGTGCAAGACCCCACGCTCAACGCCTTCGTCGCGGGCGGCCAGCGCATCTTCATCAACACCGGCCTGCTGATGCGCACCGAGCGGCCCAATCAGCTGATCGGCGTGCTGGCCCACGAGACCGGGCACATCGCCGGCGGCCATCTCGCGCGCGCCCAGGAGGAGATGGAGAAGCTTTCCACCCTGCAGATTCTCGAGGCGTTGCTCGGCGCGGGGGCGATGGCCGGATCGGCGATCGGTGGCGGCGGCGTCGGGCGGCCGGCCCCGGCCGATGCCGGCGGCGGGATCGCCCCAGGCTCGCTGCTGTCCTACCTCAAATACACCCAGACCCAGGAAAGCTCCGCCGACCAGGCGGCGATGACTTTCCTCGAGCGCACGCACCAGTCCTGCAAGGGCGCGATCGAGTTCCTGAAGATCCTGCAACGCGATGAGCGCCTGGCCATCGGCCGGCGCGATCCGTACCTCTCGACCCATCCGCTGACGCCCGAGCGCATCGAGGCGTTCGAGCAGGCCGCGGCGCGCTCGCCCTACACCAACACGCCCGACCCGCCGCAGTACCTCGAGATGCACCATCGCATCGTAGCCAAGCTGATGGGCTTCCTCGCGCCCTCGACGGCCCTGTCGCACTTCGCCGAGGGCGATCCGTCGGTGCCGGCGCGCTATGCCCGGGCAGTCGCGCTCTATCGCACGGGTGCGCTGGGCTCGGCGCTGCTCACCATCGACGGGCTGATCAAGGAGCATCCGAACGACCCATACTTCCACGAGTTGCGCGGCCAGATGCTGTTCGACAACGGTCGCGTCAACGAAGCGGTGCCATCGTACCGGCGCGCGGTCCAGCTGCTGCCGGCGACCGGCATCATCAAGGTCGATTTCGCGCGCACCCTGATCGAATCCAACAAGCCCGAGAACGACCGCGAGGCGATTCGCAACCTCGAGCTGGCGACGGTGCAGGGCGAGTCGGGCAACTTCGAGCTGTGGCGCCTGGAAGCGGCGGCCTATTCGAGAATGAACAATCCAGGCATGACCTCGCTGGCCCGCGCGGAGATGGCGGTACTGCGCGGCAATCGCGCCGAGGCGCAGGCTCATGCCGCCGCCGCGGCGCGCGGGCTGCCGGCCGGCACGCCCGCCTGGCAGCGGGCACAGGACCTCTCGGCCTATATCGATTCCCGCCCGAGAAAGAGATAATTCCCTCTCCCCTGGAGTGACCCATGCGTTCCGTCCTTCTGATCCTGTGCGGCGCCTTGATCGCCGTCGGCGCCTTCCTCGGCGTACGGGCCACCATACCCAGCCAGCTCGCGGCCGCAGCCCCCGCCGCTTCGATGACCGGCGACAAGGCGGCGCTGGGCAAGGCGATCCGCGAGTACCTGATCGCCAATCCCGAAGTGCTGGTCGAGGCGATGCAGGAGCTGGAGCGCAAGCAGGACAGCCAGCAGAACACCGCTGCCCAGAAGGCGATCCAGGAGAACCACGCCGCCCTGGTCAGCGATCCCGACAGCCCGATCGCCGGCAATCCGGAGGGCGACGTCACGATCGTCGAGTTCAGCGACTACCAGTGCCCCTACTGCAAGCGCACGCATCCCGTGGTGAAGTCGATCCTGGCCAGCGATGGCAAGGTCAAGCTGGTGTTCAAGGACCTGCCGATCCTGGGCGAGGCGTCGAAGATCGCCGCTCTCGCCGCCCTCGCCTCGCGCGCCCAGCACAAGCACCTCGCCTTCCACGACGCGCTGATGGAATTCAACGGCAAGCTCGACCGCGACAAGATCATGCAGATCGCCGGCTCGGTCGGCATCGATGTCGCCCAGCTTCAGAAGGACATGGAGGATCCGAAGCTGAAGGAGATCATCGACCACAACATGGCGCTCGCCTCCGCGCTCGGCGTGCGCGGCACGCCGGCTTTCGTGATCGGCGATCAGTTCGTGCCCGGCGCAATCGACGCCGACACGCTGAAGCAGCTGATCGCCGCCGCGCGGAAGAGCTAAGTCCTCTCATCGGACCGCGCCACTCCAGTGGCGCTCGGAGTCGTGAGCGCCACTGGAGTGGCGCGGTCCGATGATTACTTCGAGAGCGCCGCGGAGAGGCCCAGCATGTCGACCAGGTCCGGGCCCGGCCGGCGGAGATAACCGAGCTTGTCGATGCCGAGCGGCTTGTCGGGCTTGGCGTCTATCGTGAGCGTACCGCCCTTCTCGACGAAGCTCGCCACCGTATCGAGCAGCTTGGTCAGATCGTCGGTGATCAGGATGCCCGGCGGCTGGTAGCGCCGCACCTCCTGGGCGAAGTTGGCGCGGACCGTATCCACAGGCTGACCGGTTGTGGTTGCCACCGCCTTCAATGTGCGCTCGACGATACCGCGGTCGGCCAGTGCGACCTTGGCGCTCGCAAGACCCACCTTGCTGCCGAGCATCGCGAAGGTGTTGCCGTCGTCGATCGCCGCCCAGAACGGCGCATCCGCATTCACCAGCTTGAGCCCGATCATGAGCTCGCCGAGATCGGGACCGCTCACCGTGCAACGGTCGATCGACAGCTGATTGTGGGCGCGATCCTCGGTGCCTGAGCAGCCCGAATCGAGGCGCAGCTCCTTGAGGCCCATCGCCTGCAGCGCCATGCGCATCTGCAGCGCCTGTACGTTGCCGGCGGGCGGCGCCATCACGAAGCCTTCGATGCGCAGGCGCGTGCGCTTCACGTCCGCGGCTTCATGCGTGGTTTGCTGGGTGACGCTGCCCAGCGAGATGCCGTTGCGTGTCAGGCCCTCGCCGCTGAAGCCGGTCAGGCTCGCGGATTCGAGCTCGATACGGCCGATCGGCAAGCCCGGCCGCCAGCCGGCCACCGACAGGGCGGCGAGCGGCCGGTGGAGATCGAGGCCTGCCAGCTTCATATCGGCCATGCGGAACGCCGGCTCGGCTGCGCCCTTGGACGAGACGCCGAGGTCCTTCACTTCGAACGAGCTGACCTTGCCCTTGTCGTAGCCGCCGATCGTCAGGCCGCCGATCGCCACGGTATTGCCGGTGGCAAGGTCGGTGGAGACCGACTGCGTCTGCTCCAGCCTGCCCACCGACAGAGCCTTCATGATGCGCATCGACAGCGCGGTAAGCTGGCCGTTACCCAGCACCGGCTGATAGCGGTCGAGCCGCAAGTCGTCGGCGACCAGGGATGCGACCGTCGACTGCATGCTCTTGTCGACGATCTTGAGGTCGTGCAGCTCGACATGCCCTGCCTGGAACGGATCGCCGAGCTGGATTCCGGAAAACGGGGTGCGGCCCGCGATCAGCTCGGACATCGGCCAGGCAAGACCTGATGCTTCCCAGCGGCCGATGCTGATGTCGCCGGGCTGCTTCAGGTGCATGTCCGTGACGGCGATCTTGCGGCCGAACAGCCCGACCTCGACAGAGCCGACGGTCGTTTGCCCGTCGCGCTCCATGTCCGCCTTGATCTGCTGCGCGGCGCGACGCTCGATCACGGGCACCGCAGCGACGGCGGCGCCGGCCACCACGACGACGGCCAGCGCCGCGACGAGGCTCTTCCTCACGGTTCGGCGTCCGGCTGCTTGGACGGTTGTGCCGCATCGAAGGCGGGATGCCTCATGCAGGTCGCGTGGATGCGCTGGATGGTCGGATACCTCGCCATGTCGACCTTGAAGCGCTGCGCGTTGAAGACCTGCGGCACGAGGCAGAGGTCGGCCATGGTCGGCTGTTCCCCGTGGCTGTAGGCACCGGTATGCCGGTTGCCCGCGACCGACGCCTCGTAGGCCTCGAAGCCGGTCTCGATCCAGTGGCGCGACCAGGCGAAGGTCGCCTCTTCCGACTGGTCGTACTTCTCGCGCAGATAGGCCATCACGCGCAGGTTCTGGATCGGATGGATGTCGGCCGTCGGGATCAGCGACAGTGCGCGCACCCGCGCGCGGCCCACCGGGTCCTTCGGCAGCAACGGCGGATTGGGATGCGTCTCCTCGAGGTATTCCATGATCGCCATCGACTGGGTCAGCACCTCGCCATCGTCCAGCACCAGCGCCGGCACCAGCTTCTGCGGATTGAGGGCGACATAGTCGGGCGCGCGATGCTCGCCCTTGCGCAGGTGGCGCGACGCGTGTTCGACCGCGATCCCTTTGAGATTGAGCGCGATGCGCACGCGAAACGCCGCCGACGAGCGGAAATAGCCGATCAGCTTCATGGACCCTCCGCCGCGGACCTTAGCCCGGCGGATCGTACTTCACCACTTTCTGGTCGGTCGCGCCGAAGATCGACTGGCCATCGCGGCCGAACATCTCGATCCGGATACGGTCGCCGAATTTCATGAAGGGTGTCACGGGCTTGCCGGTGTCGATCGTCTCGCGCACCCGCCGCTCGGCGATGCAGGAGCAGCCGACCGACGCGTCGCGGTTCGCGACGGTGCCCGAGCCGACCACGGTCCCCGCCTCGAGATAGCGGGTCTTCGCGGCATGGGCGATCAGCTGGCCGAAGTCGAACGTCAGGTCGGTCGCCGCATTGGGATGGCCGAATTCCTTGCCGTTGAAGGTCGAGATCAGCGGCAGATCGAGCCTGGCGCCGTTCCAGGCATCGCCCAGCTCGTCGGGGGTGACCGCGACGGGGGCGAAGGCCGTGGCCGGCTTGCCGTGGAAGAACCCGAAGCCCTTGGCGAGCTCGGTGACGATCACGTTGCGCAGCGACACATCGTTGAGGATCGTCACCAGCTTGATGTGCTTTCGCGCCGCCTCGGCCGAGATGCCCATCGGCACGTCGTCGGTGATCACGCCGATCTCGCCCTCGAAGTCGATGCCCCAGGCCTCGTCGGCCAGCTCGATATCGTCGCGGCAGCCGGCGAAGGAGTCGGAGCCGCCCTGGTACATCAGCGGGTCGGTCCAGAAGCTGGGCGGCATCTCCACGCCGCGCGCCTTGCGCACCAGTTCGACATGCACGACGTAGGCCGAGCCATCGGCCCATTGATAGGCGCGCGGCAGCGGCGCCGCGAGCGCCGCCGGGTCGAGCTCGAATGCGCCGGATATCTTGCCGTCGCGCAGCTTCTCGGCGAGGTCCTGCAGCTTCGGCGCGACCGTCGGCCAGTCCTCGATCGCCTTCTGCAGGGTCGGCGCGATGCCGCTGGCCCGCGCGGCGTGCTTCAGCGCGCGGTCGACGACGATCAGCGTGCCGTCGCGGCCGCCTTCCTTCAGGGACGCGAGCTTCATTATTCGGCCGCCTGCTTCATCTCGGCGGGACGCCACGACTTCACGTAGCCCTCGAACTCCACGCCCTGGGGCATCGGCGCGATATCGATCGCGTCGCGCGTGTCGATCATGACCGCGACCTCGTCGGTCTCGGCCTTGCCGCCGCTCTGGACCGTCTTCTTCGTGGCCGCATCGAACGCCTTGGGATGCGGGCCGTGGGTGAAGCCCGACGGGTGCACCGTCATCATGCCGGGATGGATGTTGTCGCGGCTGAAGAAGCTGCCCTTGTGATAGAAGATCACCTCGTCGAAGTCGTCGTTGTTGTGGAAGAACGGCAGCCGCAGCGCCTCGGGATCGCTCTCCAGCGGCCGCGGCACGAAGGTGCAGACGACGAAGCGGCCGGCCACGAAGGTGGTGTGCGCCGACGGCGGCAGATGGGCGCGATGGCTCATCACCGGACGGATGTCCCGCCAGTTGATGCGCACGACGCTGAGATCGCCGTGCCAGCCGACCGCATCCAGCGGATTGAACGGGAAGGTCACCGTCGACAGCGCATGGCGGCGCTTCACCGAGACCTTCCAGGTCCGCTCGTCCTGCTGCGCCTTGAAGGCGTCGTCGATGTGCGGCGTATCGAGCATCGCCGGATCGAAGATCGCGTGCCGGCCGACGATGCCTTTCTCCGGCAGGGTGAAATGGTCATTCGTCGCCTCGACCATCAGCGTCATCGTCGGCTGCTTCGGTGCCAGCCGCCACATCGTGCCGCGCGGGATCACGATGTAGTCGCCGTCGCGATACTCGAGGTGACCGTAGTCGCAGAACAGGTCGCCCGCACCCTCGTGGATGAACAGGAGCTGATCGCCGTCGCTGTTGCGGGCGAGATCAGGCATCGCCTGGTCGAGCTTCCAGATCCGCATCTGCAGGTGCGGGTTGTTCATCACCAGCTCGGCCTGCCAGGGGTTGGGCTGTGCCGTGACCAGCTTGTTGAGGTCGAAGGCGCGCGGCCGGATCGGGCCGTCGAAGTCGCTCCAGTCGGTCGGCTTGTGCCTGTGATGGAACTGCGCCGAGGGGCCGAAGAAGCCCTCCTTGCTGATCTCGCGCTCGTAGGTGCCCTCGGGCAGGCGGACATGCGCCTGACGCGAGGCCGTGCCCTCGACCTGGCGCAGCGGAATCCAGTTCTTGGCCATGGTCTCCTCCTTCAGCTCGTCTTGTCCTGCAGCACGCCGCGGCGGATCTGGTCGAGCTCGATCGATTCGAACAAAGCACGGAAGTTGCCCTCGCCGAAGCCCTCGTTGCCGCGACGCTGGATGACCTCGAAGAAGATCGGGCCGATCACCGTCTGGGTGAAGATCTGCAGCAGCAGCCCGCCGCCCTTGGTCGGCGCGCCGTCGATCAGAATGCGGTCGGCGCACATGCGCTGGAGGTTCTCGCCGTGGCCCGGCAGGCGCGCGTCGACCTGCTCGTAGTAGGTATCGGGCACGTCCTGGAACGGCACGCCCTTGAGCTTGAGCGCTTCCACCGATTCGTAGATGTCGCCGGTGCCCAGCGCGATGTGCTGGATGCCCTCGCCGTGATAGGCCGACAGATATTCCTGGATCTGCGACTTGTCGTCGGAACTCTCGTTGATCGGGATGCGGATCCTGCCGCACGGGCTGGTCATCGCCTTGGACTTGAGCCCCGTCAGCTTGCCCTCGATGTCGAAGTAGCGGATCTCGCGGAAATTGAAGAGCCGCTCGTAGAAGTCGGCCCATTCGCCCATGCGGCCGCGATGGACGTTGTGCGTCAGGTGATCGATGTAGGTGAGGCCGACGCCCTTCGGATTGTGGTCCACGCCCGGCAGCCATTCGAAGTCGACGTCGTAGATGCTGCCCTTCTCGCCATAGCGGTCGACCAGATAGATCAGCGAGTCGCCGATGCCCTTGATCGCCGGGATGTTGAGCTCCATCGGCCCGACCTTGTTCTCGACCCCCCAGGCGCCGAGCGACAGCGCGCGCTTGTAGGCGAGGCCTGCGTTCTTCACCCGGAAGGCGATGGCGCAGATCGACGGGCCGTGCACCCGGGCGAAGCCCTGGGCGAAGCTGTCGGGCTCGGCATTGACGATGAAGTTCACGTCGCCCTGGCGGTAGAGCGAGACGTCCTTGGAGCGGTGCTTCGCCACCTTGGTGAAGCCCATGCTCTCGAACAGCCGGCCGAGCGCCTCGGGATCGGGCGCAGTGTATTCGACGAACTCGAAGCCGTCGGTGCCCATGGGGTTCACCGGATCGGCCTGCTGGAACTTGGGGTCGCTGACGCTTGCGCTGGCCATGATTGACCTCCAATCCGGATTGGTTTCAGATGTAACTATTATGCCGAGCTCTTCGCAAGTCCTCCAGCTGGAGAAATTTCTCCCGTACAGGCTGTCGATCCTGGCGCAGCTTGTCAGCGAATCACTGCATGACCTTTACGCCGGCCCCTTCGATCTTGCGGTCACCGAATGGCGGGTCATGGCGGCACTGGGGCGTTTTGCGCCACTTACCGCCTCTGAAGTGGGTCAACGCATCGTCATGGACAAGGTGGCGGTCAGCCGGGCCGTGGCCGGTCTGTCGAAGCGCGGCTTGGTCGAGCGCGCGGCCGACCGGATCGACCGGCGCCGCGCCCTGCTCCGGCTCTCCGCCCGCGGCCGGGCGGTCCATGCCCGGATCGTCCCGCTCGCGCTGCAATACGAGGCGCAGCTCTACGAGGCGCTGAGCGCCGAGGAGCGCCGGCAGTTCGATGCGCTGAGCGACCGGCTTTTCATCCACGCCCAGACCTTGCGTCGGAACCGCTGATTGCTGCTATAAGGCCGCCAAGACAAGATGGAGGCAGCCTTTGGCCCCTAAGGCCGCCCGGCGCTCGCCGGCCTCACCCCAGAAGCCGGTGCTGGTGCTCAACGGGCCCAATCTCAACATGCTGGGCAAGCGGCAGCCGCAGATCTACGGCCGCGAGACGCTGGCCGACGTCGAGGCCGCCTGCCGGGCGGAAGCCAAGCGGCTCGGCCTCGGGATCGAGTTCTTCCAGACCAACCATGAAGGCGCGCTGGTCGACCGCATCCAGGCGGCCCGCGACGGCAATTCAGCCATCGTGATCAATGCCGGGGCCTATACCCACACCTCAGTGGCCCTGCTCGACGCGCTGAATGCGGCCGAACTGCCGGCAGTGGAAGTGCATCTTTCCAACATCTACAAGCGTGAAGCCTTTCGGCATCACTCCTATATAAGTCCGGCCGCGGTCGGCGTGATCGCCGGGCTCGGCAGCCAGGGGTACCTCCTGGCCCTCCAGGCGCTCGCCCGCCTGCTGGCGCGTTAAGGATTTTCGGGAGCACCTCATGGCCAAGTTCGAGATGGACACCGATTTCATCCGCAAGCTTGCGGCCATCCTCGAGGAGACCGGCCTGGGCGAGATCGAGCTGTCCGACGGCGAGCGCAAGATCCGGGTCGCCCGGCCGGCGACCGTCGCCGCTCCTGCCGCCCCGATCGCGGTCGCCCCGATGACCGCTGCCGCTGCCCCCATGACCGTGATGCCGGTCGCGGTTTCCCCCGCGGGTGACCACAGCAAGCACCCCGGCGCCGTGAAATCGCCGATGGTCGGCACGGCCTACCTCTCGCCCGAGCCGGGCAAGCCCGTGTTCGTGAACGTCGGCGACAAGGTCACGGCCGGCCAGACGCTGCTGATCATCGAGGCGATGAAGACCTTCAATCCGATCAAGGCCAGCAAGGCCGGCACGGTCACGCAGATCCTGATCGAGAACGCGCGGCCCGTGGAATTCGGCGAAGTCCTGATGATCGTCGAATAATGTTCGACAAGGTCCTGATCGCCAATCGCGGCGAGATCGCGCTTCGCATCCACCGCGCCTGCCGCGAGATGGGCATCCAGACCGTCGCGGTGCATTCGACCGCCGACAGCGACGCCATGCACGTCCGGCTGGCCGACGAATCGGTCTGCATCGGCCCGCCGCCGGCGCGCGACAGCTACCTCAACATCCCGGCGATCCTGTCGGCGGCGACCATCGCGGGCGTCGATGCCATCCATCCGGGCTATGGCTTCCTGTCCGAGAACGCCCGTTTTGCCGAAGCCGTCGAGGCCCACGGCTTCACCTTCATCGGCCCCTCGCCCGAGCACATCCGCATGATGGGCGACAAGATCGTGGCCAAGCAGACCGCCAAGGAACTCGGCCTGCCGCTGGTGCCGGGCTCGCCGGGCCCGGTCGGCTCCCTCGAGGAGGTTGTCGAGCTCGGCAACAAGATCGGCTGGCCGGCCCTGATCAAGGCCGTGGCAGGCGGCGGCGGACGCGGCATGAAGGTCGTGAACCGCCCGGACGAGGCGGCCGAAGCCTTCGCGCTGGCCCGCGCCGAAGCCAAGGCTGCCTTCAGCAATGACTCCGTCTACGTCGAGAAGTACCTCGGCGCCCCGCGCCACATCGAGATCCAGGTGCTGGGCGACGGCAAGGGCGACGGCGTGCATCTCGGCGAGCGCGACTGCTCGCTGCAGCGGCGCCACCAGAAGGTGCTGGAGGAGGCGCCCTCACCGGCGCTGAATGCCGAGCAGCGCACCAGGATCGGCGAGCTGGCCGCGGCGGCGGTGCGCAAGCTCAAATACCGCGGCGCCGGCACCATGGAATTCCTGTTCCAGGACGGCGAGTTCTACTTCATCGAGATGAACACCCGCCTGCAGGTCGAGCATCCGATCACCGAGGCAGTGACGGGCATCGACCTGGTGCGCGAGCAGATCCGCATCGCCGCCGGCGGGCCGCTGGCGCTGAGCCAGAAGGACATCGTCTTCCACGGCCACGCGATCGAATGCCGCGTGAATGCCGAGAACCCCGAGACCTTCACGCCCTCGCCCGGCAGGATCACCGACTACCATCCGCCCGGCGGCCTCGGCGTGCGCGTCGACTCCGGCCTCTATGCCGGCTACTCGATCCCGCCCTTCTACGATTCGATGGTCGCCAAGCTGATCGTGAGCGGGCCGAGCCGCAACGAGTGCCTGATGCGCTTGCGCCGCTCGCTCGAGGAGTTCGTGATCGGCGGCATCGAGACCACCATCCCGCTGCACCAGAAGATCATCCAGCAGCCCGAATTCATCGACGGCGAGTACAACATCCACTGGCTGGAGAAGCTGGTCGGCCTCAAGAAGTAGGCGCGGCATGCTGGAGATCACGCCCGAACTCCTGCTGCAGGCCTATCGCATCGGCGTCTTCCCCATGGGCGAGCGCCGCGACGACCCCAAGCTCTACTGGCTCGATCCCCGGCTGCGCGCCGTCCTGCCGCTCGACGGCTTCCATCTGCCCAAGCGGCTCGCCCGCACGGTCCGGCAGGGCCTCTTCGAGGTCACCGCCGACGCCGCCTTCACCGACGTCATGCGCGCCTGCGCCGAGCCCCGCCCCGGACATCCTGAGAGCTGGATCAACGAGCCAATCCTCGAGCTCTACGGCAAGCTGTTCGCGCGCGGCCACGCCCACAGCATCGAATGCCGGCGCGAAGGCAGACTCGTCGGCGGGCTCTACGGCGTATCGGTCGGCGCGGCGTTCTTCGGCGAAAGCATGTTCAGCCGCGAGCGCGATGCGTCAAAGGTGGCGCTGGTCCATCTGGTGGCACGGCTGATCAAGGGCGGCTTCCGCCTGCTCGACTGCCAGTTCATGACCGAGCACCTGCGCAGCTTCGGCGCGATCGAGATGCCGCGCGAGGATTTCCGCGTTCACCTCGCCGAAGCGGTCGACCGCCCTGCCCGCTTCGAGCATCACTTGGGCGGCGAAGATCCCTGCCTCATCGTGCAGGCCAACACGCGCACATCGTAGACGCCATCGTCCATCGCCGACAGCGCCGGGGTGGAGGCGAACATCCAGCCGGCGAACAGTTTCTGCTCGGGCTGGCCGGGCTTGTGATCGATGATGGTGAGATAGGCGGCGGCTTCGGGCGGCGCGTCCGGCGTGTTGACCAGGCAGTCGCCGACCGTGATGCCGAGCGTGCCGAAACGCGTTGTCTCGCCGACCGGCGCGTAGAAGCGCTGTGTGCGCGCCGTCACCTTGTCGAGGCCCTGGAGTTCTGCCACCCGCTTGCCCGGCCCGTCGGGAATGGCGCGCAGGGTCGGTGGATTGTCGGTGCGCAACTGTGGCTGCTGTGCGGGCTGAGATTGCTGCGCCGGGGGCGGCTGCTGCGCCGGCGGCTGAAGTTGCTGCGGTTGCAGGGATTGCTGGGCAGCAGCCGTAGCCACGCCAGCGGCGAATGCCGCCAGCAACGCGAGAAAGCGCACCGTCAGCCCTTCTTGGTGTGGGGAGCCGCCAGTCCGTCGATCAGCTCGTGCAGCGCCTGCTTGATCTGGTCCGCGTCGCATCCCATCAGAACTCCGTCCTCCAGCGCGTCGGCGCAGAGGGTCTCGATCTCCTGGATGTTCTGGTTCAGGACCTTGATCTTTTCGAGGCAGGAAACCGGCTTGCCATCCGATTGCCGCCACACCGGTGGCGTCTTTGGAACCCGTGCGTTCATCACTTCGACCCCGTGCCGCTGAACATGAACTTGGCGAGCAGTTCGGTGAAGGAAATGGCGTCCTGCGTCTGGGTGATCTCGCCACCCGACTTGATCATGGTCTTGTCGCCCCCTGGATCAAGCACGACCACCATGCCGCCGAGCAGCGATTCGCTGACGATCTTGGCGTTGGTATCGGCCGGGATGGGCACGCTCGAGGACACCGCGAGATGGACCACTGCCTGGTAGGTCTTGCGGTCGAGATCGATCGCCGTGACGGTGCCGATCTTCACGCCGCTCATGGTGACATCGGAACCGCGCTTCAGCCCGTCGATGCGGCCGAATCGCGCGGTGATCTCGTAGCCGTCGGGGCCGGATCGATCCGACTTCGAGAAGGCATAGAAGACGAAGATGCCGGCGACCAGCAGGACCAGCGCGCCGACGATGGTCTCGACGACGTTGCGATTCACGCCCAGCTCCTCACGGGCGCCAGGCCTCGTAGTGCGGCTTGGGCTTGCTTTCGCGGGTCTCCGCCAGCGCCGAACCCGGTGGATGGTAGGCGAGCGGCGTGCCGCTGAGGTTGGGCAAATGCTCCTTCTGCCACGGCTTGCGCGGCAGCCCGCCGGCGGGCGGCGGCGTGTTGGTCGTGTAGTGCAGCCAGCCGTGCCAGTCGGCCGGCACGCGAGAGGCTTCGGCCTCACCGTTGTAGATGACCCAGCGCTTGCGGCGGCGCATGCCGGGGATCATCCGCTTGTCCTGGTAGTAGCGATTGCCGTCCGAATCGGTCCCGACAAGTTCGCCGCGCATCTTGGTGAAGAGCCAGGTGCCGAACGTCATTCACTCACTCTCGAAAAGCCGTGCGCCGCTTGTACGCGGGCCTCTTGTGACACGCAACGCGACAGGGCCGAGCACGCTCGATGATCGTTCGTCGTCATGCAACTTGAGCGCTCTCGGAGACCGTGTTGCGACTTTGCATCATGTAGTGCCATCAACATGCTGGTCTACAAAATATAGTTGCGCACACAAGATTTTGTAATTTAGTATCGCTGTGTGCCCATATCTGCGCGCCCGACTTAAGACATCGGACGCCCCGCGAGTAGCAGAAATGACGGGAACTGGGCACGGGGGATCGTCGAATGCGTTTGGAGCGTCGGTTTACGCGAGCAGGAAAATCGCCATTCGAAGGAATGGCGTTCCGTGCTGGCGATTCCGAAATCCGCAACCCCGACGGCACCATCGTCTTCCAGCAGCGCGGCATCGAGATACCGATGGCGTGGTCGCAGGTTGCGACCGATGTGCTGGCGCAGAAGTATTTCCGCCGCGCCGGTGTTGCGCGGCGGCTGAAGAAGGTTGCCGAGGCCGATGTCCCCGAGTGGCTGTGGCGCTCGGTGCCGGACGATACGGCAGCCGATCAGATGCTGGGTGGCGAGACCAGTGCTCGGCAGGTTTTCCACCGCATGGCCGGTGCCTGGACCTACTGGGGCTGGAAGGGCGGCTACTTCGACAGCGAAGCCGACGCCCGCACCTTCTACGACGAGCACTGCTTCATGCTGGCGGCACAGATGGGTGCGCCGAACTCGCCGCAGTGGTTCAACACGGGACTGCATTGGGCCTACGGCATCGACGGTCCTGGCCAAGGACATTGGTACGTCGACCATCGCGATGGCGAGGCCTACCTGTCCGACTCTTCCTACGAGCGGCCGCAGCCGCACGCCTGTTTCATCCAGGGCGTCGCGGACGAGCTGGTGAGCGACGGCGGCATCATGAACCTGTGGGTCCGCGAGGCACGCCTCTTCAAATATGGCTCCGGCACCGGCTCGAACTTCAGCAGCATCCGCGGCTCGGGCGAGAAGCTCTCGGGTGGCGGCCAGTCGTCGGGGCTGATGTCGTTCCTCAAGATCGGCGACCGCGCAGCCGGCGCCATCAAGTCCGGCGGCACGACGCGGCGCGCGGCGAAGATGGTCGTGGTCGACGTCGACCATCCCGACATCGAGGAATTTGTCTCCTGGAAGATGCTCGAGGAGCAGAAGGTCGCCGCCTTGGTCGCGGGCTCGAAGCTCGCCAACCGGCACCTCAACGCCATCATGCAGGCGTGCGAGGAGGGCTTCGAGCCGAAGGAGAATCCGCGGCTGCGCCGCGAGATCGTCGCCGCCCGCCGCGCCGAAGTGCCGGAGAACTACATTCAGCGCGTCATTCAGTTCGCGCGTCAGGGGTACCGCCACATCGAGTTCCCGACCTTCGACACCGACTGGCAATCGGAAGCGTACGCCACGGTGTCGGGCCAGAATGCCAACAACTCCGTCCGCGTCACCGACGACTTCCTGAACGCGGTTGCGGAGGACCGCGAGTGGGCGCTGACCGCGCGCACGACGGGCCGGCCGATCCGGACGGTGAGCGCAGCTGCGCTGTGGGACCGCATCGCCGAGGCCGCCTGGCATTCGGCCGATCCTGGCGTGCAGTTCGACACCACCATCAACGACTGGCACACCTGCCCCAAGTCCGGCCGGATCAACGCGTCCAATCCGTGCTCCGAGTACATGTTCCTCGACGACACGGCCTGCAATCTCGCCTCGCTGAACCTCATGCGGTTCCGGAACGAGAAGGACGGATCGATCGATATAGCGGCGTTGGAGCACGCCAGCCGGCTGTGGACGATCGTGCTCGAGATCTCCGTCATGATGGCGCAGTACCCGTCGCGCCGGATCGCCGAACTCTCCTACCGCTACCGCACGCTCGGCCTGGGCTACGCCAATCTGGGGGCCCTGCTGATGGCCCGCGGCTTGGGCTACGACTCGGCAGCCGGCCGCGCCATCGCCGGCGCAATCACCGCCATCATGACCGGCACGGCCTATGCGACCTCGGCCGCGATGGCCGGCAGCATGGGCGCCTTCCCCGGCTTCTCGAGCAACCGCGAAGCCATGCTGCGGGTCATCCATAACCACCGCCGCGCCGCCTACGGCCAGTCGGGCGGCTACAACGGCCTGTCCACGCCCCCGGTCGCGCTCGATATCGCCAACTGCCCGGCCGAGCTGGCTGTGGCCGCCAGGAAGGCTTGGGACCAGGCGCTTTCACTGGGTGAGAAACACGGGTACCGCAACGCCCAGGTCTCGGTCATCGCCCCGACCGGCACGATCGGCCTGGTGATGGATTGCGACACTACCGGCATCGAGCCGGACTTCGCCCTGGTGAAGTTCAAGAAGCTCGCGGGCGGCGGCTACTTCAAGATCATCAATCAAACCGTGCCGCTGGCGTTGGCGACCCTTGGCTATGACGAGGCCGCCATCGCAAAGATCGTGGCGCATGCCGTCGGCCATGGGACGCTGAAGGACGCGCCGGCGATCAATCACGAGACGCTGGCGGCCCGCGGCTTCGACAAGGCGGCGCTCGATCGGGTCGAGAAGGCGCTGCCGACGGCCTTCGACATTCGCTTCGCCTTCTCGCGTTACACCCTCGGCGACGATTTCTGCCGCGAGGTTGTCGGGCTCGACGAGAGCGAGCTCATCGATCCGCAGCTCGACCTGCTCGCACGGCTCGGCTTCTCGCGCTCCGACATCGCGCAAGCGAACGTCCATGCCTGCGGAACGATGTCGATCGAAGGCGCGCCCGGTCTCAAGCGCGAGCACCTCGCGGTGTTCGATTGTGCAAATCCCTGTGGACGAGATGGCACACGCTGCTTGTCTGCGGAGAGTCACATACGCATGATGGCTGCAGCACAACCGTTCGTTTCAGGCGCGATCTCGAAAACGATCAACATGCCGAATGCTGCAACGGTAGACGACTGCAGGAAGGCCTACGAACTGTCCTGGAAGCTTGGCCTCAAGGCCAACGCCCTCTATCGCGACGGCTCCAAGCTTTCGCAACCGCTTTCGGCGATGGCTCTCGGAGACGACGTCGCCGCGAACGACGATCTCATGGAGATGACGCCGGCCGCCCGCGCGCCGATCATCGCCGAGCGGATCGTGGAACGCATCGTCGAACGAGAAGTGTCCCGGGGCCGCGAGCGGCTGCCGCAGCGGCGCAAGGGCTACACGCAGAAGGCCATCGTCGGCGGCCACAAGGTGTATCTGCGCACCGGCGAGTACGAGGATGGCCGGGTCGGCGAAATCTTCATCGACATGCACAAGGAAGGCGCCGCCTTCCGCAGCGTCATGAACAACTTCGCCATCGCGATCTCGATCGGCCTGCAATACGGCGTGCCGCTGGAGGAGTACGTGGAGGCCTTCACCTTCACCCGCTTCGAGCCGGCCGGCCTGGTCCAGGGCAATGACGCGATCAAGAACGCGACGTCGATCCTCGACTACGTCTTCCGCGAGCTCGCCATCTCCTATCTCGGCCGCACCGACCTCGCCCATGTCTCGCCCGAGGATCTGGAGCACGACGCGCTCGGCGAGGGCGTCGACCAGGGCAAGCCGCCGGCGGGCGAGCCGCACGCTTCGGCGATCATCTCGAAAGGCCTGGTCCGCTCCAAGACCGACCGCCTGATGCTGGTGCAAGGCGGCGCAGGGGACGATTTCTCCGCCCACGGCCGCGCCAGCGCCGCCGCCTCGGCGCATGGCTATGCGAGCCACGGCGCGGTGGCGCTGAAGGGCGACCTTGAGAGCTACGCCGAGGAAGCAGACCATCAAAGCGCCGGCCACGCCGATCTGCGGTTGGAGTTCTCGCCGCCAGAGGCGAGCGCCGCGGGCAAGCGCGCTGAGGCTCGAATGAAAGGGTACGTCGGCGAAGCTTGTCCGGAGTGTGGTAATTTTACCATGGTGAGGAACGGGACTTGCCTTAAGTGTGAGACGTGTGGGGGTACGACAGGATGCTCCTAAAGGCTTGCCTGTGGTAAGAGATTGTAAATTTAATTTTAGAAGCACGGCGTCCTTAAAGGACACCGCTGACGAATGGCGGGGCGCGTTATTAGGTGATGTTCAACGCCCGGATTTCTCGGTTACGGATTGCGTTCGGCGGTTGACCAAAGGACGTTTTTTGAAGTCAGGGCAGCCAAAGCTTCGTTTCTATAAGGATGAGGACGATGCTTTACTCGCGTACGTAACTCATAACCCGCCTATATTGCACTGTAGATATTCGGTGTGGTCGGATGCGGACGAGGGCATCCCCGCGGCTAGATTTATTCTCGCTCATGAACTTGGGCATTTGACGCAACACGACTATTATCCGCTAGGCTTTTCGAATGAAGAAAAATCAATTTGGCCAGAAGGCCACTCCGGCGAGTGGCAAGCAAATAATTTTGGATGGTACTTTCTGATCTCTGATGAATGGGTTGAAAGGTACGTCGTGCCTTCTAAGATCGCTATATACTGTGCGGTTGAGTTGTGGGTCGCCAAACAGCGGTTAGGTAGAAGACTCCGAACGATTGGAGACCCGTGTCCAAAGTGTGGGGATTTCGCCGTCATGGAGGCGAAGGAGCTGTATCTTTGCGACTCATGTCACCATGAGTATGTCGCCTAGAAGGCGACGCACGTTGGACGCGCGCTCTGAACGTTATCTCAGGTGAAGCGCAATACGTCATTGTTGGAACGCCAAGCCAACCTCTCCGCTCGGCACCCATGGGCCAGCGTTCCAACAATGACGGATTGCGCTTATCCGCGGCGCTTGTTGCGCGCGCCCCAACCTTCTCCCCTTGCGGGAGAAGGTGGCCGGCGAAGCCGGCCGGATGAGGGGTAGTCGAGCGAAGCGAGACATGCGGCGCTTGCAACAAGCTGTGCGGATGTGTTTGGAGCGCCGCGCTCAGGGGCGTGGGTACGAGATTGTTTCGGGCCTGTTTACGCTCATCTCGCCCGCGCCGGGGATTTCGCGAGCCAGCGCGCTCGCTTCGCTCGCTACCCCTCATCCGGCCGGCTTCGCCGGCCACCTTCTCCCGCAAGGGGAGAAGGTATTGCGCTCTTCCGCAACGCGCGCGCCCGGTCGACCTCTCCGCTCGGCCCCGATGGGCCAGCGCGCTCCAAACAATGACGGATTGCGTTTATCCGCGGCGGCGCGCCCAACCTTCTCCCCTTGCGGGAGAAGGTGGCCGGCTTAGCCGGCCGGATGAGGGGTCGTCGAGCGAAGCGAGACGCGCGGCGCTTGCAACAAGCTGTGCGGATGTGTATGGCGCGCCCCGCTCAGGGCGTGGGACGAGATTGTTTCGGGCCTGCTTTACGCTCATCTCGCCTGCGGCGCGGATTTCGCGACTCAGCGCGCTCGCTTGGCTCGCTACCCCTCATCCGGCCGGCTTCGCCGCCACCTTCTCCCGCAAGGGGAGAAGGTATTGCGCTCTTCCGCAACGCGCGCGCCCGGTCGACCTCTCCGCCCGGCGGCCGATGGGCCAGCGCTCCAACAATGACGGATTGTGCTTTGCGGCAGCGGCGCGCTCCTACCTTCTCCCCTTGCGGGAGAAGGTGGCCGGCGAAGCCGGCCGGATGAGGGGTCGTCGAGCGAAGCGAGACGCGCGGCGCTTGCAACAAGCCGTGCGGATGTGTTTGGCGCGCCCCGCTCAGGGGCGTGGGACGAGATTGTTTCGGGCCTGTTTACGCTCATCTCGCCCGCGCCGCGGATTCGCGAGCCAGCGCGCTCGCTTGGCTCGCTACCCCTCATCCGGCCGGCTTCGCCGGCCACCTTCTCCCGCAAGGGGAGAAGGTATTGCGCTCTTCCGCAACGCGCGCGCCCGGTCGACCTCTCCGCTCGGCCCCGATGGGCCAGCGCTCCAAACCTTAACGGCCTGCGCGTATCCGCAGCGGCGCGCTCCTACCTTCTCCCTTTACTGGAGGAGGCGGCCGGGTTCGCCAGCGCAGCGCGGATGCGTTCAACCGCGATCGCCGGCGAGGCGATCACGAGTTCATTCGGCAGGCGCAATATCCGAAAGCCCTGTCCGCCAAGCCAGGCGTCTCGCTCTTCGTCCTTGGCCTGCTGCTCGGCCGAGGCGTGGCTCGGGCCATCCGCTTCGACGACCAGCCGCCGTTCGAAGCAGACGAAGTCGACGATGAAGTCTCCGATCGGCGTTTGCCGGCGGAACTTCGCGCCGTCGCATCGGCGGTCCCGCAGGGCCCGCCAGAGAATTGTTTCGGCTTGAACCGCATTTGCGCGCTGTCGCCGAGCGAAACGCTTCAGCAGATCGGGAGGAATGTCGGAGGACATGAACCCCTTCGCGAGTTGCAGAGTCGGGCTCAAATCGTCCCGGCTTTCATTCGGCTGCCGGCGTCGAATTCGATCTCGCCACGCGGCGGCAGACTACATTGATGACCTTCGGTAAGCGCAATCCCATCGTCGGGAACGCCAAGCCGGCTGCGCCGCGCGGAGAGTTTGTCAGGACGCGAAGCGTCGGCTTCCTGCGCCCGTAGCCAGAATCCCAACCGCGGCGGCGAGATTGTCGCCTCACAATGAAAACCTTGGCGGCCGCTGAGGGGGCGTTCAGGCTGTGCCAAGCTTGAAATGCGGCGGTTCTCTGATTCCCGCTTTCGCGGGAATGACACGGCGGAAAGTTGCTCCCGTCGCCGTACTGGGTCTTTCTAAAAATCAGAATCTGTGTTAATCTGTCTTTCCGGTCGACTCCCGACAAGGAGTCGGATCGCGCGGCCGCCTCCGGGAAGACGCGGAATCCGTCCCAGATTTCCGATTTGACGCTGCTCTTTCGGAGAAGATCAGGCGGATCAAAAGCTTAGGACGAGAAGGGCGCTGCGGGCGACGTCCGGATGGAGGAAAATCGGCCTTTTGGGAAGAAAAAAGGAAGCCGAAGGAAGGAAAAGGGAAGCCAAAGGAAGGAGGAAATTTCCCCTTGAGGCCCGCCGGACCACGCCTGTCCTTCTTGCTCCCCGAAGGTCGCAGAGTAGGGGCGCGGCGGCGCCGCGGCGCGAACGCTTTCCGGGAGGTTCAGAGCCCGGGCGGGCTTCGCAAGGCTCTCCCTAGATCTGCCTCTCGATCGTCGCCTTATCGATCGCCGACCAGACTTGCGCGATTTTTCCGTCTCGAAATTCATAGAAGACGTTCTCGGCGAAACGAACCCTGCGCCCGTTGACGTCGAGGCCGAGGAACTTTCCCTTTGGCGAACAATCGAAGGCGAGCCGGCTCGCTATAAAGGGCGGGTCGGCGATCAGCAATTCGATGTTGAAGCGGAGGTCCGGGATTTCGTCGACGTCCCTTTCGAGCATCTGGCGGTAGCCCGACAGCCCGAGCGGTCGCCCGTTATGGCGCGCGTCGTCGCCAACGAATTGCTGCAAATTCGGCCAGTTCCGCTGGTTCAGGCAAGCAATATAGCCGCGATAGAGGTCGGCGAGCTCGGCTTTGGTCACGGCGATTGCTCCTTTCGTTCCCCCTTGAAATCCGTTCATCGCCTCTCGCGTACTGCCGATGTCGAAATCGCCTCGCCTCGCGCGTCAATGGTCTGCAGGCGGCAAGCGCCGGAGCGAAGGAGGCAAGATATGAATCATTCGAACCGACAGGCGATCCAAAGCGCATACGAGGCCTTCGGCCGCGGCGACGTCAACGCGCTCTTCGACCTTTTGGCCGACGATGTCCATTGGCATGCGTCCGCGCCCGGGCCGGCGGCCGGCGACTATGTCGGCAAGGGCGAGGTCATGAGCTTTTTCGGCAAGATGGCCGAAGCCTATGGCGACACGTTCCGGCTCGAAGCGATCGACATTCTCGCCAGCGAAAGCCGCGTCGTGGTCCTGACGCAGGAGCGCGCCGAGCACAAGGGGCGGCCGCTCGCCTTTCGATCGGCCCATGTCTACGAGTTCGAGCACCGGAAATGCGTGCGCTTCCTCAGCTTCCAGGACGATGCGTTTGTCGATTTCTGGCGACCCGCCGCGGCCTGAGCCGCGGGTCGCGGTCAAGGCGTCCGAAAGCGCAGCCTTAGCTCTCGCTCGGCCCGCGCATCAGCTTCAGCGCTGCTTCGACGCGACGCCAGGCTTGCGCCGCCTCTTTCTCGTCGCGTTGCTCGCAGGCGAAGGCGCGCTGCGCCGCTTCGGCGACGGCGCGGCCGCCATGCGCGTCCAGAAGTTGACGCGCATATTCGCTAATCAAGGTCTCTTCGAGCATGGTCTCTGGCATGGCCATCGCCGACCTCCTCGTTGTCACGCTGCGCCGCCGCTGGCGCGGCGCGGCGTAGGAGTTGAGCGGAAAATCGCGGCGATGTTGCGTCGCCGGCGCGAATTGCCGGCGGCAGGGTCGGTCGCCAGGGTGGCGCGATGAGGCGGATGGCGGCCGCCTGCCTTCGGCTGTCCTGCCGATCGCTCGGACAGTTCCTCGCAAATGTTTGCCGCCGCCGCTTGCCCTCACGCCGTAAGTCGCCCAATTTCGCGGCATGATTCCAGCCTCGGCCTCCGTTGCGGCGATCGCTCCTTATGCGCCGGACGGCGCCTACGCTTTCCGACGCCTGGGGATGTCGCTCCTGGTCGCGACCGTCGCCGGCGCCGGCATGTGGGCGGTGGTCGTGGTCTTGCCGAAGGCGCAGGCTGAATTCGCCGTCGATCGCGCCGCCGCCTCGACGCCTTACACGCTGATGATGCTTGGCTTCGCTTTCGGCACGATCGCGCTTGGCCGGCTTGTCGACCGCGCCGGGATCGCCGCGCCGCTCGTCGTCGCCGGCCTCACGATCGGCGGCGGCTTCGCGGCCGCCGGCCTCGCCCCAAGCCTGGTCTTGTTTTCCGCCGCGCATATTTTGATCGGGATCGGCACAGGCGCCGGCTTCGCGCCGATGATGGCCGACGTCTCGCATTGGTTCGTCAAACGGCGCGGCGTGGCCGTGGTGACCGTCGCCTCCGGCAATTACCTCGCCGGCGCGATTTGGCCGCTGGCGATGAACGCGTCGATGCCGCTGATCGGCTGGCGGTGGACCTATGTCGCGCTCGGCCTGGTGGTTTTGGCGACGATTTTGCCGAGCGCGGCCCTGCTGCGCCGGCGGCCGTCGCGCGAGACGATCGAAGCGGCCGAGCAGGCGACCGACATCGCGCGCGCCGATTCCGGCGTGTCGCCGCGCCTGCTGATGGGCTTGCTCACGCTCGCAGGCTTTTCCTGCTGCGCGGCCATGGCCATGCCGCAGGTCCATATCGTCGCCTATTGCGGCGATCTCGGCTATGGCGAGGCGCGCGGCGCGGAAATGCTGTCGCTGATGCTGGCTTTGGGCGTCGTCTCGCGCGTCGGCTCCGGCTTCGTCGCGGACGCGGTCGGCGGCGCGGCGACGCTGCTCATCGGCTCGTTCATGCAATGCGTCGCGCTGCTGCTCTATCTCTATTTCGACGGACTTTATTCGCTTTATGCCGTCTCCGCCATTTTCGGCCTGTTCCAGGGCGGCATCGTGCCGATGTACGCGGTGATCATTCGGGAATTGCTGCCGCCACGGCAAGCGGGCGCCAAGATCAGCCTGGTTGTCGCGGCGACGATTTTCGGCATGGCGTTCGGCGGTTATGTCTCCGGCGTCATTTTCGATCTCACCGCATCCTATAAGCTGGCCTTTCTCAACGGCGTCGTCTGGAACGCGGTCAATCTCGCCGCGGTCGGCTGGCTTTATTGGCGTCGGCGGAAAGCGTCGCCTATGCCGCAGGCGCTGCCTGCGGCATAGGCGGCCATCGCTGCGGGAGCGACGCTACTTTCCCTCGATCAGGCGGCGCGCGTCCTCCCGCAACGCCTTGCGGCTGTCGTCGCGCGAATAGAGCATGTGCCCGCCGGGATAGACTTTCAGGGCGAGCCGGCCCGGCGGGCCATAATCCGGGATTTGATCGAGAACGAGCTGCGTCCCAAGGTACGGCGTTTGGATGTCGGTGAGGCCATGGGCGACAAGCACTCTGAAATTGGAGTCGAGCGCCAACATGTTTTTGAGCGCGCCGACCGATTCCGGCGGCGATAAGCTCGATCCCCAATTCCAGGCGCGACTGACGGCGCTGTTCAAAAGCTCGTAGCGATCGTCGGTCTTCCAGTTCAAGCGGCCGTTATAAAGATCTGTGGCGGCGCTGGTGAAAGGCGCGATGAAGCCGTCGGTCACCGGATCGGGCCAATTGTCGAAATAGCTGGTCGGCGAAGGATCGTAAGTGGCGATCGTCGCGTCGTAGAAGGCCGTGACCTTGCCTTGCGAACGGTCGAATTCGCGCTGGAAGGCGGTCTTGCCGACGCGCCCGCCGAGCCGCCTGACGAGGTCGGGATCGAGACCGGTCAGCTCGCTGACGCGCTCGACGATGCGCGCGACTGCGGCCTTGTCGTTCGGTCCGCGCAAAAGGTCGAGCAGGTAGTCGCCTCTGGCGTATTGCTCGGCATCGGCGACATCCGCCCGCGTCACAATTCCTTTTCGCTCGCGGAACGCCGCGGCGTAAGAGGGCAGCCGCGTCATCACCGAGAGGATGTCGTTGCTGTGGAAGTCGAGAACCGGCGAGAGCAGCACAAGGCCATTGACGCCGACGCCTTGCTTGGTGGCCAATTCCTCGGCCAGGCGCGGGCCGCGAAAGCCGCCATAGCTCTCGCCGAGGATGAATTTCGGCGATTGCGATCGGTCGCGCGCGACGAGCCAGCGCCGGATCGCGGCGGCGAGCGCCTCGATGTCGCCGTCGATCGTCCAGAAGCGCTTTCGCGCATCTTCGTTCGTCGCGACGACTTTGCTGTAGCCGGTGGCGGGCGGATCGATGAAGACGAGGTCGGTGAAATCGAGCCACGTGTCGTCGTTGTCGAGGAGCGCGGGCGGCGAAGAAGCGCGCAGCCCGTTCATCGGCAATCGCCACGGTCCGACTGCGCCGAACTGCAGCCAGGCGGAAGCGGCGCCAGGACCGCCATTGAACACGAACGTCACTGGCCGCGACCGCGGATCGACGCCGTCGAGCTCATAGGCGGTCGTCACGATGTCGGCCTGCGGCGCGCCCTTCTCGTCGGCGAGGCGAATGACGTTGACGCTCGCCTTGAAGTTGAGGACGCGACCGGAAAGATTGAGCGTATGCGCGCTCGTCGCGTCGGCGGGCAGGCGTTTGGCTTCGGCGGATTTCGCCATAGCTGCGCTGGCCGCGGGCGCATTGTCCGGCGGCTGCTCCGCGGCGGCGGCCGCGCTCGCCGTCAAGCTAAGGGCGAGCGCGAAAGGTCGCAGCACAGCAGCCATCAGTATCTCCTTCATCGCCCGGTCCTCGTCGCCGCCTGCGAGCGTGACTTGCGAGGGCCCACTAGGCTCGCGACCTTATCACGCGCGATCGTCGCATGATCGAGGCGACGACCCCGTGAAGCCGCGGGCGCCGATCGAAACCTCGGCCAAGGCCCGCCGAACCTTTACCCAAATAGTTGAAAACACTTGTCTTACCGCTTGATCGCCGAGAAGTGATCGAACCCGTCGTCGAGCCCAGATGAACCTTTCGGGATCGCTGCCCATTTATGACGCGGAGCCTTATCGGAGATAGGTCAATGCTCGCTCGTCTTGCGTGCGCCGCCTCGACGCTCGGCTTATTGCTCGCCTCTGGCGCCGCGCCCGCCGTCGCCTACGAAGCCGGCAGCATGGAGGCGCGCGCCGTCATTCAGCGCCAGCTTGACGCGTTTAAGCACAATGACGCTGACAGCGCTTTCGCGCTCGCCTCGCCAAGCCTGAAAGAGACCTACGCGAATCCAAAGAATTTCCTGGACTCGGTTCGCTCGGGCGAAACGCCGTTCTTCAAACGCCGGATCATTGAATACCATGACTTCGTAACGGCCGGAGACGACGCGGCGCAGAGCCTGGTCCTCGTCGATGAGGACAGCAATGTGTGGACCGTCGTCTACAAGCTGGCGCGCCAGCCCGACGGGTCTTGGTTGGTCGACGGGGTCGTGCTGGTCAAATCTGGCGCGGTGGACGCTTAACCTTTAACGCGCGGCCCAGCCCAACCGCCTCGAGCCGCAGCGCTTCGTCCCGACGGCGACCGCTGTGCTTCGGCGGCGAGCCTTTCGGCGAAAAGGGCCTTGCTCTCACGCCACGTGCTCTCCCGGTAAGCAGCGTCTCTGTTGCCGCCAGCGCGGACCCTCGCCAGCCCTCGGCAGGCGCGATATTCCGAGCCCGCCGGCCAAATCTTGCGCCGCGCGTGCTGGGCAGCGACATCAGCCGCCCGCTCGTACCGCCTGCAGCGCCCGCTTAACGCACTGGGCGCAACGATGGCGCAGGCTTGCCTGACGCCGAGCCGCCTGCGATCATTGCTCGGTTGATCTCGCCTCCGGCCGCCGGAGGAGGGCGTCGATCCGACCGGAGAAGGAGAATCCCCCTTCATGGCCGAAGCCTTGCGGCGGCCGGCTGCGGCGCTTTTCAGCGCGCCCGCAATTCGAGCCGTCATCTATCAAGCGCTGCTCGTCCTGGTTCTGGTCGCTCTCGTTTTCGCGGCCGCCCGCAACGCCTATATCAACATGGAGGCGCGCGGCATCCCGCTCGGCTTCGGCTTTTGGGACCAGACAGCCGGGTTTGATATCAACCAGAGGCTCATTGCTTATTCGGCCCTCTCAACCTATGGCCGCGCCTTCTGGGTCGGATTGCTCAATACAGCCCTGGTCGCCGGTTTGGGCGTCGCCTTGGCGACGCCGCTCGGCTTTCTCGTCGGGGTTGCGCGTCTCTCGCCCAATTGGATCCTCTCCCGGACGGCGATGGCCTATGTCGAGCTTATGCGCAACACGCCGCTGCTGCTGCAATTGTTGTTCTGGTACAACGCGGTGCTGAAGACTTTGCCCGGCCCGCGCCAGTCGATCGCGTTATGGGATGTGATTTTTCTCAACAATCGTGGCCTCTATCTGCCCAATCCTACGTTTGATCCAGGCGCGATTTGGGTGCTCGCGGCGTTTGTCTTCGGGATCGCCGTGAGCGTCGTTCTTGGCTTCTGGGCGCGGGCGCGCCAGGCGAGGACCGGCGCCCAAACGCCGGTCTTTCGCATTGCGCTCGGGCTCTCGCTCGGCGCGCCACTTCTTGCCTATTTCGCCGCCGGCGAGCCGATCGGCTTCGATGTCGCCAAGCTGTCCGGCTTCAATTTGCGCGGCGGCTTGCAGCTCTATCCGGAATTCGCCGCCCTGGTCTTCGGCCTGGTCACCTATACCGCCGGCTTCATTGCCGAAATCGTCCGGGCCGGCGTGCTCGCCGTCCCGCATGGGCAAAGCGAGGCGGCCGCCGCGCTCGGCCTCAACCGCGGCAAGACCTTGCGGCTGGTCGTCGTTCCTCAGGCCATGCGGCTGATCACGCCGCCGCTCACCAGCCAGTATCTCAACATCGTCAAGAATTCCTCGCTCGCCGTTTTCATCGGCTATCCCGACCTCGTGCAGATTTTCGCCGGGACGGTGCTGAACCAGACCCAAGCGGCGGTGCAGGTGATGGCGATCACGATGGCGGTCTATCTTGCGATTTCGCTCGCCGTGTCGCTGGCCTTGAATCTCTATGGCGCGCGTATCGCGCTGAGAGAGCGCTGAGATGACGGCGGCCGCGTACGTACGGACGGCGCCGGAGGAGGTTTTGCCCGCGCCGATCTTCGAACGCGGCGCGCTCGCCTGGATGCGGCAGAACCTGTTTTCGAGCGTGTGGTCAGGGCTGCTCACGACCGCGCTTGTCGCGCTCGCCCTGTGGTTGATCCCCGATCTGATCGCCTGGGCGACCACCCGGGCGGTCTGGTCGGCGAGCGACGGCGGCCCGTGTCGGATCCATCAGGACGGCGCCTGCTGGGCCTTCATCGGCCATAAGCTCGATTATCTCCGCTACGGCTCCTATCCCGTCGCGCAGCGCTGGCGCGTCGACGCCACTGAAATCGTCGGCGCAATCCTCATTGCCTGGCTGCTATGGCCGCGCGCGCCGCGGCGCGGGCTCGGCGCGGTCTTGTTCTTCGTGGTCTATCCAATCCTCGCCTTCATCCTGTTGCGCGGCTCGCAATGGCTCGGCTTGCCTATCATTGATACGGCGCTCTGGGGCGGCGTCTTCGTTTCGCTGCTGACCGCGCTGGTCGGCATCGTCTTCTCGCTGCCGCTGGGCGTGCTGCTGGCGCTCGGCCGCCGCTCCGGCCTGCCGATCGTCAAGGTCGCCAGCGTCGTCTTTATCGAGACTATGCGCGGCGTGCCATTCATCACGGTTCTGTTCATGGCGAACAACATGCTGCCGCTGTTCCTGCCCGAGGCCTGGGCGCCGGATCGCCTGCTCAGGCCGCTGGTCGGCACGGCCTTGTTCGCTGCGGCCTATCTCGCCGAAGAGGTGCGCGGCGGCCTGCAATTGATCCCGAAGGGCCAATTCGAAGCGGCGCAGGCGCTCGGCCTCAATTATCGGCTGATGATGGGTCTGATCATCCTGCCCCAGGCGCTGACCTTGGTCATACCGGGCGTCGTCAATAATTTCATCGGTCTGTTCAAGGATACGACGCTGATCTCGGCGGTGGGCACGCTCGACTTCCTCGAAACCATTCAAAACGCCGCCAAGGATCCGGTCTGGATCGGCCCGACCATCGCTCCGACCGGCTACGCCTTCGCCGCTTTGTTCTATTTTGCTTTTTGTTTCGGCATGTCGCGCTATTCGCTGGCGATGGAGCGCCGGCTGGCGGCGGGGCGGCGACGATGACGAGCGGAGCGGATGCGGCGGCTTCCTACGCTTCAGCCGCGGCGGTCGAAATGATCGGCGTGCATAAGTGGTACGGCGCGTTCCATGTGCTGCGCAACATCGATCTGACTGTCGGCCGCGGCGAGCGCATCGTCATTTGCGGACCGTCCGGATCGGGCAAGTCGACGCTCATCCGCTGCGTCAATCGATTGGAGGAGCACCAGCGCGGCCGGATCATCGTTGACGGGATCGAATTGACGCAGGACCTCAAGCGCATCGAGGACGTGCGGCGCGACGTCGGTATGGTGTTTCAATCCTTCAATCTTTTTCCTCATCTGACAATTTTGGAAAACTGCACGCTGGCGCCGATCTGGGTCAAACGCATGCCGAGAAAGGACGCCGAGGGCCTGGCGATGAAACTGCTCGAGCGGGTCAAGATTCCCGAACAAGCCAACAAATATCCCGGTCAGCTTTCCGGCGGGCAGCAGCAGCGCGTGGCGATCGCCAGGGCTTTGTGCATGAGCCCTAAAATCATGCTGTTCGATGAGCCGACCTCCGCCCTCGATCCGGAAATGGTCAAGGAGGTTTTGGACACGATGGTCGGGCTCGCGCAGGACGGCATGACGATGATCGTCGTCACGCACGAAATGGGCTTCGCGCGTCAGGTCGCGGACCGCGTCGTATTCATGGACAATGGCGAAATCGTCGAGATCGCCGCGCCGGCCGAATTTTTCAGCAACCCGCGCCACGAACGCACGAAGCTGTTCCTGAGCCAGATCCTGCGCTGATCGCGGCTGCGTGAAACCAACCGCTCTGATCGGCGTCGCCGAGGGCCGACCGTCGTCGCATTGTTGGCCTGGTCGGCCTATAATACGATTTTAAACCAGGAGGCGGAAATGACTCTCATCGCGTCGCGGCGCTTGGTCATCGGTATGGCCGTTATGAGCAGCCTTGCATTGACGGGTTTGGCGCAAGCCGCGCCGGTTTCCTTTACTGTCGATCTTACTGGCGGCGCGCAGGTTCCGCCGGTAAACACGCCTGGCTCCGGGAAGGCGAATCTGACCTGGGACCCGGCCAGCAGGACCGTGACCTGGTCGATCTCTTTCGAGGGGCTTTCCAGCCCCGCGACTATGGCCCATTTCCATGGCCCCGCGGCGGCGGGAGCGAACGCGTCGGTCACTCTCTGGCTGAGCAAGAAGGGTGAGCCGGTCGTGAGCCCAATCAAGGGCGAGGCGACTTTGACGCCGGAGCAGGTCTCGCAATTCGAAGCCGGTCAATGGTACGTCAACGTCCATACCAAAGATCACCCTGCCGGCGAGATTCGCGGCCAGGTCGTTCCGCCTAAGAGCTGAGATCATAGAAAGCGGACGAGCAACGCGGTCGCGAGCGCGCTACAGGCGAGAAGAATTGCGGCGCGACCCAGCCCGACCAGGCGCGGGGCGCGCGCATTCGCCGGCGCGTGTGCGCGGCCGGTGATCATGGGCGTGACCAGATCGGCGCCTTTGGCGGCGTAAAGGACGATCGCCAGCGCGTGCAGGGCGATCGCGGCAAGTAATGCGTCCCAAATGAATTCGTCGTGCAGAGCCGCGATGGCGTTGGCGAGGCTGGCAGGGACGAACTCCGTCAACGGTCCCTCGTCGGCGATGTCGTTGTCGACGTAAAGACCCGTCAGCGTCTGCCCCAGCATCAAACCGATCAGCAGCAGCACCATCCAGCCGCCTGCGGGGTTATGGCCGATCTCGAGTTCGGGCGCGCCGCGCAGGAACCGGCGAAGGTGACGGAGCGCCGACGACGGCGCGGCGACGAAGGTCTTGAAGCGCGCGGTGTCGGCGCCCAAAAAGCCCCAGAGCAGGCGAAACAGCAGCAGGACGAGCAGGAGGTAGCCTGCCCGAGCGTGCCAGACCATCCAATTTAGCCGCCATGTCGCATAGGCCGCCGCGATCAAGGCGACCGCGAGCCAATGAAAGAGCCGGATCGGCAAATCCCAAACGAGAATGGTTTGCGTCTCGCTCCGCCTTTCCGGCGCGACGGGCGCGCTCATTTGGCGGCGCTGCGCGTGAAGATCGCGTGATAGCGCCACACGCTCGCCAGCCGATCGCGCCCCAACGGGAAGAATGAGACCGATTGGCCGGCGCGCGAACGAAGCAGGCGACGATGTCGCGGGACTCCGCTGTGGCCGACGGCGGGGAATGCGTTTGCGGCGGCGGGCGCCGCGGCGTTGGCGGGCGCGCTCGCCGTCGCGAACAACGCAAACTCGAACGCCGCCGTCATTCTCCGCAATAGCACGTCCGGCTCCATTGGGTGACGATTTGGATTTTCGATTTCGCCCCCTCAATACGTTGCGGCGTTCCGTTCCCGTGCATTCGGGCGATCCGGCGGCGACGCATTCGCGGCGGAGGCGCCTGGCTTGTTTCCCTGGCCCTTGACGGGCGCCGCCGCCGGCGTCAGGAAACTCCAGCCGGCCAAGCGTCGGCGCTCAAGAGGCGAGAATGACCGTTCTACCCAATTCCGTCGCCGCCCGCGACATCGCTTATTACTTCCATCCCGCGACCAACGCTCGTCGCCACGAGGCGATCGGCCCAATGGTGATCGAGCGGGGCGAGGGCGTGCGCGTCTTCGACGATCAGGGCAAGGATTATATCGAGGGCTTGGCCGGCTTGTGGAGCGTCGCCGTCGGTTTCGGCGAGGAGCGCCTCGCCAAAGCGGCCTACGAACAGATGCGCAGGCTGCCTTACTATCATTCCTTCTCGCACAAATCCCATCCGGCGGCGGTCGCGCTGGCCGAGCGTCTGGTGCGAATGGCCCCGGGCGACCTGTCGAAGGCGCATTTCACCTCGTCCGGCTCTGAGGCGAACGATTTCGTCATCAAGCTCATCTGGTACTACAACAACGCGCTCGGCCGGCCGCAGAAGAAGAAGTTCATCGCCCGCCAACGCGGCTATCACGGCGTTTCGATCGCCTCGGCGAGCCTGACCGGCTTGGCCAATTTCCAGCGCGATTTCGACCTGCCGCTGCCCTTCGCGCGGCATGTCGCGACGCCGCATTTCTGGCGCGGCGCGAAGCCGGGCGAGAGCGAGGAGGACTTTGCCTCCCGTCTCGCCGACGAACTGGAAGAGACGATCCTCCGCGAGGGGCCGGAGACGGTCGCGGCTTTTATCGGCGAGCCCGTCATGGGCGCCGGCGGCGTGATCCCGCCGCCCAGGACCTATTGGGAGAAGGTACAAGCTGTCTGCCGGCGTCACGATGTGCTCGTCGTCGCCGACGAGGTCATCACCGGCTTCGGCCGGACCGGGCGCATGTTCGGTTCGGAGCTTTACGGGATAGAGCCCGATGTCCTGGTTGTCTCCAAAGCGCTGACATCGTCCTATATGCCGCTCTCCGCCGTGATCTTCAGCGACCGCGTCTATCAAGCCGTCGCCGATAATTCCGCCAAGATCGGCGTCTTCGCGCATGGCTTCACCGCCAGCGGCCATCCGGTCGCGACCGCGGTCGCGTTGGAGAATCTCGACATCATTCAAGAGAAGGGTCTGGTTGCCAACGCCGCGGATTTGAGCCCGCATTTTCTGGCGCGGCTCGAGCAATTCGCTGATCATCCCTATATCGGCGAAGCGCGCGGCGTCGGCCTGATCGGCGCGCTGGAGCTCGTCGCCGACAAGCAGAGCAAGGCCGGCTTCGCCCAACCCGGCTCGGTCGGCGCAAAACTCGCCGAGCTTTGCCACGAGGAAGGCCTGATCATCCGCGCGATTGGCGAGATCATCGCCTTCTGCCCGCCGCTGATCATCACGGAAAAAGAGATCGACGAAATGTTCGATCGCTTCGGACGGGCGTTGAAGCGCCTGCCGATTGACGAAGCGAAGGCGCCGTAGCGCGATTGGTTCTATGCGGCGGAGGCCAGGCGCAGCTTGGCCGCCGGCCGCCTGCCGTCGCTCGGCCAGCGGCCGACGCGATCGCCGCGGGTATAGTCGGCGAGCGCGGCGAGGTAATCGTCGCGCGACATCGGCGTGAAGGCTTCGCCGCAGAGCGCGGCGGCGCCAGGGCCGCATTCCACCCAGGCGAAATCCCAGTCGCGCAGGCATTGCGCGAGACGCGCCAGGCCGGCCTTCGCCGCTTCAGGTCGGCGGGCGAAGACGCGTTCGAGCATGAAGACGCGGCCGACGGCGACGCCATAGCCGCCGCCGACCAGGCGCCCGGCGGCGTCGCGCGCCTCGAACGTATGGCCATAGCCGGCGTCGAACAGGTCGGCGAAAGCGGCGGCGAGGCGTTCCGGGCAGAGGCTCGCGCCGTCGCTGCGATTGGCGCTGGCCGCTAGAATCGAATCGACGTCGCGGTCAAACGTGATCGACAGCCGCGCCTGGTTGGCGGCGCCGAGAAACGGGGATCGGGCCAGCGCCGACGGCTCGGCGACGAGGCGGGCCGGCGGCGAATGCCAGGCGATCGGGCCCAGGCTGGCGCTGGGCGCAAGGCCGCGGCCATAGGCCTCGATCATGGTCGCCGGCGAAAGATCGGGCGCGAGGCCCACCAGGCCGCTCGCGCCCGGCAAGGCCCGCCGCGGATCGGGCAGCGCCGCGCTGCGCATGAATCGGTCGCGGACCATCAGATCGAGCGTCGTCGGCAGGCTGGCTTGGCGGCCGCGCAGCAGGTTGGCGAGAACGATGACGAAACGTCGGACGCCCGCCGGGACGCTCTCGCGCAAGATTTCCAGCCGTCGCCGGCGGCGCGCGGCCGGCGGCGGCGGGGGGTCGGGCTCGATCCCTTCCGAGAACAGGCTGGCGACGTCGTTGAGTTCGGCTCGCGTCAGCATGGGAGCGCTCCTCGCCGGCAGGACCGGCTCAGGGCGACTCTAGGCAGGCGGCGGTTTGGCTCGGCTCAATTCAATCGATCAAAGGCTGGTTTATTCCCGTTCACTTTTGCCGGGTTCGGGGCGCGGTTGCGACTCTCGGCGGTTTTGCCTAAGCGATTGTTTTTAGGACGGAGCCGCCATGACCGCCCAAACCCCAAAATCGGAAGCCGTCGAGGCGCTCGGCCTCGCCCATGACAAGGCGTTGATCGTCGATTTCGGCAGCCAGGTTACGCAATTGATCGCGCGCCGGGTGCGCGAAGCCGGCGTCTATTGCGAGATCGTCCCGTTCCAGAGCGCCGAACGGGCTATCGACGAATTGAAGCCCAAGGCGGTGATCCTTTCGGGCGGGCCGGCGTCGGTGCCGGAGGCGGGCTCGCCGCGCGCGCCGCAGGCGATTTTCGAATCGGGCGTGCCGGTGCTCGGCATTTGCTACGGCCAGATGACCATGGCCGAGCAGCTCGGCGGCGCGGTCGAGAGCGGCCATCATCGCGAATTCGGCCGCGCCGATCTCAAGGTCGCCGCGGCGAGCCTGCTTACCGAAGGCGTCTGGGAGGCGGGCTCCGAGCATCCGGTCTGGATGAGCCACGGCGATCGGATCACGAAATTGCCGGCGGGCTTCAAGACGGTCGGCGTTTCCGCCAATGCGCCCTATGCGCTGATCGCCGACGAGAAGCGGCGCTATTACGGCCTGATGTTTCACCCCGAAGTCGTGCACACGCCGGACGGGGCCAAGCTCATCGCCAATTTCGTCCACAAGATCGCCGGCCTGAAGAGCGATTGGACGATGGCGGCGTTTCGCGCCGAGGCGCGCGAGGCGATCCGCCGGCAGGTCGGCGGCGCGCGGGTGATCTGCGCCCTGTCGGGCGGCGTCGATTCCGCGGTTGCGGCGGTGCTGATCCACGAAGCGATCGGCGATCAACTGACCTGCGTCCTCGTCGATCACGGCTTGATGCGGCAGGGCGAGGCGGCCGAGGTCGTGCGCCTGTTCCGCAACCATTACAACATCCCGCTGGTTCACGTGCAGGCCGACGCGACGTTTCTGAAGGCGCTGCAGGGCGTCGAGGAGCCGGAGCTGAAGCGCAAGACGATCGGCAAATTGTTCATCGACGTGTTCGAAGAGGAAGCCAAGAAGATCGCCGCCGACGGCCGCGGCAAGGTCGAGTATCTCGCGCAAGGCACCTTGTACCCCGACGTGATCGAGAGCGTCTCGTTCTCCGGCGGTCCGTCGGTGACGATCAAGTCGCATCACAATGTCGGCGGCCTGCCCGAGCGGATGAACATGAAGCTTGTCGAGCCGTTGCGCGAACTCTTCAAGGACGAGGTGCGCGCGCTCGGCCGCGAGCTCGGCCTGCCCGAAGCCTTTGTCGGCCGCCACCCTTTCCCCGGGCCCGGCCTCGCCATTCGCTGCCCCGGCGCGGTGACGCAGGAAAAGCTCGACCTTCTGCGCAAGGCCGACGCGATCTATCTCGACGAGATCCGCAAGGCGAGATTGTACGACCAGATCTGGCAAGCCTTCGCCGTGCTGCTCCCCGTGCGCACTGTCGGCGTGATGGGCGACGGCCGCACCTACGACCATGTCTGCGCGCTGCGCGCCGTGACCTCCTCCGACGGCATGACCGCGGATTTCTTCCCCTTCGACATGGCCTTCCTCGGCCGCGCCGCGACGCGGATCATCAACGAGGTGAGGGGGATCAACCGTGTGGTCTACGACGTGACGAGCAAGCCGCCGGGGACGATCGAGTGGGAGTGAGGGGGAGTACTGTGGAGTAAAAAGGGGATAACACAGCGAATCAATGGCGAGGTCGTCTCAGCAATAGCAGTCGATAGTTCTCGCATTACCTTGGAACGCCGTCAGTGCCGACTCTTACTCTCCCTCAATCAACCCAATTGTGGAACGTCCGCTTCTGACGCTGACCAGGCTGGACGTTGGCGAAGCCGTGACCACCAAGCGAGCAGGTGAGGATATGCGGTGAGTGAAATATCGGCCTGTTCTGAATAGATCAGATATGCGCCCACCGTCAGATCAGCCACGCTGATCTGCTCGCCATGACGACCGGTTCGGCAGATTGAGGGCGTTCGGCCGGTAAGGGCTGAACAGGACGTCAAGATTGGGTACATGGGATATCTCAAGGTCGTGAGAGTCAATTGATTAGAGCGCGTCAATCCAGGCGGTGACCGCAGCGTTCAAATCGTCCCTGCGGTCCTGCATGATCCAGTGGCCTGTATGGAACCAGACGTCGACCTTCGACTTCGAGTGCGAGAACCACGGCCGCATGCGGTCGGCCTGAGCGGGATCGCGGCATAGGTGATAGAAGGGTACCGTCAAGCTTCGGCAGAATTTCGCGCTCGCCTCGCCGACGCCAACCTGATCGGCGCCGAAAAAGAGCGGACCGAAGGACTCGCGCACGACGTGCGGCGGCATCCCCTGGACGCGCCTCGCGTGCCAGCACTTCAATCCCGCATCGGTCGTGGGGTCGTAGACGAGCTGGAACAGAGCTGGGACCACCAGGCCAGGATCGGCGACCTTCAGATCATGCTCCGTCTTGCCGAAGAGCTGAGCCGCATCGCTCGAAAAGCCGAGCGAGCCGTCGACGGACACGACGGCGCTGACCAGGTCTGGCCGCTTGGCGGCGAGACGGGCGGCGATCTGTCCACCCATCGAATGCCCTATGATGATGAACTTCTGGCTGGGGTATTTGGTCGAGATCAGCGCTTCGATGTCGGCAACGTAATCGTCTGGCATATAGCCGCCGGACGGCATGACCTCCGACCTGCCGTGCCCGCGCAAATCGGCGGCGACGACACGGTACTTGCTCTCAAACAGCGGCAGCTGCCAGCTCCAATCGTGGGAATCGCAAGTCCAGCCGTGGAGAAGCATGACGTTCTTGCCCGTGCCGGCCTCCGTCAGGAAGAGTTTCGCTGTGGACCTGGTCGCAGCGTGCGCCAAGCCGTGCCCCCGTGTGATCGCCACCGCCGCAGCGCCGGCTCCCGCCAGCACGTCGCGGCGGGAAAAATCATGCTGATTCGTTTTCATTCCTGATCTTCCGTATTCAGTGGGCCCTGGCTCGGTTCTCCGGATCGGCTCGGTGATCCAGCACCCGAGTTTAGGGCCATTCGCTTGGCACTTAGGTATACGGTAAGCGCTGTTTTGAACCCACCTTCCGTTAGGCGGGCTTGTCGTCGATAGTCGGAGCATGAGGAGCTTCGACATATGACGATGCCAACTGACGATCATATGTCTAAGCCCGGAGCTGGCCCGGCGCGGCGGATTGAGGTCTTCACAGGCGCGGGCCGCCGGCGCGAATGGAGCGCCGAGCAGAAGGCCGCGATCTTGGCAGAAAGCTACGAGGGGACGAGCAGCGTTTGCGATGTCGCCCGGCGGCATGGATTGACGCCCACGCAGCTCTTCACATGGCGACGCGCTGCTCGCCGTCAGGCGGCTGCCGCTGCGGATCAAAACCCGGAGTTCGTCCCGGCGGTCGTCGAGGCGCCGATATCCCGGCCAAAGGAAGAGCAGACCCCGGTCGAGGCCTCGCCCCTGATCGGCTTCGATCTGGATGGGGCGAGCGTCTGGGTCTGCCCTGGCGCGGACGCTGGCATGGTGACGGCGATCATCGACGCATTGAAGGCGTCGAAGTGATCGGACCTTCCGGCGCTGTTCGGGTGATGGTGGCGACTAAGCCCGTGGATTTTCGCAAAGGAGCAGAGGGCCTGGCGGCGCTAGTAGCTCTGCACAGAGGATATGACAGGTTGAAGCCTGGGTAGAATCTCCGGGTCGACACGAAGTTTGATGCTTCGGGGAGCGCCGGGAGTGCGACTGATTAACCCCCGGCCTTCGAGGGTCAGCACCATCTGATGGACGGTCGGCGGGGTGACAGCGAAGAAGCGTTGAATATCTGCTTCGGCGGGCGGCTTGCCGATGACAAGGGTATAGGCGTGAATGAAGGCCAGATACTGGCCTTGCTTGTCGGTGAAGCTGGGGGTCACGGAGTCCACGCCACATAGATTGATTCAACTGGGCCTCGAA
>DATGMK010000035.1:0-9271 GCA_035293665.1 Reyranella sp. | reverse complement strand
GGCCGGAAGCCGCGCTTGGGGATGCGGCGGTAGAGCGGCATCTGGCCGCCCTCGAAGCCCTTGATGGCGACGCCGGTGCGCGACTTCTGGCCCTTCACGCCGCGGCCCGAGGTCTTGCCCTTGCCCGAGCCGATACCGCGGCCCACGCGCATGCGGCGCTTGCGGGCGCCGGCGTTGTCGGCGATCTCGTTCAGTCTCATCGTGCCGATTCCTCATCGACGCGCACCAGATGGTGCACCTTGTTGATCATGCCGCGCACCGCCGGCGTGTCCTCGAGGACACGGCTGCGATGGCGCTTGTTGAGGCCCAGGCCCTTCAGGGTGGCCAGCTGATCGTCCGTGCGGCCGATCGGGCTGCCCGTCTGGGTGACCTTGAGGGTCTTCTTGTCAGCCATGGTTTGCTCCGTTACGCGCTGGCTTCGGCGGTCGCTTCGGCCTGCGTGCCGTCGCGGCGGCCGAGCAGGTCGCCGACCTTCTTGCCGCGGCGGGTCGCCACCATGCGCGGCGAGTTCAGGAGCTCGAGCGCCTTGAAGGTCGCCTTGATCATGTTGTGCGGGTTGGACGTGCCGACCGACTTGGCGACGATGTCCTTGATGCCGAGCGTCTCGAAGATCGCGCGCATCGGGCCGCCGGCGATGATGCCGGTGCCGGCCGGAGCCGCGCGCAGCGTCACCTTGCCGGCGCCGAAGCGGCCTTTGACGTCATGATGCAGCGTGCGGCCGTCGCGCAGCGGCACGCGGATCAGGCCGCGCTTGGCCGCTTCCGTCGCCTTGCGGATCGCCTCGGGCACCTCGCGCGCCTTGCCGGCACCGTGGCCGACCCGGCCCCGCTGGTCGCCGACCACGACGATCGCGGCGAAAGCGAAGCGCCGGCCGCCCTTCACCACCTTCGCGACGCGATTGATGGTGACCAGCTTGTCGGTCAGTTCGTTTTCCTCGTCGCGATCGCGATCACGGCCGCGGTCACGATCGCGCGGGCCACGACCACCGGATGGGGAACGAGCCATCTGCTAACTCCTCAGAACGACAGGCCGCCCTCGCGGGCGGCAGTGGCCAGCGCAGCGACGCGGCCGTGATACTGGTAGCCGCCGCGGTCGAACACGACGGCCTTGACGCCGGCCGCGATCGCGCGCTCGGCAATCAGCTTGCCGACCTCGGTCGCGGCATCCTTGGTGGCGCCGGTCTTGAGCCTGGCCTTCAGGCCCTCGTCGAGCGACGAGGCGGCGGCCAGGGTCAGGCCCTTCAGGTCGTCGATGACCTGGGCGTAGATGTGCTTGCCCGAGCGGAACACGCTGAGGCGCGGACGGCCATTGGCGGCCTTGCGCAGTGCGAAGCGGGCACGGCGCTGGCGGCGGGCGAAAAGAGCTTTGGTGTCCATCGTGGTTCGCCTTACTTCTTCTTGCCTTCCTTGCGGCGGATCGTCTCCGTCGAGTACCTGATGCCCTTGCCCTTGTACGGCTCGGGCGGACGGAGGCTGCGGATCTCGGCCGCGATCTGGCCGACCCGCTGGCGATCGGCGCCGGTGATCTCGATCTCGGTCGGCTTGGTCGCCTTGATCTGGATGCCGGCCGGGATCGGCACCTCGACGTCATGGGAGAAGCCGAGCTGCAGCTTGAGGTTCTTGGCGTCCGCCTGGGCGCGGTAGCCGACGCCGTTGATCTCGAGGTTGATGGTGAAGCCGTCCGACACGCCCTTCACCATGTTCTGGGCGCGGGCGCGGGCGGTGCCCCACTGCATGCGCGCGCGGCGGCTGTCGCTGCGCGGCTTGAAGGAGAGGCCCGCGTCGCCCTTGGTGACCTCGACGTCGTCGTGGACCACCAGCGAGAGCTCGCCCCGCTTGCCCTTGACCTTGAGGTCCTGGCCCTTGAGGTCGACCGTGACGCCCTGCGGGATGACGACCGGGTTCTTGCCGACTCGGCTCATGATCAGAACACCTTGCAGAGGACTTCGCCGCCGACATTGGCGGCCCGCGCCTCGGCATCGCTCATGATGCCGCGCGGGGTGGACAGGATCGAGATGCCGAGGCCGTTGAAATGGCGCGGCAGCTCGCGGATCTTCGAGTAGACGCGGCGGCCGGGGGTCGAGACCCGCTTGATGTCGCGGATCACCGGACGGCCGTTGTCGTACTTGAGCTCGATGCGGATCTCCTTCACGCCGGAACGGAGCTCCTCCTCGAACCAGCCGCGGATATAGCCCTCGCGCTGGAGAACATCGAGAACGTTGGACCGCATCTTCGAGGCCGGCACGGTCACGCTGTCGAGGCGTGCCGACTGGCCGTTGCGGATGCGGGTCAGCAAATCGCCGACGGGATCTGTCATCGCCATGGTCTACGGGCTCCCGTTACCAGCTCGACTTCACGACGCCGGGCAACGCGCCCAGCGAGGCCAGCTGCCGCAGCGCCAAGCGCGACAGCTTGAACTTGCGATAGACCGCGCGCGGCCGGCCGGTGAGCTCGCACCGGTTGCGGATGCGCGTCGGCGAGGAGTTGCGCGGCAGCTCCGCCAGCTTGATGCGGGCTTCGAACCGGTCCTCCGGGGTGAGCTTGTCGTCCACCGCCATCGCCTTCAGCCTGGCGCGCTTGGCGGCGAACTGCTTCGCCATCTTCTCGCGCCGCTTGTTCTTGTTGACCGAACTCGTCTTGGCCATTCGTCTTCTCCGGCCTCAGTTCACGAACGGGAAGTCGAAGCCGCGGAGAAGCGCCTTGGCTTCCGCGTCCGTCTTCGCCGACGTGCAGATGATGATGTCCATGCCGCGCACCTGGTCGACCTTGTCGTAGTCGATCTCCGGGAACACGATCTGCTCCTTCAGGCCCATGGCGTAGTTGCCATTGCCGTCGAACGACTTGCCGTTCAGGCCGCGGAAGTCGCGGACGCGCGGCAGGGCGATGTTGATCAGGCGGTCGATGAACTCGTACATGCGGTCGCGGCGCAGCGTGACCTTGGCGCCGATCGCCATGCCCTCGCGCAGCTTGAAGGTCGCAATCGACTTGCGCGACTTGGTGACGACCGGCTTCTGGCCGGTGATCGCCGTCAGGTCGTTCACCGCGCCGTCGACGGCCTTGCGGTCGTTGACCGCCTCGCCGACGCCCATGTTGATGACGATCTTCTCGATCTTCGGCACCTCGAAGGCGTTCTTGTAGTTGAACTCCTTCGTGAGCGCCTCACGGACGGTCTTTGTGTAATGCTCTTGCAGGCGCGCGGCCATGGCGCGTTCTCCTAACGGTCGATCGTTTCGCCGGAGGCGCGCGCCACGCGCACCTTGCGGCCGTCTTCGAGGAACTTGAAGCCGACCTTGGTCGGCTTGTCGTCATGCAGCAGGGCCACGTTGGAGACGTGGATCGCGGCCTCGCGCTCGATGATTCCGCCCTCGCCGGTGCGGCTGGGCTTGGTGTGGCGCTTGATGACGTTGACGCCCGACACCACGACCCGGTCCTCGGCCGGCAGGACGCGCAGCACGTCGCCCACCTTGCCCTTGCTGCGGCCGGCGATGACCTTCACGCGGTCGCCCTTGCGGATCTTCATTAGAGGACCTCCGGCGCGAGCGAGATGATCTTCATGAACTTCTTGCCGCGCAGCTCGCGGGTCACCGGACCCGAGATGCGGGTGCCGATCGGCTCGTTCTGCTTGTTGATCAGCACGGCAGCATTGCGGTCGAAGCGGATGGCGCTGCCGTCGCCCCGGCGCAGCGGGAACGCGGTCCGCACCACCACGGCGCGATGCACCTCGCCCTTCTTCACGCCGCGGCGCGGCAGGGCTTCCTTGACCGAGACGACGATGATGTCGCCGATCGCGGCGTACTTGCGGCGCGAGCCGCCGAGCACCTTGATGCACTGGACGGTCTTGGCGCCGGAATTGTCGGCGACGTCAAGATTGGTACGCATCTGGATCATGTGACTGCTCCCTGCGCTCCCCTAGGCCTTCGCCGCTTCGACGAAGACTTCCCAGGTCTTGGTCCGGGAAATCGGCGGGCACTCGCGGATCTTCACCAGCTCCCCGACTTTGCCCTTGTAGGCATTGGTCTCGTCGTGCGCGTGGTACTTCTTCGAGCGGCGGATGAACTTCTTGTAGATCGGGTGCTGAACGCGCCGTTCGACCTTCACGACGATGGTCTTGTCCATCTTGTCGCTGACGACGACGCCTTCGAGAATTCGCTTCGGCATCTGTTCCTTACTCCTTAGCCCGCGGCCTTCTCGCCCAGCACCGTCTTGATGCGGGCGATGTCACGGCGCACCTGGCGCACGCGACCCGTCTTGCCGAGCTGACCGCCGGCCTTCTGGAAACGCAGGTTGAATGCTTCCTTGCGCAGGTTCGACAGCTCTTCCTTGAGCTGGTCGTGAGTCTTGGGGCGAAGATCGCTGGCCTTCATGGCTTTCTCCTTAGCCCTCGCTGCCCACGCGGGCGACGAAACGGGTCTTGATCGGCAGCTTGGCGGCGGCGAGGGCCAGCGCCTCCTTGGCGATCGTGGCGGACACGCCGTCGAGCTCGAACAGCACGCGGCCCGGCTTGACGCGGGCTGCCCAGAACTCGGGCGCGCCCTTGCCGGAGCCCATGCGGACCTCGGCCGGCTTCTTCGACACCGGCACGTCCGGGAACACGCGGATCCAGACGCGGCCGGCGCGCTTCATGTGGCGCGTGATGGCGCGGCGGGCGGCCTCGATCTGGCGCGCGGTCAGGCGGTCCGGCTCCATCGCCTTCAGCCCGAACGAGCCGAAGTCGAGATTGAACCCGCCCTTGGCGGCGCCGCTGATGCGGCCCTTGAAGGCCTTGCGGTACTTGGTGCGCTTGGGTTGCAGCATGATTGCCTACGCGTCCCTCTGCTCGGTGCGCTCGACGCGCGCCGGGGTCCGTTGCGGCGCGGCCTCCTCGGCGCGCTTGTCGTGCGCCATCGGGTCATGCGCCATGATCTCGCCCTTGAACACCCAAACCTTCACGCCGCAGGTGCCGAAGGTGGTGAAGGCGGTCGCGGTGCCGTAGTCGATGTCGGCGCGCAGCGTGTGCAGCGGCACGCGGCCCTCGCGGTACCACTCCATGCGGGCGATCTCGGCGCCGCCCAGGCGGCCCGAGCAGTTGATGCGGATTCCCTGGGCGCCCAGGCGCATCGCCGACTGCACGGCGCGCTTCATGGCGCGGCGGAACGCGACGCGGCGCTCGAGCTGCTGGGCGATGTTCTCGGCGATCAGCGTGGCGTCGATCTCGGGCTTGCGGATCTCGACGATGTTCAGCGCCACCTCGCCCTTGGTCATCTTGGCGAGGTCGCCGCGCAGCTTCTCGATGTCGGCGCCCTTCTTGCCGATCACCACGCCCGGGCGGGCGGTGTGGATGGTGACGCGGGCGCGCTTGGCCGGCCGCTCGATGACGATCTTGGCGACACCGGCCTGGGCGAGCCGCTCCCGCAGGACCTTCCGGATGTGGATGTCCTCGTGGAGCATGGTCGAGTATTCGCCGCCTTCGGCGTACCAGCGCGAATCCCAGGTCCGGTTGATGCCGAGACGCAGGCCGATCGGATTGACCTTCTGACCCATGTTACTTTTCCTCCGCCTCGGGGCGCTCGCGCACCACGATGGTGAGATGGCTGAACGGCTTGACGATGCCCGCCGCGCGGCCGCGACCGCGGGTGTGGAATCGCTTCATGACGAGGCTCTTGCCGACCGAGGCCTCGGCCACGACCAGCCGGTCGACGTCGAGATTGTGGTTGTTCTCGGCATTGGCGATCGCCGAGTTCAGCGCCTTCTTGACGTCCTGCGCGATGCGCTTCTTCGAGAAGGTGAGCTCGTTCACCGCCGAGGCCGCCTTCTTGCCGCGGATGGTGGCGGCCACGAGGTCGAGCTTGCGCGGGCTGACGCGCACGGTGCGCAGCACGGCCTTGGCCTCGTTGTCCGCTTCGCGACGCTTGTTGGAGGGCTTGCTCATCGGATCAATCCTTCGAGACTTTCTTGTCGCCCGCGTGGGACGTGAAGGTGCGGGTCGGCGAGAACTCGCCGAGCTTGTGGCCGACCATTTCCTCGGTGACGTTCACCGGGATGAACTTCTTGCCGTTGTAGACGCCGAACGTCAGGCCGACGAACTGCGGCAGGATCGTCGAACGGCGCGACCAGGTCTTGATCACGTCGTTGCGCACGGAACCGCGCGCCTTCTCGGCCTTCTTGATCAGGCTGCCCTCGACGAACGGGCCTTTCCAGACGGAACGTGCCACTGCCTATCTCCTAGCGCGTCGCGTGACGGCGACGGATGATGAACTTGTCCGTAGCCTTGTTCTTGCGGGTCTTCTTGCCCTTCGTGGGCTTGCCCCACGGGGTGACCGGGTGACGGCCGCCCGAGGTCTTGCCCTCGCCGCCGCCGTGCGGATGATCGACCGGGTTCATGGCAACTCCGCGCACGACCGGGCGATGGCCGAGCCAGCGGGTGCGGCCGGCCTTGCCGACCACGGTGTTCTGGTTGTCCGGGTTCGAAACCGCACCGACGGTCGCCAGGCACTCGGCCGGGACCAGGCGCAGCTCGCCGGAGCTGAGTTTGAGCTGGGCGTAGCCCGCATCCTTGCCGACGAGCTGGGCGTAGGTGCCGGCGGAGCGCGCCAGCTGGCCGCCGCGGCCCTTCTTCAGCTCGACGTTGTGCACGATCGTGCCGACCGGCATGTTGGCGAGCGGCATCGCATTGCCCGGCTTGATGTCGACGCGGTCGCCCGACATCACCTCGTCGCCGGCCTTCAGGCGCTGTGGGGCAATGATGTAGGCGAGCTCACCGTCGGTGTACTTGATCAGGGCGATGAAGGCCGAGCGGTTCGGATCGTACTCGAGGCGCTCGACCGTACCCGCCACGTTGAACTTGCGGCGCTTGAAGTCGACCAGGCGCAGGCGGCGCTTGTGGCCGCCACCGCGATGGTGCGCGGTGATGTGGCCGTGGTTGTTGCGGCCGCCGGTCTCGGACTTGCCGGTGGTCAGCGCCTTGACCGGCTTGCCCTTCCACAGGCCGTGGCGGTCGACGATCACCAGCTGTCGCAGCGACGGCGTGATCGGCTTGAATGTCTTGAGAGCCATTACCCTATCCCCCGTCCTACAGGCCCGTGGTCACGTCGATCTTGTGACCCTCGACCAGCGAGACGATCGCCTTCTTCCAGTCGCTGCGCACACCCGGCCGGCCCTTGAAGAGCTTGTTCTTGCCCTTCACGTTGACCGTGTTCACCGCCTTGACCTTGACCTTGAACAGGCCTTCGACGGCCTGCTTGATCTCGGGCTTGCTGGCGTCCGCGGCGACCTTGAAGGTCACCTGGCTGTGCTCGGAGCCGTTGGTCGTCTTTTCCGTGATCAGCGGCGCGCGGATCACCTCGTACATGCGCGCGCGGCTCACGGTCGTCTTGGTCTTGGCGCTCATTGCCCAGTCACCTCTCCGAGCCGCTCCTCGAGATGCTTCACGGCATCCTTGGTCAGCACCAGCGTGTCGCGGCGCAGGATGTCGTAGACGTTGGCTCCCTGCTGCGGCAGCACATCGACATGAGCGATGTTGGCCGCGGCGCGGGCGAAGTTCTGGTCGATCTCGGCGCCGCCGATGACCAGGACGGAGGTGACGCCGAGCTTGCCGAAGTGGCCCTTGAGCTTTGCCGTCTTCGGCTCGGCGAGGGCCGCCTGCTCGACCACGATCAGCTTGCCCTCGGCCGCCTTGGCCGACAGCGCAGTGCGCAGCGCGAGCTTGCGCACCTTCTTCGGCAGGTCCGACGCATGGCTGCGCACGACCGGGCCGAACGCCTTGCCGCCGCCGCGGAACTGCGGCGCCGCCTCGTTGCCGTGGCGGGCGCGACCGGTGCCCTTCTGGGCGTACATCTTCTTTGCCGTGGCCGTCACTTCCGACCGGCCCTTGCTCTTGTGCGTGCCCTGCTGGCGGCGCGATAGCTGCCACACCACGCAGCGCTGCAGGATGTCCTTGCGAACGGGCGCGCCGAACACCGCATCCGCGAGCTCCAGCTCGCCGGCGCTCTCGCCCTCGATGGTCTTGACCGCGATCTTCATGGTCTGGTCCTTAAGCCTGCGGGGCGTCGGCAGCCGGCGCTTCGGGAGCCTTCTCGGCAGCAGCCTTGCGCAGGCCGGCCGGGTACGGGGCATCCTTGGGGCGGGCGCGCTTGGACGCGTCCTTGACGATGATGTAGCCGCCGGCCGGGCCGGGGACGGCGCCGGAGACCAGGAGCAGGCCCTTCTCGTCGTCGATGGCGACGACCTTGACGTTCTGCGTGGTCACGCGCTCGTGGCCATAGTGGCCGGCCATCTTCTTGCCGGGGAAGGTGCGGCCGGGATCCTGGCGGTTACCGGTCGAGCCGTGCGAACGGTGCGAAACCGACACGCCGTGGCTGGCCTCGAGACCACCGAAATTCCAGCGCACCATCGAGCCGGTGAAGCCGCGGCCGATCGAGGTGCCGACGACGTCGACGAACTGGCCTGGCACGAAGTGGCTCGGCACCAGCTCGGCACCGACCTCGAGCACGGCGTCCTTGGCGACCCGGAACTCGACCAGCTTCTTCTTCGGCTCGACCTTGGCCTTGGCGAAGTGACCGCGCATCGGCTGGGTCACGTTCTTCACCTTGGCCTTGCCGTAGCCGAGCTGGACGGCCGTGTACTTGTCCTTCTCTTCCGAGCGGACGGCGACGACCTGGAGCTGGTCGACCTTCAGAACGGTGACGGGCACATGCTCTCCCGCGTCGGTGAAGACGCGGGTCATGCCGACCTTCTGGGCGACGAGACCGCAACGCATGGTCTGTTCCTCTTCCCTTTGTCCTTACGCGCCGAGCTTGATCTCGACGTCGACGCCGGAGGCGAGGTCGAGCTTCATCAGCGCGTCCACGGTCTGCGGCGTCGGGTCGACGATGTCGAGGACCCGCTTGTGGGTGCGGATCTCGAACTGCTCACGCGACTTCTTGTCGATGTGTGGCGAACGGTTGACCGTGAACTTCTCGATACCCGTCGGCAGCGGAATGGGCCCGCGAACCTGCGCGCCCGTCCGCTTGGCTGTGCTCACGATCTCGCTGGTCGACTGGTCGAGCACGCGATGATCGAAGGCTTTCAGCCTGATGCGGATATTGGTGTTGTCCATGGCCATGGTCCGTACTCGCCCCTGGAGTCCTTACTTGACGATCTTCGTAACGACGCCGGCGCCGACGGTTCGGCCGCCCTCGCGGATGGCGAAGCGCAGGCCCTCGTCCATCGCGATCGGCTGGATCAGCTCGATCGTCATGCGGGCATTGTCGCCCGGCATCACCATCTCCGTCCCGTCCGGCAGCGTCACCACGCCC
>DATGMK010000034.1:0-14390 GCA_035293665.1 Reyranella sp. | reverse complement strand
AGATCGACTATCTGTGGGGCGGCGTGTTCGTGGAGTTGATGCACGCCGATCCCCATACTGGGCTGACGATCTACTTTTCCCTGTCAGGCGGGGAGGCGCGTCGCGCGGCCCTGAAAGCAGCGGCAACGGCGCGTCTGCCCGCGAAAGATCTGAAACTTTTCGAGGCGGTCGAGCGCGTAACCAGGGCGCAGCGCCGGCGCCGCAATAGCTTCGCTCATGGTCTTTGGGGGACATCAAGCAGACTCCCTGACGCCTATCTTCTGACTGACCCAGAGGTTCTGAGTGAGAGCGTGGTCAAAGACGCGCTTGTTAAACGCGCCGGCAAGAGGCCAAGCTACAATCCCACTACTAGCCTCGATACTTCGCGGATGATGGTTTATTCGCGCGCTGCGCTTCTGGAGGCTTGGCAAGATGCCTATGACGCCTGTGCGACGGTCTTTACGCTCGTGCAATGTCTTGAGGCGAATCGCGGCGGCTCGCTAGGCGTGAGACCACGTCGGCGCCTATTGAATCGGCCTCAAGTCGCAGCAGCCCTTCGACAATTGAACCGCAAGCCCAATCCAAAAGCGCAGCCTTCACCGCCCCTGCGATCTCGCAAGAAGAAGCGGTGAGGACCGCCGACCTGTCACGCGGAGTCTTTCTAGTCATTGGGGGCCGCTACGTAAAGTATACAATCACCAATGATTTACTTCGCGTGCGACCCGCGTTAAGAAGGTCGCATGTTGCGTCGCGACACCCGAATCAACTCGGCCCTCAAAGGTACCACCTTTGGGGCGGGGGATTTCGTGCGCGATCGTCTGAGCTAGCAGCCGACCGACAACCCCGACCCCGCCGCAGGACGGGGTCACGCAACAGGTCCCGCCCTCCGGTGAACGGAAGCGAGACCGAAAATGTCTTCCTCGTCCAGGATGCCTTCGACCCCGGTGCTCCACACGCCGCGCCTGGTGCTGCGCCCGCTGCGCACCAAGGACGCGCCCGTCATCCAGAAGCGCTTCGCGAACTGGGAGGTCGTGCGCTGGCTGGACGCCAAAGTGCCGTGGCCCTATCCGGCCGACGGCGCCGCCAATTTCGTCAATGCCTGCCTGGCCGAGATGGCCAAGGGCGAGGCGTCCCATTGGGCGCTCGTGCCGAAGAAGGGCCCGGCCGACCTGATCGGGATCATCAACCTGCGGCCGGACGACGGTGAAACCCACGACCAGCGTGGCTTCTGGCTGGATCCGGCCTTCCACGGCAAGGGGCTGATGAGCGAGGCGGCCGACCGGGTGACCGACTACGCCTTCGACAAGCTCGGCTGGCCCTGGCTGTGGCTCAGCAACGCCCAGGACAACCATGCCTCGCGCCGGATCAAGGAGAAGCAGGGCGCCAAGCTGGTCGACATGAAGATCGGCCGGTTCGTCAGCGGCGAGGCCACGCGCATGGTCTGGCTGCTCGAGCGCGAGAACTGGCTGGCCCGTCAGTCGCTGCCGGCCGTTCAGGTCGTGCCGCAGAAAGTCGGGACGCTCCATGTCTGACCGCCTGCCGCCCACGCCGACCCTGGCAAGCGACCGGCTCGCCCTGCGTCCCTTGCGGATGGAGGACGCGCCGGTCATCCAGTGGCGCTTCCCGAAATGGGAGATCGTGCGTTTCCTGAATGGCGACAGCGTGCCATGGCCCTACCCGGCCGATGGCGCCGCCGGCCATATCGCGACATGCCTCGAAGCGATGGCGCGCCGCGAGAAGCTCCATTGGTCGATCACCCTCAGGGGCGCGCTGGACGAACCGATCGGGCGCATCGATCTGTGGCCCGACGACGGCAAGAGCCGCGACATGCGCGGCTTCTGGCTCGACCCGGAACATCACGGCAAAGGCTTCATGACCGAGGCAGCCGAACGCGCGACGGAGTTCGCCTTCGTCGAGCTCGGCTGGCCGTATCTCTGGCTCAGCAACGACGAACGCAACGTCGCTTCGAGGCGGATCAAGGAGAAGCAGGGCGCCATTCTGATGGACCGCGAGCCCTGCCGCTCGGTAGAGGGCCCCGGCATGCGCGAGGTGTGGCGGCTCGACCGCGAGGCGTGGCTCGCGCGGCGGCTTCTTTAGCTGGGCGCGCGCTAACGCAGTGACACGCCCCCAGCGAAAGAAAAAGGCCGTCGCCTTGCCGCGACGGCCTTTTTGGATGTCTGAGCGTCCGACCGTTAGTCGTCCGCGGCGTGCTCCTGCTCCAGGGTCGGGACCGGCTGGTCCTCGCCGTCGCTGCCGGCGGCCAGGATGGCGCGGTCGCGCTGGGCGGCGATCGCCTTGAGGCGGTTCACGACTCCGCCGGTGCCCGCCGGAATCAGGCGGCCGACGATGACGTTCTCCTTGAGGCCCTGCAGGTTGTCGACGCGGCCGCTGACGGCCGCCTCGGTCAGCACGCGGGTGGTCTCCTGGAACGAGGCCGCCGAGATGAACGACTTCGTCTGCAGCGACGCCTTGGTGATGCCGAGCAGCACCGGGTCCGCCTTGGCGGGCTTCAGCTTCTCGGAGATCAGCTTGGCGTTCTCGGCATCGAACTCGCCCTTGTCGACCTGCTCGCCGATCAGGAACGTCGACTCGCCGGCGTCGGTGATCTCGACCTTCTGCAGCATCTGACGCGCGATCGTCTCGATGTGCTTGTCGTTGATCTTCACGCCCTGCAGTCGATAGACCTCCTGGATCTCGTTGACGAGATACTCGGCCAGCTTCTCGATGCCCAGCACGCGCAGGATGTCGTGCGGCACCGGATTGCCGTCGATCAGCAGGTCGCCGCGCTCGACATAGTCGCCTTCCTGGACGGCAATGCGCTTGCCCTTCGGGATCAGGTACTCGACAGGCTCCGCATTCTCGCCTTCCGGCACGATCAGGATGCGGCGCTTGTTCTTGTAGTCTTTGCCGAACTCGATGCGGCCGGCGATGTCGCAAATGATCGCGAAGTCCTTCGGCTTGCGCGCCTCGAACAGCTCGGCCACGCGCGGCAGGCCGCCCGTGATGTCGCGGTTCTTGCCGCCCTCGCGCGGGATACGCGCGAGGATGTCGCCGGCATGGACCTCCTGGCCGTTCTCGACCGAAAGGACCGAGTCGAGCGACAGCAGGTAGCGGGCCTCCTGGCCGTTGGCCAGCATGATCGGCTGGCCGGCCTCGTCATGGATGACGATGCGCGGACGGAGATCGCCGCCGCGCGGCTGCCCCTTCCAGTCGACCACGACGCGGTTGGAGATGCCGGTCGATTCGTCGATCACCTCGCGCATCGACACACCCTCGACCAGGTCGACATAGACCGCCTTGCCCGCCTTCTCCGTGATGATCGGCAGCGTGTACGGATCCCACTCGGCCAGCTTCTGGCCCTTGGTTACCGCGGCGTCGTTGTCGACCAGCAGGCGCGCGCCGTACGGCACGCGGTGCTTGGCGCGCTCGCGCTGGGCGCCGTCGATCAGCACGATCTCGGTGTTGCGGCCCATCACGACCGGAACGCCCTGGCTGTTCATGACGACGTTGCGGTTGCGCACCTGGACGGTGCCGTCATGGCTCGCCTCGATGTTCGACTGCTCCGCCCCGCGCTGGGCGGCGCCGCCGATGTGGAAGGTACGCATCGTCAGCTGCGTGCCCGGCTCGCCGATCGACTGGGCGGCGATGACGCCCACCGCCTCGCCGATGTTGACCTTCGTGCCGCGCGCCAGGTCGCGGCCGTAGCACTTGCCGCAGACGCCGATCTTGCTGTCACAGGTCAGCACCGAGCGGATGCGCAGCTCCTCGATGCCGGCCTTGTCGATCTGCTCGACACCGACCTCGTCGATCAGCTCGCCCGCCTTGACGATCAGGTTGCCGTTCAGCGGATCGACGATGTCGTCGAGCGCCGAGCGGCCGAGCACGCGCTCGGACAAGGGCTCGATGACGTCGCCGCCGTCGACGACCGCGCGCATCGTCAGGCCGCGTTCGGTGCCGCAATCCTCCTCGACGATGATGCAGTCCTGGGCCACGTCGACCAGGCGGCGGGTCAGGTAACCCGAGTTCGCCGTCTTGAGCGCTGTGTCGGCCAAGCCCTTGCGGGCGCCGTGGGTCGAGTTGAAGTACTCGAGCACCGACAGGCCTTCCTTGAAGTTCGAGATGATCGGCGTCTCGATGATCTCGCCCGACGGCTTGGTCATCAGGCCGCGCATGCCGGCGAGCTGCTTCATCTGGGTGGCCGAGCCGCGCGCACCGGAGTGCGCCATCATCCACACTGCGTTGACGGGCTTGCCCGGCTGCGGCGTGGAAATGCCCTTCATCATCTCCTCGGCGACGCGATCGGAGCAGCGCGACCAGGCGTCGACGACCTTGTTGTACTTCTCACCCGAGGTGATCAGGCCGTCCTGGTACTGCTGCTCGTACTCCTTCACTTCCTTGGTCGTCGCGGCGACCAGCTTGACCTTGGCGGCCGGGATGACGAGGTCGTCCTTGCCGAAGGAAATGCCGGCGCGGCAGGCGTGATAGAAGCCGAGACCCATCAGGCGATCGGCGAAGATCACCGTCTCCTTCTGGCCGCAGTGGCGATAGACCGTGTCGATGACGTTCTGCAGGTCCTTCTTCGTGAGAAGACGGTTGATCAGCGAGAACGGCAGGTTCGGATGCCGGGGCAGGATCTGCGCCAGCAGGATGCGGCCCGGCGTGGTCTCGACAACGCGGTTGGCCAGGACGCCCTTGTCGTCATAGGCCTCGAGGCGCGCCTTGATCTTGGCGTGCATCGAGAGCGAGCGATTGTGCAGCGCATGCTCGAGCTCGCCGATCTCGGAGAACAGCGAGCCTTCGCCCGGCTCGCCCTCGCGCTCGAGCGTGATGTAGTAGATGCCGAGCACGATGTCCTGCGACGGCACAATGATCGGCTTGCCCGATGCCGGCGACAGGATGTTGTTGGTCGACATCATCAGCACGCGCGCCTCGAGCTGAGCTTCCAGCGACAGCGGCACGTGGACCGCCATCTGGTCGCCGTCGAAGTCGGCGTTGAAGGCGGTGCAGACCAGCGGATGGAGCTGGATCGCCTTGCCCTCGATCAGCACCGGCTCGAACGCCTGGATGCCGAGGCGGTGCAGGGTCGGCGCGCGGTTCAGCAGCACCGGATGCTCGCGGATCACCTCCTCGAGGATGTCCCAAACCTCCGGCCGCTCCTTCTCGACCATGCGCTTGGCGGCCTTGATGGTGTTGGCCATGCCGTAGTTCTGCAGGCGCGAATAGATGAACGGCTTGAACAGCTCGAGCGCCATCTTCTTCGGCAGGCCGCACTGGTGCAGCTTGAGCTCCGGGCCGACCACGATGACCGAGCGGCCCGAATAGTCGACGCGCTTGCCGAGCAGGTTTTGCCGGAAGCGGCCCTGCTTGCCCTTCAGCATGTCGCTGAGCGACTTCAGCGGCCGCTTGTTGGCGCCGGTGATGACGCGGCCGCGGCGGCCGTTGTCGAACAGCGCGTCGACCGACTCCTGCAGCATGCGCTTCTCGTTGCGCACGATGATGTCGGGGGCGCGCAGCTCCATCAGGCGCTTCAACCGGTTGTTGCGGTTGATTACGCGGCGGTAGAGGTCGTTGAGGTCCGAGGTCGCGAAGCGACCGCCGTCGAGCGGGACCAGAGGCCGCAGCTCGGGCGGGATCACCGGCACCAGCTCGAGGATCATCCACTCGGGACGGGCGCCCGATTCGATGAAGTTCTCGACCAGCTTCAAGCGCTTCACCAGCTTCTTGCGCTTGGCCTCCGAGGTGGTCTCGCGCAGCTCCTCGCGCAGGCGCGGGCGCTCCTCGTTGAGGTCGATCGCCTGCAGCATGGCGCGGATCGCCTCGGCGCCGATGTCGGCGCGGAAGGCGTCGTCCCCGTACTCGTCGAGCGCGTTGAGGTACTGGTCCTCGTTCAGGAGCTCGCGGTACTTGAGCGGCGTCAGGCCCGGCTCGGTGACCACGTAGTTCTCGAAGTAGAGGATCTTCTCGAGGTCGCGGAGCGTCATGTCGAGCAGCAGGCCGATGCGGCTCGGCAGCGACTTCAGGAACCAGATGTGCGCCACCGGCGAGGCGAGCTCGATGTGGCCCATCCGCTCGCGGCGCACCTTGGTGAGCGTCACCTCGACGCCGCACTTCTCGCAGGTGATGCCGCGGAACTTCATGCGCTTGTACTTGCCGCACAGGCACTCGTAGTCCTTGATCGGTCCGAAGATGCGGGCGCAGAACAGGCCGTCACGCTCCGGCTTGAAGGTGCGGTAGTTGATGGTCTCCGGCTTCTTGATCTCGCCGTGGCTCCAGGCGCGGATGCGCTCGGGGCTGGCGATCGAGATGCGGATCTCGTCGAAGGTGGGAGTGCCCTGGGGCTGGCCCAGTACGTTGATCAGGTCGGTCATTTGTACGTCCTACGTGTTCGTTGGACTTAAATCGCGAATAGAGAGGGGAGAAGGCCCTTACTGGGCCCCCTGATTGAGTTCGACGTTGAGGCCGAGCGAGCGCAGCTCCTTGACCAGCACGTTGAAGGACTCGGGGATGCCCGCCTCGAACGTGTCGTCGCCGCGCACGATGGCCTCGTAGACCTTGGTGCGGCCCGCGACGTCGTCCGACTTCACGGTCAGGATCTCCTGCAGCGTGTAGGCGGCGCCGTAAGCCTCGAGCGCCCACACCTCCATCTCGCCGAAGCGCTGGCCGCCGAACTGCGCCTTGCCGCCCAGCGGCTGCTGCGTGACGAGCGAGTACGGGCCGATCGACCGGGCGTGGATCTTGTCGTCCACCAGGTGATGCAGCTTCAGCATGTAGATGTAGCCGACCGTCACCTTGCGATCGAACGGCTCGCCGGTGCGGCCGTCGATCAGGGTGACCTGCCCCGACTTGTCGAGGCCCGCCATCTCCAGCATGCCGACGATGTCGGGCTCGCGGGCGCCGTCGAACACCGGCGTGGCGAACGGCACGCCCTTCGACAGGTTGCGGGCGAGCTCGATCGTGGCGTCGTCGTCGAGGTCGGCGATCTCGGCCTTGAAGGCCTTCTCGCTGTAGACCTCGCGCAGGTGCTTCTTGATCTGCGCCGCCGTCGCCTCGCGGGCGCCGTCCAGCATCTCGCCGATCTTCTTGCCGAGATTGGCCGCGGCCCAGCCGAGGTGGGTCTCGAGGATCTGGCCGACGTTCATGCGCGACGGCACGCCGAGCGGATTGAGCACGATGTCGACCGGCCCGCCATCCTCGAGGTACGGCATGTCCTCGAGCGGCATGATGCGCGAGATTACGCCCTTGTTGCCGTGGCGGCCCGCCATCTTGTCGCCCGGCTGCAGCTTGCGCTTGGTCGCGACGAAGACCTTGACCATCTTCATCACGCCCGGCGGCAGCTCGTCGCCGCGCTGCAGCTTGTCGACCTTGCTGTCGAAGCGGTCCTGCAGGCGCTTCATCGACTCGTCGAACTGCTTGTTCGCCGCCTCGATCTCGCCCTGCCTCTTGTCGCCCTTGACGGTGATCTGCCGCCACTGGCCCGGGGTGAACTCGCCCAGCACCTTGTCGGTGATCTTGGTGCCCGGCTTGAGGCCCTTGAGGCCGCCCGCCACCACCTGGTTCATCAGCATTTCCTGGATCTGGCTGTAGAAGCTGCGTTCCAGGATGGCCTTCTCGTCGTCGCGGTCCTTGGCGAGGCGCTCGATCTCGTCGCGCTCGATCGCGAGCGCGCGCTCGTCCTTGTCCACGCCCCGGCGGTTGAACACGCGGACCTCGACGACCGTGCCCTCGACGCCCGGCGGCACCTTCAGCGAGGTGTCGCGCACGTCGGCGGCCTTCTCGCCGAAGATAGCGCGCAGGAGCTTCTCTTCCGGCGTCATCGGGCTTTCGCCCTTCGGCGTCACCTTGCCGACCAGGATGTCGCCCGCCTTCACCTCGGCGCCGATATAGACGATGCCCGCCTCGTCGAGGTTCTTGAGGGCCTCCTCGCCGACGTTCGGGATGTCGCGGCTGATCTCCTCCTGGCCGAGCTTGGTGTCGCGGGCCATGACCTCGAACTCCTCGATGTGGATCGAGGTGAACACGTCATCGCGCACGATGCGCTCGGAGAGCAGGATCGAGTCCTCGAAGTTGTAGCCGTTCCACGGCATGAACGCGACGAGCACGTTCCGGCCGAGAGCGAGCTCGCCGTCGCGGGTCGACGGACCGTCGGCCACGATGTCGCCCTTCTTCACCGTGTCGCCGACCTTCACGAGCGGCTTCTGGGTGATGCAGGTGCTCTGGTTTGAGCGCTGGAACTTCAGCAGGTTGTAGATGTCGACCGCCGGCCGGTTCGGGCCGACATCGTCGGTCGCGCGGACGACGATGCGCATGGCGTCGACCTGGTCGACGATGCCGGTGCGGCGCGCGGCGATCGCCACGCCCGAGTCGCGGGCCACCACCTCTTCCATGCCGGTGCCGACCAGCGGCGCCTCGGCCTGGATCAGCGGCACCGCCTGGCGCTGCATGTTCGAGCCCATCAGCGCGCGGTTGGCGTCGTCGTTCTCGAGGAACGGGATCAGCGCCGCGGCGACCGACACGATCTGCTTGGGCGAGACGTCGACGAAGTCGATCGTCTCGGGCCGGGCGAGGATGTACTCGCCGCCCTTGCGGCACTGCACCAGCTCCGACACGAACTTGCCCTTCGCGTCGATCTCGGCATTGGCCTGGGCGACCGTGTAGCGGCCCTCCTCCATCGCCGACAGATAGATCACCTCATCGGAGACCCGGCCGTTGTGGACCTTGCGGTACGGGCTCTCGATGAAGCCGTACTGGTTCACGCGCGCGTAGGTCGCGAGCGAGTTGATCAGGCCGATGTTCGGGCCTTCCGGCGTCTTGATCGGGCAGATGCGGCCGTAGTGCGTCGGGTGCACGTCGCGCACCTCGAAGCCGGCGCGCTCGCGGGTCAGGCCGCCCGGTCCCAGCGCCGAGAGGCGACGCTTGTGCGTCACTTCCGACAGCGGGTTGGTCTGGTCCATGAACTGCGACAGCTGGCTCGAGCCGAAGAACTCGCGCACCGCCGCCGCCGCCGGCTTGGCGTTGATCAGGTCATGCGGCATCACGGTGTCGATGTCGATCGAGCTCATGCGCTCGCGGATCGCCCGCTCCATGCGCAGCAGGCCGACGCGATACTGGTTCTCCATCAGCTCGCCGACCGAGCGGACGCGCCGGTTGCCGAGATGGTCGATGTCGTCGATCTCGCCGCGGCCGTCCTTGAGGTCGTGCAGCACCTTGACGACGGCGAGGATGTCCTCGCGGCGCAGCGTGCGCTGGGTGTCGGGCACGCCCTCGAAGCCCAGCCGCATGTTCATCTTCACGCGGCCGACCGGCGAGAGGTCATAGCGCTCGATGTCGAACAGCAGGCCGCCGAACAGGGTCTCGGCCTGCTCCAGCGTCGGCGGCTCACCCGGGCGCATCACGCGGTAGATGTCGAGCAGGGCCTCTTCGCGGTTGGAGTTCTTGTCGGCCGCGAGGGTGTTGCGAATGTACGGCCCCACATTGGTGTGGTCGATCGCCAGCGTCGGCAGCAGGTCGATCTCGTTCTCGTCGAACAGGTCGAGCACGGCCTGGGTGATCTCCTGGCCGGCCTCGACATAGATCTCGCCGGTCTTCTCGTTGATCACGTCGACCGCGGCGTAGCGGCCGATCAGCTCCTCCGCCGAGACGCGGATCTCCTTGAGGCCCGCCTCCTTGAGGCGGTTCAGCAGACGCGGCGTCATCTTGGCGCCGGCCTCGGCCACCGACTTGCCGGTCTTGGCGTTGACCAGGTCGTGGGTGAGCTTGACGCCCTTCATCGTCTCGGCGTCGAAGACGGTGTTCCAGCCTTCCTTGTCGCGCTTGTAGACGACCTGGCCGTAGAACGCGGCGAGGATCTCCTCGGGTGACAGGCCCTGCGCCTCGGCCGGATCGAGCTGCTGGCCCTTGGCCTGCGCCGACGCCCGCTTCTTGTGGGTCGCGTCGTTGTCGAGCGCGAGCAGCAGCGTCGTCACCGGGATCTTGCGGCGGCGGTCGATGCGGACGTGGATCAGGTCCTTGGCGTCGAATTCGAAATCGAGCCACGAGCCGCGATACGGGATGATGCGGGCCGCGAACAGGTACTTGCCCGAGCTGTGCGTCTTGCCCTTGTCGTGGTCGAAGAAGACGCCCGGCGAGCGGTGCATCTGGCTGACGATCACGCGCTCGGTGCCGTTGACGATGAAGGTGCCGTTGTCCGTCATGAGCGGCATGTCGCCCATGTAGACGTCCTGCTCCTTGATGTCGCGGATCGAGCGCGAGCCCGCTTCCTCGTCGATGTCCCATACGACGAGCTGCAGCGTGACCTTGAGCGGGGCGGCGAAGGTGATGCCGCGCTGCTGGCACTCCTCGACGTCGTACTTCGGCTCTTCGAACTCGTACTTGACGAACTCGAGGCTGGCGCGCTCGGCAAAGTCCTTGATCGGGAACACCGAGCGGAAAACCTCCTGCAGGCCGGTCGGCGTGCGCTTGGCCGCCGGGACGGTGCGCTGGAGGAAGTTTTCGTAGGAGCTCTTCTGGACCTCGATCAGGTTGGGCATGGGGGCCACGGATTCGATGTGGCCGAAGAAACGACGAATTCTTTTGCGCGTATTGAAGGCCGTGGCCATCCTGCGTCCTCGATAAGGTTCAAGGCAGGCGAACTACCCGCTGCTGTCTCGGAACTCACGGCCCGCCAAAGCCGCTCGTCCCATCCATTGCAGAGGGCCACTTATCGAAGCGGACCCGAAAGTCCGCTTGGAAAAGGGGCCCGTCCAGGCCGGCCGAGGCCGGCCTGGACGGAATTCCTTTACTTCAGCTCGACCTTGGCGCCCTCGGCCTCGAGCTTGGCCTTGAGCTTGTCGGCGTCGGCCTTCGGCACGCCTTCCTTGACCGGCTTCGGCGCGCCCTCGACCAGGTCCTTGGCCTCCTTGAGGCCGAGGCCGGTGATCTCGCGCACCGCCTTGATGACGTTGATCTTCTTGTCGCCGGCCGCGGCCAGCACGACAGTGAACTCGTCCTTGGCTTCCGCCGCCGGCGCGCCGGCAGCCGCGCCCGGAGCCGCGGCAACCGCGACCGGAGCGGCGGCGCTGACGCCCCACTTCTCCTCAAGCAGCTTGCTGAGCTGCGCGGCCTCGAGGACCGTCAGGGCCGAGAGCTCCTCGACCAGCTTTTCCAGATTCGCCATTTCTATCTCCTGATATCCCGAACTTCGTAAACTGTGACTTCGCTAGACCTTGCGACTTACGCCGCCTTCGCGCCGTCTTCCTTGGCTCCGTATGCGCCGAACACGCGAGCGACCTGACCCGCCGGTGCCGCCAGAACGCCTGCGATCTTCGTCGCCGGGGCCTGGATGAGACCGATAATCTTGCCGCGCAGAGCATCGAGCGACGGCAGCGTGGCGAGAGCCTGGACGCCTGCGACGTCCAGCGTGTTCTCACCGAGCGCCCCACCGACGATGGTCAGCTTCTCGTTGTCCTTGGCGAAAGCCGAAACGACCTTCGCCGCAGCGACCGGATCCTTGGAGTAGGCAATGGCGGTCGGACCCTTGAACAGGGGACCGAGCGCCGTGAAGGCCGTGCCCTCGAGGGCACGCAGCGTGAGACGGTTCTTCGCGACCTTGTAGCTCGCACCGGCTGCCCGCACCTTGCGGCGCAGGTCCGTCACTTCCTGGACGGTGAGACCGGACTGGCGGGTGATCACCACCAGGGTCGCGTCCTTGAAGGTCTGGTTCAGCTCGGCGATCGCTTCGGCCTTTTCCGAACGATTCACGGCTTTCTCCAATTAAGGCCCGATCTGGGATCCCAGACCGGACCGGCTGCGTTAAGACCACAGCCTCCGTTGGCGGTTCACGCGAACGAAGACCGATGGCCTTGCTCGCCTGCCCCGGAAGTTCGGGACTGCCTGCCCCACACCTGCGTGTGGAGAGAAATTCCCTTGCCCCCGTCTGCGCTGGCGGGTTTCCCCATTACGCTTGCCCCGAAAGAGCGAAGCACCGGCGGTCTCGGACAGGTTTTCCGCCGCCCCACCCCAATCGCTTTGGGACGAAGACGGCGAAACTCTCGGACTTGCCCCGCGCGCCTTTAGGCGTTGATCGCGGTGGCGGGATCGAGCTTCACGCCCGGTCCCATGGTCGAACTGATCGACACCTTCTTGATGAAGGTGCCCTTGGCGCCCGACGGCTTCGCGCGGTTGATGGCGGTCACCAGCGCACGCACGTTGGCGGCGATCGCATCCTCGCTGAACGACGCCTTGCCGACGCCGGCATGGACGATGCCCGCCTTCTCGGCGCGAAACTCGATCGAGCCGGCCTTGGCGGCCTTCACGGCGGCGGTGACGTCCTGCGTCACGGTGCCGAGCTTCGGATTCGGCATCAGGCCGCGCGGACCCAGCACCTTACCGAGGCGGCCCACGATGCCCATCATGTCGGGCGTGGCCACGCAGCGGTCGAAGTTCATCTCGCCGCCATTGATCTTCTCCGCGAGGTCCTCCGCACCGACCAGGTCGGCGCCGGCGGCCTTGGCCTCGTCGGCCTTCGGGCCGCGGGCGAACACCGCCACGCGCACCGTCTTGCCGGTGCCGCTCGGCAGCTCGACCATGCCGCGCACCGCCTGGTCGGCGTGGCGCGGATCGATGCCGAGGTTCATCGCGACCTCGATGGTCTCGTCGAACTTGGCCTTGGCATTGGCCTTCACGAGCTTGACCGCCTCGTCGAGCGAGTAGGTCTTCTCACGGTCGACCGTCTTGATGGCGGTCGCGTAGCGCTTTCCGCCCCTTTGGATATTTGCGGCCATGATTTAGTCCACCACCTGCAGGCCCATCGACCGGGCCGAACCAATGACCTGAGCCATCGCCGACTCTATCGAATCGCAGTTGAGATCGGGCATCTTCTGCTTCGCGATCTCCTCGATCTGCTTCTTGGTCACCTTGCCGACGATCTGGGTGCCGACGGTCTTGGCGCCCGATTCAATCCCTGCAGCCTTCTTCAGGAAGTAGGTGTTGGGTGGCGTCTTGGTGATGAAGGTGAAGCTCCGATCCTGGAACACGGTGATGACCACCGGGATCGGCATGCCCGCTTCCATCTTCTGCGTGCGCGCGTTGAACTGCTTGCAGAATTCCATGATGTTGACGCCCTGCTGACCGAGCGCAGGCCCGATCGGCGGGGACGGATTGGCCTTGCCTGCAGGCACCTGCAGCTTGACGTAGGCCTGGATTTTCTTGGCCATTAATGCCCCTCTAATACACAGTTGGGCGGCGTGGTTCGGCCATGGCCGGCCTCCCACACCTCACACAAGACAAAAAGGCCGGCGCGACAAGCCAGCCCTTCCAAGGGCGGGGGATGTAGCAACTCCCGCCGCGCGGCACAACCCCTGAATTACGGCGATAGTGGGGCGGTTCCCACTGTCCCATGGGGTTTTTCGATCTAAAGCTACAGCTTCTCGACTTGGGCGTAGTCCAGCTCGACCGGGGTCGAGCGGCCGAAGATCGAGACCGCGACCTTGAGGCGGGCGCGCTCCTCGTCGACATCCTCGACGGTGCCGTTGAACGAGGCGAAGGGGCCGTCGGCCACCTTGACCTGCTCGCCGACCTCGAAGGAGACCGCGGGCTTGGGCCGTTCGACGCCCTCCTGGACCTGCTTCAGGATCCGGCTGGCCTCGGCGTCGGAGATCGGCACGGGCTTGCCGCGGCCACCGCCACCCAGGAAGCCGGTCACCTTGGCGGTGTTCTTCACCAGGTGCCAAGTCTCGTCATTGAGGTCCATTTTCACCAGGACATAGCCCGGGAAGAACTTGCGCTCAGTCTGCACTTTCGACCCGCGGCGGACCTCGACGACCTCCTCGGTCGGTACGATGACCTCGGAGATCTCCTCCGCCAGGCCCTTCTTGGCGGCCTGCTCGCGGATCGACGCGGCGACCTTGTTCTCGAAGCCTGAATAGGCGTGAACGACGTACCAACGATGAGGCATCTCAGGCAATCCCAAGCAACGTCCGTACGACGAAGCCGATGATCTTATCGGCCACCAGGAAGAAAACCGCCGCGATCACGACGAAGATGAAGACCATGCTGGTGGTGATCATGGTCTCGCGCCGGGTCGGCCAGGTGACCTTGGCCACCTCGGAGCGGACTTCGCGCACGAACTCGACTGGATTCTTCGTCATGCTCACACTTTAGACGGAAGTGGCAGGAGTGGAGGGACTCGAACCCCCGGCCCTCGGTTTTGGAGACCGATGCTCTACCAACTGAGCTACACTCCTGCAGTCTCGCCTTTCCTTATAGCCTACTTAACGATCTTGGTGACAACACCCGCGCCGACGGTTCGGCCGCCCTCGCGGATGGCGAAGCGCAGGCCCTCGTCCATCGCGATCGGCTGGATCAGCTCGATCGTCATGCGGGCATTGTCGCCCGGCATCACCATCTCCGTCCCGTCCGGCAGCGTCACCACGCCC